>NZ_JBICSL010000001.1:0-799179 GCF_043197045.1 Micromonospora sp. NPDC049282
GAAGATCACCCGAGCGCTGACCTGCCCCCACACCTACCCCACCCCGCCCGTCAACACCCCCTGACCAGCCAACTCAGGATGGAACTACTCCCGTGAATCCGCACGTCCGGAGGGGGCGTGGTGGTGGGGGTTGTTGACGGGGTGGGGTGGGGTGATCAGAATGAGCGGCGGAGCCAGGTTCCGACACCGGCGCGAGGGCGTCGACGGCTGATCACCGCCGTCGGGGATCGCCGGTGCCTCCCCACGGGTGGCCGCTTACGTCACGGCCCGGCGGACGCTGTCCGCGTACTCGATGCCGAGCGTGCCGTGCCTCCTGGTCCTGTCGCCCGCGGCGCCCATGCGGCGCGGGCATCCGAAGTGGAGCTTCCATGCACCGACGCACCGCCCTCGGCGGCGCCCTGACGGCGCTCGCCACCGCCGCGGCCGGCATCCTCGTCGCCACGGCCGTCAGCACCACCCCGGCGGCCGCCGCAGCCGGCGGCACCGGCACCGGTTACCTGCACACCAGCGGCAACAAGATCGTCGACAGCACGGGCGCGACCGTCCGGCTCACCGGCATCAACTGGTTCGGCATGGAGACCGACAACAAGACGTTCCACGGCCTGTGGTCGAGCAACCCGTGGCGCGGCCAGCTCGACACCATGGCCCGGCTGGGCTACAACACGCTGCGCATCCCGTACTCGAACGACTCCATCAAGCCCGGCGCGACGGCGACCGGGATCAACGACTTCGTCAACCCGGACCTGATCGGGCTCTCCCCGTTGCAGATCCTGGACAAGGTCATCGACTACGCGGGCAGCAAGGGGATGCGGGTCATCCTGGACCGGCACCGGCCGACCTCGGCCGGTCAGTCGCCACTCTGGTACACCTCGGGCGTCTCCGAGGCGACCTGGATCAACGACTGGAAGACGATGGCCCAGCGGTACGGGAACAACCCGACCGTGATCGGCGCGGACCTGCACAACGAGCCGCACGCCGAGGGCACCAACCCGGCCGCCACCGGCGCCTGCTGGGGCTGCGGCGACACCGCCCGCGACTGGCGGCTGGCCGCCGAGCGGGCCGGCAACGCGATCCTCGGCGTGCAGCCGAACTGGCTGATCTTCGTGGAGGGAGTGAGCTGCCCGAGCGGCGGGCTGTCGAACGTCTGGGACAACGACCCCAGCAACGACGAGGACTGCGGCTGGTGGGGCGGCAACCTCTCCAAGGCCGGGCAGTTCCCGGTGCGGCTGAACGTGGCCAACCGGCTGGTCTACTCGCCGCACGAGTACGCCACCTCGGTCTACCGCCAGGCCTGGTTCGACGACCCGAGCTACCCGGCGAACATGCCGGCCATCTGGGACAGGTACTGGGGCTACCTCTACAAGCAGAACATCGCGCCGATCATGATGGGCGAGTTCGGCACCACCCTCCAGGACCCGAAGGACAAGATCTGGCTGGAGAACCTGATGGCCTACACCGGCACCGGGGTCAACGGCATGTCGTTCACCTACTGGTCGTGGAACCCGAACTCGGGTGACACCGGCGGCATCGCCAACGACGACTGGACCACGGTCAACCAGGCCAAGCAGTCCATCCTCCAGCCCTACCTGATCCCGCCGGGCGGGGGCAACCCGAGCCCGACGCCGACCGGGACCGGCTCCCCCACGCCGCGGCCCACGCCGACCGGCACCCCGACCCCGACGCCGACCACGCCGGCGCCGAGCGGCGGGTGCACCGCCAGCTACAAGCAGGTCAACGCCTGGGCCGGCGGCTTCCAGGGCGAGCTGACCGTGAAGAACACCGGCACCGGCGCGGCGAACCCGTGGTCGGTCACCTGGACCTGGCCGTCCGGGGTGACGCTGGCCAGCGGCTGGAACGCCACCGTCACCCAGTCCGGCACCACGGTCACCGCCGCCGCGCCGGCCTGGGCGCCGTCGCTGGCACCGGGGGCCTCGGTCACCGTCGGCTTCACCGCCAACGGCACCGCCGCGAACCCCGCCACGGTGAAGCTCAACGGCGCCACCTGCTGAGCGTGTAAGGAGGGCCCCCCTCTTAACGCATTCGGTAGAGCAGGGGCCCCCTCTCAACACCTGGTGTTGAGAGGGGGCCCCTGCTTACGAGCGAGCGGGCGGGCGGGTGCGGCGGGTCAGCGGACGGCGCAACCGCCGGTGGAGGCGGGCGGCACGGCCGGCGCGCCGATCGTCGGCAGCCCGAGGAGCACCCCGGGCGTACGCGGGGCGCGCCCCGCCTCGGCCGCGTCGCCGGCCCGGGTACGCCGGTGCGCCAGCGGCGCCCCGTCGGCGTTGAGGTGGTGCGGGGCCGCGTACGTGACGACGGTGTGCACGATGTCGCCGGGACGGATCTGCCCGGCCAGCTCGCCGGTCGCGAAGTGCACCAGCCGGCCGTCGCGGGCCCGCCCGGACATCCGGCCGGTGCGCTCGTCCTTGCGCCCCTCGCCGACGGCGACCAGCACCTCGACGGTCTCGCCCACCAGCTTGCGGTTCTCCGCCCAGGTGATCTCCTCGACGCAGGCGATCAGCCGCTCGTAGCGCTCCTGCACGACAGGCTTCGGCAACTGCCCGTCCATGGTGGCGGCCGGGGTGCCGGGACGCTTGGAGTACTGGAAGGTGAACGCCGAGGAGAACCGTGCCTCCCGGACCACGTCGAGGGTGCGGACGAAGTCGGCCTCGGTCTCGCCTGGGAAGCCGACGATGATGTCCGTGGTGATCGCCGCGTCCGGCATGGCGGCCCGGACCTTCCCGATGATGCCGAGGTACTTCTCCGACCGGTACGAGCGGCGCATGGCCCGCAGCACGTCGTCGGAGCCGGACTGCAACGGCATGTGCAGCGAGTGGCAGACGTTCGGCGTCTCGGCCATCGCCTCGATCACGTCGTCGGTGAAGTCCTTCGGGTGCGGGCTGGTGAACCGGACCCGCTCCAACCCGTCGACGTCGCCGCAGGCCCGCAGCAGCTCGGCAAAAGCGGACCGGCCACCACTGCGCCGTTTCGGCTCGCCAGGCTCGCCGAACGCGACGCCGTAGGAGTTGACGTTCTGCCCGAGCAGGGTCACCTCCAGCACGCCGGAGTCGACCAGCGCCCGCACCTCGGAGAGGATGTCGCCGGGGCGGCGGTCCTTCTCCTTGCCGCGCAGCGAGGGCACGATGCAGAACGTGCAGGTGTTGTTGCAGCCGACGGAGATGGAGACCCAACCGGCGTACGTCGACTCGCGCCGGGTCGGCAGCGTGGACGGGAAGACCTCCAGCGATTCGAGGATCTCCACCTCGGCGGCGGCGTTGTGCCGCGCCCGGTCCAGCAACGCCGGCAGCGAGCCGATGTTGTGCGTGCCGAAGACCACGTCCACCCAGGGCGCCTTGCGGACGATCTCGCCGCGGTCCTTCTGGGCGAGGCAGCCGCCGACCGCGATCTGCATCCCGGGGTGCTTCGCCTTCACCGGGCGCAGATGCCCCAGGTTGCCGTAGAGCCGGTTGTCGGCGTTCTCCCGGACCGCGCAGGTGTTGAACACCACCACGTCGGGCTGCTCGCCGGCCTCGGGGGCGCGCACGTAACCGGCATCCTCGAGGAGGCCGGAGATGCGCTCGGAGTCGTGCACGTTCATCTGGCAGCCGTACGTGCGCACCTGGTAGGTGCGCGGGCTGCCCGCGGCTGCGGTAGTCATGACCCGGACAGCGTATCCGGGTGCGTCAGCGGCCGGCGACGGGCGGACCCGGTCAGGCGGCGGCGAGCGCCGGACCGACCGAGTCCGGCGCCCACCGGGAGCGGTGGCACCGCGACCAGCCCCGGCAGCCGGGGTCGGCCAGGGTGCAGAGCCGCTGGTCGCTGAGGACCTCGCCGTCGTCGGTCTCGACCACGTCGAAGTGCACCGGGCGGATCGTGCCGTCCGGGGCGACCAGCAGGTGCCGCCCGGCGTCGAGCGTGTCGTCGCGCATCAGGCAGTTGCGGCCCAGCACCCGGGCCAGCGCCGCGATGGCGGGCAGCTCGGGCAGGCGCTCGGGCACGCCGTAACAGTCGACCACGGTGCCGTACGCCCCGGGCGCCTCCCACACGTCGCAGACCACCGCGTACGCGGGGAGCCGGGCCGGGTCGGCGACGGCGAGGGGCATCACCACCCGGCCGAGCGCCTCGGCCATCGCCGGGTAGACCTCCACCGGCGCGCCGCCGTCGATTCTCCAGTTCCACAGCTCGGTCATGCCGCCTCCTCGCTGCGCTCTTCCCACCGGCCTCCGGATCGGGCCTTACTGACGATGGTGGGGGGCATTTGACCTCGACCGGGGGCAAGTTACCGGTCTGTGACCATTCCGGGCAAAATTTCCCCGGGCGACGTTGCCCAGAGTAGCGGGAAGATGACAGTTTATCGGGTATCGTGCCGCGCCGGGCGACGCCACGCGGGGCGTCAGCGCAGCCGGATCAGGTGGTCCGAGGCGGGCAGCAGCTCGCCGATCACCGTGCCGCCCGGCACCTCGCCCGCGACCAGCAGCCCGCCCGAGGTCTGCGCGTCCGCCAGCAGCAGCCGCTCTCCCTCGTCGGCGCCGCCGAAGTCGCTCCACGGCGTCACCCAGTCCAGGTTGCGCCGGGTGCCGCCACTGACGTACCCGTCCCGCAGCGCCTCCCGCGCGCCCGGCAGGTAGGGCACCGCGGCGGTGTCGATCGCGACCGTGAGCCGGCTGGCCCGAGCCAGCTTCGAGGCGTGCCCGAGCAGGCCGAAGCCGGTCACGTCGGTGCCGCAGCGGATGCCGGCGGCCACCGCCGCGCGGGCGGCGTCCCGGTTGAGCCGGGTCATCGACTCGACCGCCTCGGTGAACCGTTCCCCGGTCTGCTTGTGCCGGGTGTTGAGCACGCCGACGCCGAGCGGCTTGGTCAGCGACAGCGGCAGCCCGGCCCGGCCGGCGTCCAGGGTGATCAACTCCTCCGGACGGACCACCCCGGTGACCGCCAGTCCGTACTTCGGGCCGTCGTCGTCCACGCTGTGCCCGCCGGCCAGGTGACAGCCGGCCTCCCGGGCCACGTCCTGCCCGCCGCGCAGCACCTCGCGGGCCAGTTCCAACGGCAGCACCTCGCGCGGCCAGCAGAGCAGGTTGAGCGCGACCAGCGGGGTGCCGCCCATCGCGTACACGTCGGAGAGCGCGTTGGCGGCGGCGATGCGCCCCCAGTCGTACGCGTCGTCGACGACCGGGGTGAAGAAGTCGGCGGTGGTGACCAGGCCGGTGCGCTCGTCCAGCCGGACCACCGCGGCGTCGTCGCCGTTCTCCAGGCCGACCAGCAGCTCGGCCGTGCCGCCGCTCGGGCCGAGACCGGCGACCATCGCCTCCAGCTCGCCCGGCGGGATCTTGCAGGCACAACCGCCACCGCGGGCGTGGTCGGTCAGCCGGAACGTGTCGGTCATCGCCTCATGATCTCCGCGCGCGACCGCCGCCGCCACCCGGACGCCCCGGTCGGTGAAGGAATTCGGACCCACGGGCACGCCGGTGACCGGTGTTACCGCTCCGTGACCATCCGGGTTGCGTTCGGCCACATCAGGCCGCCTACAGTTGCCCAACCGGGAGGTCGACCGACCGCCGGATCCGGCAGGGACGACAGGGACGGTGGACGACGTGACGACGGGCGACCCGCTGATCGTGCTCGACGGGGTCCACAAGTGGTTCGGGCCGCTGCACGTGCTCGACGACGTGTCCCTCTCCGTCGACCGGGGCGAGGTCGTCGTGGTGATCGGCCCGTCCGGCTCCGGCAAGTCGACGCTGTGCCGCGCCATCAACCGGCTGGAGCCGATCAACGAGGGCACCATCACGTTCGACGGGCAGCCGCTGCCGGCCGAGGGCAAGCCCCTGGCCAAGCTGCGCAGCGAGGTCGGCATGGTGTTCCAGTCGTTCAACCTCTTCGCGCACAAGACCATCCTGGAGAACGTCACCCTCGGACCGGTCAAGGTACGCAAGGAGAAGCCGGCCGCCGCCCGCGAGCGCGGGCTGGCCCTGCTCGACCGCGTCGGCATCGCCAACCAGGCGGACAAGTACCCGGCGCAGCTCTCCGGCGGTCAGCAGCAGCGGGTGGCGATCGCCCGCGCGCTGGCCATGCAGCCCAAGGCGATGCTCTTCGACGAGCCGACCAGCGCGCTCGACCCGGAGATGGTCGGCGAGGTGCTGGACGTGATGACCTCGCTGGCCCGCGACGGCATGACCATGGTGGTGGTCACGCACGAGATGGGCTTCGCCCGGCACGCGGCCAACCGGGTCGTCTTCATGGCCGACGGCAAGCTGGTCGAGGAGGCCCCGCCGGCCGAGTTCTTCGCGAACCCGCACAGCGACCGGGCCAAGGACTTCCTCTCCAAGATCCTCACGCACTGAGCGTCCGTAGTGGAGCGCGCCGTCCCCCGGCGGCTCTTTCGAAGAAGGAGATGAGTATGCGTATGAAGCGCGTGGCGGCGGTTGCCGCGGCGGCGACCTTGGCGCTCGGCATGAGCGCCTGCGGTGGCGACGGGGACGGCGGCTCGGGCAGCAGCGGGGCCAAGGGCATCATCGGCAAGGCGCAGAACCAGAAGAAGCTGGTCATCGGCGTGAAGGCCGACCAGCCGGGTCTGGGCATCCAGACCGGCAGCCAGTACGAGGGCTTCGACATCGAGATCGCCAAGATCGTGGCCAAGGGCCTCGGCGTGGACGCGAACAACATCGAGTGGAAGACCACGGTCTCGGCCAACCGCGAGCCCTTCATCCAGCAGGGCACCGTCGACCTGGTGGTGGCGACCTACACCATCAACGACGAGCGCAAGCAGAAGGTCAACTTCGCCGGCCCGTACTTCATCGCCGGCCAGGACCTGCTGGTCAAGGCCGACTCCACGATCACCGGCCCGGAGGGTCTGGACGGCAAGAAAGTCTGCTCGGCGCAGGGCTCCACCCCGGCGAAGCGGATCCAGACCGACTACCCGAAGGCCAAGCTCCAGCAGTTCGACGCCTACTCGAAGTGCATCACCGCGCTTGAGGGCGGCCAGGTCGACGCGGTGACCACCGACGACATCATCCTCGCCGGCTACGCCGCGCAGTCCCAGTACGCCGGCAAGTTCAAGGTGGTCGGCAAGACCTTCTCCACCGAGCCCTACGGCATCGGCCTGAAGAAGGACGACAAGGACGGCTGCGAGAAGGTCAACGAGATCCTCAAGACCGCCGCCTCGGACGGCACCTACAAGGCCGCCTGGGACGCCACCCTGGGCAAGAGCGGCAAGGCCGCACCCGAACTGGACACCACGAAGCTGACCAACTGCGGCAGCGTCTGACCGTTCCAGGGCCGGCACCCGGAGGGGTGCCGGCCCTGGGCTGTCACGACGCCGACGACGTGCCCCGGGAGTCGACGCATGCACGTATTCGCTGATCCGACCAACCTCGACGCGTACCTGTCGGGTTTTCTCTGGATCCTCAAGCTGACCGGCGCGTCGGCGGTGCTCGCGCTGGTGCTCGGTGTGCTCCTCGCCGCCTTCCGAGTCTCCCCCGTGCCAGTGCTGCGGGGCTTCGGCGCGGCCTGGGTCAACATCTTCCGCAACACACCGCTGACTCTGATCATCTTCTTCTGCTACTTCGGCCTCTACTCGACGCTGGGCGTGGGCCTCTCCGACGACCTGAACCTGAACAACTTCTGGCTCGGAGTCGTCGGCCTGTCGGTCTACACCGCCGCGTTCGTCTGCGAGGCGATCCGTTCCGGCGTCAACACCGTCCCGGCCGGCCAGGCGGAGGCCGCCCGCGCGATCGGACTGACCTTCTTCCAGACCCTGCGGATCGTGATCCTGCCGCAGGCCGGGCGGGCCGTGGTGGCCCCGCTGGGCAGTGTGCTCATCGCGCTGTGCAAGAACGCCACGATCGTCGGCACGATCGGCCTGATCGAGGCGTCCAGCGTGATGAAGCAGCTCATCAACGACAACGGCGACGCCGTGATCCCGATCTTCCTGGTGTTCGCCGGCACCTTCGCCGCGATCCTCGTCCCCACCGGCTACTTCTTCGGCTGGCTGGCCAACCGACTGGCGGTGAAGCGCTGATGAGCACCACCTCCGTCCTCTACGACCACCCGGGGCCACGGGCTCGCGTCCGCAATGCGGTGCTCAGCGTTCTCTTCGGCGTCGGCCTGGCCGCGCTGTTCTGGTGGATCTACGCCAAGTTCGACCAGGCCGGGCAGTGGGAGGGAAACCTCTGGCAGCCCTTCACCGAGGTGCCCACCTGGACCCAGTTCATCTGGCCCGGTCTGCGGCAGACCTTGCTCGCCGCCGCCACCGGCATGGTGCTATCACTGGCCTTCGGCATCCTGTTCGCCGTCGGGCGGCTTTCCGACCGCTGGTGGATCAGGGTTCCGGCCGGAGCGGTCGTGGAGTTCTTCCGGGCCGTTCCGCTGCTGATCATGATTTTCTTCATCTTCTACGGCGTGCCGTTCCTGATCCAGGGACCGGTGTCGGCCTTCTGGTCGGTGGTCGTGGGCCTCACCCTCTACAACGGGTCGGTGCTGGCGGAGGCGTTCCGCGCCGGCATCCGCTCGATCCCGGCCGGCCAAGCCGAAGCGGCTTATGCCGTCGGCATGCGCAAGAGCCAGGTGATGCAGTTGATCCTGGTGCCGCAGGCGGCCCGAGCCATGCTGCCCGTGATCGTCAGTCAACTCGTGGTGCTGCTCAAGGACACCGCACTCGGCTACATCGTGGCCTTCCCCGAGCTGCTCCAGCGCGGCGTCAACGACCTGGCCGCAAACCGCGGAAACGTCGTCGCCGCGGCGATCGTGGTAGCCGTCATCTACATCGCGATCAACTCGCTGCTCACCACGCTGGCGAACTGGTTGGACCGGCGTACCCGGCGGCAGGGCTTCCGGATCCCGAAGCAGACGGCGGCGCCGGACTCGGCCCCGGCCGGCGGCGCCACGGTGGCCGAGCCGCAGGGCTGATCCGTCCACCCGTCGCGAGAGGGCCGGCCCGTGATCAGGGCCGGCCCTCTCGGTGTTCTCGCCGTCGCGTCGCCGCCCGTCAGCGGGCGATCTCGGTGACCCGGGACTCGCGCACCACGGTCACCCGGATCTGACCCGGATAGGTCAGCTCCTCCTCGATCTGTTTCGCCACGTCACGGGCCAGCACGGCCGCGCCGATGTCGTCAACGTCGTCCGGCTTCACCATCACCCGGATCTCCCGGCCGGCCTGCATGGCGAAGACCTTCTCCACACCGAGCTTGCCGGCCGCGATCTCCTCGATCCGCTCCAGCCGCTTGACGTACGCCTCCAGGCTCTCCCGCCGGGCCCCGGGCCGCCCGCCCGAACAGGCGTCCGACGCCTGGGTGAGGACCGCCTCGATGGTCTGCGGCGGCACCTCGTTGTGGTGCGCCTCGATGGCGTGCACCACGTCCTCGGTCTCGCCGTACTTGCGGGCCAGGTCGGCGCCGATGATGGCGTGGCTGCCCTCCACCTCGTGGGTGAGCGCCTTGCCGATGTCGTGCAGGAACGCGCACCGCTTGATGGTCGGCACGTCCAGCCGCAGCTCGGCGGCCATGGTGCCGGCGATGTGCGCGGTCTCGACCAGGTGCTTGAGCACGTTCTGCCCGTACGACGTCCGGTAGCGCAACCGGCCGAGCAGACTCACCAGCTCCGGGTGGATCTCGGTGATCCCCACCTCGACCAGGGCGTCCTCGGCCGCCCGGTGGCACAGCTCCTCCACCTCGTGGCGGGCCAGGTCGTAGACCTCCTCGATCCGGTGCGGGTGGATCCGGCCGTCCAGCACCAGCTTCTCCAGGGTGAGCCGACCGACCTCCCGGCGTACCGGGTCGAAGCAGGAGAGCAGCACCGCCTCGGGGGTGTCGTCGATGATCAGGTTGACGCCGGTGACCGATTCGAAGGCGCGGATGTTGCGCCCCTCTCGGCCGATGATCCGGCCCTTCATCTCGTCGCCGGGCAGGTGCAGGACGCTGACCACGCTCTCCGCGGTCTGCTCGCTCGCCACCCGCTGGATGGCGTCCACCACGATGTGCCGGGCCCGCTGCTCGGCGGTGCTCCGCGCGTCGGACTCGATCTCCCGGACCAGCAGCGCGGCCTCCCGCTTCGCCTGCCCCTCGATCGACTCGACCAGTTCGGCGCGGGCGGCGTCGGCGGTCAGCCCGGCGACCCGCTCCAGCTCGCGGCGACGCCGCTCCTCCACCTCGGTCAGCTCCCGCTCGCGGTCGGCCAGCGCGGCCTCCCGGGCGGCGAGCGCGGCGGTGGCGGCGGTGAGCTGCCGTTCCCGTTCGGCCAGCCGCTCCACCTCCTCGGTGTGCAGCCGCTCCCGCTCGTCCATCCGGGCCGCCCGACGCTCGACCTCGGCGGCCTGCTCCCGGGTGGTGGCGGCGAGCACCGCCACCTCACGCTCGCCACTGCGCCGCGCGGTCGTCCGGAGTTGCTCGGCGTCCGCCTCGGCCTGCTTGTGCGCCCGGTCCAGCACGGTGTCGGCCTCGGCGCGGGCGTCGTCGAGCACCCGCCGGGCCTCCGCCCGGGCGGCCTTCGCCTCGGCCTTCGCGGCGGCCGCCTCGGCTCGGGCCGCGGAGGCGGCCGACTTCGCCACGTCGATGGTGCTGTTGACCTCGTCGGCGGCGGTGCGCAGCGCGGCCAGGGACTGTTCCTGCCGGTCCTTCTCCGCGATGAAGGCCGGGTCCTCCGGCGCGGGTGCCAGACTGAAACGTCTGAGCGCCCGTACGCCGAACAGCACGGCCCCGACCACCACCGCGACGAGCAGCAGCACCACCACGAGGAGGAAGACGTCGAAGGCGCTCATGCCACCACTCCGCACCGGTCCGCGCCGGTCGACGTCGCGCCCCCGGTCGGCATCGCGCCGCCGGGACGGTCCGCGCCGCGGCCCGGTCGTGGACCGGCGTCCTCGGCCGGCCGTCGGCTCGGTCGTGCCGTGCCGGTACGCCGGCATCGGACGCCCGGCGAGGAACGACCGGGACCGTGTGGCAGACCGCCGCTGAACCTGTGCCGCCCCGCCATGGCCGCCTCCCCTGAACGTCGGCGCCGCAGCACGCGCGAAGGGCACGCGCCTGCGGCTCTGGACGCCCGACCGGAGCGGCTGGCTGTGGGCAGCTTTCCGTCGGCGGTGCCCCTCGTTGGGCACCGCCAGCGGCCGGTTGCAGTTGTCGGACGCTCCGAACAGGTCCGGAGCGGCCGTCAAGGGCCGGTGAAGCTGGCCAAAGTGATGCTGTTCTGTTACGAGATCTATGTTGTGCGCTTAGCCTGCGCTGGTCGGGCAAAGTGAGCCTGTATGGCGAGGCTAGGTCGCGAGGGGCCGTTCGGTCAAGGAGTCATGATCAAACCACCCGGACGGAGAGAAGTTGCTCCGTCACACAGAGGTGAGAATATGCCGGACAGGCTCGGACAAACCTCGCCCGCCGTCATCTGAGCGTGACCTTTCCCGCCTGCTCAGGCACCCTGCCACCGGTCCCGCCCGACAGCCCGCCGGGCCGGTGCCACCCGAGCCCTGGATGATCCACTCCACGTCGCCGAAGTCGCGGTATCCCGCCGACCTCAACCCCACCACTACGCCGAACCGGTGTCGATCACGCACCGAAGGCCCCGAAGCCTCGGTCAGCGGGCGGCCAGGGCACGGGCGGCAGTCACCAGGGCGACGTTGTCCGGCGTGGTGGTGCCGTCCGGCAGCAGCAGCGTGTCCTCCAGGCCGATCCTGGTGTGCAGACCACGGCGGACCGCCTCGGCGAACACCGGCCAGGTCGCCGGGCCCTCGCCGTGCAGCAGCACCGGCGGGCCGCGGTCGGGCAGCGCGGCGAGGATCGCGGCCGCGTCGGCGAGCGCCATCTCCACCGCCTCCGCCATGCACTCGACGAGGACCCGTCCGGTGGGCGTCGGCCAGCGGCGCCAGGCGTCGACCGCCGCTGCCGTCCAGAGGCCGGCCTCGACCATGACACCGCGCTCGTGCAGGGCCGCGGCGACCGCCGCCGCGCCGGGCTCGTGCGCGTTGACGGAGGCGAAGTCGGGCAGCACCGTCCAGGCGCGGACGGCGGCCACCCGCTCGGCCGGGTCGGGGAGGATCCACGCGCCGGTGCTCACGCCGACCGGCAGACCGGGACGGGCGGCCCGGACCGCGTCGACCGCCGCCGCGATGACGACCGGGTCGAGCGACTCGACGCCGCTGTCGTCGCGCGGGTGCACGTGCACCGCCGCCACCCCGGCGGTCGCGCAGCGGACGGCGTCGGCCGCCAGCTCGGCCGCGGTGAGCGGCACGGCCGGATGCTCCTCCCGTCGCCGTCCGCCGTTCAGGCACGCCTTCAACAACGGGTGTCACCCCTCTTCGACGACGTCCGTGACGTCGGCGGGCCGGGACAGTCGGCGGGCCGGGACGGGTCAGTCGTGCCGGCGGGCGTCGAGGTCGTTCTCGGCGTCGGCCAGGGCATCGGCATCGATGCGCTCGGCGAACTCGGCCGCCTCGGCGCTCTGCGCGGCGAGCGCGTCCTTGACCGCGCGGATCGCCACGCCGGCCGGGTAGCCCTTGCGCGCCAGCATGCCGACCAGGCGCCGGAACACCGCGTCGGGCTCGCCGCGGGCGGTGCGCAGCTTCCGGTCCACCAGGGCCCGGGCCGTCTCGGCCTCGGTCTCCTCGTCGAGCCCGTCCAGGGCGGCGCCGGCCACCTCGCCGTCGACGCCCTTCTGGCGCAGCTCGGTGGCGAGCGCCCGGCGGGCCAGCCCGCGGCCGTTGTGCCGGCTGCTCACCCAGGCCCGGGCGAACGCGGCGTCGTCGACGATGCCGACCTCGTCGTAGCGGTCGAGAACCTGCTCGGCGGTCTCCTCGGAGATGCCCCGCCGGGCCAGCGCGCCGGCCAGCTCGGCCCGGGTGCGGGGCCGGGTGGCGAGCTGCCGCAGGCAGATCTCCCGAGCCAGCTCGGCCTCGTCGCGCGACGGAGCCGGAGCCTCCCCTGGTTCGGGCTCCGCCGCGCGACCGCGACGCCCGCGGCGGGGCTGAGGCGTGCCGGTGGCGTCACCCGTACGGGGCGGGCCGGCATCCCAGCCCCGCCCCGTACGGGCACGTCGTCCTGCCACGGCTCAGCGGATCAGAAGTCGACCGGCGGCAACTCCGGGCCGCCGGCGGCGTCGCCCGTGCCGCCGGTGCCGACGCCGAGCTTCTCCAGGATCTTCTTCTCGATCTCGGCCGCGACGTCCGGGTTCTCGCGGAGGAACTCGCGGGCCTTCTCCTTGCCCTGGCCGAGCTGGTCGCCGTCGTAGGTGTACCAGGCGCCGGACTTGCGGATGATCGCCTGCTCCACGCCGACATCGATCAGCGAGCCCTCGCGGGAGATGCCCTTGCCGTACATGATGTCGAACTCGGCCTGCTTGAACGGCGCCGCGACCTTGTTCTTCACGACCTTGACCCGGGTGCGGTTGCCGACCACGTCGGTGCCGTCCTTCAGGCTCTCGATGCGGCGCACGTCGAGCCGGACCGAGGCGTAGAACTTCAGCGCCCGACCACCTGTCGTGGTCTCCGGGCTGCCGAACATCACACCGATCTTCTCGCGGAGCTGGTTGATGAAGATCGCGGTGGTGCCGGTGTTGTTGAGGATGCCGGTGATCTTCCGCAGCGCCTGGCTCATCAGCCGGGCCTGCAGACCGACGTGGCTGTCGCCCATCTCGCCCTCGATCTCGGCGCGCGGCACCAGCGCGGCCACCGAGTCGATCACGATGATGTCGATCGCGCCGGAGCGGACCAGCATGTCGGTGATCTCCAGCGCCTGCTCGCCGGTGTCCGGCTGGGAGACCAGCAGGGCGTCGGTGTCGACGCCGAGCGCCTTGGCGTAGTCCGGGTCGAGCGCGTGCTCCGCGTCGATGAACGCGGCGATGCCGCCCGCCCGCTGGGCGCTGGCCACCGCGTGCAGGGCGACCGTGGTCTTACCGCTGGACTCCGGACCGTAGATCTCGACGACCCGACCGCGAGGCAGACCGCCCACGCCGAGCGCCACGTCGAGCGCGATAGAGCCGGTGGTGATGACCGCCGTCTGAATGACGGGCCGCTCCCCCAGCCGCATCACCGAACCCTTGCCGAACTGCTTGTCGATCTGAGCGAGAGCAAGGTCGAGCGCCTTCTCCCGGTCAGGACCTGCCGCCATCGTTGCCACCCCTGCCTTCGCCGGCGTCTTTCCTGAGCTTCGCGTCACGCGGGACACGCTAGGCGCTGGGTCCGACAGAAAACCAGCCGACGGGCCGTGAACTGTGGACGAGCACCCCGCTGTGGACAATAGCCGAACAGGTGTACGACTGGGCAAGCGACACGCGGAACCGGGGAAAAGGCTGCTCAGCGTAGTCGGGCGGGCACCCGGTCGGGATACGCGGCAACCACCGCCCGCCACACCACGTGCGTTTCCTCACCGGCCGCGAGCGCCTGCTCGACGGTCCGCCCGCCGAGTTGGGACAGCACCTGGTCGCTGGCGATGCTGGCCGCGTAACCCGGTCCGAACGCCTCCTCCAGCCGCGTCCAGAAGTCGGTCAGCCGCACGTGTTCAATCCTCCTCGTCATGCCCGTCCGCACCGGCACCGCCGTCCACGCCGGGGCGCCGCAGCGCGAGCGCCACCAGCGGCACCACCGCGATCGCCGCCAGCAGGGTGAGCGTCGGGTACCCCACGGCCCGCATGACGAACCCGCTCAGCGCCGCCGCGCCCGCCCCGGCCAACCCCATGAGCAGGTCGGACAGGCCCTGCACGCCGGGCCGGTCGGCGGTGGGCACCGACTCCGACAGCAGCGTCGAGCCCGCCACCATGGTGCCCGACCAGCCCAGCCCGAGCAGCGCCAGCCCCACCGAGAGCGCCGGGGTGCGGTGCCCGGCGGCGCCGGCGACCGCGCACGCGGCCAGCAGCAGCGCCACGCCGCCGAGGATCACCGGCCGGCGGCCCACCCGGTCGGTGAGCCAGCCCACCACCGGCGAGAACGCGTACATGCCGGCGATGTGCAGGCTGAGCACGATGCCGACCACCCGCAGCAGGTCCGCGTCGGAGTGCCACTCGTCGAGGTGCACCGGGGTCATCGACATCACCGCGACCATCACCAGGTGACCCACCGCGACCGCGGCGATGCCGAGCCGGGCGGCCGGCCGGCGGCGTACCGTGCGCCACGCGGCGGCCATGCCACCGCGCCGGGTGACCGGCGGCGCGGAGCCGGCGGCGCGTGCCGGCTCGGCCGCGGCCAGCCGGCGCGCGGTGAGCAGCGGGTCCGGCCGGAGCAGGGCCAGGAGTACGCCGGCGGCCAGCGTGAACGCGACGGCGCTGACCAGGAATGGACCGGCCAGCAGCGGCAGGCCCCAGCCGTGGGTGACGTCGTCGGCGAGCGCGGCGAAGTTCGGCGCGGCCACCGAGCCGATGGTGGTGGCCCAGACCACCAGCGACAACTGCCGTCCCCGGCGCTCCGGCTCGGCCAGGTCGACGGCCGTGTAGCGGGCCTGGAGGTTGGCCGCCGTGCCGCCGCCGAACAGCAGCATGCCGACGAAGAGCAGCGGCACCCGGTCGGTCACGACGGCGACCACCACCAGCGCGCCACCGACCGCGCCGACCAGATAGGCCAGGACCAGACCGGGTCGCCGCCCGCGCGCCGCCATCAGCCGGGTCACCGGTACGGCGAGCAGCGCGGCGCCGACCACGCCGGCGCTCTGCGCCAGCCCGGCCAGGGCGGTGCCGGCGACCCGGGCGGCGAGCAGCGCCCCGACCGAGATGCCGATGGCGACGCCGACGCCGCCGACGATCTGGGTGAGGAAGAGCAGCCGCAGGGTGCGCCGCTGGATGCCGGCGACGTCGGGCCGGGGCGGGGCCGGCGCGGTCAGGTCGGTGGCCATGGGCGCTCCTGATGAGGACGGGTGCCTCATCGTCGCGCACCGGACCGGTCGGCCGGTAACCGGTTTCGCTACAGGCCGAGGCCGCGGCCGATGATCTCCTTCATGATCTCGGTGGTGCCGCCGTAGATGGTCTGCACCCGGCTGTCCAGCCACGCCTTCGCCACCGGGTGCTCCAGCATGAAGCCGTAACCGCCGTGCAGCTGCACGCACCGGTCGGCGACCTTGGTCTGCAACTCGGTGGTCCACCACTTGGCCTTCGCCGCGTCGGTCACCGAGAGCCGGCCGGCGTCGTACTCGGTGACGCAGTGGTTGACGAACGTCCGCGCGATGGTGACCTCGGTGTCCAGCTCGGCCAGGAGGAAGCGGTTGTGTTGGAACCTCCCGATCGGCCGGCCGAACGCCTCCCGGGACCGGGCGTGGTCCAGCGTGAGCGCGAGCAGCTTCTCGCAGGCCGCCACCGCGCCGACCGCGATGCTCAGCCGCTCCCGGGGCAGGTTGGCCATCAGGTGGTAGAAGCCCTGGTTCTCGGCGCCGATCAGGTTCTCCGCCGGCACCCGGCAGTCGTCGAAGAACAGCTCGGCGGTGTCGTTGGCCTTGAGACCGACCTTGGCCAGCCGGCGTCCCCGGTCGAAACCCGGGGTGCCGCGCTCCACCACCACCAGGCTCACCCCGTGCGCGCCCTGCTCCGGGGCGGTCTTGACCACCACCACCACGAGGTCGGCCAGCTCGCCGTTGGTGATGAACGTCTTCTGGCCGTTGAGGACCAGCGAGTCGCCGTCGCGGACCGCGGTGGTGCGGATGCCGGCCAGGTCGCTGCCCGCGCCCGGCTCGCTCATCGCGATGGCGGTGACCAGGTCGCCGGAGCAGAAGCCCGGCAGCCAGCGCTTGCGCTGGTCCTCGGTGGTCAACTCGGTCAGGTACGGCGCCACCACGTCGTTGTGCAGCCCGAACCCGAGACCGGTGCAGCCGGCCGAGACGATCTCCTCGTCGAGCACCGCGTTGAACCGGAAGTCGCGCTGCCCGCCACCGCCGTACGCCGGGTCGACGTCGGGGCCGAGCAGCCCGGCCGCGCCGGCGGCCCGCCACACCTCGCGGTCGACGATGCCGTCGGCCTCCCACCGCTCGTGGTGGGGCACCGCCTCCCGGGCCAGGAACCGGCGGCAGAGGTCCCGGAACTCTTCGTGGACGGGCTGGTAGAGATGCTGCTCCATGGCGGCCAGTCTGGCACCGCTCACGCGGTCGGCACAGTCGCGCGCAGCCGACGCTCCCGGCGCCCGGTACGCGCGGCGACGGCCAGCACCGTGACCAGGGCCATCCCGAACCCGATCGCGCTGGACGTCCACCCGACACGGACGGCGAGCGCGATCATCGCACCGAGGAACAGCGTGCCCGCGACGGCTCCCCACAGCGCTCCTCGGCGTACCGCCGGCAGATCGTCCGCGACCGTCGCCAGCCCTGCCTCGTCGGTGGGCGGCTCGCCCCGGCGCAACGCGACCTCGGTCACCCGCCAACCGGCGGCCCGCTCCGCCTCGGCGGCCGTGCGTCGCTTCCGGCCCATCCGGCCTCCCCAGCTCAACGCCAGGGGGAAGATGCCCCAGATCGCTCCGGCCAGGCCGGCTCGGACGACCGCGACCAGCGCGGACCCGTCCCGCTCCTCCCAGAGCCGCAGCGGCAGCCAGAGAAGCGCGGCGAGGAGCATGAACACCACGTACGGCCCGGGCGGGCCGAGCCGTACCAGCGGCGCGAGGCGGTTGTCGGCGGCCATGCCGGGGCCGTACCCCACCGTGCGGATCGGCAATCCGGTGTGGAGGGTGGCCGGGCGGCCCGGGGCACGTCAGGATGGCCGGATGGGCACGCTGACCGGAGCACAGATCGCCGACGCCGGGCTGGACGGGTGGACCTTCCTGCTCGGCGCGTTGCACACCCGCATCCGTACCCCGGATTTCGCGGCCGGCCTGGCGCTGGTGGCCGCCGTCGGCGCGGAGGCCGAGCGGCTCGACCACCATCCCGACCTGGACCTGCGCTACACGCACGTCGACGTGCGGCTCTGGTCGCACGACGCGGGCGGTGTCACCGGGCGCGACCTGCGGCTGGCCCGGACGATCACGGCGCTCGCCGCCGAGGCCGGGCTGACGCTCACCCACGCCGGCCTGGCCCGGCTGGAACTCGCGTTGGACAGCCCGGAGCACGCCGCCGTGGCGCCGTTCTGGCGGGCGGTCCTGGCGTGGGCGCGACCGGGCGACGGAGGCACCGCCGACGACGAGGTGCGTGACCCGGCCGGGACGCTGCCCACGATCTGGTTCCAGGGCTCCGGGCGCGACGAGCCCCGGCAGCGCTGGCACCCGGACGTCTGGGTCGATCCGGCCGAGGTCGCGGCGCGGATGGAGGCGGCGCTGGCGGCCGGCGGGACGCTTGTCAGCGATGCCGAGGCGCCGAACTTCTGGGTGCTCGCCGACCCGGACGGCAACCGCGTCTGCCTCTGCACGTGGCAGAGCCGCGGCTGACTCATCGGGCGGGGAGCCGCACCCGGCCGTCGCCGACAGCCCGGCGCTCCACCCTCAGCCCCTTGGACTGTACGAAGAACGTCTTGGTATCTCCCGTCAGCGTGCCTACATCTTGATCAACCGCAGGGACTTCCCGGCACCGGTCGCTACGCTCAAGATGGGCAACGTGTGGCTCAAGGAGCACGTCGAGGCGTGGATTGCCGAGAGGCGCCCTCACCTGCTTGAGAGCGACGACGAAGCCTAAGCGGACGAACACGGTGGGCGCCTCCGCGCCTGTAGACACCCATGGCGTTCCACTCACGCCCCAGCCAGCCCACGAGTGGAACGCTATGGGTGCGCCGGGTCCGTTTTGGCACCCATAGCGCTCCACCCCTTCGAGGACGTTCGTTGCCGCGATCAAGGGGCGGCATCTGGGCTGACTCAGCGCAGCGCGCCGGCGGCCACCGTCAGGTCGGCGACCAGGCCCTCGTACGCGACGTCCTGGTTGTCCGCGCGCAGCACGGCGGACGGGTGGATGGTGGCGAGCAGCCGGGTGTCCGGCGCGTCGGCGACCGCGCCGGTGCGGTCCACCGGGACCCGCGCGAAGTCCTCCGGGTGCTGTGCGGCGGCCGGCCAGGGCAGCAGTTCGCCGCGCTGCCGTGTCACCCGGAACGTCGGGCCGAGCAGCGCCTTGGCGGCGGTGGCGCCGAGCACCACCACGACCTCCGGGCGCAGTCGGGCGAACTCGGCGACCAGCCAGGGCCGGCAGGCGGTGATGTGCACCCGGTCCGGGGTCTGGTGGATGCGCCGCGTGCCGCGCAACTCGAAGCGGAAGTGCTTGACCGCGTTGGTCAGGTAGAGCTGGCCGGGGTCGAGGCCGGCGTCGTCCACCGCCCGACGCAGCAGCCGCCCGGCCGGGCCGACGAACGGCAGCCCCTTCTGGTCCTCGACGTCGCCCGGCTGCTCGCCGACGAGGACCACCCGGGCATGCTCGTCACCACGGCCGAAGACGGTCTGCGACGCGTCCCGGTAGAGCTCGCAGCCCCGGCAGCCGGCCGCGGCGGCGCGCAGCTCGTCGATGGTGTCCGCCTCCGGCGGGATGAACTCCTGCGCTCCGCTCTCAACCATGCCGATGGTTCTACCCCCTCCCCCGGCCGCCACGCCGCACCCCCCGCGTTCGCCTGAAGGCGGCGTTGAGAAGGGGCCCCTTCTCTACCGGAGGCGTTAATAGGGGGCCCCGCCTCTCGTGGGGTGGGTGGCGCGGGCGAGGGCGTCGGCCAGCGCCGGCAGGTCGGCCTCGTCGAGTGGGCTGACGGTGAGCCGGACCGCGGGCGCGGCGGCGATCCGGTAGAGGCCGCCGGGCGCCACCGACCAGCCGGCGTCCCGCAGCGCGGTGACCGCGACCGTCTCGTCGGGCACCGGCACCCAGACGTTGATCCCGGTGCGCCCGTGCGCGGCCAGCCCGTGCGCGGCGAGCGCCGAGACCAGCCCGTCGCGCCGCCGGTCGTAGCCGTCCGCCGCGCGCCGCACCAGCTCCGCGGTGGCCGGGTCGCGCCAGAGCGACAGGACCAGGCGTTGCAGCACGGTGGAGACCCAGCCGGCGCCGACCCGGGCCCGGCCGGCCACCCGGGCCACGGTGGCCTCGTCGCCGGCCAGCACGGCGAGCCGCAGGTCGGGCCCGTAGGGCTTGCTCACCGACCGGACGAAGGCCCACGCCGGGGTCGCCCCGGCGAGCGGGTGCAGCGGTACGCGGGCCAGCTCGGCGGCGTGGTCGTCCTCGATCAGCAGCAGGTCGGCCCGGCCGGCGAGCAGCGTCCGCAGCGCGGCGGCCCGCTCGGCGGAGACGGCCGCGCCGGTCGGGTTCTGGGCCCGGCTGGTCACCACCAGCGCGCGGACCCCGGCGGTCAGCGCGGCCCGCACCCCGGCCACGCTCGGCCCCTCGTCGTCCACCGGCACCCCGACGGTACGCAGCCCGAGCGCGGCGATCAGGTCGAGCAGGTTGGCCCAGCCCGGGTCCTCCACCGCCACCGCGTCGCCGGGGCGCAGGTGGGCGGCGAGCAGTCGCTCGATGCCGTCGAGCGCGCCGCCGGTGACGGTCAGCTCGCCGGCCGGCACCCCGTCGGCGGCGAACCGTTCCCGGGCGACCGCGACCAGGTCGGGCAGGACGGCGGCGTCCGCGTACCCGGTGGGGGTCCCGATCTCGGCGGCGAGGGCGGCGAGGTGCGGCCCGAGCGGGGGCAGCAGTCGCTGGTCGGGGTGCCCGGCGGAGAGGTCGCGGGTGCCGGGTCGCGGCGGGGGCGCCAGCGCGGTGCGGCGGGTGGCCACCGGTGGGCGGGGCCGGACCCGGGTGCCGTGCCGGCCGGCGGTGACGACCAGGCCCCGCTGCCGCAGCTCCTGGTAGGCCTTCGCGACGGTGGCCGGGCTGACGCCCAGCTGGCCGGCGAGCGCGCGGACCGCCGGAAGGGGATCGCCCGGGGCGAGGGCGCCGGCGCGGATGCCGGACTCCACGCTCGCCGAAATGGCCGCCGACGTGGACCCGCTGACCTGATAATGTTCTGCCACAGTTCGATGATTGTACTAGAACAGAGGTGGGATGTCGCATGTACCCTCCGACCAGCCGCACCACCGCCACCCGCACCCGGGACCGGATGCGCTACGACCGCGCCACCGCCCACGCGCTGCTCGACGAGGCGTACCACTGCGCGCTGGCGTTCGTCGTGGACGGTGAGCCGCGGCTGCTGCCGACCCTGCACGTCCGCGTCGACGACACGCTCTACCTGCACGGCTCCACCGGCAGCCGGCCGCTGCTGGCCGCCCGGAGCGACACCGGGCTGCCGGTCTGCGTCGCGGTCACCCACCTCGACGGGCTGGTCTACGCCCGCTCCCAGTTCCACCACAGCGCGAACTACCGCTCGGTGGTCGCCCACGGCACCGCCCGGCTGGTCACCGACGAGCGGGAGAAGGCCGCCGTGCTGACCGCGCTGGTGGAGAAGGTGGCCGCCGGCCGGTCCGCCGAGAGCCGGCCGCCGAACCGGCGCGAGCTGGCCGAGACCGCGGTGCTGGCGCTGCCGCTGCGCGAGGTCTCGGTACGCGTCCGGACCGGCGGGGTCAACGACGAGCCGGCGGACGAGAGCCTGCCGCACTGGGCCGGGGTGTTGCCGCTGCGGCTCACGCCCGGGCTACCCGAACCGGCCGACGGCGTGACCGCGCCGGTGCCGGCGTACCTGCGGCCGGCCCGGTCGGCATGGCTGGAGCCGGTGGTGCTGCGCGGCGAGCACGTGGTGCTGGAGCCGCTGGACCTCTCCCACGCCGAGGACCTGCACGCCGCCCTCGACGACGAGGAGGTCTGGCGATACGTCGGCAGTCCGCGCCCCACCGAGGTGGCCGGGACGGCCGAGCTGATCCGCGCCGCCCTGGACGCCGGGTCGCGGGGGGTCCGGACGCCGTGGGTGCAGCGCTGCGCGGTCACCGGGACCGTGGTCGGCACCACCTCCTACTACCAGGTCGACCCCGACCTGCGGTCGCTGGAGATCGGCTACACCCAGCTCGGCCGGCGGTGGTGGCGCACCGGGATCAACACCGAGGCGAAGCTGCTGCTGCTCACCCGCGCCTTCGAGGAACTGGAGGCGGTGCGGGTCACCTGGCAGACCAGCACGCTCAACGAGCGGTCCCAGCGGGCCATCGAGCGCCTCGGCGCGGTGCGGGAGGGGACGCTGCGGTCCAACCGGCGTCGCGCCGACGGCACCTGGCGGCAGTCCGCGCTCTACTCGATGCTCGCCGAGGAGTGGCCGAACGCACAGGTCGGACTGCGGGAACGGCTTCGCCCGGCGACCTCCGCCGGGTGATGATGTCCGGCGTGCTGGGGATCACCGACATCGGGACGTACGTGCTGGGCACCGTGGCGATCGTGCTGCTGCCCGGCCCGAACTCGCTCTTCGTGCTCGCCACCGCCGCCCGGCGCGGAGTCGCCACCGGTTACCGGGCGGCCGCCGGGGTGTTCGTCGGCGACGCGGCGCTGATGGTGCTCTCCGCCGCCGGGGTGGCCTCGCTGCTCCGGGCGTACCCGCCCCTGTTCCTCGTGATCAAGTACGCCGGCGCGGCGTACCTCGGGTGGTTGGGGTTGGTCATGCTGCGCGGCGCGTGGCGGCGCTGGCGCGACCGCAACGACCCGGCCACGCCGCGCCTGATCGACGAGGTGGAGCCGGCCCGCGACCCGTTCCGGCGGTCGTTGACGATCAGTCTGCTCAACCCGAAGGCGATCCTCTTCTTCGTGTCGTTCTTCATCCAGTTCGTCGACCCCGGGTACGAGTGGCCGGCGCTGTCGTTCCTGCTGCTCGGGCTGATCGCGCAGGTGACCAGCGCGCTCTACCTGACCGCGTTGATCTTCACCGGCACGTTCCTGGCCAGCCAGTTCCGGCGCCGTCGGCGGCTCGCCGCGACCGGCACCACCGCCGTCGCCATGCTCTTCCTCGGCTTCAGCCTCAAGCTCGCCGCCGGTTGAGTTGTAAGGCGGGGCCCCCTGTTGACGCCTTGGCAGAGGAGGGGGCCCCGCTCAACACCCCGCGCGGCGCTCAGGTGCCGTCGCCACCGCCACCACCGCCGCCGACACCCGCGCCGCCGGCCGTGCCGCCGAGGCCGTAACCGGGGGCGACGGGCTGGTCGGGATGGCGGCTGACGTGTGCCGACTCCCGGATCGTGGCCGACCAGTCCGCGTGCGACGCCACCTCGGCGTGCCGGTCGATGGCGCGCCGCAACCAGCCGTCCACCATGGCCACCCAGTCCCGCCGGTCCGCCCCGGCGTGCCAGACCCGGAACCGGCTGATGCTCTGGTGGGTCACCCCGGCCAGGGCGAGCCGCCGGTCCAGCCAGAACAGCACCTCCATGCCGGCCGAGTCCGTCACCATGATCACTTCCAGCTCGGTCATCGGCCCGGCGTAGAGCGGGGCGGCCCAGAAGCCGAGCCGCTGCTGGAACGGCAGCGTCTGCGCCACCCCGGGCAGCCGGCCCTGCAGGAGCCCCGCCTGCCGCATCACAAAGCCGAGCGTGTCCAACGCGGCGAGCAGGTGCTGCTGGGTGGGCAGCGGGTGGACTCCGACCGGCACCATCTCGCCCTGGTCCAGGTCGGGGTCGACGGACACCTCGGTCCGCAGCCCGGTGCGCAGGGTCATCAACGGCACCCCGCCGAACACCGTCACCGGCGTCTCCCAGGGCAGCGGCACCGCGAAGTCGACCGCCCGCCGCCGTCCCGCCGGAACCACGAACCGGCCCGCGATCGGCCACTGGTGATACTGCACGAGCCGGCGCGGCGCTCCCGGGTCCTCCGGCTCGACCTGCGCGACCAGCCCCAGCCGGATGTGCCGGACCAGGACGTCCTCGCTCGCGGCGGCCAACGTCACCCGTCCCGGCAGGCGTAGGCCCGGCCGGGTGCTCGGATTGGTCAGGGTGGTGCTCACCGAGAGCCCGGTCCGGAAGGCCCCCCGGGACACCCCCGTCAGCCGCATGCCGGCGGCATTCCCGCTGCCCGCGCACGCATGCGCGGTCCGCCGGAGCCGGATCGGCGAGATGGCGGCATCCGGGGTTACCCGGACACCGCCACCTCGGCGTACTGGTGTCGATCAGGAAGCGGTCAGCGTAGGCGGCGGCCTCGGGGGATCGGGTCGGTCTCGTCGTCGAACTCGCCGATGACCTCCTCCAGCAGGTCCTCCAGCGCGACGAAGCCGATCGGCCGGGTCGGCCCACCGCCGTTGCGCACCAGCGCGAGCTGCGCCTGCCGGCCGCGCATGGCGGCCACCGCCTCGGTCACCGACGCCTCGGCCGGCAGCGTGAACGCGTTCGTCATGAGCTCCCCGGCGGTCGCCGGCCGGCCGGTGGTGACCGCGCGCACCGCCTCGCGCACGTGCACCAGGCCGCACACCTCGCCGCCGGTGTCGACCACGGCGAGACGGGACCGGCCGCTGTCCCGGGACACGTGCTCGATCCGCTCGGCGGTGTCCTCCCGGCGTACCGTGACGATCCGGTCGAACGGCTCCATCACCTGCGCCACCGTGGTGCCCTGCAACTCCAGCATGCTGGTCAGCAGCTGGTGCTGCTCGGCGCCGAGCAGCCCGTGCTCCCGCGACTGCTCCAGCAGCATGCGCAGCTCGTCCGGGCCGTGCACCTGGGCGAGCTGGTCCTGCTGCTGCACCCCGACCAGCCGCAGCATCGCGTTGGCCAGCCCGTTGAGCAGCGACAGCACCGGGCGGGCGATCCGGGCGAACGCCCGGAACGGCAACGCCAGCAGCATCGCCGACCGCTCCGCGTCGGTGATCGCCCAGGACTTCGGCGCCATCTCACCGACCACCAGGTGCAGGAACGTCACCAGGCCCAACGCGAAGACCAGCGCGATCACGTGGCTCGCCGCGTCGGGCAGGCCGACCGCGTGCAGCAGCGGACTGAGCAGGTACTCGATGGCCGGCTCGGCCAGCGCGCCGAGACCCAGCGTGCACAGCGTGATGCCGAGCTGGGCGCCGGCCAGCATCAGACTCAGCTCCCGGACGCCGTCCAGCGCCGCGCGGGCCGCCCGACCGCCACCGGCGGCCGACTGCTCCAACCGGTAGCGCTTCGAGGCGACCAGCGCGAACTCGGCCGCCACGAAGAACCCGTTGAGCGCCAGCAGCACCGCGGAGATGAGAAGCGCGAACCCGGGGCTCATGCCGCACCCTCCCCGGACACCCCGGCGGTCGACCGCAGCCGGACCGAGTCGGCCACGTGCCGGTCCACCGCCAGCACCTCGACCAGCACCCGGGTACCGGTCGACGGCTCGTCGCCGTCACCGGCGGGCGCGATCTCCAGCCGGTCACCGACCTCGGGCACCCGGCCCAGCTCCCGCATCACCAGCCCGGAGAGCGTGTCGTACTCGGGCGCCTCGGGCAGCTCGATGCCGGTGCTGTCGGCGACCTCGTCGATCCGCCAGCGGGCCGGCACCACCCAGGAGCCGTCCTCCTGCCGGGCCGGCGCCCGCTCCGGCGGGTCGTCCTCGTCGCGGATCGGCCCGACCAGCTCCTCGGCGAGATCCTCCAGCGTGATCACGCCGGCGAACCCGCCGTACTCGTCGACCACGCAGGCCAGCTGCCGGTGCCCGGACCGGAGCCGGTCCAGCACCGTCGGCAGCGGCAGCGTCTCCGGCACCAGCAACGGGGGTACGGCGACCGCGTCGATCCGGGTACGCGCCCGCTCGGCCGGCGGCACCCCCAGCACGTCGGCGATGCCGACCACACCGATCAGGTCGTCGACGCCCTCGGCCCCGCGGACCGGGAACCGGGAGTGGCCGGTGTCGAGCATCTCGACGACCCGGCTGACCGGCTCGTCGGCGCGGACGGTGTGCACGTCCACCCGCGGCACCATGGCCTCGCCCGCGGTCAGCCCTCGGAAGTCGAGCCCCCGGTCGAGCAGGTCGGACATCTCGGCGTCGAGGTGCCCCTCCTCGCGGGACTCGGCGATGATCTGTTCCAGGTCGGCCGGGGTGGCGCCGCTGGGCAGCTCCTCGATCGGCTCGATGCCGACCTGGCGGAGCAGCCGCACGGCGGCCCGGTCGAAGAGCGTGATCAGCGGACCGGCGATCCGCAGGTAGATCAGGGTGGATCGGGACAGCGCCCGGGCGAGCGGCACGGCCCGGGCGATGGCCAGGTTCTTCGGGGCCAGCTCACCCAGGACCATCTGCACCACGGTGGCGATGACCAGGGCCAGCGCCACCGACAGCGGCAGCGCCACCGCGCCGGACAACCCGGCGAGGCCGAGCAGGTCGGCCAGCCCGGCGCCCAGGTAGGGCTCGGCGACGTAACCGACCAGCAGGGCGGTCACGGTGATGCCGAGCTGGGCGCCGGAGAGCATGAAGGAGAGCCGCCCGGTCACCTCCAGGGCCCGGGCGGCGGCACGGTCGCCACCGTCGGCGAGTTGTTTGAGCTTGCCGCGGTCCACGGCGACGTAACCGAACTCCTGCGCCACGAAGTAACCGGTGGCGGCGGTGAGCACGGTGATGAGAAGGAGACCGACGAGGATCAACACGGGAGGTTCAGGGCTCCCGGGGTCGTCGGGGAGGGAAGATGCCGGGTACGACCCGGCCGGCTACTGCTGCCCTCCGGGGCAGGAGAGTCGATCATGCCGCCATTTTATCGGTGCCCGCTGGATGCCCGCTGAAGGTGCCGGGAACCCTTCCCCACGTCCCGTTTCACCGCCCGGCCAGTTCGTCGACGTCGAGCAGCGACCGGTCCACCCGCCCGGACCGGTAGGCGGCCCGGCCGATCATCTGCGCGGCGACCGGCGCGGTGGAGAGCTGGAAGATCGCCACCAGCACCAGCATCCCCAGGTCCGATCCGGTACGCAGGCGCAGCGCCAGCCCGGCCAGGAGCAGCAGCACCCCGAGCACCTGCGGCTTGGTGGCGGCGTGCATCCGGTCCAGCGTGTCCGGGAACCGCACCAGCCCGATGCCGGCGACCAGGCTCAGCAGCGCCCCGCCCAGCAGCAGGACCCCACCCACCCAGTCCGCCACCACGCTCACGCTGAGCCACCTTCCGTTCGCGACTGCGGGGCTCGCAACCCCGGCTCACTCCTCGCGCTCACGCTGAGCCACCTTCCGTTCGCGACTGCGGGGCTCGCAACCCCGGCTCACTCCTCGCGCTCACGATTCGGCCCGGACGGCGAAGCGGACCAGGGAGACCGAGCCGACGAAGCCGAGCAGCGAGAGCACCACCAGCACCGGCAACGTGGCGGCGTGGCGGTTCACCGCCGCCTCCGCCCCCACCGCGGCGAGCATGGCCGACAGCAGCAGGTCGGCGCCGACGACCCGGTCCAGCAGGGACGGGCCGCGGTAGATCCGGACCAGGGCGAGCAGCGCGGTGGCCGAGAGCAGCACGGTCAGCGCCAGGGCGAGCAGGACGGTCACGGGTGGTTCCTCCGTTCGACGGGTTCGAGGTCGAGCTGGCGTACCTCGGTGGGAGAGCCGACGGCGCGGACGATGCGCCGCTCGATGACGAGCACGCGGTCGCGGCTGCCGGCCAGGTCGTCGGGGCCACGCACGTCGAGCACGTGCACGTAGAGCACGCCCCGCGCGCGGTCGACGTCGAGGATCAGGGTGCCCGGCACCAGCGAGATCACCTCGGCGGTGAGCGTCAGGTTCAGGTCGGTGCGGACCCGCAGCGGCACCGCGATGATCCCGCCGCGCGGCCGGTAGCCCGGACGCAACGCCACGGCCGCGACGTGCACGCTGGCGCTGACCAGCTCCGCGACGAACGTGCCGGCGAACACCAGCAACGGGCCCGGTCGGAGCCGGCCGCCGAAGGTGACCGGCGGCAGCGGGAAGAAGTACAGCACCGCCGCGCCCACCACCAGCCCGGTGAGCAGGTTGCCCCAGGACACGTCGCCCCAGAGCAGCAGCCAGGCGACGACCAGCCAGCCGAGCGCCACCGCCTGGTCGCGCCGCCGCTCGCCCCGGCTCACCGTCGGCGGCTCGCCGGCGGCGGTGGGCCGGTCCGGGGGCGGGTCGCCGGTCACGGCACGTCCCGCGGCAGGACCGCCCGGACGTACGGGGTGCGCTGGCGCAGGTCGGTGGCGGCGTCGGCGGTGACCTGGAAGAGCGGGCCCGCCATCAGGGTGAGCAGCACGCCGAGCGCCACCAGCGCGGCGGTGGCGCCGACCATCAGGCCCGGCAGCCGGGCGTCCGGGGTGGTGGTGGCCAGCTTCGGCGCCCGCCAGAACGCGATGTTCCACACCCGGGACGCGACGTAGAGGGTGAGCAGGCTGGTCACCGTGCCCGCGGCGACCAGCACGGCGGGCAGCGCGCCGCCGGCCGCCACCCCGGCCTGGAGCAGGCCGAGCTTGCCGAGGAACCCGGAGAACGGCGGGATGCCGGCCAGGTTCATCGCCGGGACGAAGAAGAGCACGGCGATCACCGGGGCGACCCGCGCCAGGCCGCCGAGCTGGCGCAGGTCGGTGCTGCCGGCCCGCTCCTCGACCAGGCCGGCGACCAGGAAGAGCGTGGTCTGGACGGTGATGTGGTGCACCACGTAGAAGATCGACCCGGACAGGCCGGCGACGCTGCTCAGCGCCACCCCGAAGATCATGTAGCCGATGTGGCTGACCAGGGTGAAGGAGAAGAGCCGCTTCATGTCCGACTGGGCCACCGCGCCGAGGATGCCCACCACCATGGTCAGGCCGGCCACCACCATCAGCAGTCCGGAGACCCGGCCGCCGGGGAAGAGCAACGTCTCGGTGCGGATGATCGCGTACACCCCGACCTTGGTCAGCAGGCCGGCGAAGACCGCGGTGACCGGCGCGGGCGCGGTCGGATAGCTGTCCGGCAGCCAGGCCGACAGCGGGAAGACCGCCGCCTTGATGCCGAACGCCAGCAGCAGCATGAGTTGCAGGGTCAGGCGTACGCCGGACGGCACCGCGTCCAGCCGGCCGGCGAGCTGCGCCATGTTCAGCGTGCCGGTGGCCGCGTACACCAGCCCCACGGCGGACAGGAAGAGCAGCGACGACAGGATGCTGACCACCACGTACGTCGAGCCGGTGCGCAGCCGGACCTCGGTGCCGCCCAGCGTGATCAGCACGAAGCTCGCGGCCAGCAGGATCTCGAAGCCGACGAAGAGGTTGAACAGGTCGCCGGCGAGGAAGGCGTTCGTGACGCCGGCGGTGAGCACCAGATAGGTGGGGTGGTAGATGCTCACCGGCGCGGTCTCGCCGGTCTCCGCCCGGCCCTGGCCGATCGAGTAGAGCAGCACGCAGAGCGTGACCGCCGAGGAGACCACCACCATCAGCGCCGCCAACTGGTCGGCCACCAGCACGATGCCGACCGGCGCCGGCCAGCCACCCACCCGCACCACCACCGGCCCGTGCCGGTACGCCTCGACCAGCAGCACCACCGCGACCGCCAGGACGCTGGCCAGGCAGAGCACGCTGATCGAGCGTTGCAGCCGGGGTCGCCCGGTCAGGATCAGGGTGAGCGCCGCGCCGAGCAGCGGCACCACCACCGGCAGCGTCACCAGCCCACTCATGATTCCTCGTCCCGACGCAGCCGACGGCGGGGCGGCTCCGGATCGACCTGTTCCGGGTCCTCGTCCGCACCCTCCCCACCGAGGTCCGCGGCGGCCACCTCGCCGCGCTCGGCCAGCCGGACGATCTGCCGGTCCTCCAGGTCGTCCGGCACCTCGTCGTCGCCGCTGGTGAACCAGCTCCGGTAGGCGACCGCGAGCAGGAACGCGGTCAGCCCGAACGTGATCACCACGGCGGTCAGCACCAAGGCCTGCGACAGCGCGTCGCTCATCCGGTCGGGCGGCGCCGTACCGGCCAGCGGGGCGGCGCCGGACCGCCCGCCGAGCAGGATGAGCAGGTTGACCCCGTTGCCGAGCAGGATGACGCCGAGCAGGATCCGGGTCAGGCTGCGCTCCAGCAGCAGCGTGACGCCGGTGGCGACGAGCACCCCGACCGCCAGCACCACCACCAACGTCGGCCCGGCCATCCCCCGCGTCATGACGGCGGCCCCTGACGCTGGACGGTCAGGCCGCGGCCCGGCTCACCGGCGGCCTCGACGTGCCGGTCCACCTCGGCGCCGAGGCTGCGCAGGATGTCCAGCACCAGCCCGACCACCACCAGGTAGACGCCGACGTCGAAGAAGAGCGAGGTGACCAGGTAGAAGTGGCCGAGCAGGGGCAACCACAGGTTCACCTTGACGCTCTGCAGCACCTCCCCGGTGAGCAGCAGTCCGACTACGCCGCTGCCGACCGAGACGGCCAGGCCCGCGCCGAGCACCATGCCCGCGCCGACCGGGGCCGCCTCGGCCAGCTCGTACCGGCCGCCGGCCAGGTAACGCAGGGTCAGCGCGAGGCCGGCGACCAGGCCGCCGGAGAACCCGCCGCCCGGGGCGTTGTGCCCGGAGAAGAGCAGGAACAGCGACAACAGCAGCACGGTGTGGAAGATCAGGCGGGTGACCACCTCGAACACGATCGAGCGCCGCCGCTCGCCCAGCGTCTGCCCGCCACGCAGCCAGACCGTACGCCCGGCGTGTGGCATCGCCGGGCGGGGTCGGCGCGGGCGCGGTCCGGTGCGGGAACGCTCGAAGATCAGGCTGGCCACCCCGGTCGCGGTCACCACGAGCACCGAGATCTCGCCCATCGTGTCCCAGGCACGGATGTCGACCAGGGTCACGTTGACCACGTTGCGGCCGTACCCCTGCGCGACCGCGAGATCCGGGAAGGCCGCGGAGATCGACGGCGCCCGCCGGGCGCCGGCCGCCGCCAGCGCCAGGCCGGCCATCACCAGCCCGGCGGCCACCCCGACCCCCCGGCGCACCCACCGGCTGCGGCGCAGCGGGCGGGCCGAGAAGCGTTCCGGCAGCCGCCGCAGCACCAGCACGAAGACGGCGATGGTGGCGGTCTCCACCAGGAACTGGGTGAGCGCCAGGTCCGGCGCGCCGTAGAGGACGAACATCATCGCCGTGCCGTAACCGGTCACGCCGACCAGCAGCATGGCGGTGAGCCGGCGGCGGGCCCCGACCGCGAGCACCGCGGCGACCGCGATCACCACGCAGACCACCAACTGGGTCGGGTTGTCCCAGGGCGCCAGCTCCACCCGCCACGGCGCGGTGGCCGCCATCGCCCCGCCCGGCACCAGCACCAGCACCATCAGGACGGTGCCGAGGTACTGCGGCAGCGAGCCGCGCTGGGTGACGCTGGTGACCTCGATGGCGAACCGGTCGAAGCGGTGGGTCACCCACTCGTACCCCTGGTTGCCGGAGATCGGCGAGCGCAGCCGGGCCAACGCCGGGGCGAGCGGGCCACGGACCAGGTGCAGCGCCGCGCCGCCGGCCAGCACCAGGGCGGAGAGGCCCAGCGCCGTGGTCGGCCCGTGCCAGAGCGCCAGGTGCTCGTCGACCGGGCCGAACAGCTCCGCGTACGGCTCGAGCAGGCCGCTCAGCCAGCCGGCGGCCGGCCCGGCGGCGAACCCGGCCACGGCGAGCAGCGCCGGGGGTACGAGCATCGCGGCGGGCGGCCGGTCCACCTCGGTGTCCGGGACGCCGGGCCGGGTGCCGAACGCGCCCCAGAGGAAGCGGATGCTGTAGGCCACCGTCAGCGCACTGCCGGCGACCAGCACCGCCAGCACCCACGGGTGGTCGGTGAACGCGGCGAGCACCGCCTCCTTGGCCACGAACCCGAGCAGCGGCGGCACCCCGGCCATCGACGCCGCCGCCAGCGTGGCGACCGTGGCCAGCACCGGCGCGGCCCGGCCCACCCCGGACAGGTCGCGCAGGTCCCGGCTGCCCGCCTCGTGGTCGAGGATGCCGACGACGAGGAAGAGCGCGGACTTGAACAGCGCGTGCGCGGCCAGCATGGCGACTCCGGCCAGGGCCGCGTGCGGGGTGCCCGCCCCGAGCACCACCGCGAGCAGGCCGAGCTGGCTGACCGTCCCGTACGCCAGCAGCAGCTTCAGGTCACACTGCCGCAGCGCCGCCCAGCCACCGGCGACCAGCGTGACCAGCCCGGCGACCACGGTGATCGGCCGCCACGGCCCGACCGGGGCGAGCGCCGGCCCGAGCAGCCCGATGAGGAAGACGCCCGCCTTCACCATCGCGGCGGCGTGCAGATACGCGCTGACCGGCGTCGGCGCCGCCATCGCCACCGGCAGCCAGGCGTTGAACGGGAACACCGCGGACTTCGCCAACGCGCCCGCCAGGACGAGCAGCACCGCGGTGGCCAGGTAGCCGCCGCCGGGCAGTGGCGCGGCGGCCACCGCCGACCAGCGGTAACCACCGGCATGATGGCCGAGCAGCAGGAACCCGACCAGCATCGCCAGCCCGCCCAGCGTGGTGACGGTGAGCGCCTGGGCGGCGGCCCACCGGCTGGCCCGGCGCTCGGCGCTGTGCCCGATCAGCAGGTAGGAGAAGACCGTGGTCAGCTCCCAGAAGACGTAGAGCAGCAGCAGGTCGTCGGAGACGACGAGGCCGAGCATGGCGCCGGCGAACGCCACCAGCACGGCGGCGAACCGGCCCAGCCCGACCGAGCCGGGCGGAAAGTAACGGGCGCAGTAGACCAGCACGAGCGCGCCGACGCCGCCGACCAGCAGCATCATCAGCCAGGACAGCGTCCCGACCCGCAGCGCGACGTCGAACCGGAGCTGGGGGATCCAGGGGTACGTCTCGACCACCGCTCCGCCGTCGCGTACCGCACCGGTGTGCGCCACCGCCCAACCGACCGCGGCGGCCGGGACGAGCGCGAGCAGCAGGCAGGCACGCGGCCCCCACCTGCGGACCAGCAACGGGGCGAACAGCGCCGCCACCAGGTGCAGGATCAGCAGGACGAGCACACGCACTCCCGGTCGAGGTGACAGCGCGGCGGCGCACGCTGGGGGCACGACCGATCACACGCCACTTCCCACCCGGCCGCGCCGTTTTCCGGAAACCCGCCCAACCGCCGCACCCCACCACAACCCGGGCGCGCGGCGCGCGCCGCGAGATCTTGGTACGAATCGGCCCCATGGGGGCCTTTCCTACCAAGACCTATACGATTCCCATCAAGTGGAACAAGTATCTCGTTTTGCGGTCGCGCGCGACCGGAGAGCGCCTCTCTGATCGACGGCGGCGCGGTGACCCGCGACCCGGAAAGTTGGTGCGGGCGGCAGGTCGCGGACCGGGAGACGGGCGCGACCCGGGGCGTCAGCGCAGGGGGGCGGGGTCGCGGTGGGACGCCGCGGTGGGGTGGGAGTCGGCGAGTTGGCGGGCCGTCCGGTCGACCACGCGCTGCGCGTCGGCGAGGGAGCGGACCGGCAGCCGGGCGTCCCGACTCTCCCGGCGCAGGACGAAGTAGTGCACCGCGGCGCGGACCAACGCCCGGTCGGCGGCGCTGGAGCGTGCGGTGGCGACGACCAGCTCGCGCAGGCGTCGGGCCAGTTCCTCGGCCAGTTCGAGATCCGTGCCGTGCAGACCGGCGCGGAGCGTGGCGAGCCGGCTGTCGACCTTGCGGATGAGCACGTCGGTGCCGGGCCTGAAACCTCGCTCCTCCACGGTCATCCACGCCTCCAGCCACGCCGCGTTGCGAGTGAAGTTACTTTATGTTGCAGGCCGCAAGCAAGCAGTTAAGTGAGACTTAACGGATTAAAGCCTCTATTCATCGCTTCAATTGCTGGGGCGGGACAGAACCACCACGGCACCGGGCCGGATGTCACACCGGCGCGGCAGGATGGTGGCGTGGCGGACGAGGTGACCCCGACAGGCGGGGTGCTGGCGGAATTCGGCGCGGCGACCCGGGAGTGGTTCACCGCGGCGTTCGCCGCGCCCACCCCCGCGCAGGAGGGGGCGTGGCGCTCCGTCGCCGCCCGCCGCAACGCGCTGGTGGTCGCACCGACCGGCTCCGGCAAGACCCTCGCGGCGTTCCTCTGGTCGCTCGACCGGCTGGGCAAGGAGCCGCCGCCGACCGATCCCCGGCGGCGCTGCCGGGTGCTCTACGTCAGCCCGCTCAAGGCGCTCGCCGTCGACGTGGAGCGCAACCTGCGCACCCCGCTCATCGGCATCCGCCAGGCCGCCACCCGGCTCGGCGTCGTCCCGCCCGACATCACCGTCGGCATGCGCACCGGCGACACCCCGGCCGACGAGCGGCGGGCCTTCGCCCGCACCCCACCGGACGTCCTCATCACCACGCCCGAGTCGCTGTTCCTGCTGCTCACCTCCGCCGCCCGCGACTCCCTGCGCGGGGTCGGCACGGTGATCGTCGACGAGGTGCACGCGGTTGCCGGCACCAAGCGCGGCGCCCACCTGGCGCTCTCCCTGGAACGCCTCGACGCGCTGCTCGACCGCCCCGCCCAACGGATCGGGCTCTCCGCCACGGTGCGGCCGATCGACGTCTGCGCCCGCTTCCTCGGCGGCGCGCGCCCGGTCGACGTGGTGCAGCCGCCGGCCGACAAGACCATCGAGGTCAGCGTCCAGGTTCCGGTGGAGGACATGACCCGCCTCGACGAGCAGGAGCCGCCGGCGGACGAGCTGGGCGGGCTCGGCCCGCGCCGGCCCTCGATCTGGCCGGCCGTCGAGGAACGGGTGCTCGCGTTGATCCGCGCGCACCGGTCCACCATCGTCTTCACCAACTCCCGGCGCGGCGCCGAACGGCTCTGCGCCCGCCTCAACGAGCTGGCCGCCGAGGAGGCGGAGGCAGCCACCGCGCCGGAGGGCAGCCGCGTGGCCGCCGGCGGCGACCCGGTGCGCGTATCCGATCTCCTGCCCGATCGCGACGCCCCGCCGGCCGGCGACGGCGCCCCGGCGAACGACGGCCCGGCGAACGGCGACGGCGGCCCGGCGAACGACGGCCCGGCGAACGGCGACGGCGCCCCGGCGGGCGTGGTCGTCACCGGCGACGGCCCGGGCACGGCCGACCGAGCGAACACGACCGACGGGCCAGGAGCCCCGGAGGAGGGCGGGCGCGGCGGTCGGCGCGGCGCGGACGCGTTCGACGGGCCGGTGGGGCCGGTGCGCGCGCCCCGGCAGCCCGCCGAGGTGATGGCACAGTCCGGCGCGGCGGCCGGCGCGCCGACGGTGATCGCCCGGGCGCACCACGGCAGCGTCTCCCGGGAGGAGCGCAAGCACATCGAGGAGGCGCTGAAGTCCGGTCAGCTTCCCGCCGTGGTCGCCACCTCCAGCCTGGAGCTGGGCATCGACATGGGCGCGGTCGACCTGGTGGTGCAGATCGAGGCGCCGCCGAGCGTCGCGGCCGGGCTGCAACGGGTGGGCCGGGCCGGGCACCAGGTGGGTGCCGTCTCCCGGGGCGTGGTCTTCCCCAAGCACCGCGGCGACCTGCTCTCCTGCGCGGTGGTCGCCGAGCGGATGGGGGTGGGCGCGATCGAGGAGCTGCACTACCCGCGCAACCCGCTAGACGTGCTGGCCCAGCAGATCGTCGCCATGGTGGCGCTGGAGCCGTGGCCGCTCGGCGACCTGGCCGTGCTGGTCCGCCGGGCGGCGCCCTTCGCCGAGCTGCCCGACTCGGCGCTGCACGCGGTGCTCGACATGCTCTCCGGCCGCTACCCGTCCACCGCCTTCGCCGAGCTGCGCCCCCGGCTGGTCTGGGACCGGGCGACCGACGTGCTGACCGGTCGGCCCGGCGCCCAGCGGCTCGCCGTGACAAGCGGCGGCACCATCCCCGACCGGGGCCTGTTCGGGGTCTTCCTGGCCGGGGCCGAGCGGGCGGCCCGGGTCGGCGAGCTGGACGAGGAGATGGTCTACGAGTCCCGCGTCGGCGACGTGTTCCTGCTCGGCTCGTCGTCCTGGCGGATCGAGGAGATCACCCCCGACCGGGTGCTCGTCTCCCCCGCCCCCGGCCAGGCCGCCCGGATGCCGTTCTGGAAGGGCGACCAGCTCGGCCGACCGGTCGAGCTGGGCCGGGCGATCGGCGCCCGGGTCCGGGCGCTGCTGCGGCAGTCCGACGCCGACGCCGTCTCGGCGTTGCGCGCCGGCGGGCTGGACGACTGGGCCGCCGGCAACCTGATGAACTACCTGCGCGAGCAGAAGGCGGCCACCCGCTCGCTGCCCGACGACCGGACGGTGGTGGTCGAGCGGTTCCGGGACGAGCTGGGCGACTGGCGGCTCGCCGTGCACTCGGTGCTCGGCGCGCGGGTCAACGGGCCGTGGGCGCTGGCCATCGGTCGCCGGCTGGCCGAGCGGTACGGGGTGGACGCCCAGGTCATGCCCTCCGACGACGGCATCGTGGTCCGGCTGCCGGACACCGCCGACGAACCGCCCGGCGCCGACGTGGTGGTCTTCGAGCCGGACGAGATCGCCCAGCTGGTCGAGGAGTCGGTCGGCACGTCGGCGCTGTTCGCCTCCCGGTTCCGCGAGTGCGCGGCCCGGTCGCTGCTGCTGCCCCGCCGTGACCCGCGCCGCCGGCAGCCGCTCTGGCAGCAACGCCAGCGCGCCGCGCAGCTCCTCGACGTGGCCCGCGAGTACGCCGACTTCCCGGTCACCCTGGAGGCGGCCCGGGAGTGCCTGCAGGACGTCTTCGACCAGCCGGCCCTGGCCGAGCTGATGCGCGACCTGGCCGCCCGCAAGGTCCGCCTGGTCGAGGTGGAGTCCGAGCGCCCGTCGCCGTTCGCCCGGTCGCTGCTCTTCGGCTACGTCGGCGCGTTCCTCTACGAGGGCGACGCGCCCCTGGCCGAACGGCGCGCCGCCGCGCTGGCGCTCGACTCCGGGCTGCTCGGCGAGTTGCTCGGCCGGGTCGACCTGCGCGAGCTGCTCGACCCGGCGGTGCTCGCCGAGACGGCACGCCAACTGCGGTGGCGCACCGAGCAGCGGCGGCCCCGCGACGCCGAGGACGTGGTCGAGCTGCTCCGGGTGGTCGGTGACCTGAGCCCGGCCGAGCTGGCCGAGCGGGGGGTGCCGGACGCCTGGCCGGAGGAGCTGGCGGCGGCCCGTCGGGTGCTGCGGTTGCGGATCGCCGGCGAGGACCGCTGGGTGGTGGTCGAGGACGCGGCCCGGCTGCGCGACGCGCTCGGGGTGGCGCTGCCGGTCGGGGTGGCCGAGGCCTACCTGACACCGGTGGCCGACCCGCTCGGCGACCTGGTCGCCCGGTACGCACGCACCCACGGTCCGTTCGCCGCGTCCACCTGCGCGGCCCGGTTCGGGCTCGGGGTGTTCGTGGTCGAGCAGGCGCTGCGCCGGCTCGCGGCGAACGGCCGGGTGGTCTCCGGCGAGTTCGCTCCGGACAGTGTGGGCACGCAGTGGTGCGACGCCGAGGTGCTGCGCCTGCTGCGCCGCCGCTCGCTGGCCGCGCTGCGCCGGGAGATCGAACCGGTGCCGCCCCGCGCGCTGGCCGCCTTCCTGCCCCGCTGGCAGCAGGTCGGCTCGTCGGCCCGGGGTGTCGAGGCGGTCGCCGCGACCGTCGAGCAGTTGCAGGGCGTGACCGTGCCGGCGTCCGCGCTGGAACGGCTGGTGTTGCCGGCCCGGGTCGCCGACTACTCGCCCGCCCAGCTCGACGAGATGTGCGCCAGCGGCGAGGTGGTCTGGGCCGGCGCCGGCGCGATCTCCGGCGGAGACGGGTGGGTGACGCTGGCATACGCCGACGTCGCGCCGCTGCTGTTGCCGCCGCCGGACGAGGCGCTGACGCTCACCCCGCCGCACGAGGCGGTGCTCGACGCGCTCGCCGACGGGCAGGCGCTCTTCTTCCGCTCGCTCTCCGACCGGGTCGGCGCCACCGACGACGCCGCCCTTTCGGCCGTGGTGTGGGACCTGGTCTGGGCCGGTCACCTCACCAACGACACGCTGGCGCCGCTGCGCGCCGCGTTGGGCGCCGGCGGGGCGCACCGGTCCCGGCCGTCGGCCCCGCGTACCCGTTACCGCCGTCCCGGCCGGGTGGCGCTGCCCAGCCGAGGCGGCCCGCCGACCATGGCCGGCCGCTGGTCCCGGCTGCCCGACCGCGACCTCGACCCGACCCGCCGGGCCGCCGCCCTGGCCGACCTGCTGCTCGAACGGCACGGCGTGGTCACCCGGGGCGCGGTCGTGGCCGAGCAGGTCACCGGCGGTTTCGCCGGGGTCTATCCGGTGCTGTCCGCGCTGGAGGAGCGCGGGGCGGCCCGGCGCGGCTACTTCGTCGAGGGTCTGGGCGCGGCCCAGTTCGCGGTGCCCGGCGCGGTCGACCGGATCCGTGCCCTGGCCGATCCGGCCGACGGTGGCCGCAGCGGCGGCGGGCCGGCCGTGGTGCTGGCCGCCACCGACCCGGCGAACCCGTACGGCGCCGCGCTGCCCTGGCCGGAGCGGGTGGTCGACTCGGGTGACGGCGCCGCCCCGGCCACCGGTCACCGGGCCGGGCGCAAGGCGGGCGCGCTGGTGGTGCTGGTCGGCGGGGATGTGGTGCTCTACGTCGAGCGGGGCGGTCGGACGATCCTCTCGTTCACCGACGACGTCGACACGCTGGGCGCGGCGGGCAAGGCGCTGGCCGACGCGGTGCACTCCGGCGCGTTGGGCGCGATCTCGGTGGAACGCGCCGACGGCGAGGCGGTGCGCTCCTCGCCGCTGCGCGACGCGCTCACCGCGGCCGGTTTCCGGGCCACCCCCCGGGGCCTGCGCCTGCGCGGCTGACCCGGCTCGGCCGGCCCGGCCGTGAGATCTTGGTACGGATGGGCCCCGATGGGGCCGTTTCGTACCAAGATCTCGGCGGGGTTCACCAGGTGGACGAAAAGTCGCCGACAGTGGGAGCTGCGGCGGGGATCTCGTTGCGGGGTGCCGAACCCCTGAGGAGGACGGATGGTCGGAATTCACGCGCGGCCGTGGGTCTCGCTCACCACCGACTACGGGCTCTCCGACGGCTTCGTGGCGGCCTGCCACGGGGTCCTCGCCCGGCTCGCCCCGACCGCCCGGGTGATCGACGTGACGCACCTGGTGCCGCCGGCCGACGTCCGGCGGGGCGCGGCGGTGCTCGCGCAGACCGTGCCGTACCTGCCGGTCGGGGTGCACGTCGGGGTGGTCGACCCGGGGGTCGGCACCGAGCGGCGCGGGATCGCACTGGCCACTCCCGGCGGCCTGCTGGTGGGGCCGGACAACGGGCTGCTGGTCCCGGCGGCCGAGGCGCTCGGCGGGGTGACCGCCGCGGTGGAGCTGACCAACCCGGAGTGGCTCGCGCCGAAGGTTTCCCGCACCTTCCACGGGCGGGACGTGTTCGCGCCGGTGGCGGCCCGGCTGGCGCTGGGCGCGCCGCTGGCCGGGGCCGGGCCGGCCGTCGACCCGGCTGCCCTGGTCCGGCTGCCGGAGCCGGTGGTCCGCGCGGACGCGGGCGGGTTCGCCGCCGAGGTGCTGACCGTCGACCACTTCGGCAACGTCCAGCTCGCCGCGCCCGGTGCGCTGCTCGACCGGCTGCCGGCCCGGGTGCGGGTGAGCGGCCGGCCGGCCGTGCGCGGCCGTACGTTCGGCGACGCCGCGCCGGGTGAGCTGGTGGTGTACGTCGACTCGGCCGCTCTGGTGGCGGTCGCGGTGCGCACCGGCCGCGCGGTCGACCTGCTCGGCGTCGCGCCGGGCGATCTGGTCGCCGTGACCGGCGACTGAGCCGACCCCGTCGTCAGCAGCGCGGCGCCGTCCCGCCGGAGGTCGTGGACAGGTACGCGTAACTCACGTACAGCCCACCCACCAACCGGTACCACCGGGTCGTGGTGCGGTACGGCCCGGCGATCCGCTGCCCGGTCAGGTAGCACTCGATCGGCACCTGCGCGTACGTGGCGGCCAGGCCCCGGCTCGGGTAGGACGTGCCGGCCCCGCTGCGCAGGTTCAGCGGCCCGGAGCCGACCACGCCCCGGAGCCCGCCGGCCGTCCAGAGCAGAGTCACCGTGACCCAGGCGTTGTCGGTGAGCCGCAGCCCGTCCCAGAACGTGCCGTCGGCCAGGTCGAGACCGGCCGGGTTGCGCACGGTCCGCCCGAACTGGTCCCGCCCGCCGTTGTATCCGGTCTGGTAGGCGGCCTGTGCCTCGGGCATGCCCTGCGGCAGGTCCCGCCAGTTCTCCCGGACGGTCGGGGGGTTCCACCAGTCGTCCCGGGTGTTCCACGGGCCGACGTCCCAGACCGGCGCGTACTCGCAGCGGCTGCCGCTGGTGGTGCAGACCCTGACCGTGTAGTCGCCGGTCCCGCGCGGGGAGAGGCCGCGCCGGGTGGGCAGCGCCGCGAAGTGGTCGCGGACGCCGACGGTGTGCCCGTTGGCGGTGATGCCGCCGACGAGGCCGATCCTGGTCGCGTACACCCGGTAGGTGCCCGCGACGGCCGGCAGGGCGGCGGTGGCGGCGGCCCGGTCGGCGGCGAGGGTCAGCCCGGTCACGGTGGCCTCGGCCGCGGCGTCCGGCGTGGTCAGCACGACGCGGGCCTGGACCCGGGTGACCGGCTGGTCGAAGACCGCCTCGGCGGCGTCGCGCCACTCGGTCCAGCGGCCGGACCGCCAGCCGCGTACCTGGGCCGTCGCGGTGCCGCCGTCGCGGGTGCGGGCGGCGAGCCGGGCGCGTACCCGGGTGGCGGGCCGGTCCAGCGCGCGCGGCGCGGAGAGCAGGATGCCCTCGGCGACCGGGCCGGCCGCGGCGGCGGGCCGGCTGCGGGCGGTGGGGCGGGGGTGGGCCAGCCGCAGGCGGCCGGATCGCCAGGTGACGTTGACGTCGTCACCGCCGGCGACGGCGAGGTCGGCGGACCAACGTTCGGCGCCGGGCGCGGCGGCGGCCGACGGTGCGGCGAGCGCCGGTGGCGCGGCCGACGCGGGGGTGCCGGGCACGGCGGCGGTCAGGGGGAGCAGGGCGGTCAGGGCAACCAGGGTACGGCGGGCACGGGCCATCGATTCTCCTCAGAACCCCCTGATCCTTGCCGCCTATCGGGTGAATAGGAACATAGGTACAAATAGCGAAACATGCGAATTTCGTTCGGTCGGGGAGAATGGTGGCGTGCCCGAAGGTGACACCGTCTGGAACACCGCCCGCGTCCTGGAACGCGCGCTGGCCGGGGCCCGCCTCACCGGGTCGGACTTCCGCGTGCCGCAGCTCGCCACCACCGACCTGGCCGGCTGGGCCGTCCGCGAGTCGGCCAGCCGCGGCAAGCACCTGCTGCTGCGCCTGGGCGACCCGGCCGGCGAGGACTGGACGCTGCACTCGCACCTGCGGATGGACGGCGCCTGGCGGGCGTACGCGCCGGGTGAGCGGTGGACGGCCCGGCCGGCCCACCTGATCCGGGTGGTCCTGCGCTCCCCCGGCGCGGTCGCGGTCGGCTACCACCTGCACGAGGTGGCGCTGGTCCGGACCGCCGAGGAGGCGTCGCTGGTCGGGCATCTCGGCCCGGACCTGCTCGGCCCGGACTGGGACCCGGACCAGGCGGTCCGCCGGCTGGCCGCGCACCCGGAGCAGAGCATCGGTGAGGCGCTGCTCGACCAGCGCAACCTGGCCGGGGTGGGCAACCTCTACAAGTGCGAGGTGCTCTTCCTGCGCGGGGTGTCGCCGTGGACGCCGGTGCGGGCGGTGCCCGACCTGGCCGGCACGGTCACGCTGGCCCAGCGGCTGCTCGCGGCCAACCGGGGCCGCTGGACGCAGAGCACCACCGGGGTGCTGCGCCGGGGCGGGACCAGTTACGTCTACGGCCGCCGAGCGCAGCCGTGCCGGCGCTGCGGGACGGCGATCCGCAAGGAGGAGCTGGGCGAGCGCGTCACCTACTGGTGCCCGGCCTGCCAGCCGGAACGTGGATGACGTGGAACTTCCACGAACCGCCTAAGATCACCCGAGATACGGACGATTGGGTAATTCCCTCCCACGCCTTCGGTGTCGCATGCTGCGGTGGACCGCTCACCGATCGTCAGCAGCGCGTACGCCCGCCACGCCGGGGTGACGGCCGGCGCGCCCCGATCCCGGGGAGAGCCATGGTGCTGTTCCGCAGACTCCGGCCCGGCCGGCCGGACCGGGCCGCCACGGTCGCCGAGGAGACCGCGCCCACCGTTCCCACCGCCCGCGCCGCCGACCAGGATCCGACCGCACCGACCGCACCGCTCGAGCCGGCGGCGCTGGCCGAGCCGGCCAGCCTGGACCCGGCCGCCGTGCCGCGCCTGTTCGGGCCGGTGCCGAACACCGCCGGCAGCCCGCTGCCCGCGCTCGACCCGGACGGCCGGCCGGTGCCCGGCACCGGCATCCGCAAGTTCGTCGACCCGCTGCCGCTGCCCGGCCGGCCGGCCACCGCCGGGCTCGGCGCCCGGCTGCCGGTCGCGGTGCCGGACACCATCACCTGGCCGGGCTGCGACTACTACGAGATCGGCCTCCAGGAGTACGCGCAGCGCCTGCACCGGGACCTGCCGGCCACCCGGCTGCGCGGCTACCGCCAGCTCAACCTGGGCACCGACGCGTCCGGCCACAACACGGTGAGCCCGCCCGACCGGCCCTGGCACCTCGGCCCGATGATCGTGGCCCGGCGCGGCCGGCCGGTGCGGATCAAGTTCATCAACCAGCTCCCCACCGGCCGGGCCGGCGAGCTGTTCCTGCCGGTCGACGAGACGGTCGACGGGGCCGGCGCCGGACCGCTGGGCGGCCCCGCGCCGTACCCGCAGAACCGGGCGGTGCCGCACCTGGCCGGCGCGCGGACCGGATGGATCAGCGCCGGCAACCCGTGGCAGTGGGTGACCCCGGCCGGCGAGATCACCCCGTACCCGGTCGGGGTGGGCGTGACGCCGGTGCCGGACATGCCGGCCCCCGGCGCGGGCGCCACCACGCTCTACTTCCCGAACGACCAGAGCGGCCGGCTGATGTGGCTGCACGACAACACGCTGGGCCTGTCCCGGCTCACCGTCTACTCCGGACAGCTCGCCCTCTACCTGCTCACCGACCCGGCCGAGGAGCGGCTGGTGGACGACGGCGTGCTTCCCGCCGACCAGCTCCCGCTGGTGATCGAGGACAAGACGTTCGTGCCCGACGACGCCCAGCTCGCCGCCCAGGACCCGACCTGGGACCGGGACCGCTGGGGCGCCAAGGGCAGCCTCTGGCACCCGCACGTCTACCAGCCCCGGCAGAACCCGTACCGGCTCAACGGCACCAACCCGACCGGCCGCTGGGACTACGGGCCGTGGGCGCACGACCCGGACGGCGGGGCGAGCCCGTGGGTCGCCCCGGTGCCGAACCCGCACCACGACCCGGTCACCGACCCGGACGAGCCGCCGCTGGTCCCCGGCGTGCCGCACCCCTCGGCGGTCCCGGAGGCGTACGGGGACACCCCGCTGGTCAACGGCGTGGCCTACCCGTACCTGGAGGTCGCCCCGCGGGCGTACCGGTTCCGGATCCTGAACGCCTGCGCCGACCGGGCGCTCAACCTCCAGCTCTACCGGGCCGCCTCGGACGGGCCGATGTGGACGCCGGACGGCGGCCCCGGCGATCCGCGCGCCGGCGAGGTGCCGATGGTCGAGGCGGTCCGGACCCCCGGACGGCCGGCGTACTGGCCGGTCGACGGGCGCGACGGGGGTGTGCCCGACCCGGCCGCCGCCGGGCCGGAGCTGATCCAGATCGGCAACGAGGGCGGCCTGCTGCCGGCCCCGGTGGTGCTGGCCAACCGGCCGGTCGACTACCGGTACGACCGGCAGGACCCGACCGTGCTCAACGTGGACGGGCACGCGCTGCTGCTCGCCCCGGGCGAGCGTGCCGACGTGCTGGTGGACTTCTCGACCGTGCCGCCGGGCGGCACCCTGATCCTCTACAACGACTGCCCGGCGCCGCTGCCCCGGTTCGACCCCCGCCACGACCACCACACCGGCGCCCCGGACCGCACCGGCTCGGGCGGCCTGCCGCCGGCCCACCCCGGCTACGGTCCGAACACCCGAACGCTGCTCCAGATCCGGGTCACCGGCACCCCGGCGACCCGGTACGACCTGCGGCGGCTCGCCGCCCGGCTGCCCGGCGCGTACGCGCGGAGCCAGCCGCCGCCGATCGTGCCGCAACCCGCGTACGACCGGGCGTTCGGCACCCGTACCGCCGGACCGACACTCGTCCCGGCGCGGGCCGCCTCGGTCACGTTCACCCCGACCGGCGCGTCCGCCCCGGTCACGCTGCCGCTGTCGGTGAAGTCGGTCGGGCAGGTGTTCGAGCCCCGACACGGCCGGGCGGTGGGGCGGCTCGGCGTCGGCCACCCGGTCGGCGGTCCGCTCGCCCCGGCCGTCCTGCCGCTCGGACCCACCGAGCCGGCCACCGAGGTGCTGTTCGTGACCGACCCGACCGTGCCGGTGGGCACGCCGGCGGACGGCACCCAGCTCTGGCGGATCGTCGGCGACGCGGACCGCACCCATCCGGTGCACGTCGAGGGCTGCGACGTGCAGCTGGTCAACCGGGTCGGCTGGGACGGCACGCTCCGCCCGCCGGAGGAGGGCGAACTGGGGTGGAAGGACACCGTCCGGGTCAATCCCCGGGAGGACGTGGTCGTGGCGCTGCGTCCCGTCCCGCCCAGCCTGCCGTTCACCATCGGCGACAGCGTACGGCTGCTCGACCCGACCCGGCCGGCCGGCGCGCGACTGGACGCCGGCGGGGTCAGCCCGGTCGACGGTCGGCCCACCTTGGTGGTCAACCAACTGGTCAACCTGGGCTGGGAGTATCGCTGGCAGACCCGCTCGGCGGGGCTGCGCGACCAGGGCATGAGCCGGCCGCTGGTGCTGCGGGTGACGCCCCGGGCGCCGACCGGGCTGACCACGACCCCGGCCCCGGGCTCGGCGACCGCGCTGCCCGCCATCGCGCTGACCTGGACCGGCAACGGCAGCCGCCCACCGGCCACCAGCCACCGGCTGCAACGCGCCACCGACAGCGCCTTCACCGCCGGCCTCACCGAGATCACCGTGGCCGCCACCGCCAGCCGCTACACGGATGCGACGGTCACCCCCGGCGTCACCTACCACTACCGGATCCGGGCCGAGAACGCGGTGAGCTGCTCGGCCTGGTCGAACAGCGCACCGGCCTCGGTGCGGCTGGCCGCGCCCGCCCGGCTGACCGCGTCGGTGCCGCCGGCCGCGCCGGCGCGGGTGGCGCTGCGCTGGACGAACCACTCCTTCGCCACCGGGGTGGACGTGCAGCGGGCCACCAACCCGACGTTCACCAGCGGGCCGGGCACCACGGCGATCGCCGTCGGCGAGACCCACCTGGACCCGGCCGTCGCCCCGGACACCACCTACTACTACCGGGTACGGACGACGTATCTGGGTGCGGCGTCACCCTGGTCGACGGTGGCCACGGTGAGCATCCCACCCCGCCCGGCCGCGCCCACCGGGGTGGCCGCCACCACCGGCACGCCGTCGGAGGACACGGCCACGGTGACCCTGAGCTGGTCGGCCGAGGCGCCGGCCGGGCCGGGCGCCGGGTTCGTCGTGCAGCGCGCCGCCGACGCGACGTTCACCCGGGAGCCGACCACCTTCCGGGTGACCGGCCGGGGCTTCACCAACACCGGCCTGGCCCGCGGCGTCACCTACCACTACCGGGTCCGCGCGACGAACGTCGTCGGCACCTCCGCCTGGACCCCCCCGATCCCCGTCACCACCCCGGACTGACCCGGGTCGGCGCGCCGCCCGTGCGCCGGCCGGGGGCGCGGTCGGACGCATGGACGGGCGCGGGCGGCGGTCAGGGGGTGCGCAGGGGGGTGCGGAGTTCGGCCAGGGCGGCGGCGACGCCGTGCAGCAGGTCGGTGGCCTCGGTGAGGCGGGCCGCGGCCGGGTGTGCGGTGTTGGGGCGGGCGTCCTCGGCGACGTAGCCGGCGGCGGCGACCACCAGCCGCTCGTAGGCGGCCACGCCGTCCTCCAACTGGGCGACAAGCGTGGCGTGCACCTCGGCGAGCGGACCCCGCGGGGCCAGCTTCACCGCGCCCTCCACGCTCGCCACCCGGTTGGCCAGCTCGCGCAGGGAACTGTCCGCCTCGGCCGCCTCCCGGACCGCCGGCTCGGCCAGCCCGGTCAGCCGGCCGGCCAGCCCGCCCAGGGTGAGCGCGGCCCGGTCCAGCCGGGCCCACGGTTCGGCCGCGGCGGTGCCGCGCAGCGCGAGGCGGGAGCGGACCCGGCGTACCTCGGCCAGGACGCCCGGGCCCACGGGCAGCCGTTCCACGGCGGCGACCAGCCGGGCGCGGGAGCGGGCGGCGGCCACGGCCGGGTCGAGCGCCGGCGGGGCCGGCACGGCGGCGAGGGCGCGGTGGTCGGCCCAGCGCCAGACGGCGACCGCGATCGCGCTGCCCGCGGCGCCGGCCCAGGCCGCGTCCGGCAGACCCAGCCCGGCGTACGGGGTGAGCACCGCGGCGGCGCCGCCGAGCCCACCGGCCAGGACGCTCCACCGCCGCGCCGAGCGCCGCAGCCTGCCCAGCCGGCGGAAGTGTCGCGCCCGCTCGTCCACCATGGGTCTCCCCCGTCCGTCAGCCGGTGGTGCTCTCCCCGGCGCCGCGATCCCGGCTCATGCTGGCCCGGATCTCGTCCAACCGAGCGGCGGCCGCCGGGTCGGTCGGCTGCCCCACCGCCGGGCGCTCCTGCCGGCCGCCGAGCTGGTCGCCGGCCATGCTCGACCGGATCTGTTCCAGTCTGGCCGACCCGGCCGAGTCGAGCGTCGCCTTCTGGATCTCCAGCATCCGGCCCTCGACCGAGTTGCCGGCCAACTCGGCCCGGCCCATGGCGGTGGCGTAGCGGCGCTCGATCCGGTCGCGCACCTCGTCCAGCGAGGGGGTGCTGGCCGGCGCGGTGAGCGACGACATCGACTCCAGCGAGCGGGCCACGCTCTCCTGCATCTTGGCCTGTTCGAGCTGGCTGAGCAGCTTGGTGCGCTCGGCGAGCTTCTGCTGCAGGATCATCGAGTTGTTCTCGACCGCCTTACGGGCCTGCGCGGCGGCGCCGAGCGCCTGGTCGTGCAGCGTCTTGAGGTCCTCCAGCGCCTGCTCGCCGGAGACCAGCTGGGTGGCGAGCAACTGGGCGGACTGCTCGTAGCGCCCCGCCTCGGTCTCGTCGCCGCGGCCCCGGGCCTGGTCGGCCAGCGCGAGCGCCTGCCGCGCGTTGCCCTGGAGCTGCTCCACCTCGGTGATCTGCCGGGACAGCTTCATCTCCAGCTGGCGCTGGTTGCCGATCACCGCCGCCGCCTGCTGGACCAGCGCCTGGTGCTGCCGCTGCGCCTCCTCGACCGCCTGCTGGATCTGCACCTTCGGATCGGCGTGCTCGTCGATCTTCGCGCCGAAGAGCGCCATCAGGTACTTCCAACCCTTGACGAACGGGTTCGCCATCTCCGCCTCGTCCCCTCAGTAGCGTCGCGCCTACATCGTCCCAGTCGGACGCCACCTCCGGCACCCGTACGATCCTGATCAACACTACGACGCGAGCGCCAGTGGCGGCCATGCGCGACCGGGCAGGTCAGGCGGCGCAGACCACGTCCCGCTCGGCGGGGCGCACCCGGGTGCTGCGCAGCGTCGCCTTGAGCGGCGAGTCCTGCCGGACCTGGACGGCCACCGCGCCGTCGGAGGTGACCTGCCGGACCCCACGGTTCGTCGCCTTGCGCACGGCGGACTGAGCCACCGGCGTCGACTCGACCGGCTCGTCGACCATCGGCACCAGCACTCCCGGCATCTGCTCGGCCAGGGCGACCGTGTCGCTCACCTCGCGCAGCAGCTCCGACAGGCGGGCGCCGAGCGCGTCGCAGATCGCGGCCAGCAGCTCGCTGGAGGGCTCCTTCTGGCCGCGTTCGATCTCGGAGAGGTAACCGAGGCTGACGTTGGCGGCGGACGAGACCTCGCGGAGGGTGCGGTGCTGCCCCTGCCGGCGCGCCCGCAGTGCGTCACCGATCACCCGGCGTAGCAGGACCATCGCACCTCCCCCTGAAACGGGTCACCATGCCCGACCGACAGCGCCGCGCCGGAGCCTTCCCGCAACCGTACCCGTTGACCGCCACGACGACATCCCACCCTGCCTGTCCAATCCCGCCGAACCGGCCGACGCCACGCCCCCGGGGCCGGGCGGGTCGGCGCCGGACGGGATCACCGCCGGCCGGTGCCCGCCGGGTCGGCCGGCTCGGCGTCGCGGGCCTGGATCCGGTCGGCGAGCAGGCGCAACGCCTCGATCACCGCGGCGTCGCGGATGTGCTCGCGACCGCCGTCGAGGTCGAGCCGGCGCACCTCGGCGCCGGCCGGGCCGGCGACCGCCACGTAGACCAAGCCCACCGGCTTGCCGTCCTGCGGCTCCGGACCGGCCACCCCGGTGGTGGCCAGCCCCCAGACCGCGTCGCAGCGCTGCCGCCCGCCCTCGGCGAGCGCGACGGCCACGTCCGGGTCCACCGGCCCACGCGCCGCCAGCAGGTCCTCGGGTACGCCGGCCAGCGTCGCCTTGAGTTCGGTGGCGTAGACCACCAGCCCGCCCCGGTAGATGGAACTGACCCCGGCGATCTCCACGATCGCGGCGGCGAGCAGGCCGCCGGTCAGCGACTCGACGGTGGCCAGCGTCTCGCCGCGGTCGTGCAGGCGGTGCACCACGGACGCCGCCGGGCTGCCGGCGGGCCGCTGGTGTCTCGCATCGGTGTCCTCCATGACCGCCCCTTCTTCCCGCGCCGCGCCGGCTTACTCGTCGGCCGCCCGGATCAACGCGCGGGACGGCGCAGCCGCAGCGCCTGAGCCACGTAGTCGAAGCCGGTGGCCACCGTGACCAGCACGGCGGCGCCCATGATCCAGGGGCCGACCGGGGCCAGCACGGCCGGCATCGGCCAGAGGTACCAGGTGATCGCCAGGATCTGCAGGGCTGTCTTGATCTTGCCGCCCCGGCTGGCCGCGATCACCCCGTGCCGGATCACCCAGAAGCGCATCGCGGTGATGCCCAGCTCCCGGACCAGGATCACCACGGTCACCCACCAGGGCAGCATGTCGTACCAGGAGAGCAGCACCAGCGCGGCGCCGGTGAGGGCCTTGTCGGCGATCGGGTCGGCGACCTTGCCCAGCGAGGTGACCAGCTCGAACCGGCGGGCGATCCACCCGTCGACCAGGTCCGTCGCGGAGGCCACCACGAAGATCAGGCAGGCCGCCATCCGCCAGCCAGCGTGGCTCATCCCGGACGCCACCACGGTCACCGCGAACACCGGTACCAGCACCAGCCGCGCCGCGGTCAGCAGGTTCGCGGCATTGAGCAGCGGCACGGGGGCGGCCACCGTCGACTCCGCCCCGGTCATGTCCGGCATCGCCCCACGTGGCTTCCCCGCTCCGTCCGGGCCCGCCGTCACCGTACCGCGCCGGGCGCCGCCGAGATCATCTCATCCGGCACGGCGAGCAGGTCGACACCTTCGGTGGCGGTCACCCGGGCCCGGACCAGGTCACCCGGGCGCAGCGCGGCCAGGTCGACCCCGCCGCCGTCCGGCGCGACGAGCGTGGTCGACCCGTCGACCTCGGGCGCCTGGTGGGCGGCCCGGCCCTCGACCACCCCGTCGGCGACGGTGTCCACCAGCACCTCCACGGTCGAGCCGAGCCGCTCCTCGGCCCGCTGCGAGCACAGCTCGTCGGCGAGCGCGCCGAGCTTGTCGTAGCGCCGCTTGACCGTGCCGGCGGAGACCTTGCCGGGCAGCCCGGCGGCCTCGGTGCCGTCCTCGTCGCTGTAGTCGAACATGCCGATCGCGTCGAGCCGCGCCTCGGTCAGGAACCGGACCAGCTCGGCCACGTCCCGCTTCGTCTCGCCGGGGAAGCCGACGATGAAGTTGCTCCGCGCGCCGGCCTCCGGCGCCAGCGCGCGGGCCGAGGCCAGCAGCTCCAGGAACCGGTCGGTGGAGCCGAACCGCCGCATCCGGCGCAGCACCGGCTCGCTGGAGTGCTGGAACGACAGGTCGAAGTAGGCGGCCACGCCGGGCGTGGTGGCGATCACCTCGACCAGGCCGGGCCGGGTCTCGGCGGGCTGGAGGTAGCTGGCCCGCACCCGCACGATCCCGTCGATCGCGGCGAGCTGCGGCAGCAGCTTCTCCAGCGCGCGCGGGTCGCCCAGGTCCTTGCCGTAGGAGGTGGAGTTCTCGCTGACCAGCACCAGCTCACGGACGCCGGTCTTGGCCAGCCACTCGGCCTCGGCGAGCAGCTCGTCCGGGGTACGCGAGACGAACGCCCCGCGGAACGCCGGGATGGCGCAGAACGCGCACCGCCGGTCGCAGCCGCTGGCCAGCTTCAGCGAGGCCACCGGGCCGGTGTCGAGCCGGTGCCGCAGCACCTGCCGCAGGTGCGCCGGGGTGTGCGCGTCGGTCTCCGGCGCGACCCGGGTCGGGGTGCCGTGGCCGGGCAGCGACACCACCGCCTCGCGACGCTTCACCGGGGTCAGCGGGAGCAGCTCACGCCGGTCGCGCGGGGTGTGCGCGGCGATCGCCTCACCGGCCACCACCGCGTCGAGCCGGGCCGCGATGTCCGGGTAGTCGTCGAAGCTCAGCACCGCCTGCGCCTCGGGGAGGCTGTCGGCCAGCTCACGCCCGTACCGCTCGGCCATGCAGCCGGCGGCGACCACCTTGGCGCCGGTGTCGGCGGCGGCCAGCAGCGTCTGGATCGAGTCCTGCTTGGCCTTCTCCACGAAGCCGCAGGTGTTCACCACCACCACGTCGGCGCCCTCGCCGTCGGTGGTCACCTGCCAGCCGTCGGCGTGCAGCCGGGCGGCCAACTCCTCCGAGTCGACCTCGTTGCGGGCGCAGCCCAGGGTCAGCAGGGCGACCCGGCGCCCGTCGGATGGCAAGGAGGAGGAGGCAGCAGACACCATCCGAGGGTACAGGTGCAAGGAAGGGCCCCTTCTTAACGCCTGCGGTAGGGAGGGGATCCCCTCTCACCGCGCCGGGGTGAGCGCGCGGGCGAGGCGGTCGAGGAGGAAGACCTCGGTGCCGGCCAGGCCGGTCGAGCAGAAGACCGAGACCTGGTCCGCGCCGGTCCGGCCGGGGACCGCCCCGGCCAGCACCGCGCCCAGGTCACGCAGCCGCCCGGCGTACGGCTCGACGGCCGCGAGCATCGGCGGCGCGTACGCGGCGGCCTGCCCCGGCGAGTCGGTGACCAGCAGGTCGGCGACGTCGAGCAGGTCAGTGCCGAACTCGTGCCGGTCGACCTGCTTGAAGCCGACGGTGTTGACGTGCGTGCCCGGGGCCAGGTCGGCGGCGGACAGCACCGGGGAGGTGCTGGTGGTGGCGATCACCACGAGGTCGCGGTCGCGCACCGCGGCGGCGGCCGAGTCGACGGCCCGGGCCGGTACGCCCAGCTCGGCCCGGACCCGGACGGCGAACGCCTCCCGCCGGGCGGTGGAGCGGCTGTGCACGGTGACCTCACGCAGCGGCCGGACCGCCGCCGCGGCCCAGACCTGGGTCCACGCCTGGCGGCCGGAACCCAGCACGCCGAGCGTGGCGGCGTCCGGGCGGGCCAGCGCGTCCACGGCGACGCCGCCCAGTCCCCCGGTGCGCCGCGAGCCCAGCTCCTCGCCGACGGCGATGGCGCGGACCGCGCCGGTGGTCGCGTCGTGCAGCACCACCAGCTGTCCGCTCTCCGGGTGCCCGAACGTGTCGTACGAACGGAAGCCGTACCACTCGCCGGTGAGGTGGCCGGCGGTGAGCACCATCCGCCCGGCGCCGAGCGGGGCGGACGCCCGGGGCGGGGCGATCAGCCGCCCGTCGTGCGCGGCCAGCAGCGCGTCCCGCATGGCGGCGACGGTGAGCGGGGCGTCCACGGCCGCCGCGACGTCCTCGTCGGAGAAGAGCACGGTCATGACCCCATCGTGCAACCTCAAGTTCGCGTGAACTCCAGCGGTGGTGGGCTTCGTCACCACGCCGCCCGCCCGGCCCGGCCGGTGCTAGCGTCGGCCACGGCGGTCCACGGCCGCCCCGGACGAGTGGTGGGCGTACCCGGTCAGGCACGACGCCCCGCGGAAACGACCACCGCCCGGTGCGACGCGCCGGGCCCGCCCGTCAGAGGTGACACTCATGGCCTGGATCGTGTTGGTGCTCTCCGGACTGCTGGAGACCGCGTGGGCGATCGCCCTGGACCGCAGCGCCGGCTTCACCCGCCCCCTCCCCACCACCGTCTTCGCCGTCACGCTGATCGCCAGCATGGCCGGCCTGGCGTACGCGCTGCGCGACATCCCGGTCGGCACCGGCTACGCGGTGTGGGTCGGGATCGGCGCGGTGGGCACCGCGTTGGTCGGGATGCTCGCCCTGGGCGAGCCGGCGAACCTGCCCCGGATCGCCTGCCTGCTGCTGGTGGTGGCCGGTGTGGTCGGCCTGAAACTCTTCCACTGACCGATGCGACATCCGGTTTGGACGGCCGGCCGGCCGGGGTAGGTGATCCGCAGCTCACCGAAAGCGATCACCCACGGAGGAACCCCATGGCCGACGTCCACGCCACCGCCCGTCCGCGCAGCGGCGCCGCCCGGATCTGCACCATCATCGCGTTCGTCTTCGCGGCCATCGCGATCTTCATCCTGCCGCCGCTGTTCGGCCTCGTCGGCCTCGTGCTCGGCATCATCGGCGCGGTGCTGGGCGACAAGCCGCTCGGCTGGTACGCCGCCGCCGCCAGTGTCGCCGGCGCCGTGCTCGGCATGATCATCAGCTACGCCGTCCTCAACTCCTGAGCCCACCACGTCCCACGGGCCCGCCGGCCGTCCGGCGGGCCCGTGGCGTGTCCGCCGTCAGTCGCCGCCGCGCAGGCCGGCCAGGACCTCTTCCAGCTCGTCCGGCTTGACCAGCACGTCACGGGCCTTGGAGCCCTCGGAGGGGCCGACCACGCCCCGGGTCTCCATCAGGTCCATCAGCCGGCCCGCCTTGGCGAAGCCGACCCGCAGCTTGCGCTGGAGCATCGAGGTCGAGCCGAACTGCGAGGTGACCACCAGCTCGACCGCCTGCACCAGCAGGTCCAGGTCGTCGCCGATGTCCTCGTCGATCTTCTTCTTGCTGTCCTGCGCCGGGGCGAGCACGTCCGGGCGGAACTCCGGCTCGCGCTGGTCCTTGCAGAACTTGACCACGTCGGCGATCTCGCGCTCGGTCACCCAGGCGCCCTGGATCCGCACCGGCTTCGACGCGCCCATCGGCAGGAACAGACCGTCACCGCGGCCGAGCAGCTTCTCCGCGCCGGGCTGGTCGAGGATGACCCGGGAGTCGGCCAGCGACGAGGTGGCGAACGCGAGCCGGGACGGCACGTTCGCCTTGATCAGGCCGGTGACCACGTCCACCGACGGGCGCTGGGTGGCCAGCACCAGGTGGATGCCGGCGGCGCGGGCCAACTGGGTGATCCGGACGACCGAGTCCTCCACGTCACGCGGCGCGACCATCATCAGGTCGGCCAACTCGTCCACGATCACCAGCAGGTAGGGGTAGGGGCGCATCTCCCGCTCGCTGCCGGGCGGGGCCTTGATCTCGCCGTTGCGCACCTTGCGGTTGAAGTCGTCGATGTGCCGGACCCCGTTGGCGGCGAGGTCGTCGTAGCGCATGTCCATCTCGCGCACGACCCAGTCGAGCGAGTCGGCCGCCTTCTTCGGGTTGGTCACGATCGGCGTGACCAGGTGCGGGATGCCCTCGTAGCCGGTCATCTCGACCCGCTTCGGGTCGATCAGCAACAGCCGCACCTCGTCCGGCGTAGCGCGCGTCAAAACGGACACAAGCAGACTGTTCAGGCAACTCGACTTGCCGGCGCCGGTGGCGCCCGCGATCAGGATGTGCGGCATCTTCGCGAGGTTGGCCACCACGTAGCCGCCCTCGATGTCCTTGCCGAGCGCCACCACCATCGGGTGGTGGTCGCTGGTCGCGGCCCGCGAGCGCAGCACGTCACCGAGCGACACGTTCTCCGGGTCGGTGTTCGGGATCTCCACGCCGACCGCGCTCTTGCCCGGGATCGGGCTGAGGATCCGCACGTCCGGCGACTTCACCGCGTACGCGATGTTGCGGGAGAGTTGGGTGATCCGCTCGACCTTGACGCCCGGTCCCAGCTCGACCTCGTAGCGGGTGACCGTCGGGCCGCGGGTGAAACCGGTGACCGCGGCGTCCACGTCGAACTGCTCGAAGACGCCGGTCAGCGCCGCGATCACCTCGTCGTTGGCCTTGCTCCGGGTCTTCGGCGCGGCCCCACTGCCGAGCAGGTTGGCCGGCGGCAGCGTGTAGTCGCCGGCCAGCCCGGTGAGCGCGAGCTGCTCGGCGCGGGTCGGCAGCGGGGAGTGCTCCGGCGGCTCGACCGGCTTGCGGTTCGCCGGCACCTTGGGCGTCTTGCGCGGCAGCACGATGGTGTCCTGCAGGTCGACGCCGGCCAGCTCGTCGTCCGGGTCCAGCTCCAGCGGGTCCAGCGGTGGCGGGAGCCGCTTCGCCGGCCGCTTGCGGGCCGGCTTCGGCGGTGCCTCGACCTCGTCGGACTCCTCGGGGGCGCCCGGGTCGGCCCGCAACCCGAGCCGCTCCGGGATCCGGTTGATCGGCGTCGCGGTGACCACCAGCAGGCCGAAGACCAGCAGCAGGATCAGCAGCGGCATGGCCACCCAGGCGGTCACCGCGGACTTGAGCAGGTCGCCCACGCCGGCGCCGACCAGGCCGCCCGCGTAGTCGCGCTGGACGTCGTCGACCGGGTTCTGCCCGATGTGCAGCATCGCGGCGGTGGCCAGCAGCATCGAACCCCAGCCCACCAGGCCGCGACCGCGGTGCTCCGGGTCGACCGGGGTACGCATCAGTCGCCACGCGCCGACCATCAACAGCACCGGCAGCACGATCGAGATCGCCCCGACGAAGAGGCGCACGGTGTCGGCCAGGTGCCGGCCCACCGGGCCCGCGGCACCGCCCCAGATGCCCACCGCGGCGAGGATGGCCAGCCCGAACAGCAACAGGCCGGCGCCGTCGCGGCGGTGCTCCGGGTCGAGCTCCCGGGTGGACGCGGCCTGCCGGCCGGCGGCCCGGAACGCCCACCCGACCGAGTGCGCCAGCCCCATCCACAGGGCGTTGACGGCGCCGCCGACGAACGCCGCCGGGCTCGGCCCACGGGCCGGTCGCCGCCGGGCCGGCTTGCGCGCCGTCTTCTTCGCCGGTTGCCGGGCACGGTTGTTCGTGGAGCCACGTGGCGACGCGCCGCGCCGCCGGCTCGCCTGAGAGGTACGGCCCGCCATAGAGTCACGGTAACGGCGGCACCCGGCGGAACGCCGCTTTTCCGGGTCGTGTCCGCGTGTCACAGCACGGATCGGACAGTCGTTTGTGTTATTCGCCTCAGAAGGGATGCCCGATGGCGTCGCCGGAGATCGAGGACGGTCCGGACGGTCCGCTGGCCGGGCATCCGCAGGCGCTGCGACCGCTGACCGGTGAGCTGGTCGCCGCCGTGCTGACCCACCGGGGGTACGCGGTGGTCGAGGAGCCCGACGGCGCCCTGGTCGGCCGCTGGGAACGGAGCCTGATCTGGTTCCACCGGCGGGGCACGGCCGGCGAGCTGCTCCAGGTGCGCACCGTCACCGCGCCCCGGTTCGGCATCGAACGGGTGCCCGAGCTGCACGTCTTCTGCAACACCTGGAACCACGACCGGCTCTGGCCCAAGGCGTACGTGCACGTCGCCGACGACGGGGTGGCCCAGGTCTGCGGCGAGGTCACCATCGACCTGGAGCGCGGGGTCACCCCGCACCAGCTCGACCGGCTGGTCGACGGTGGCGTCACCACCGGCTGCCAGCTCGCCGACGCCGTCGCCGGCCTGCCCGGCGGGTCGGTCCGGTGACCACCGCCCGCGACCGGGGGCTGGCCGCCGCGCTCGCCGACGCCCGGGACCGGCCCGACGGTGAGGAGCGCTGTGCCGAGTTGGCGCGGATCGCCGCCCGTGCCGACGCCACCGGCGACCCGCGTACCGCCCTGTCGGCACGGTTCGCGCTGGTCGAGGCGTACCTGCACCTGGGCGAGCGGTGGCGGACCGTGGAGCCGGTACGCCACCTGCGGGCCACGCTCGCCCGGCACCCCGGGCTGCTCGATGCCCACCCCGACGAGCTGACCCGGCTGCGCCAGCACCAGCGGCAGGCGGTCGAGGCGTTCTTCGGCACCCCCCGGGTCGGGCTGGACCAGGCACGGTCCCTGCTGGACACGCTCGCCGAGGAGCTGGGCCCGGACGCCGCGCCGGTCGCCGAGCTGCGATGCCGGCTCGCCGACCACCTCGGCGACGAGCCGGCCGCCCGGCGCGCGTACGCACACTGGACGGCCGGCGACACGGCGGACCCGGTGGGCGGCTGCCCGGGCTGCGCCCCGGCGCGGCGGGCCGAGCTGCTGACCGGCTGGGGTGAGCCGGAGGCGGCGCTGGCGGCGCTGGCGGCGACCGATCCGGCGGGCTGCACCGACCAGCCCGAACGGTCCCTCGCCACGGGGCTGCTCCCCTGGCTGCGCACCGGCGCGGTGGTGGAGGCGGCGCGGGCCCACGTGCGCGCGTACCGCCGGCACCGCCGGGACCGCGTCGCCTTCCCGCTGCTCGCCGCGCACCTGCGGTTCTGCGCGCTGGGGGGCTACCTGCACCGCGGGCTGGAGCTGCTGACCGAGCAGCTCCCCCGGCTGGACCGCCCGGCCGACGACCTGTCCGCGATGGAGTTCGCCGCGGCGGGCGCGCTGCTCTGCGGGCTGGCCGCGGAGGCCGGTCTCGGCGGGCGACCGATCCACCGCCCCGGACACGGTTCCCGGCCGGCCGCCGAGGTGGACGTGGCCACGCTCGGCGCACAGCTCCAGGCACTGGCCACCGCGTTGGCCGGCAGCTTCGACGCCCGTAACGGCACCGGTCACCAGTCCGGGCGGATCGCCTCCTGGCTTGCCGAACGGCCACTCGCCGCGCCGGTGTCGCTGGCCGCCGAGAGCGAGTTCGACGACGAGCCGACGGTCGACCCGGCCGAGCCCGGCCCGCCCGGCCCGGAGGAACCCGCCCCGCTCGACGTGGCGCTGCTCACCGCCGTGCTGGACGGGCGCGGCGAGCCGTACACGGTGGAGCCGGACGGCACGCTGGTCGGGCGGTGGGGCGACGCGACGATCCAGTTCCGCCGGCTCGGCCGGCGCGGCGACGTGCTGCACGCCCGGGTGGTGGCGGCCCGCCGGCTGCCGGCCGCCCGCCGCGCCGAGGCGTACGCGTTCTGCAACGTCTGGAACCACGACCGGCTGCTGCCCGCCGCCTACGTGCACGAGCCCGGCGACCAGACGTTGGTGCTGGCCGCCGGCATCACCACCGACCTGTCCTGCGGCGTCGCCCCGGTCCAGCTCGCCGTGCTGGTGGCCGCCGCGATCCGCACCGGGACGGCGTACGCCGACGCGGTCGCCGCGCTGCCCTGACCGGCGGCGCCGCCGACACGGCGCGGCCCCCGACCACCGGACGGTGGGAGTGCCCGGAGGACCCGCGCCGCCGACACGGCGCGGCCCCCGACCACCGGACGGTGGGAGTGCCCGGAGGACCCGCGCCGCCGACGCGGCGCGGCCCCCGACCACCGGGCGGTGGGGGTCGGGGGCCGCGGTCCGTGGGGCCGCCGGGCGGCGGTCAGCGGGCGGAGAACGCCAGCGTGTACTCGCCGGAGCCGGCCAGGCCGACGACCCGGTAGCGGTAGGCGCCGGCCGGGGTGTCGGCGGTCAGCCGGACCGGTCCGTCGGCACCTGCGGCGCGGGCCACGGTGCGGAACGCGCCGCCGGTGAAGCGTTGCAGCTCCAGCACCACCCGGGCGCCGTCCGGCGCGGCGACGCAGGCCTCCTGCGCGCCGCCGGCCACCCGGAAGAAGCGGCCGTCCGGCTGCACCTGGGCGCGCCCGGCGGCGATCCGGCCGGTCCGGCTCACCTGGCCGGTGCACTCGGTGTCGGCGGCCGGCGGGACGGGCGGCTCGCTGGCCGGCGGGGCGGTCTCGCCACCACCGGCCGGCGGCTCCGCGGGCGCCTGCTGGCCGCCGGCCGTGACCAGCGTCAGGTTGTTGCGCTGGAGGATCTCGTTGACCGGCTGGAAGAACGTGACGCCGCCCCGGGTGCAGTCGCCGGAGCCGCCGGAGGTGACGCCCTGCGCCTGGTCGCCGGAGAGCCACGACCCGCCGGAGTCACCCGGTTCGGCGCAGACGTCGGTGCGGGTCAGGCCGGTGACCGTCCCCTCCGGATAGTTGACCGTGGCGTTCTTGGCCTGCACCACGCCGCACCGGGTGCCGGTGGTGGAGCCGGAACGGCAGATCGAGGCGCCGACCGGGGCCTCGGTGGAGCCGTTCACCGGCACCGTGCCGCCGTTGAAGTCGTTCACCACGCCCTGCGGCGTCCAGTCGCCGTTGACCTTCACCACGCCCCAGTCGTCACCGGGGAACGAGGAGGCCGAGAACGTGCCCTGGGCGACCCGGTTGGACCCGGTGGTGCGGTCCCCCGGCCGGCCGCAGTGCCCGGCGGTGACGAAGCCACCCACCACCGAGAAGCCGACCGAGCAGCGGCCGGCGTTGTTGATGAAGTAGGCGTCGCCGCCCCGCACGTCGAAGAGCGGGCGGGGGGCCTCGTCGGCGGTACGTACCCGGACCGGGCCGTTGTCCGTCCCACCGGCGGCGGCGAACCGGCGGCCGGCGGCCTCCGCGCCGGGCCGGGCGACCACCACCACGGAGTTGCTGGCCACGTCGACGTACCAGCCGGCGATGTCCGGGCTGGCGTCGGCGCCGGCCGCGTCCAGCCGGGTCTTCACCGCGTCCAGCTCGGCCACGCCGCGCGTGACCCGCTTCGGCACCGCGCCGGCCGCCTCCACCCGCTTCGCCTGGGCCGGGTCGGCGACCGCCACGTTGAGGGTGGCGCCGTCGTCGCTGAGCCAGCTGCCGCCGTAGTCGGCGCCGAGTTCGGTGCGCAGCCTGCTGACCGTGCCGGCAGCCCAGCGTTCCGTGCGCAGCCGGCGTACCGCCTGGTCGCGGGTGAGCGAGAGGTCACGGCCGAGCGCGTCCAGGACCTCCGGGGCGACGCCGTCGGCCGCCGACGTCGCCCGCCGGGGCTCCTCACCGGCGAACGACGGCAGGGTCACCGCCGCCGTCAGTCCGGCCGCCGCCACCACGACGCCGATGGCTGTCATCCGTCTGCGGTCCATCCGCCACGCTCCTCCCGACCGGCGCGGGGGCACGCCGGTCGACCGGGAGTACGGAGACGCACGCCGATCGGTTGAACGGCGACAAAAGGTTTCGACGCATCGTGTCGGGGCGTACCCGGAACGCGACGGCGCCGGCCCACCGCGGACGGTGGACCGGCGCGCGAAACCGTCGGTCAGACCTCGACGACGGTCGGGACGATCATCGGGCGACGGCGGTACGCGTCGTTGACCCAACGCCCCACCGTCCGACGCACGATCTGCTGGAGCTGGTGCGGGTCGGTGATGCCGTCCGCGGCGGCCCGGTTGAGCGCCTCGGTGACCAGCGGCACCACCGGGTTGAACGCCGCCGGGTCCTCGGAGAAGCCCTTCGCCGAGAGGGTCGGGCCGGCGACCACCTTGCCGGTGACCGAGTCGACCACCACGGTGGTGGCGATGAACCCGCCGTCACCGAGGATCCGCCGCTCGGTGAGCAGCGACTCGCTGACGTCACCGACGGCGAGGCCGTCGACGTAGACGTACCGGCTCTTCACCCGCCCGACCAGGGTGGCCCGGCCCTCGACCAGGTCGACCACGTCGCCGTCCTCGCAGAGCACCACCCGGTCCGGCGCGACGCCGGACTCGATGCCGAGCCGGGCGTGCGCGCGCAGGTGCCGCCACTCGCCGTGCACCGGCATCAGGTTGCTCGGCCGTACCACGTTGAGCAGGTAGAGCAGCTCACCGGCCGGGGCGTGACCGGAGACGTGCACCTTCGCCACGTCCTTGTGCACCACCACGGCGCCGGCCCGGGCCAGTCGGTTGATCACCCGGTAGACGGAGGTCTCGTTGCCGGGCACCAGCGACGACGCGAGCACCACGGTGTCGCCCGGCGCGATGGTGATGTGCCGGTGGTCGCCGCTGGCCATCCGGCCGAGCGCGCTCATCGGCTCGCCCTGCGAACCGGTGGACATCAGCACGATCTGCTCGGGCGGCAGGTTGGTGGCCTCCTCGATCCCCACCACCAGGCCGGCCGGAATGTTGAGCAGGCCCAGGTCGCGGGCGATGCCCATGTTGCGGACCATGGACCGGCCGATCAGCGCCACCTTGCGGCCGTGCTCGGCCGCCGAGTCGAAGACCTGCTGCACCCGGTGCACGTGCGAGGCGAACGAGGCGACGATGATCCGCCCCTTGGCCTTCGCGAAGATCGAGTCGAGGACCGGGCCGATCTCCCGCTCCGGCGTGACGAAGCCGGGGATCTCCGCGTTCGTGGAGTCGGACAGCAGCAGGTCGACGCCCTCGGCGCCCAGCCGGGCGAAGCCGGCCAGGTCGGTGATCCGGCCGTCCAGCGGGAGCTGGTCCATCTTGAAGTCGCCGGTGTGCAGCACCAGGCCGGCCGGGGTGCGGATGGCCACCGCGAGCGCGTCCGGGATCGAGTGGTTCACCGCGAAGAACTCGCACTCGAACGGACCGAGCCGTTCCCGGCCGCCCTCCCGCACGGTCAGCGTGTAGGGCTGGATCCGCCGCTCGGCCAGCTTCGCCTCGACCAGCGCCAGGGTGAACTGGGACCCGACGAGCGGGATGTCCGGCTTGTGGGCGAGCAGGTACGGCACCGCGCCGATGTGGTCCTCGTGGCCGTGGGTGAGCACGATCGCCTGTACGTCCGCCAGCCGGTCCAGGATCGGGCCGAAGTCGGGCAGGATCAGGTCCACGCCCGGCTGCTCGACGTCGGGGAAGAGCACCCCGCAGTCGACGACGAGCAGCTTGCCGTCGTACTCGAAGACGGTCATGTTCCGGCCGATGGCGCCGAGTCCGCCGAGCGGCATGATCCGCAGGCCGCCCTCCGGCAGCGGCGGGGGCAGCTCACCCTCGATGTGCGCCTCGGTCACGCGTCACCTCATTCTGCGACGCCGTCGCGCGGCGTCCGTCGTGTCGTTGGGTCATTCGGGCAGGGGCAGGCCCGCCGCGGCGCAGTCGGCACGCAGCTGGGCCAGTTCGTCGCCGGTGGCATCCACCAGCGGCGGTCGCACCGGGCCGGCCGGCAGGCCGTGGGCAGCGAGCCCGGCCTTGACCAGGATCGTGCCCTGGGTGCGGAAGATTCCGGTGTAGAGCGGCAGCAGCCGACGATGCAGGGCGAGCGCGCCGGCGACGTCGCCCGCCTCGAACGCCTCGATCAGCCGCCTGGTCGGCACGCCGGTGAAGTGCGTGGACGTCCCCACCACGCCGACCGCGCCGATCGACAGGAACGGCAGGGTCAGCGCGTCCTCGCCGCTGTAGAACGCCAGGTCGCTGCGGGCCAGCACCTCCGAGGTCGCCGTCAGGTCGCCCTTGGCGTCCTTCACCGCGACGATCCGCCCGTGCTCGGCGAGCTTCACCAGCGTCTCGGTGGCGATCGCCACGCCGGAGCGGTGCGGGATGTCGTAGAGCATGACCGGCAGCCCGGTGGCGTCCGCGACGGTGGTGAAGTGGTGCAGCAGCCCGGCCTGCGGCGGCTTGCTGTAGTAGGGGGTGACCACCAGGAGGCCGTGCGCGCCGGCCTTCTCGGCCTGCGCGGCCAGCTCGACGGTGTGCCGGGTGTCGTTGGTGCCCACCCCCGCGACGATCCGGGCCCGGTCACCGACCGCCTCGACCACGGCGCGGATCAGCGTCTCCTTCTCCGCGTCGGTGGTGGTCGGCGACTCGCCGGTGGTGCCGTTGAGCACGAGCGCGTCGTTGCCCTGCTCGTCGACGAGGTGGCGGGCCAGTCGGACCGCGCCGTCGAGGTCGAGCGCGCCGTCGGGGGTGAACGGCGTCACCATGGCCGTGATCACCCGCCCGAACGGGCGCGACGGGCCCCGGTGCGGGGCGGCGAAGTGGTCGTGCGTCATGTTCACAACCTAGCGGACGACCACCGGTGCCCCGGCGGCGAAGGGCGACGAGTCACTCGGCGTGCGGCGACGCCGCCACCTCGGTGCCGTCCGGCAACGTGGAGATCACGAAGTCGGCGAACACGTTCGGCGCCACACCCTTGAGCTGACGCAGGCACTCCACGGCCAACTCGCGGATCTCCACGTCGGCGTGCTCGGTGGCGCGCATCTTCACGAAGTGCCGCCAGGCCCGGTAGTTGCCGGTCACCACGATCCGCGTCTCGGTCGCGTTCGGCAACACGGCCCGGGCCGCCTGCCGGGCCTGCTTGCGGCGCAGCGTCGGGTTGGGCTCGTCGGTGAAGCGGGCCTCCAGCCCTTCCAGCAGATCGGTGTACGCCCGCACCGCCGCCTCGGATGCCTCGACGAACCGCTTGTGCAGCTCCGGGTCCTCGGCGATCACCGCCGGCTCCACCATCGCCGCGTCCCGCTCGGGCACGTAGCGCTGGGAGAGTTGGGAGTAGGAGAAGTGCCGGTGCCGGATCAGCTCGTGGGTGAACGACCGGGAGACGCCGCTGAAGTAGAAACTCACCGAGCCGTGCTCCAGCACGGAGAGGTGGCCGACGTCGAGGATGTGCGCCAGGTAGCCGGCATTGGTCGCGGTGGCCGGGTTCGGCTTCTTCCAGCTCTGGTAGCAGGCCCGGCCGGCGAACTCGGCGAGCGCCTGCCCACCGTCGGCGTCGGTCGACCACGGCACCTCGTCCGGCGCCTGGAACTGCGTCCACGCGATCAGCTTGACCTGAGGCTGCACCATCTCCGGCATGCCGAGGACTGTAGTTGCCCCCCGCCCGGCGAGGAAATCGGGCACGCGGCCGACCAGGGTCGCACCACCGGCACGTGTCCAAGCTCTCGCGCGGCCCGATGCTCCGGCTCCGGCTCTGGCGATCTGACGGTGACTCAGCTCGAAAGGGCCGTCGGGAAGCAGGTGGCGGAGCCGTCAGACGTAGAGCGAGGGGAACGGCGCCCAGGGCAGGTTGCGGACCACCGAGAAGACCGCCCAGGCGGCCAGGAAGCCGCCGATCACCTTCGGGCTGAACTGCAACTCGGGCAGCCGCCAGCCGAACGCCCGGTTGCCGGCCCAGGCGATGAAGAGCCAGGCCAGGAACGGCAGCGCGAAGACGAACAGGAAGTGGTGCCGAGCGGCCGCCGGCAGGTCGCCGTGCAGCACGTACCAGAGGGCGCGGGTGCCGCCGCAGCCCGGGCAGTCCAGCCCGGTGGTGAGCTTGAGCAGGCAGGTCGGCCTGGCGTCCGGGTCGCTCTGGGTGGGATCGCTGATCAGCGCGTAGGTCATGCCGAGGCCGACACAGCCGAGCGCGGCCAGCGGCACCGCCCAGCGCGGGGCGCGGGCGTGCAGGCGCAGCACCATCCGGGTGAACCGGTCCGGCTCGACCGGCTGGTAGGCCACCCCGGCCGGCCACGGCGCCCCGACGGGCCCGGCGTGCCCGTGCGGCGGCCCGGCGTGCTCAGCGTGCCCGTGCGGCCCGGCGTGCGGGTCCGCGTGCCCGGGCGCCTCGGCGTGCGGGTCGGGCGCGGTGGCAGGCCGGTCAACGCTCGTCACGCGCTCACCGTACACCCGCCACGCCCACCAGCGCGGCGGCCAGCGGAGCGGCCAGATCGCCGGCGGCCGGCGGGGCGACCGCGTCCAGACCGAGCCAGCCGGCGAGCCGGTAGAGCTCGGCGGCGAGCGCCACCGAGGTCTCCCCCGGGTCGACGCCGGGCTCGGCCCAGGCGGCCGGCACCAGCAGCACACCGGCCTTCCGGTCGGCCTTGAGATCGACCCGCGCGGTGAAGCGCTCGCCCTGCCGGAACGGCAGCACGTAGTAGCCGTAGACCCGCTGGGGCGCCGGCACGTAGATCTCGATCCGGTAGGTGAAGCCGAAGAGCCGCTCGGCGCGGGCCCGCTCCCAGACCAGCGGGTCGAACGGGCTGACCAGCGTGTTGCCCCGCACCCAGCGGGGCAACCGGGCCTCGGCGTGCAGGTAGGCCGGCTGCCGCCAGCCCTGCACCGTGACCGGGGTCAGCTCGCCCGACTCGACCAGCTCGGCGAGCGCCCGCCGGGCGCCGGCCACCGGCAGCCGGAAGTAGTCGCGCAGCTCCGGCTCGGCGGCGACGCCCAGCGAGCGGGCCGCGATGGCCACCAGGGTGCGGTACGCCTGCGCGTCGGTCGGGGTGGGCGCGTCCAGCACCGCCGCCGGCAGCACCCGCTCCGGCAGGTCGTAGCGGCGGGCGAACGAGCTGGTGCGGTCGGCGGCGGTGACCTCGCCGGACCAGAAGAGGAACTCCAGCGCCCGCTTCACGGTCGACCAGTTCCAGCCCCAGTTGCCGGTTTCCCGGGGGGCGTCGTGCTCGATCTCGGCCGCGGTGAGCGGACCCCGGGCGGCCACCTCGTCGCGGACCCACGCCACCAGCTCGGGCTGCTCCTGGGCGATCCGGCGCATCCCGCCCCAGGCCTCGTCGCGCGCCTTGGCCATCCGCCAGCGCAGCGCCGGATGCAGCCCCACCGGGACCAGCGACGCCTCGTGCGCCCAGTATTCGAACAGCTCGCGGGGGCGGCGGTAGGCGGCGGTGTCGAGCAGGGCGGTCGGGTAGGGCCCGAGCCGGCTGTAGAGCGGCAGGTAGTGCGCGCGCTGGAGCACGTTGACCGAGTCCATCTGGATCAGCCCGACCCGGTCGAGCACTCGGCGCAGGTGCCGGCGGGTGGGCGCGCCGGCCGGCATCGGGTCGGCGAAGCCCTGGGCGGCCAGGGCGACCCGGCGGGCCTGGGCGAGCGAGAGCGATTCCGGTGCGGCCATCGTCGGCGACCCTAATCCACGGGTACGACGCGGACGGAGCGGCGGCTGGACCGGTCGCCCGTCGGGGCATAGAACTACACGGGTGCCCACCATCCGTCGGGAGGAGCCGGACGACGCCGAGGCGATCGCCCGGGTGCACATCCGCGGCTGGCAGGCCGGTTACGCCGGGATCATGCCGGACGAGGTGCTGCGCCGGCTGAACCCGGCCGCCTGGGCGCAGCGCCGCCGTGACCTCGGCACGGCCGACCCGGAGCACCCGTTCACCACGCTCGTCGCCGAGGCCGACGGCGCGGTCGCCGGTTTCACCACGTTCGGGCCGTACCGGAACAACCAGGACCGCGGCGACCTCGACCAGGCGTACGGCGAACTGCTGGCCCTCTATCTGGAGCCGGCGCACTGGGGTTCGGGCACCGGCCGGGCGCTACTCACGGCGGCCCGGGCCGGCCTGGCCGAGCGGGGTTGGACCGAGTACCGGCTCTGGGTGCTCGCCGACAACGCCCGGGCCCGCCGCTTCTACGAGCGGGCCGGGCACTCACCGGACGGGGAGGAGTCCGCCTACCCGGTGCCGTTGCACGGCGGACGCGCCCCGGTCCTGCTCCGCGAGTTGCGCTACACCGCCCGGCTCGACGGCTGACCCGGCCGGCTGCGCCGACCCGGCCGGCCCGTCGGCTCCAGCCGGCGTCGCCCAGCGGCGGATCGGCAGGCCGAGCAGCAGCGCCAGGCTGATCCAGACGTAGGTGTTGCTGCCGAGGAAGCCGTCCACGCCGGTGAAGTCCTTCTCCCAGGACCAGACGATCCGGCTGCACAGCAGCGCGTACCCGATCAGCGCGGCGGCCAGCAGCACGCGGCGCCGGCGCCCCCGGGCGGGCGCCGCCATGCCGTTGTCGACCAGCAGGATCAGGCCCGGCAGCAGCCAGACCAGGTGATGCACCCAGGTCACCGGACTGACCAGGCACATCACCGCACCGGTCAGTGCCAGGCCGGTGGCCTCGTCGCCGGCGGCCGCCGCGGCCCGGCACCGCCAGCCCCAGACCGCCAGCGTGGCCAGCACGAGCAGCAGCCAGACCACGGTGCTCGGGTGCTCCGGGTCGAACCGGGCCACCACCCCGCGCAGCGACTGGTTGGAGACGAATGCCAGCTCACCGACGCGGTCGGTGTTCCACAGCGCCTCGGTCCAGAACTCCCGGGAGGCGTCCGGGAAGAGGGCGGCGGCCACCAGGGTGGCGACGGCGGCCGAGCCGACCGCGGTCGCGGCGGCCCGCCAGCGGCCGGTGACCAGCAGGTAGACGATGAAGATGCCCGGGGTCAGCTTGATCGCGGTGGCCAGACCGATGCCCACACCGGCCCAGCGGTTGCCCGCCGGCAGCAGCCGGAGCAGGTCCACCGCCACCAGGAACAGCAGCAGCATGTTGACCTGACCGAAGTTGACCGTCTCGCGCATCGGCTCGTACGCCGCGACCAGGCAGAGCGCGACCGCGAGGGTGAACCACCGGGTCCAGCCGGAACGGCGGGCCACCGGGTCCAGCAGCCACCAGATCACCACGGCGCTGACCAGGACCGTGGCGGCCACGCTGACCACGATCGCGGCGTTCCACGGCAGGTACGCCATGGGCAGCATGACCAGTGCCGCGAACGGCGGGTAGGTGAAGCCGTACTGGGTGCCGGCCTTGAGGAAGTCGTAGATCTCCCCGCCGTCACGCGCCCAGTAGGTCAGCGCGCCGTGGTAGACCCGGAGGTCGAAGAAGCCGTGCCGCACCGCCGCCACGGAGAGGAACACGGTGACCGCCGCGGCGAGCGCCGCCACGGCGACGACCTGCGCGGTCGTCCGCCCGGCACCCTGCGCCACCGTCACCCTCCTCGCCCTGCGTAGGCTCTCGTGCCATGGCTGCAGGCTACGTCCGCCCCGCGCGTCCCGAGGACGTCGCCGAGATCGCACGCATCCAGCTCGCGACCTGGCGGGTCGCGTACCGCCGGATCCTGCCCCGGCACGTGCTCGACAACCTGGACGAGGCGTACCTCGCCCGGCGGTGGGGCGCTGCGGTGCAGGAGCCGCCCTCGGGCGCGCACCGGGTGCTGGTCGCCGTCGAACAGGCCGCGCAATCCTATCTGGTGGGGTTCGCCGCCTCCGGTCCGGCCGACGCCGAGGCGCTCGCACCGGGCGAGCCCGCCGACGCGCTCACGTCGGGCGTGGTGGCGGTGACCGACCTGCTGGTCGAGCCGCGCTGGGGCCGGCGCGGGCACGGCAGTCGGCTGCTCGCCGCCGCGGTCGAGCACTGGCGTGCGGACGGCTTCACCAGCGCGGTGGCGTGGGCGTTCGACGCGGACGCGGCGACCCGCGCGTTCCTCGGCTCGACCGGCTGGGAGCCGGACGGCGCGACCCGGGCGCTGGACGTGGACGACATGCTGGTCCCGCAGCTCCGCCTGCACGTGGGAGTCCCGGACGAAAAGGCGCCGGCGTAGCGATGAGTTTCCGCCCGGCCGCCGGTCTGACACCTGACGGTACCGACCGGCGGTCCCGGCACGGGGCTGGACCGCCGGTCACCGGTCACCCCTTGTCCCCGCCCTCGTTGGCGCCCCGGACGAAGTAGCGCTGGAAGATCACGAAGAGCACCGCCACCGGGATGGTGGCGAGCAGCGCCGCGCCGAGCTTCAGCGGATACTGGGTGCCCTTGCCGAGCGAGCCGCTGACCAGGTCGGCCAGCCCGCGGGGCAGGGTGAACAGGTTCGGGTCCTGCACCGCGACGAGGCTGTGCGGGAACTCGTTCCAGGAGCCCTGGAACGACAGGATGGTCAACGTGATCAGGGCCGGCCGGGCCATCGGCAGCACCACCGACCAGAACGTGCGGAACACGCCGGCGCCGTCGATCCGGGCCGCCTCCTCCACGCTGACCGGGATCGACTCGAAGAACTGCTTCATGATGAAGACGCCGGCCGCGTCGGCGAGCAGCGGCACGATCAGGCCGGCGTAGCTGTCGTAGAGGCCGATCTGCTTGAGCACCAGGAACTTCGGGATCAGCAGCACCACGCCCGGCACCGCCATCACCGCGATGACCGCGGCGAACAGCCCGGCCCGGCCCCGGAACCGCAGCCGGGCCAACGCGTAGCCGGCGAGCGAGTCGAAGAACACCCGGCCGAGCGTCACCAGCACGGTGACCAGCAGCGAGTTGCCGAGCCAGAGCGGGAAGGCGGTGCCCGCGAAGATCCGCTCGAAGCCGGCCAGGGTGAGCGGGTCGGGCACCGGCGAGAGCGGGTTGGCCGCCGCGTCCGGCTCGGTCTTGAGCGAGTTGGCGAGCTGGATCACGAACGGGTAGAGGAAGACCAGCCCGAAGAAGATCAGGACGCCGTACCCGAGGAAGCGGTTGACCCGGGCCCGCGGCCCGCGGTCGGCGCGGCGCGCGACGGGCGCCGGCCGGTCGGTCAGCACGGCCATGTCAGGACCCCTCCGGTACGCGTCGTCGCCACCACCGGCCGCGCCGGGTCCCGTCCCGGTCGGCCATCAGCCGGCGTTGGAACAGGGTGAACAGGATGATGATCAAGAACAGCACGAACGAGATGGCCGCGCCGGAGCCGTAGTCGAAGTCCCGGAACGCGGTCCGGTACGACAGGTACGCCGGGGTGAGCGTGGTCTTGGCCGGGTCGCCCTGGCTCATCACGTACACCTGGTCGAAGACCTGCCAGGAACCGATCAGTCCCAGCGTGACCACCAGGAACGTGGTGGGCTTGATCAGCGGGAGGGTGACGTACCGGAAGCGCTGCCAGCGGGTCGCCCCGTCCAGCGTGCTGGCCTCGTCGAGCGCCACCGGGACGTTCTGCAACGCGGCCAGGTACATCAGCATGAACGTGCCCGAGGTGGTCCAGATGACCAGGCAGATGATCGACGTCATCGCGACGCTCGGCCCGGAGAGCCAGTCCCACCAGCTCAGCCCGAGCGGACCGCCGGAGGTCAGCGCGGCCGGCGGGCTGTCCACGCCGAAGGCGCCGAGCAGCAGGTGCAGCACGCCACGGCCGTCGGCGAACCACTCCGGTCCGTCGATGCCGAGCAGGGCGAGCAGCCGGTTGACCGCGCCGGAGTTGGCGAACAGGAAGAGGAACACCACGCTGATCGCCACCGAGCTGGTGACCGAGGGGAAGTAGAAGGCGCTGCGGAAGAAGCCCTTCCCCTTGAGCAGCCGGTTGTTGACCACCAGGGCCAGACCGAGCGCCAGCGCGGTCTGCACCGGCACCACGATCCCGACGTAGTAGATGTTGTTGCGGATGGCGGTCATGAAGTCGCGGCGGGCGAGCCCGTCCTCGGTGAACAGCCGGCTGTAGTTGTCGGCCCCGACGAACGGCACGTCGCCGGTGAACGGGCTGCCCTGGCCGTTCCAGTCGGTGAGGCTCACCCAGAGCGCCATCAGGATCGGCAGCAGCAGGAAGAGCCCGAGGATCACGATCACCGGCGCGACGAAGAGCCAGCCGGCGAGGTTCTCGTTGCTGCGGATGCCGCCCGGCCGGCGGCGCGGCGGGCCGGCCGGCGCGGTGCCCGGCGCGGCGAGCGTGTCCGTTGCCATTCCCTCCTCCTTCGCTCGGGGGAGGTGGAAGGAGGGGCCCCTTGTTAACACCCGTCTGTTAACAGGGGGCCCCGCCTCACACCTCAGCCGCCGAGCGCCGCCTTGGCGTTCTTGTCGAAGTTGGCCAGCACGGTCTTCGGGTCGCCGGTGGCCAGGCCCTGCAGGCCGGCCTCCAGGTCGCGCAGCACGCTGTCCATCTTGGGGGCGTTCACCGGGCCCTGGGCGTACTCGACGCCGTCGATGAACGGCTTGTCCGCCGGGAAGGCGCTGCCGTACTGGTCGCGGGCCGACTGGCGGGACGGCATCACGCCGAACGCCTTGGCGAAGCTCATCTGCTGCTCACCGGCGGTCATCGCCTCGACGAACTTGATCGCCTGATCCTTGTACGTGGACTTGGCGGCGATCCCCCAGCACGTGGTGAAGGAGAGCGTGCCCGGCCCCTTCGGGCCGGCCGGCAGCGGCACCACCTTGTACTTCACGTTCGGGAAGTCGTTCTGCAGGGCGCCCTTGATCCAGTTGCCCTCGATGGTCATCACGGCCTTGCCCTTGCCGAACGCCTCACCGGACCAGCCGGAGTCGAGCTGCTTCGGGAACTTCGCGTAGCCGTTGGTGAGCAGCGACTTGACGTACTGCAGGGCCTGGAGGTTCTCCGGGGTGTCCGCGGTCGGCTGCTTCCCGTCCTTGCTCATCAGCCAGCCGCCGTTCTGCACCATGAACGCGCCGATGCGGTCCCGGGTGTCGCCGAGGGCGATCGCCACCTTGCCCTTCGCCTTGATCTTCTGGCTGACGGCGGTGAGCTGGTCCCAGGTGGTCGGCACGTCGGCGTCGGTCAGGCCGGCCTTGGCCCACAGGTCGGTGTTGATCTGCAGGGCCAGGGTGGAGAAGTCCTTCGGCGCGCAGTAGAGCTTGCCGTCGTAGGTGAACGTGGTGCGCAGGCTCTCGTAGAAGTCGTCGGGGTTGCTCACCTTGTCGCCGTACGGCTCAAGCGCGCCGACGCTGGCGTAGTCGGCGAAGCGGGCCGCGTCGACGTAGAACACGTCCGGCGGGGTGCCGCCGGCCAGCGCCTGGCCGAGTTGCTGGGTGAGGTCCTGCGCCGGGGTGACGGTGGCGCTGTTGCCGGACGAGCCGGCCCACGCGGCGGCGGCGTCCTTGACGGCCTTGGTCTCGGCGTCGCCGGACGAGCCGATCAGGATCTGCAGGTTGGCCGGGCCGCTGGACTGCTTGGCGTCGTCGGCCGAGTCGTCGAAGCCGCTGCCGCAGGCGGTGGAGCCGAGCAGGGCGACGGCGGCGACGCCGGCCACCGCGGCCCGGGTGAGAATCCGAGGTGTCATCTGTTTCTCCTGGTGGGGGATGGGATCACGCCGAGTGCCGGAGCACCAGCGAGGGATGGAGCAGGAGCTGGGGGTCGCGCTGCTGCCCGTCGAGCAGCCCGGTAAGCAGCTCGACGCAGCGGGCGGCGGCCTCGCCGAGCGGTTGGCTGACGCTGCTCAGCCCGACCGCGGCGGCCACCGGGGTGTCGTCGAAGCCGACGACCGCGAGGTCGGTCGCCGTGTCGCGCGCGGCGTGCCACGCGCCGAGGGCCAGCGAGTCGCTGGCGCAGACCACCGCGGTCGGCGGCGCGTCGAGGGCGAGCAGCGCGCGCGACTCGCGCTCCCCCTCGGCGATGCCGTCCTCGGTGGCGCGGTCCGGCGCGGCGCCGTCCAGGCCGACCTCCGCCATCGTGGTACGCCAGCCGGCGCGCCGGTCGTCGCCGACGCCCGAGCCGGCGGGCCAGCCGAGGAAGGCGATCCGGCGGTGCCCGGCGGCGAGCAGGTGCCGGGTGGCCTGGGCGGTGCCGGCGGCACCGTCGACGTCGACCCAGGGGTGCGCCTCCGGGGTGTCCCAGGGCCGGCCGAACGTCACGAACGGCACCTCCCGCTCGGCCAGCCACGCGGTGCGCGGGTCGCCGTGCTTGGTGCCGGTCAGCACGAACGCGTCCAGGTCGTACGCGCCGAGCAGGTCGTCGTAGGTGGCGATCTCCTGGTCGTCGCCGACGGCGGTGTAGAGCAGCACCCGGTAGCCGGCGGCGTCGGCGGTCTCGGTGAGGCCGTGCAGGAAGCGGTCGAGGACCGAGCCGTTGATGCCGTCGCGGGTGGGTTCGATGCGGACGGCGATGAGCCGGGACCGCCCGGTCCGCATCTGCCGGGCGGCCTGGTTGGCCCGGTAGCCGAGCGCGACGATCGCCTCCCGCACCCGTCGTCGGGTGTCCTCACGGACGATGTGCGGCGTGTTGAGCACGTTGGAGACGGTCTGCCGGCTGACCTGGGCATGCCGAGCCACCGTTGCGATGGTTACCTTTTCTCCCACGAAATCCCTCTCGCCTACCTTGAACGATCCAATACCGATGAGGCAGGATTAGATCGTTCAAAGTTTCTGGAATGTTTCGCACTGTGCACCCGGCCACGGCCATCTGTCAAGACGTCCGTCGCCACCGATCAGCACCAGGAGTTCCCCCGTGACCGAACGCCACCTCCAACCGCTGCTGCACGACCTGGTCGGCGTGGCGCACGCCCCCACCAGCGCGTTGGGCGACGCGGCCGGTCAACTCCGACCGCACGGCGTCCAGGGCGTCTTCCACGCCGACGCCCGGGTGCTCTCCCGTGCCGAGCTGAGCCTCGACGACCGGGAGCCGGAGACGATCGGTCACGGCGCCGTCGGCCCGCACGGCGCCCGCTTCGTCGGCCTGGCCCGCTGGCTCGGCGACGCCACCCCCGACCCGACCGTCCGGGTCGAGCGCACCCGGCAGGCCGGTCCGCGCGGTCTCACCGAGGAGATCGTCGTGTCCTCCACCGCCGCCGACCCGGTCCGCACCACCGTCACCGTCGACCTGGCCTGCGACCTCGCCCCGATCGAGCAGGTCAAGGCCGGGCGGGCGGGCGCTCCGCTGGAGGCCGGGGCCGGTGAGCCGGGCCGGGTGCGCTGGGCCGGCGACGGGCTGACCGTCACCGTGACCGGCGAGGGCGCCACTGTGGACGCCACCGGCGAGCGGACCGTCGCGCCTCGGTTGAGCTGGCCGGTCACCGTCACGCCCGGCAGCCCGGTCACGCTGCGCTGGCGGCTCGCCGTCACCGACCCGCGAGCGGTGGTGACCGCCGCGCCGGCCGGCGCCGGCTGGGCCGAGCCGCAGGTAGGCGCCGACGACCGCCGCCTGCCGCGACTGCTCGACCGCTCCCTGGCCGACCTGCGGGGGCTACGGCTGGCCGAACCTGCCCACCCGGAAGACGTCTTCCTCGGCGCCGGCGTGCCCTGGTTCCTCACCCTGTTCGGCCGGGACAGCCTCTGGGCCGCCCGGATGATGCTGCCGCTCGGCACCGAGCTGGCCGCCGGCACGTTGCGGGTGCTGGCCCGCCGGCAGGGGACCCGGATCGACCCGGCCACCGGCGAGCAGCCCGGCAAGATCCTGCACGAGCTGCGCCGCCACGAGTTGTCGCACGACAACGGGCTCCGGCTGCCGCCGGCCTACTACGGCACGGTCGACGCCACCATGCTCTGGGTCAACCTGCTGCACGACGCCTGGCGCTGGGGCCTGCCCGCCGACGAGATCGAGCCGCTGCTGCCGCACCTGGAGGCCGCGCTGCGCTGGCTCGGCGAACACGCCGACGCCGACGGCGACGGCTTCGTCGAGTACGTCGACACCACCGGCCACGGCCTCGCCAACCAGGGCTGGAAGGACTCCGGCGACGCGGTGCGCTTCCGCGACGGCCGGCTGGCCGCGCCGCCGATCGTGCTGGCCGAGGTGCAGGGGTACGCGTACCAGGCGGCGACGGACGGGGCGAACCTGCTGGACGCGTTCGGCCGCCCGGGGGCCGACCGCTGGCGCGGATACGCCGACCGCCTCGCCGAGCGGTTCCGGTCCACGTTCTGGGTCGACGGCCGCCACGGCCCGCAGCCCGCGCTGGCGCTGGACCGGGACAAGCGTCCGGTCGACTCGCTGACCAGCAACATCGGCCACCTGCTCGGCACCGGGCTGCTGTCGGACGCCGAGTCCGCCCAGGTCGCGGCGCTGCTTTCCACCGAGGCGATGGCCGGCGGCTTCGGACTGCGGACCATGTCCACCGACGACGCCGGCTTCAGCCCGCTGTCGTACCACTGCGGTTCGATCTGGGCGCACGACACCGCGATCGTGCTCGCCGGGCTGGCCCGCGACGGGCACCGGGCGGCGGCGCTCCGGCTCGCCGACGGCCTGCTCGCCGCCGCCGAGGCGTTCGACTACCGCCTGCCCGAGCTGTACGGCGGCGACGACCGGGCGACGCTCGGCCGGCCGGTGCCCTACCCGGCCGCCTGCCGCCCGCAGGCCTGGTCCGCGGCGGCGTCCGTGCTGCTGCTCCAGGCCGGTCTGGGCGTCTATCCCGACGTGCCGAACGGTCGGGTCGACCTGCGCCCGCTGGCCGGCCCCGAGCTGGGCGCGCTGAGCGCCGCCAACCTGCGGATCGCCGGCGCCCCGGTCACGGTCACGGTCGACCACACCGGCCACCCCACCCTGACCGACCTCTCGCCCACCCTGCATCCCACCCACATCCCCACCCGCGTACCTACCCCCCGCCCCCCGTCCGGCTTCCCCACCCCCGCCCGCACCACACCGACGCGTCGATCATGAAGTCCGCACTCCTGTAGCTCTCCCCACGGCCACCACCTTCATGATCGACGGCTCCCGCGCCCGGACCCGCGCGCGGACCAAGGCGGTCGATCAAGGAGTTTGCGTCGTCCGGGCGGCCCGGGGCCGACGCAAACTCCTTGATCACCGTGCGGGTGGGGTGGGGTGGGTCAGGAGGGGTGGAGTTCGGCGACCAGTTCGTCGTCCTCGGTGGCGCCTGTCGGGTGGAAGCCGAGTGAGGTGTACAGGGCGGCGGCCGCGGTGTTGTCGGGGTGGTAGCTCAGCCGGATCGGGCGGGCCGCCTCCGCCAGCCAGCCGGCCAGCGTGCGCACGGTGGCCCGGCCCAGACCCCGACCCTGCTCGGCGGCGTCGATCACCATGCCGCCGATCCAGCGCGAACCGTCGTCGTCCACGCCCCACATGACGTGCCCCACCACGGTCTCCTCGGCGTACACGGCCAGCGAGTTCCACACCTCCGAGTGCGCGGTCAGCAGCAGGTAGCGGGCGGCCAGCGCCGCCACGAAGGCACGCTGGTCGTCACGCGGCGCCACGTCGGCCACCGGCCGCCAGTTGCCGTCGTCCACCGGCCGCAGGGTCACCCGGCGGCCGAGGCGGTCACGCTCTCCAGAGTTGATCATATGGTCAGCCTAGGGTCCGGCCGGAGCGGTCAGCCGGCCGGGGTGCGCGCGGCTGAGTCGAGGTACGGGCGCGGGTCGCCGGCGCCGAGGTCGGTGACACCGGCGCTGCGCAGGGCGCCGATCGCCAGGGTTCGGCGCACGGCGGCGAAGGTGATCACGTGGCCGATGGTGCCGCCGAGCGTGTGCGTGGTCGGGGGCGCGCAGGTGGTGTCGACGAAGGTGTCCGCCAGGGTGCCGGCGGCCAGCGTCCGGGCCACGAACGCCCGCCAGTCGCGCCCGGCCACCGCGTGCCGAGCGGCGAGACCGGTCACCGACCGGTCGCTCTCGTCGGGCCACTCGCCACCGCGCAGGGCGGACAGCCAGTGCTCCTCCTGCGTGACCATGGCGTTGATCAGCGAGCGGAGCGTCGGCTCCTCGTCGATCGTCTCCACGGACACGGTGACGGGCTGGTCGAGCACCCGCTCGTCGAGGCCACCGGCGCGGTCGATGATCGCGGTGAGAGTCTCGACGTGGTGGTCGACCAGGTGTTGGAGAACGTTCATCGTGGTCTCCTGACGGGCGGCCGGCAGCCGCAGGCCACCGGGCGGTTGGAAGTGGACGCCGCTGGGGCAGGGCAGCTCCAGCTCGTGGAAGGTCAGCGGCCGGCGCCGCCGGACCGCGGTCGGGGTGAAGCCGTACGACCGCTGGAAGGCGCGGGTGAACGCCTCGTGCGAGCCGTATCCGGCCTCGACGGCGATGTCGAGGACGGTCCGGTCGCTGGTGACGAGCCGGTGCGCCGCGCGCTCCAGGAGCAACCGCCGGCGCAGCGCGCCCGGCGGTTCCCCGGTGGCCGCGGCGACCAGCCGGTCGAAATGGAACCGGGACAGGTGGGCCCGGGAGGCCAGACCCGCCGGGCTCGCCGCCGGATCGTCGAGCGCGACCTGGAGTACGTCGAGGAGGCCGGTGAGTCCGTCGTTCCGGTTCATGCGCTCAGCCTGCACCCGGCATGGACGGAACCGCTTGATCGCCGTTGCGCACCTGCGGACCGCCGACCGCGGCAGGTGCGGGAGTGTCAGTCGAGCAGGGCGTCCAGGCCGACCGTGAGACCCGGCCGGCGGCCGACCTCGCGCACCGCCAGCAGCACGCCGGGCATGAACGACGCCCGGTCGTACGAGTCGTGCCGGATGGTCAGCGTCTCGCCGGTGGTGCCGAACAGCACCTCCTGGTGGGCGACCAGGCCGGTGGCGCGGACCGCGTGCACGCGTACCCCGTCGATGTCGGCGCCGCGGGCGCCGGCCACCTCGTCGCGGGTGGCGTCCGGCGCGGGACCGAGGCCGGCCTCGGCCCGGGCCGCCGCGATCAGCCGGGCGGTGTGGGTGGCGGTGCCGCTGGGCGCGTCCAGCTTGCGCGGGTGGTGCTGCTCGATGATCTCGACGGACTCGAAGTGCCGCGCCGCACGGGCCGCGAACTGCATCATCAGCACCGCGCCGATGCCGAAGTTGGGCGCGATCACCACGCCCACCCCGGGCCGGTCGGCCAGCCAGTCGCGCACCTGGTCCAGCCGCTGCTCGGTGAAGCCGGTGGTGCCCACCACGGCGTGGATGCCCCGCTCGACGCACCAGCGCAGGTTGTCCATCACCGCGTCGGGGGTGGTGAAGTCGACGACCACGCCGGCGCCGGCGACCGCGTCCAGGTCGTCGCCCTGGTCCACGGCCGCGACCAGGTCCAGGTCGGGCGCGCCGCCGACCGCCTTGCAGACCTCCATGCCCATCCGGCCCCGGGCACCCAGCACGCCGACCCGGGCCGCGTCGGCCGGGCCCTTCTCCCGCACGTCAGTCACGGGGCACAACCTATCCCAATCGGGACGCGCCGCACCGGGTGGTCCGAAGCACCGGACGGCCGGGTCAGCGGCCGACCGTGAAGGCGGACTCGTCGAACGGGCCGACCACGGCCAGCGACATCGGCCGGCCGAGCAGCTCGGCCGCCAGGTCGTTCACGTCGGTCAGGGTCACCGCGTCCACCCGGGCCAGCAGTTCGTCCACCGGCATCAGGTTGCCGTAGAGCAGCTCGCCCTTGGCCAGCCGGCTCATCCGCGACCCGGTGTCCTCCAACCCCAGCACGAAGGAGCCCTTGCTCATCCCCTTGCCCCGGGCCAGTTCGGCCTCCGTGACGCCCTCGGTCGCCACCCGGGCCAACTCGGCGCGGGTCAGGTCGAGCACCTCGTCCACCTTGCCGGGCGCGCAGCCGGCGTAGACGGCGAACACGCCGCTGTCGGCGTACTGGCTGGCGTAGGAGTAGACCGAGTAGGCGAGCCCGCGCTGCTCCCGGATCTCCTGGAACAGCCGGCTGGACATGCCGCCGCCGAGCACGTTGTTGAGCACGCCCAGGGCGAAGCGCCGGTCGTCGGTGCGGTCGATGGCCGGGCAGCCGAGCAGGACGTGCGCCTGCTCGGTCTCCTTCGGTTCGACCAGGGTGGTGGCCGGCTTCGTGCGTACCGCCGGGGTCGTCGCGCGGTGCGGCGCCGGCGCGGCCGGGTCGGTGTCCAGCGGGGTGTCCCGCAGCGCCTGCCGGACCAGCTTGACCACGGCGGCGTGGTCGAGGTTGCCGGCGGCGGCGATCACGATCTGCGGCGCGGTGTATCGGCTGCGGTAGAAGCTCTGGATCTGCCGCCGGGTCATCGGCGTGACCGTCTCCTCGGTGCCGGAGATCAGCCGGCCCAGCGGGTGGTCGCCGTAGACCGCGCGGGCGAAGAGGTCGTGCACCTCGTCGCCGGGCTCGTCGTCGTGCATGGCGATCTCTTCGAGGATGACGCCGCGCTCGGTCTCCACGTCGGCGGCGGCCAGCACCGAGTCGGCGACCGCGTCGCACATCACGTCGATGGCCAGCGGCAGGTCCTCGTCGAGCACCCGCGCGTAGTAGCAGGTGTATTCCTTGGTGGTGAACGCGTTGGTCTCGCCGCCCACCGCCTCGATCTCGGCCGAGATCTCCAGCGCGCTGCGCTTCTTGGTGCCCTTGAAGAGCAGGTGCTCCAGGAAGTGCGCGGCCCCGGCCTGCGGCCCGGTCTCGTCGCGGGAGCCGACCGCCACCCAGATGCCGAACGAGACGCTGCGCATCGCCGGGATCGCCTCGGTGAGGACCCGCAGCCCGCTGGGGAGCACGGTGCGGCGGACCGTGCCGCCGAGCGGGTCGTCGCTGAGGGTGCGGGTGACCGCCCGTGCCGCCGGGGAAGACGAACTCACGACAGACCTGCTCTCCGTGCCACGAAGGGTGGGTGGGACGAACGACGGCTCCAGCCCGCCGTGCGACCTGGAGCCGTGGGCCGGCCCGGGCGACGCGTACGTCGCCCGGGCCGGTCGGTGATCAGCTGTGCCGGGTGCGGCGACGCGGGCGGTCGCCGCCCTCGCCACCCTCCGGGCGGCGGTCGCCGCCCTCGCGGTCACCGCCGCGCTCACCGCGGTCACCGCCGCGCTCACCGCGGTCACCGCGGTCGCGCGGGCCACGGTCGCCGCCGCGGTCCCGGCCGGCCGGACGGTCGCCGCCGGCGGCCTCACCGGCGGCCGGCGCCTCGGCGCCCTCCGGCCGGATCTTGTCCAGGTAGATCTTGCCGCGGGCGTCGATGTCCGCGATCTCGACCTCGACCTTGTCGCCGACGTTGAGGAAGTCCTCGACCTTGTCGACCCGCTTGCCGTCGCCCACCTTGGAGATGTGCAGCAGGCCGTCGCGGCCGGGCAGGAGCGAGATGAAGGCGCCGAACGCGGCCGTCTTCACCACGGTGCCGAGGAACCGCTCGCCCGTCTTCGGCAGGGTCGGGTTGGCGATGCCGTTGATCCGGTCCACCGCGGCCTGGGCCGACGGGCCGTTGGTCGCGCCGACGTAGATGGTGCCGTCGTCCTCGATGGAGATCTCGGCGCCGGTCTCGTCCTGGATGGCGTTGATGGTCTGGCCCTTCGGGCCGATCACCATGCCGATCTTGTCGACCGGGATCTTGACGGTGGTGACCCGCGGCGCGTAGTCCGACATCTCGGCCGGCGCCTCGATGGCCCGCTGCATCACGTCGAGGATCGTCTGCCGGGCCTCGTGCGCCTGCTGCAGCGCGGCGGCCAGCACGTCCGACGGGATGCCGTCGAGCTTGGTGTCGAGCTGGAGCGCGGTGACGAAGTCACGCGTGCCGGCGACCTTGAAGTCCATGTCGCCGAACGCGTCCTCGGCACCGAGGATGTCGGTAAGCGTCACGTACTGGGTCTTGCCGTCGACCTCGTCGGAGATGAGGCCCATGGCGATGCCGGCGACCGGCGCCTTCAGCGGCACACCGGCCGAGAGCAGGCCCAGCGTGGAGGCGCAGACCGAGCCCATCGAGGTGGAGCCGTTGGAGCCGAGCGCCTCGGAGACCTGCCGGATGGCGTACGGGAACTCCTCGCGCGACGGCAGCACCGGGATCAGCGCCCGCTCGGCCAGCGCGCCGTGACCGATCTCGCGCCGCTTCGGCGAGCCGACCCGGCCGGTCTCACCGGTGGAGTACGGCGGGAAGTTGTAGTTGTGCATGTAGCGCTTGCGGTTCTCCGGCGACAGCGTGTCCACCATCTGCTCCATGCGCAGCATGTTCAGCGTGGTGACGCCCAGGATCTGGGTCTCGCCGCGCTCGAACAGCGCCGAGCCGTGCACCCGCGGCAGCACGCCGACCTCGGCGGTCAGCGGGCGGATGTCGCGCGGGCCGCGGCCGTCCATCCGGACCTGCTCGCGCAGCACCCGGTTGCGGACCTCGGACTTGCTCAGCGAGCGGAAGGCGGCGGAGAGCTCCTTCTCGCGGCCCTCGAACCGGCCGGTCAGCTCCTCGGCGACCTTGGCCTTGATCCGGTCCAGGGCCTCCTCCCGGTCGGCCTTGCCGGCGATCTTCAGGGCCTCGGTGACCTCGGCGCGGGCCACGTCGGCCACCGCGTCGTACACGTCGTCCTGGTAGTCCAGGAAGATCGGGAACTCGGCGACCGGCTTGGCGGCGACCTCGGCCAGCTCGCTCTGCGCCCGGCACAGCTCACGGATGGCCGGCTTGGCGGCCTCCAGGCCGCTGGCGACGATCTCCTCGGTCGGCGCGGTGGCACCGTCCGAGATCAGGGACACCGCGTTCGGGGTGGCCTCGGCCTCGACCATCATGATCGCGACCTCGCCGTCGGCCAGGGTGCGGCCGGCCACGACCATGTCGAAGGTGGCACGGGCCAGCTCCTCCAGGGTCGGGAAGGCGACCCACTGGCCGTCCACGTGCGCGACCCGGGTCGCCCCGATCGGGCCGGAGAACGGCAGGCCGGAGAGCTTGGTCGACATCGAGGCGGCGTTGATGGCCACCACGTCGTACGGGTGCTGCGGGTCGAGCGCGAGGATGGTCTCGACGACCTGGACCTCGTTGCGCAGGCCCTTGACGAAGGACGGGCGCAGCGGCCGGTCGATCAGCCGGCAGGTGAGGATGGCGTCCTCGCTGGGCCGGCCCTCGCGGCGGAAGAACGAGCCGGGGATCCGGCCCGCGGCGTACATCCGCTCCTCGACGTCGACCGTCAGCGGGAAGAAGTCGAACGACTCGCGCGGCTGCTTGCCGGCGGTGGTGGCGGAGAGGACGACCGTCTCGCCGAGCTGGGCGACGACGGAGCCGGCGGCCTGCCGGGCCAGCCGGCCGGTGGAGAAGGTGATCTCACGGGTGCCGAAGGACCCGTTGTCGATCACGGCGGTGCGGGATTCGGTGCCGAGGTTGGTCTCGGTCATGTGCTGTGGTGCTCCTTCGCGTCGTCGGCCGACGACACGGGAACTGCTCAGGCGGCCGGTCTTCGATCGAAGCGCCCGGGGGGCCGGCATCTGCCGGGATTCCCGGGGGCCACTACCGGAGACCGGTGCTGACCGGCTCCCTCTCGGGTCGTCGCGCGGCCGGGGTTCTTTCGGTGGTACCGGAACGGGGGAGCGACCGCGCGGCCACTCCCCCGCCAGGTCATCGGCGCAGGCCGAGCCGCTCGATGAGCGACCGGTAGCGGCTGATGTCCTTCTTCTGGACGTAGTTGAGCAGCCGACGGCGCCGGCCGACCAGCAGCAGCAGCCCACGGCGGCTGTGGTGGTCGTGCTTGTGCACCTTCAGGTGCTCGGTCAGCTCCGCGATCCGCTTGGTCAGGACCGCGACCTGCACCTCCGGCGAACCGGTGTCGCCCTCGGCGGTCGCGTACTCCTGGCGGATCTTGGCCTTGGCTTCCTGGTCGAGCGCCATGTTCTCCCTGTTTCGTGGGTGGTTCGATGAGGTCTGTCGGAGCGGTCGTGGTGACCGGCGCGACGGACCGGTTCCTCGCACCCGCGGCGTCGTGCAGGCACGCGAGGCCCCCGTCGGTCAGCCGACGTCTTCGTCAGCCTACCAGCCCCGACCCGGGTCGGCCGGTCAAGGTCGCCACGCGGGTCAGGACACCGCGTGGCGGGTGCGCTCCACGTCCTCGGCGATCTGGGCCACGAGCGGCTCGATCGCGTCGTACGTCCGTTGCTCGCGCAGGTGCGCCACGAAGTCCAGGGCCAGCCGCTCGCCGTACAGGTCGCCACTGAAGTCCAGCGCGTACGCCTCCACCCGGCGCTCCCGGCCGGAGAAGGTCGGGTTCGTGCCGATCGAGACCGCCGCCGCGAGCGGGTCGCCGCCGCGGCGCACCAGGCGGGCCGCGTACACCCCGTCGGCGGGCACCGCCGCGTACCGGTGGGTCAGCAGGTTGGCGGTGGGGTAACCCAGCTCACGTCCGCGCTGGTCACCGCGGACCACCACGCCCTCGACCCGGTGCGGGCGGCCCAGCGCGGCCGCCGCCGCGCGCACGTCGCCGGCGTCGACGCAGGAGCGGATGTACGTGGAGGAGAAGACCGTGCCCGCCTCGGCGACCAGCGGCGCCCCCTCGACGCCGAAGCCGAAGGTGCGGCCGAGCCGCTCCAGCAGGGCCACGTCGCCGGCCGCCCGGTGCCCGAACCGGAAGTTGTCGCCGACCACCACCAGCGCGGCGTGCAGGTGCTCGACCAGGATGTCGTGCACGAACGCCTCGGCCGGCAGCCGGGAGAACTCGACGGTGAACGGCACCACGCAGAGCACGTCCACGCCGAGCGCCTCGATCAGCTCCGCCTTGCGGGCCGGCTCGGTGAGCACCGCCGGGTGCGAGCCGGGGCGCACCACCTCGGCCGGGTGCGGGTCGAACGTCACCACCACCGACTTGACGCCCAGCTCGCGGGCACGCGCCACGGCGTGGCCGATGGTGGCCTGGTGCCCCTGGTGCACCCCGTCGAAGACGCCGATGGTGACCACCGAGCGTCCCCAGCCGCCGGGCGCCGCCTCGTACCCCCGCCACCGCTGCATGCCGTTCCTCCCCTGTCCGCCCGTGCGCCGTCAGGCCGGGGCCAGGACGATCTCCGCGCGGGCCCGCCCGTCCCGCTCGCTGACGATAGCGATCAACCCGCCCGCCGGGTCGAAGACCGCGTACGGGCCGGCGAGCCCGGCCGGGGCCAGCGGCCCCCCGTGGGACAGCGTCCGCGCCTCCGCCACGGTCGCGTCCCGGCGCGGGAAGAACCGCTCGGCGGCGGCGTCCAGCGGCAGGTTCACCACCTCCGGCGCGCGCTCCTCGAGCTGCGCCAGGGTGGCCGCCTCGGCCAGGTCGAAGCCGCCGACCGCGGTGCGTCGCAGCGCGGTGAGGTGGCCGCCGACCCCGAGCGCCAGGCCCGCGTCCCGGGCGATCGCCCGGATGTACGTGCCGGACGAGCAGGTCACGTCCACGTCCACGTCCACCACGTCGGGGGTGTCCCGGCGGATCTCCCGCACGTCCAGCCGGGACACGGTGACCCGGCGGGCCGGCAGCTCGACCGCCTCCCCGTCGCGGACCCGCTTGTACGCCCGCTCCCCGTTGATCTTGATGGCGCTGACCGCGCTGGGCACCTGGTCGATCTCGCCGGTGAGCGCGGCCAGCGCGGCCCGCACCGCGTCGTCGGTGACCGCGCCGGCCGGGGTGCTCGCGATCACGTCGCCCTCGGCGTCGTCGGTGACCGTGGCCTGGCCCAGCCGGATCGTGGCGGCGTAGCTCTTGCCGGCCCCGATCACGTAGGTGAGCAGCCGGGTCGCCCGCCCGACGCCGATCACCAGGACGCCGGTGGCCATCGGGTCCAGCGTGCCGCCGTGCCCCACCCGGCGGGTCCGGGCCAGCCGCCGGACGCGGGCCACCACGTCGTGCGACGTCATGCCACCGGGCTTGTCGACCACGATCAGACCGTCTGCGCTCACGACCGCCAAGCCTGCCAGACGGCGGTGATCGGCCCTGCGGGGGATACCGCCCCGCTCAGCGAGGTGTCAAGATCAGCCGCCCTCGTCCCGCCGCCCCCGGAAGCCCGATGACCGAGCACCGTTCGACCCCCGACCCCGCCGACCCGCTGTCCGAGGACGCCCTGGGGCGGGTTCCCGAGTGGCTCCGCCAGGCCGCCCCGGAAGCCGAACTCACCCGCCTCCAACGCTTGCGCATCGCCCTCGGGCGACACTCGGGCAAGCTGCTCGGCGGCGGCGTCGCGGTGCTGCTCCTGGCCTGCACCGGGGTGGGCGCCACGGTCGGCTACCAGGGCTTCCAACGGTGGCGTGCGGGCCCGGTGGCGTACCCGACGATCAGCCCGCCGAGCGGCGAGCAGGCCGTCACCTCGGCGTCGCCGCCACCGGCCGCCGGGCCGTTCGACGGCACCCCGGCCGCCGGGTTCCCGGAGGGTACGGCCGGGATCGCGCTGCCACCGGCCAAGCGCACCGGCCCGTTCACCGCCAGGCAGGTGACCGACGCGCTGACCAAGGTGCGCAAGGCGCTGGTGACCGCGCGGCTGGACCGGGCGTTCTTCACCGCGAAGGAGCCGGAGCGGCTGGTCCGCCAGTTCGCGCCGGACGCCCGGGACGACCTGCGGGACGACTTCCCCGCCGGCGAGGCGGGCAGCTACGCCACCCGGCTGGCCCCCGGCGCCCGGCTCGGCGCCGACCAGCCCCGGGTCAAGGGCCGGATCAGCTACCGGGCCGCCAAGGATCCCGACGGCATCCGGATCCTGCGGATCACCACGAACTTCGTCTGGGCGTACGCCTTCCCCACCGCGAGCACCGAGCCGGGCGGCGGTGTCGTGGTGGTGCACGACACCGTGGTGTGGAGCGTGGCCCACCCGGACGACGTGCGCCCCGCCTCGCTCGGACTCTGGATCGAGAAGGCTGACTCGTACGCCTCCAACATCGACTGCGCGGCCTGGGACAAGGGTCTGCTCGCGCTCGGCGAGCCCTCGTTCGGCGGTCCCGCCGATCCGGACCCGGACGCGGTCTTCGACCCGGACAAGACCCTCGACCTGCCGGACACCTGCTGACCCGCGCCGCCGACCCGTCCCTTCCCGCACGACCGACAGGAACCCGCCATGACCACCGATCCGCCGACCGGACCGCACCGCGCCCGGGTGGACCTGCCCGACTGGATGCGCGATCCGGAACCGCCCCGACGCACGCTCGGCCGTCGCGTCTCCGAACTGGTCGACGGCGTTCCGGCGCTGGCGGCGGCCCGGCGCCGCCTCTGGGCCCGACGGGACCGGACCCGGTTCAGTGAACGGCGCCCGGTGCTCTCCGCGATCGTGTCCTTCGTGGTGGTGGCCGTGACGGCCACCCTGCTGGTCGCGGGTGCGTCCTACCTGCTGTGGCGGATCCGGCACCCCCAGGTCTGACCGAAGGGGCGACACGACCGGCGCCCCGGGATGCGATCATCATCTGCCGCCTCCCCCCACATCCACCGGGACCGCCGATGAACGAACCCGAGACCACGCCGGTCGAGCCGGACCCGTACGCCGTCGCCACCCGCGGCGACGGTGTCCGGTTGCCGGGTTGGATGACCGGGGAGGACGCGGCAACCCCGCTGACCCGCGGCGAACGGTTCCGGATGGAGTGGAACCGGCAGCGCGGCAAGCGCCACATCGCCCTGGTGGCGGTGCTGGCGCTGGCCCTGATCGGCGGCACGGTCACCCTCGGCACGATCACCGTCGACCGGGTGCGTTCCGGCACCACCGTCGCCTCCTCCTCCCCCAGCCCGTCGCCGCTTCCACTCAGCCGGGTCGGCGAACCACGCGACCTCTACGCGGGCACCCTCGGCGCGGACTTCGCGGTCGGTGAGGCCGGGATCACCCTGCCCCGGGCCACGGCGCAATTTCCGTTCACCGCCCGCGAGGTGGCCGTGGCCCTGTCCCAGGTCCGGGCCGCGTTGGTGCAGGCCCGGCTCGACACCAGCATGATCGTCGGCGATCCGGAGCCGTTCCTCGCGTTGTTGGCGCCGGCCGCCCGTGCCGAGCGGCGCGCCGACTTCGACGACGCCTCGTTCCTGCGCTACGCCACCCGCATCGGGTCGCAGGACCGCGCGGACGAGATCCGGGTGCGGGGCGAGACACGCTACCGGGCCGTCACCGGCGCGAACGGGCTGCCGGTCCTGAGGATCACCACCGAATACGTCTGGATGTACGCCTTCGACGTGCCCCGGACGACGCCGGGCCGGGCCGGCATCGCCACCATCCGCGACCGGGTGGTCTGGGAGGTCCCCCGGTCGAAGGGACTGCCCGCGGCCAGGCGCGGTCTCTGGCTCGTCTCCGCGCAGGCGTCCACCAGCAACGTCGACTGCGCCCGCCTGGGGGAAGGGTTCTTCGTCGTCGAGCCGTGGCTGGGCGGCCCCGGTTCGTACCAGCCCTGCTGACCGGCGTCAGCGGACCGCGCCGACCACCACCCAGGCGCCGGAGCGCAGCCGCAGCAGCAACGCGATCAGCCGCAGCACCACGAACAGCGTCAACCCGGCCCAGATCCCGCCCAGCCCGAGGTCGAGACCGTAGGCCAGCCAGATCGCCGGCAGGAACCCGCCGAACGCGGCCACGATGGTGAGGTTGCGCAGGTAGCGCACGTCGCCGGCGCCGATCAGCACCCCGTCGAGCGCGAACACCACGCCGCCGATCGGTTGGAGCGCCACCAGCCAGGGCCAGGCCACCATGGCCTGTTCGCGTACCTGCGGGTCGGAGCTGAACAACGACGGCACTCCGCCGGCGCCGGCGGCGATCAGCACCGCGAACGCCACGCCGCACAGGCCGCCGAGCAGGGCGACGCGGCGGGCGAGGAACCGCGCGCCGGCCGCGTCGCCGGCGCCGAGCGCGGCGCCGACGAGCGCCTGCGCGGCGATCGCGAGGGCGTCCAGCACCAGCGCGGTGAAGAACCAGAGTTGTACGGCGATCTGGTGCGCCCCGACCGCGGCGGCGCCGAAGCGGGCCGCGACGGCGGTCGCCGAGAGGAAGCTCGCCTGGAACGCGACGCCGCGGACCAGCAGGTCACGGCCGAGCACCAACTGCTGCCCGATCATGCGCGGCCGGGGCCGCAGGGCGACCCGCTCGCGCACCAGCGCGGCCGCGAAGAGGCCACCGGAGAGCGTCTGCGCGATCGCGTTGGCCACGGCGGAGCCGACCAGGCCGAGCCCGGCCGGGTAGACGAGCAACGGGCAGAGCAGCGCGGAGAGCAGGTTGGGGGCGAGCACGAACAGCAGCGGCCGGCGGGTGTCCTGGATCCCCCGCAGCCAGCCGTTGCCGGCGGCGGCGAGCAGCAGGCCGGGCGCGCCCAGCGCCGCGATCCGCAGCCATCCGGCGGCCGCGTCGGCCACCTCGCCGGGACCGCCGGCGAGGGTACGCGCCAGCGCGCCCCCACCGATTCCCATGGCGACCGCCACCAGCAGGCCGGCGGTCAGCGCGAGCCAGGACGCCTGGACGCCCTCGGCCACCGCGGCGGCCCGGTCGCCCGCACCGAACCGGCGGGCCGAGCGCCCCGTGGTGCCGTACGCCACGACGGTGCCGATCCACGCGGTGAGCGTCATGACCGTGCCGCCGACGGCGAGCGCGGCGAGCGGCACCCGGCCCAGGTGGCCGACCACCGCGGTGTCGACGAGAACGTAGAGCGGCTCCGCGGCGAGCACCACCAGGGCGGGGAGCGCGAGCGCGGCGATCCGCCGGGGCGAGACGGCGGTGGCGGGTGCTGCGGTGCTGCTCATCACCGCCGATCCTGGCACGCGCCCGGTAAGCCCCACAACCCCTAGGGCTGCTTACCCCACCCCTCCAGGAAGTGAGCCACGTCCCGCCGGCCGCGCAGCCGGCACACCGGGAGGGTTGGCGCGTACCCGGCGACGGCCGCCAGCACCCGGGGACGGGAGCGGCGTGGGTAGCGCCAGATGTAGCTCAGGAGGTCGAGGGTGCCGGCGTGGTTGCCGTCCATCACCCAGGCCGGGCGGGCGGCCAGCGCGGTCACCTCGGCGCGGAACTCGTCGCCGGTCGGGGCGACCCGGCCGGGCCGCCGGTAGTGGCGGTCGAGGTGGATCAGGGGAGGGTCGAGTCGCCGGGCCAGTTCCCCGGCGAGGGTGCTCTTGCCTGCGCCGGAACTGCCGACGACGAGGATGCGGCGCACCGGGTGACGGCAGCGCCGTCACTCCGGGGTGCGGGCTCAGGTCGGCGGGACGCCGACTCCGGGCCGATGGTCGCCGGTTCCGGCGACCGGTGCGGCGGTGACGCGGGCGGTGGGGGCGATCACGGTGTCGCGGCGCCCCCGGCGTCACCGCCGGACGGCCTGCGTCACTGACGGGTGTCCATCGAGGTCTGCAGCGCGCGACGCATCTGCTCGCGCGCCTCGTCGGTGGTGGTTTCGGTCTGCGGCTTGCGCTTGCTCGGCATGGAATGTCCTTCCAGGGTGCGGACCACCGAGGCACGGCGGCCCTGCGGGCGCCCGACGCCTCGTGGTCGACGACGCGACGAGCGTCGCGCCGCGACCGGAGTCGTCGGCCTGCTGCGCGCCCGGCAGCGGTCCGGGATCACCGGAGCGGCTCGCCTGGCAGCGTGAGCCCGGGTCGGTCTGACCCTGGAGGGAGGCAGCGCCGGGTGCGGCACCACCGCCCGTGACCAGCGCCGCGAAGCGCCGATCCCTCACCCAAATTAACGTTCACTTTCCAGATACTGCCCACTGTTCCCGCGATGCGGACAGGACAATCCCTTTTCCGGTGGTGTCTCAGCGGGCGAGAAAGTGCCAGCCCAGCCACCACCAGAAACCGAACAGACCGATCCGGCCCACCGGCACCGGGCCCACCTCGTATCGCATGACGAAGGCGCAGACGTCGGCCAGCGACGGGATCCGCGATCCCTCCCGGCGTGCGACCCACTCGACGGCCGCGAACAGCAGCAGGGCGGCCAGGAACCCGCCGATGGCCAGCGCGCGCATCATCGGCGGACCAGTCCCCAGAACGCCGCCAGCCAGGCGAACCAGGCCGCCGAGCGGGCCAGGTGATCCTCGAGCAGCGGGTCGGCCAGCCGGGAGAAGGTGGGAAAGTCGTCGCCCACGGACAGCACGAAGGTCGTCCCCTCGAAGACCCCGAAGACGGTGACCGGCAGCAGCCACCACAGCGCGGCCGACGGCAGTCGGCGCGGTGCCGGACGCCGGGGTACCCGATTGCTCAGGCCGACCCAGATCAGCCCACCACCGGTGCCGAGGATGTAGAGGTTCGCCGCGGTCGAGAACGACGGCAGTTGACCACCGACCAGGGAAAGGCAGATCAGCACCGGTACGGAGACGACCGGCCGGTCCCAGACCCGGGGCGCCTCGACGATGAGCTCGGGGGGATGATCCATCACCCGATTGTCCCCAGCGTGACGGAAGGCGGGAAGACCAGCACGCCTCGTGATTGCCGCGAAACGCTGAAGGCCGGCACCCCGTGGGTGCCGGCCTTCGGCGTGGTGCTTACTTGGTCCAGTGCTGGTTGACGAGGTCGGTGGCCTGCTTCTCCCACTGCGCGTACGCATCCGGGTAGGCCGACACCTGCACGGTCTGGGCGGCCTTGGTCAGCGGCATGTCCTGCCAGCCGTCGACCTGCTTCAGACCCTTGAGGAACGCGAGCGTGGAGTACTCGGGGTCGGTGATCTGCTCCGGGCTACCCCAACCCGAGGACGGGCGCTGCTGGAACAGACCCAACGAGTCGTGGTCGTTGCGGTCGCCGAGGTGGCCCAGGTTCTCCAGCTTCGACTCCTGCAGCGCGGTGGCGATCGACACGACCGCCGCCCGCTCGGGCAGGCCGGCCTTCTTCGTCGCGGCGATGATCGCCTTGACGTTCGCGGTCTGCTCGTCGTTCAGCGTGATCGTCGACTGCTCATCCTGCACCGTGGCGGCGGCGACCGGCTTACCGGCCGTGGCGTGGGCGGGGGTGTCGGCGTGCGCGGCGATCGGACCGGCGAACACACCACCGGTGAAGGCCAGACCAGCAACACCCAGAATGCTCTTACGCAGGATCGTGTTCATCAGAGGGCTCCGTTCGGGGGTCGACACACCGGGGGGTGTGTGGGCACCGTCAGGCGCTCAGGAAAGTCTTCGGGGGATCCGGCTGCTCGCGGGGCGCGGGGGCCTCTACGCGGCGCCGGACCATGTGTAACGACCGGCCACCCACCGTCATTCCCGGGGGGCGCGGGTCGGCGGCGCGGGGGTGCACTCACCTTCCTCGGTCGTTCACCCGGTTACAACGCCGCGCACCCCGGGCCGATTCCGCCGCCAGCGTACCGCCCACCACCCCCGAACCAGACATCGCACCCACCCGACGCGATGAGTGGAACACCACAGGTGCCTCCAGAACTCCGCAAACACCCACCACGCTCCACCCACCGGCCACTGGAACGTGGCGGGCTCGGCGGGCTCGGGTGCCGCCAGGTCGGGGACGTGGCGGGGTCCGGCGTGCGGGGACACCGCCAGGTCGGCGTAGCGGAGCCGAGCAAGCCGCGCGAGCGGGTCGGCGGCGGCCGTGGCGGGCGCGGAGGTAGTCGGAGACCCGGAACGAGCGTCGCGCCGTAGCCCGGACCGGACAGACGGGCGGGGTGGAGTGACGGGGACGGTCAGGGGCTCGGGGTCAGCACCGCGGAGGGGAGCGCGGCGCGGATGCTTCCGACCACCTCGTCGATCGGGCCACGTCCGGTGAAGCCCGCCGCGAACCGGTGCCCGCCACCGCCGAGCCCCACCGCCACCCGACTCACGTCCACCGCGCCCTTGCTGCGCAGCGAGACCGCCCACTCGGCCTCCCCGGACTGCTTGACCACACAGCTCACGTCCGCCTCGGCGGTGCAGCGGACGGAGTCGATCAGCGCCTCCAGCACGTACGCCGGCTGGTCGTGGCGGGCCAGGTCGTCGCGGGTCGCGTACGTCCAGACCAGGCCGTGCCCGGCGGCGGCGTCCGGTTCGAGCGTGGCCCGGCCGAGCACCTCACCGAAGAGCCGGACGGCGCCGAACGGGCGGGTGTCGAAGACCCGCCGGGAGATGTCGCCCGGCCGGATGCCGGTAGCCAGCAGGCGCGCGGCCATCTCGTGCACGGCCGGCGTGGTCGCCTCGAAGCGGAACGAGCCGGTGTCGGTGGTCAGCGCCACGTAGAGGCCGGTCGCCGTCGGCGCGTCCAGCGTCACCCCGAGCCGGTCCAGCAGCCCCAGCGCCACCACGGAGGTGGCCGCGGCGTGCGGGTCCACCAGGTTGACCGCGCCGAAGCCGGTGTTCGAGGCGTGGTGGTCCAGCACCAGCGACGTGCCGGCCGTGGCCAGCCGGTCGACCAGGTCACCCAGCCGGGACTCGCTCGCCGCGTCGAAGCAGATCACCAGGTCCGGTTCCGGGTACGCGTCGTCCTGCGGCACCAGCAGCTCGACGCCGGGCAGCCAGCGGAACGGCTCGGGCACGCCGGCCGGTCCGGGGAAGGTCGCCTGGAGATCGCGTACGCCGAGCCGGCGCAGGCCCAGCGCGAAGCCGAGCATGCTCCCCAGCGCGTCCCCGTCCGGGTTCACGTGGCAGATGAGCAGCACCCGCGCGTCGGCGCGGAGTTCGCGTACCGTCGCGACGGCGGCCGCCCAGTCGGCGGCGGTGGGGCCGCCCACCGACGCCGCGTCACGCCCGGCGGCGGCTGACCCGGCCCGGGTCGCGGACGGCCCACCCACAGCGGGCGGTGCGGCGGCCTCGGTCACCGAGGGTCGCCGCCCCGCGGCTCGTCGTCCGTCGACGACTCACCCTCGGCCGACTCGTCCTCGTCGCCCTCCTCCTCCACCCGGTACGGCTGGGCGTCGCCCGCGTACGCGGCCTTGGCGGCCAGCCGCTGCACCTCGGCGTCGGCGGAGCGGGCGGCGGTGAGCAGGTCGTCGATGTGCTTGACCTGGTTCTGCACGTCGTCGAGGACGAAGGTCAGCGTCGGCGAGTGCCGCAGCCCGAGCGCCTTGCCGACCGTGCTGCGCAGCATGCCCTTCGCGCTCTCCAACGCGGCGGCGGTGCTCGCCTGGGCCGTCGCGTCACCGAGCACCGTGTAGAAGACGGTGGCGTCGCGCAGGTCGGCGGTGATCCGAGCGTCGGTGATCGTGATCATGCCGAGCCGGGGGTCCTTGATCTGGCTCCGCACCACCGACGCGACGAGTTCACGGACGCGCTCCGCGTGCCGGCGTACCTTGGCCGGATCCGACATGTCCCCCACCTCCACGATCACTGTTCCTACGACCCCGGCGCCTGACGCCGCGATCGGGAAGCCGCCGGCCGGGGACGGACGACGCCGGGCCCGACCGCCCAACGTCCGAGAACATTACCCGCGCCCCACCGGGCCTCGCGCGGCGCGGCCGGGCTGCGGCGCGACGCGCCGACGGGGTCAGTCCTCCGCGCCGTGCAGGCGGCGGCGCACCGAGAGCAGCTCGGTCTCCGGGCGGGCGGCGACCATCCGTTCGCAGGAGTCGAGCACCTCACGGACGTGGGCCGGTTCGGCGGCCACCACGGCCACCCCGATCTCGGCCCGGCCGTGCAGGTCCAGCGCGCCGACCTCGGCGGCCGAGACCTCGAACTTGCGCAACGCGGCGACGATCGGCCGCACGTAGGACCGCTTGGCCTTCAGGGAGCGGGAGTCGCCCGGGAGCAACAGGTCGAACAACGCGGTTCCGGTATACACGGCGAGCAACGGTACGCGGCGGACGGAACCCGTGGCACCCGATTAAGGTGCGACCGCGACCAGCACGTCCCGCTCGATGGCCTGGTCGACCCGGTGGGCGAGGTCCCGCCAGCCGGGCCCGTCGACCACGCGCAGGCCGGCGGCGGTCAGCACCGCCTCCGCCTCGGCGCGCGGCGCCACGTGCGTGTTCCAGGACAGCCCCAGCGCGCCGCCCGGGCGCAGCAGCTCACGCCACACCGGTACGGCGACGGTGAGCAGTTCCAGCGGGCTGCGGGACAGGCCCTGACCGGTGCGGCTGCCGTGCGCCACGCCGTACGGGGCGTCGGTGACGATCACGTCGGCGCAGCGGGGGCGGAGCACCTCGCGGGCCCGGGTGGTGTCGGTGTTCAGCACGACGACCCGCTGGGTGACGCCGGCCCGGTGCGCGTCCCGGGACGGCGAGAGCACCGCAGAGAAGCGGCGGGCGACCAGCTTGCGGTCCCGGCGCACCGACGTGGTCTCCGCGGTGTGCTTGAGCCGCTTGCGGCGCAGCCAGGTACGCAGGAACCCCGCGTACGCCTCCACGTCCTGGCTGTCGCGTTCGACGCCGATGCCGTCGTGGCCGTACATGAGCGCCTGGTTGAGCGTGGTGCCCCGGCCGCAGAGCGGGTCCAGCACCACGAGCCCGCCGTCGAGCATCCGCGGCGCGGCGGCCGAGGCGAGCAGCGTGACGTTGAGCAGCAGCCGGGTGAACTGCTCGTTGGTCTTGCCGGCGTACTTGGGGATGGTGACGAGGTCCGAGTCGTAGCGGGCCAACGGGTGCAGCGGCACCGGCCGGAGCAGATCGTCGCCGACCCGCTCGAAGAGCGCGTACGCCGCCGACAGGTTCGCCAGGTAGGCCAGGTCCCGGGCGCCGAGTCCGGGTTCGGGCGCGGTGAAGGTCAGGTAGTCCACCCCGCCGATCCGGGTGACGTCGGCGTCGGCCGGCGCCACGTCCAACACGCCCGAGCCGGCGAACACGGCCAGTTCGGCGCGGGCCAGCCGGGCGGCCGCGCCGGCGTAGACGCGGTTGGCGGAGGGGGCGAGGAGCAGTGCGTACCCGATCACGCCGGAAATTGTCGCAGCCTGCGGAAACGGCGACGGCCGGGACCCGAAGGCCCCGGCCGTCGACCGGTCGTGCACACCGCTCGCTCAGGCGCGCGGCTTCTCCCGCATCTCGAAGGTCTCGATGACGTCGCCGACCTGGACGTTGTTGTAACCGCCAAGCGTCAGACCACACTCGAAGCCTTCGCGAACCTCGGTCGCGTCGTCCTTGAACCGCTTCAGGGAGCTGATCGTGAGGTTGTCCGCCACGACCGCCCCGTCCCGCAGCAGCCGCGCCTTGGCGTTGCGGCGGATGAGGCCGGACCGGACGATACAGCCGGAGATGTTGCCGATCTTGGACGAGCGGAAGACGTCGCGGATCTCCGCGGTGCCCAGCTCGACCTCCTCGTACTCCGGCTTGAGCAGACCCTTGAGCGCGGCGTCGATCTCCTCGATGGCCTGGTAGATGACCGTGTAGTACCGGATCTCCACGCCCTCGCGGTCGGCGATCTCGCGGACCTTGTTGGCGGCCCGCACGTTGAAGCCGATGATCGTGACCGCCTCGGACGAGGCGCTCGCGAGCATGACGTCGCTCTCGGTGATCGCACCCACGCCCCGGTGGATGATCCGAAGCTGGACCTCCTCCGGGATGTCGAGGTTGAACAGCGCGTCCTCGAGCGCCTCCACGGAACCGGAGACGTCGCCCTTGAGCACCAGGTTGAGCGAGGTCTTCTCGCCCTCCTTGAGCTGCTCCATGAGCGTCTCGAGAGTGGCCCGGCCGCGGGAGTTGGCGAACGAGGCCGCCCGCCGCCGTGCCTGCCGCTGCTCGGCGATCTGCCGCACGGTGCGGTCGTCCTCGGCGGCCAGGAAGGTGTCACCCGCACCCGGCACCGTGGTCAGACCCAGCACCATGACCGGACGCGCCGGCCCGGCCGTGTCGACCGGCTTGCCGTTCTCGTCCAGCATGGCCCGGACCCGGCCGTGCGCCCCACCGGCGACGATGGAGTCACCCGCCCGGAGCGTGCCCTTCTGCACCAGCACGGTCGCCACCGCACCACGGCCCTTGTCCAGGTGCGCCTCGATGGCCACACCCTGAGCCGGCCCGTCGATCGGAGCGGTCAGCTCCAGCGACGCGTCGGCGGTCAGCAGGACGGCCTCGAGAAGCTCGTCGATGCCGATGCCGGGCTTCGCGGCCACGTTGACGAACATGGTGTCGCCGCCGTACTCCTCGGCGACCAGGCCGTACTCGGTCAGCTGCTGGCGGACCTTGTCCGGGTTCGCCTCCGGCTTGTCGACCTTGTTGACCGCGACCACGATCGGCACGTCCGCCGCCTTGGCGTGGTTGAGCGCCTCGATGGTCTGCGGCATCACGCCGTCGTCGGCCGCCACCACCAGGATCACGATGTCCGTCACCTGGGCACCACGGGCACGCATGGCGGTGAACGCCTCGTGACCCGGGGTGTCGATGAAGGTCACCGCGCGGTCCTCGCCCTCGTGCGGGACGTGGACCTGGTAGGCGCCGATGTGCTGGGTGATGCCACCCGCCTCGCCGGCCACGACGTTCGCCTTACGGATCGCGTCGAGCAGCTTGGTCTTACCGTGGTCGACGTGACCCATGACGGTCACCACCGGCGCACGGCTGACCAGGCGGTCCGCCGCGACCTCGGCGTCGAGGTCGATGTTGAACTGCGCGAGCAGCTCGCGGTCCTCGTCCTCCGGGCTGACGATCTGCACGTCGAAACCGAGGTGCTCACCCAGCAGCAGCAGGGTCTCGTCGGAGCACGACTGGGTCGCCGTCACCATCTCGCCCAGGTTGAACATCTCCTGGACCAGCGAACCCGGGTTGGCGTTGATCCTGTCGGCGAAGTCCGACAGCGAGGCGCCACGGGACAGCCGGACGACCTGACCCTGACCGCGGGGAGCACCCGAGGACATGGTCGGGGCCGACAGGTTGTCGAACTCCTGTCTGCGCTGCTTCTTGGACTTCCGGCCACGGGTCGGCCGACCACCCGGACGCCCGAAGGCACCCGCGGCGCCGCCGCCACGGCCACGACCGCCGCCACCGGGACGACCGCCGCCGCCACCCGGACGGAAACCACCGCCGGGAGCGCCACCGCCACCGCCGGCGCCACCGCCGGGACCGCCGCGGTAGCCACCGCCACCGCCGGCACCGCCACCGGGACCGCCGCGGTAGCCACCGCCACCGCCGGCACCGCCACCGGGACCGCCGCGGTAGCCACCGCCACCGCCGGCGCCACCACCGGGACGACCCGCGCCGCCACCGGGACCGCCACGACCGCCACCGGGGCCGCCGGGGCGACCCGTGGTCGGACGCTGGCTCGGCATGGACGCCGGACTGGGCCGCGGCGGCATGGACGCCGGGCTGGGCCGCGGCGGCATGCCGGCCGGGCTGGGACGGGGACCGCCCCCACCGGCGGCCGGGGGCCGCTGCTGGCCACCCTGGATACCGAACGGGTTGTTACCGGCGCCGCGCGCCGGCGGACGACCGCCGGGACGGGCACCCGGGCCCTGACCCGGGCCACCGGGACGAGCGGCCGGGGAACCCGGACGCGCCGGCATGGCGTTCGGGCCGGGACGCGGGCCGGGACGGGGACCGCCCTCGGCCGGAGGCTCCCGGCGAACGGTTTCGCGCTGCTGCTGGCGGGCGGCCTGGGCGGCCTTGACCGCGGCCTCCTGCTCAGCCTTCAGCGCGGCGGCGCGCGCTTCCGCGGCCGCCACTTCGATGTCGTGCGCGCTCGCCGGCTTGGCGACCGGGGTCGCCGGCTGCGGCGGGCCGGGGACCGGGCCCTTGGGCTTCGGTCCAGGGGTCGGCGCGGACGGACGCCGAGGCGGCATCGGTCGCGCCGAGACCCGGGGGGCACCCGGGGTCGGGGTGGATGTCGGGGTCGGTGCCGGGCCGCTGGGCGCGGCTGTCGGCGGGGCGGCGGGCGCCGGCGAACCGGCGGACGCCACGAACGCGTTCCGCAACCGTCGGGCGACAGGCGCCTCGACGGTGCTGGAGGCGGACTTCACGAACTCGCCCATCTCCTTGAGCTTGGCGAGAACGGTCTTGCTTTCGACCCCGAGCTCCTTGGCGAGCTCGTGTACGCGGGCCTTTCCTGCCACTGCACTCCTCACTCCGAGGTCGTGCGGGCAGCACCCGCAACGACCTCACTCGTGCACTTGAAGCCTGGTCATTTCTGCGACTTCATCGTGTGCTCATGTCGATCGTCCTACCTTGCTAGCGACCCTCGACCGGTCGGATTGACCGGTCGTCGGGGGTTGCGCGTCGACGTGCTCGGCAAGCGCGCCGTGGTCGGGGACCCCGGCGACGCGCAGTGCCCGCCCGAAGGCGCGGCGCCGCACCGCCTGCGTGAAGCAGGCCGGATTGGGGTGCATGTTCGCTCCCCGACCCGGCAGTCTGCGGGCCGGATCGGGCCGGAGACTGGTCTGACCAGCCTCGTCACCGATCGCGACGACCCGCAACAACTCGCTGGCTGGCGCTCGCTTCCGGCAGCCCACACAGGTGCGCTCCGGCAGCGCGCGTCGTGCCACTGAGGAAGTCTACCCCTAGCTGCTCGAGATCGCGCCGCCCGGCTCCGGTACGTGGTCCGTTCCACCCCGCCCGCCGGCGCCGGACTGCTCCGCGTCGGAGCGGATGTCGATCCGCCAACCGGTCAGACGGGCGGCCAGGCGGGCGTTCTGCCCCTCCCGGCCGATCGCGAGCGAGAGCTGGAAATCCGGGACGGTGACCCGGGCGGCACGGCTGGCCAGGTCGACCACCTCGACCCGCAGGGCCTTGGCCGGCGAGAGCGCGTTGCCGACGAAGGTGGCCGGGTCGTCCGACCAGTCGATGATGTCGATCTTCTCACCGTGCAGCTCGCTCATCACCGCGCGCACCCGCTGCCCCATCGGGCCGATGCAGGCGCCCTTGGCGTTGACGCCGGAGGCGGTGGAGCGTACGGCGATCTTGGTGCGGTGACCTGCCTCACGGGCGATGGCGCCGATCTCCACCGTGCCGTCGGCGATCTCCGGCACCTCCAGCGCGAAGAGCTTCTTCACCAGCCCGGGGTGCGACCGGGACAGCGTGATCTGCGGGCCGCGCATGCCCTTGGCCACGTGCACCACCACGCAGCGGATCCGCTCGCCGTGCTCGTAGCGCTCGCCGGGGACCTGCTCGGACTGCGGCAGAACGCCCTCCAGCTTGCCCAGGTCGACGCTGACGATGCCCTTCTCCCGGCGGGTCTCGTGGGCCTGCACCACGCCGGTGACCAGGTCACCGTCGCGGCCGACGTACTCGCCGAAGTGCACCTCGTCGGTGGCCTCCCGCAGTCGCTGGAGGATCACCTGCTTGGCCGTCATGGCGGCGATCCGGCCGAAGTCGTGCGGGGTGTCGTCCCACTCCCGGGCCACCGTGCCGTCGTCGTCCAGCTCCTGGGCGTAGACGGAGGCGGCGCCGCTCTTGCGGTCGATCTCCACCCGGGCGTGCGGCTCGGCGCCGTCGGTGTGCCGGTAGGCGGTCAGCAGCGCGGTCTCGATCGCCGCGAGGATCGTGTCGAACGGGATCTCCCGCTCGCGCTCCAGGGCGCGCAGCGCCGCGAGGTCGATGTTCACCTCTCCTCGTCCTCCAGATCTTCGTCGTCGTCGATGTCGGTGTCGTCACCGAGATCCTCGTCGGCCAGGTCGTCCAGGCGGTTGAACTCCACCTGGACGCGGCCCGGCCCGAGTTCGGGGTAGGGGTGTGCGGCCTGACCGGCGTCGGTCTCCAGGGTCACCCGCTCGTCGTCGGCGGCCGTGATCCGTCCGGTGAGCTGTCGGTCCCCGGCATCGCCACGCACGGTGACCTTGACCAGCCGGCCGACGTTGCGCCGCCAGTGCCGGGGCAGGGTGAGCGGACGGTCCACGCCGGGCGAGCTGACCTCGAGCTGGTACTCGCCGGCGACGATGTCACCGCCGGCCTCCTCGGCGGCGTCCAACGCCGCGGAGACCGCCCGGGAGACGTCCGCGACGGCGTCCAGGCTGATCCCACCGTCGGCGCCCACGATCACCCGGACCACGTGCCGGCGGCCGGCGCGGGAGACGGAGATGTCCTCCAGGTCGTAGCCGGCGGCGGTGACCACCGGCTCGATCACCTCGCGCAGCCGGGTCCGGCGGGCGGCGAGATCGCCGCGGGGTGCGCCACTGCGGTCCGTGCCGCGGGGCCCGTCGGACCGGCGGGGCCGCCCGGCGGGCCCCGACGGCCGGGTGGCACGGCCACGCTGCGTCATTCCGCGCACCTCTCTGCTGTTGCCACGGTCCGTCGGAGCCGTGTTGTCCCGGGCCGGCGCCGGCGGTCGACCCGCCATGCCGGCACGCCACCGGGGCGTTCGCGCCCGGTGGCTGCGCAGAGCGTAACGCCTGGGTCGGGCGGCGGACCCGGCGGCGCACCGACGACCCTGCCCCACGGGGCGGCGGAGATGGTGTTGACTTGTCCGGTGGGGACCGGCAGAACACCATCCGACCAGGGCGGAGCGGGGCATTCCCGGCGTCGTCTGCTGCGCGCCGGAGCGCTCGTCGCGCTCGGCGGCGCGGCCGTGCCGCTGACTGGTTGTGATCTTCTCGACCGTGACGACGAGCCACCGCCGCCGGACGCGCTGGAGCCGTTGGTGGCCGAGGCGCTCGCGCTGGAGGCGCAGCACCGGGCCGCCGCCGGCGCCACGCCGGCGCTGGCCGGGCGGCTCACCCCGATCGCCGACGCGCACCGGGCGCACGCCGACGAGTTGCGTCGCGCGATCGGCCGGCCCGCGCCGTCCGGCACGCCGGCGGCCGCCTCGTCGGTCACGCCGGCCACCGAGCCCGACGCCGTGCTGGCCCAGCTGCGCCGGGCCGAGCAGCAGGGCCGGACGAACGCCGCCAAGGCCTGCGCGGGCGCGCCGGCCGAGCGGGCCGCGCTGCTCGGCTCGATCGCCGCGGCCCGGGCCACCCACGTGGAGGCGCTGGCATGAGCGAACGCACCGAGCGAAGCGAGGGCCGTGAGCGCATGCCCAGCCGGCAAAGCATGAGCGAACGCACCGAGCGAAGCGAGGGCCGTGCGGCCATACCGACACGGAACAGCATGAACCCGACCGGCGACCCGACCCGGGCCCTCGCCGACGCGCTCGCCGCCGAGTACGCGGCGGTCTGGGCGTACGGGGTGATCGGCGTGCACCTCACCGACGCGGCCCGCTCCGCCGCCCGGGCCGCCGAGGCGGCCCACCGGTCCCGCCGGGACGCGCTGCTCCTCCAACTCGCCGAGGGCTCCGGGGAGGTGCCCGCCGACCGGGCCGGCTATGCGCTGCCCTACCCGGTGACCGACCGGGCGACCGCGTTGCGGCTGGCCGTCGAGATCGAGGAGCGTACCGCCGGGCACTGGCGGGCCGCGCTGCCGCACACCGGCGGCGCCGACCGGAACACGGCGCTCGCCGCGCTCACCGACTGCGCGCTGCGGGCCACCCGCTGGCGGCGTACCGCCGGGGTGACCCCGATCACCGTGCCCTTCCCGGGCCGGCCGGCCTGAGCGCGGCGCCGGTCACCGACGGGAGCCCTGCGGTTGCGGGCCGCATACCAGGTATGCATACTCCAGGCCATGTCCATCCGCCACGGCCTGCTCGCCCTCCTCGAACGCGGCCAGATGTACGGCTACCAGCTGCGTGCCGCGTTCGAGGAATCGACCGGGTCGACGTGGCCGCTCAACATCGGGCAGGTGTACACCACACTGGCCCGGCTGGAACGCGACGGCCTGGTCCGCCCACTGCCGGAGAACGAGAGCGGGCAGCGGCCGTACGAGATCACCGACGCCGGGCGGGCGGACCTGGCGCTCTGGTTCGCCACCCCGATCAGCCGCGCCGACCGGCCCCGGGACGAGCTGTCGATCAAGCTGGCGCTGGCGCTGACCACTCCCGGGGTGGACGTCCGGGCGGTGGTGCAGACCCAGCGCAGCGCCACCATGCGCGCGCTGCAGGAGTTCACCAGGTTGAAGTACACCAGCGACAAGCCGGAGGATCTGCCCTGGCGGCTGGTGCTGGACGCGATGATCTTCCAGGCGGAGGCCGAGGTGCGCTGGCTCGACCACTGCGAGACCAGCCTGGTCCGCCACCGGCCGGCGCCGGGCCGGCCCGCCGTCCACCGCGAGGCGGTGGACCGGGCCGGCGACGAGGCCCGCCGGTGACACGACACGGAGGTCGGCGGAGATGAGCGCAGTGCTGGAACTTCGCGACGTGCGCCGGACGCACGGCGCCGCCGAGGCCGCCGTGCACGCGCTGCGCGGCGTGAGCCTCACCGTGCGGGCGGGCGAGCTGGTGGCGGTGATGGGCCCCTCCGGCTCCGGCAAGTCGACGTTGCTGGCCCTGGCCGGCGGGCTGGACCGACCGACCGGCGGCGAGGTGCTGGTCGAGGGCGAGGCGCTCGGCGGGCTGCCGGCCCGCGAGCTGGCCCGGCTGCGCCGCCGCCGGATCGGGTACGTCTTCCAGGATCTCAACCTGCTCGGCAGCCTGACCGCGGTGGAGAACGTGGCGCTCCCCCTGGAACTGGACGGCGCCGGGGTGCGGGCGGCCCGCCGGCTCGCCCTGGCCGCGCTGCGCGAGGTGGACGTCGCGGGTCAGGCCGACCGGTTCCCCGACCAGATGTCCGGCGGCCAGCAGCAGCGGGTGGCGATCGCCCGGGCGTTGGTCGGCGAACGCCGGCTGGTCCTCGCCGACGAGCCGACCGGCGCGCTGGACTCCCAGGCCGGCGAGGCGGTGCTGCACCTGCTGCGCCGCCGGGTGGACGACGGCGCCGCCGGGGTGCTGGTCACCCACGAGGCCCGGCACGCCGGCTGGGCGGACCGGGTGGTCTTCCTACGCGACGGCGTGCTGGTCGACTCGACCGCCCCGCTGATCGGCATCGAGCACCTGCTCAGCGGCAGCGGCCGGTGACCTCCGGCCGGCTCGCCGCGGCACGCGGCTCGTGGCGTACCGCGTTGCGGATCGCCCGCCGGGAGGCCCGCCGGTCCCGCCGGCGCACCCTGCTGGTGCTGGTGATGATCGCGCTGCCGGTGCTCGGGCTCAGCTTCGCCGCGGTCAGCTACGACATGTCCGAGCTGACCCGGTCGGAGCGGCTCGACCGACGGCTCGGCGCGGCCGACGCCGAACTGCGCTGGACCGACCTGGCCCCGCTGACGCAGGACGCGTGGGGCGAGTCGGCGTGGCCGGTCGAGGGCGACCCGGTGCCCCGGACCCGGCCGGTCTCCGCCGACGAGTTGCGGGCGCTGCTGCCCGCCGGCAGCCGGGTCACCCGGGTGCGCTGGTGGGTGTCGTTCGAGACCCGTGTCGGCCGCCGGACGCAGCCGATCGACGCACGGGCCGTCGATCTGACCGACCCGCTCGCCCGGCCGCTGGCGACCGTGCGCGAGGGCCGGCCACCGATCCGGCCGGACGAGATCGCGGTCAATCCGGCCGCCCTGCGCCGGCTGGACACCCGGGTCGGCGCGCCGGTGCGCGCCGCCGACGGCACCACGTACCGGGTCGTCGGGGTGGTCGAGTTCCCGGACAGCCTGCGCGAGATGGTCACCATGGCCGATCTGGCCCCGGACGGAGCGCCGAGCGAGGCGAGCTGGCTGGCGGACCTGCCCGGCCCGCTGGATCAAGCGCTGGCCGACCGGCTCAACGCGCAGGGCATCCAGGTGACCACCCGCCACCCGCTGCCCGGGCGGCCCGAGGTCGCCCGGGGCGTGCCGCTGCCGGGCGCCGAGGAGACCGGGGTTTCGGTGCTGGTCGGCGGGTTGGGGCTGCTGGAGGTGGTGCTGCTGGTCGGCCCGGCCTTCGCGGTCGGCGTCCGCCGCCGCCGGCGGGACCTCGCGCTGGTCGCGGTGGCCGGCGGGGACGCGGCCCACCTGCGCCGGATCGTGCTCGCCGACGGGGTGGTCCTCGGCGCCGGCGGGGCCGCCCTCGGACTGCTGCTCGGCGTCGGGACCGCGTTCGCCGGCCGGCCGCTGGTCGAGCAGTACCTGGTCCACGAGCGCTTCGGCGGGTACCGCGTCTTCCCGACCGCGCTCGCCGCGATCGCCGCGGTCGCGGTGCTGGCCGGCGTGCTGGCGGCGCTCGCGCCGGCCTGGACCGCGGCCCGGCAGGACGTGCTGGCCGGCCTGGCCGGCCGGCGCGAGGCGCCCCGGCCGCGCCGCCGGTGGCTGCTGCTCGGCGCGGTGCTCACGGTGGCCGGCACCGCGCTGGCCGCGTTCGCCGCCACCCGCACCTCGCCGACCGGGGTGCTGGCCGGTGTGGTCCTCGGTGAGCTGGGGTTGGTCTTCTGCACGCCGACGCTGGTCGGGCTGCTCGCCCGGGCCGGCCGGCTGCTGCCGTTGACACCCCGGCTCGCGCTGCGTGACGCCAGCCGCAACCGGTCGTCGGCCGCGCCGGCCATCTCGGCCGTGATGGCGGCGGTCGCCGGCAGTGTCGCGCTCGGCGTCTACGTGGCCAGCGACGACGCCCGGGAGCGGGCGCTCTGGCAGCCCGGCCTGCCGCCGGGCCACGTGCTGCTCCAGCTCACCGACTCGCCGGCCGGCACGCTGCCGGCGGCCGGGACGGTCGCCGCGCGGGTCCGGGCGGTGCTGCCGGACGCCACCGTGGCGGCCCTCGCCATCCCGGGGTGCGCCCGTCCCGCCGACCCGGACGCCTACTGCTTCGCCCAGGCGATGCGCCCGCCCGAGGAGCGCTGCCCGTACGGGCCGTTCGAGTCGGGTCCCGCCGCGGCCCGGGAGGACCCACGCTGTCACCGGCCGTTCCGGGAACCGCAGGACATCTCCCTACCGACCCTGGTGGACGACGGCGCGGCGCTGCCCGCGCTCACCGGCGCCCCGGCCGACGAGGTGGCCGCCGCACGCCGGACGCTCGCCGCGGGCGGCGTGGTGGTCACCGATCCCCACCAGGTGGTGGACGGGCACGTCCGGGTGGAGGTCAACCACGGCCCCGGCGTTCCGACGGCCGTCCGTCTCCTGCCCGGCCACGTCCTGCGCGGCGGGCTGCCGGTGGACCGGCTGGTGATCTCCCCCGCCGCGGCGGACGCGCTCGGCCTGGCCCCGGCGCCGACGGGCTACCTGGTGGACACCACCGGCCCGCCCACCGACGGGCAGCGTGAACGGCTGGTCGACGAACTGTCCGACGTCGTACGGGTGTACGCGCAGGTGTCGACCGCCGACCCGCCGTCGGACCAACGACCGCTGCTGCTCCTGCTGGCCGTCGCCTCCGGGATCATCACGCTCGGCGCCGCCGCGGTCGCCACCGGTCTGGCCGCCGCCGAGGGCCGCCGAGACCTGTCCACGCTCGCGGCGGTCGGCGCCGACCCCCGGGTACGCCGGGTGCTCTCGCTCTGCCAGGCCGGCGTGATCGCGGTGCTCGGCTCGGCGCTCGGCATCGTGGCCGGACTCGGCTCGGCCACCGTCGTCCTGACCTCGCTCAACCAGCGGTACGCGGACTCCTGGCCGGTGCAGCCGTCGTACCCGGTGACCGTGCCCGGTCTCACCATGACGGTGCTGGTCGTGGTGCCGCTGGTGGCGATGGCCGGCGCGGCCCTGCTCACCCGCTCCCGCCTGCCGATCGAGCGCCGCCTCGACTGACGGCCGATCCAGGGGCACACTGGGCGGGTGTCCGCCCTGGGATCCCTCACCCGCCGTCTCGGTCACCAACGGTGGTTCGCCACCACCATGCGCGTGCTCGTCCCCGCCGACCGGCTGGTCGGCCGGCTGACCAAGGGGCGGGTGGTCGCCTTCGGGTTGGTGCCCACGCTGGTGCTCACCTCCACCGGCCGCCGCTCCGGCAAGCCCCGCAGCAACCCCCTGCTCTACGTCCCCGACGGCGACGCCTACGTGGTGATCGGCTCCAACTGGGGGCAGCAGCACCAACCGTCGTGGACGTTCAACCTGCTGGCCCGGCCGATCGCCGAGGTCGATGTCAAGGGGCGCCGGATCCCGGTGCGCGCCGAGCAGGTGAGCGGCGCCGAACGGGACCGGCTGTTCGACCGCCTGGTCGAGGAGTGGCCGGCCTACCGCACGTACGTGGAACGGGCCGGCGGTCGCGAGATCAAGGTCTTCCGCCTGTCCCCCGTCGGCTGACCCCGCCCACCCTTCGCCCGCTGTTTCACGGTAAGAGTGGGCATGGGGCGCAGCATGGGCACTCTTACCGTGAATCAGGTGACGGGGCGGGCGGGGGTCAGCCCAAGCCGCCGACGCCGATCAGCGCGCCGATCAGGTAGGTGGCGCCGGCCGCCAGCGCGCCGAGCAGCAACTGCCGCAGGCCGCCGGTCCACCAGGACCGGTAGGTGAACCGGGCCACGATCGCCCCGGCGAGGAAGAGCCCCACCCCACCGACGGCGAGGGCCAGCCAGAGGCTGGTGAAGCCGAGCAGGTAGGGCAGCAGCGGCACCAGCGCGCCGATCGAGAAGCAGACGAACGACGAGATCGCCGCCGCCCACGGGCTGGGCTGGTCGTCGGGGTCGACGCCCAACTCCTCCCGGACGTGGACCCGAAGCGCCTCCTCCGGGTTGCGCCGGACCGCCTCGGCGACCTGGGTGGCCAGGTCGCGGGGCAGGCCCCGGGCGACCCACGCGTCGGCCAGTTCGCGGGCCTCCGCCTCCGGGTGCCGCTCCAGCTCGCGCCGCTCCTTGGCCACCTCGGCGGCCACCTGCTCGTTGGCGGAGCGGACGCTCGTGTATTCGCCCAGGCCCATCGAGATGGCGCCGGCCACCAGGCCGGCCGTGCCGGTCAGCACCACGCTGCGCGGGGACACCCCGCCACCGCCGACGCCGGCGATCAGCGCGATGTTGGTGACCAGACCGTCCATCGCGCCGAAGACGGCCGGCCGCAGCCAGCCGCCGGACACGTCCGCGTGGTGCGCCTCGCGCAGCGCCGCCGGGGTCTCGGTCACGGCAGGGTCAGGATCTCGTAGCCGTCGTCGGTCACGACGATGGTGTGCTCGAACTGCGCCGTCCACTTCCGGTCCTTGGTGACCACGGTCCAGCCGTCGTCCCACATGTCGTACTGGTACGTGCCGATGGTGATCATCGGCTCGATGGTGAACGTCATGCCGGGCTCCATCACGTCGGTGGGACGCGGGCTGTCGTAGTGCGGCACGTAGAGGCCGCTGTGGAAGGTCTCGCCGATGCCGTGCCCGGTGAAGTCGCGGACCACGCCGTAGCCGAACCGCTTGGCGTACGACTCGATCACCCGGCCGATGACGTTGATCTGCCGCCCCGGCGCGACCGCCTTGATGCCGCGCATCATCGCCGCGTGGGTCCGCTCGACCAGCAGCCGGGCCTCCTCGCTCACCTCGCCCACGCAGAAGGTGGCGTCGGTGTCGCCGTGCACCCCGTCGAGGAACGCCGTGACGTCGATGTTGATGATGTCGCCGTCACGCAGCACGGTGGAGTCCGGGATGCCGTGGCAGATCACCTCGTTGAGGCTGGTGCAGCAGGACTTGGGGAAGCCGCGGTAACCCAGCGTCGACGGGTAGGCGCCGTGGTCGCAGAGGAACTCGTGCACCACCCGGTCGATCTCGTCGGTGGTCACCCCGGGCTTGCAGTGCTCGCCGGCGAGCTGGGTGGCCCGGGCCGCGAGCCGGCCGGCCACCCGCATCTTCTCGATGGTCTCCGGTGTCTGCACGTGCGAGCCGCGCCACTCCTGCGGGCGCTTCTTGCCCACGTACTCCGGGCGCGGAATGTGGGCGGGAACCGCCCGCCACGGGGAGAGCGTGCCGGGGGTCAGCGGCGCACGGACGGTCATGCCCTCAGCTTATCGCCGGCCCCCGTCCGGACCCCGCCACGGCCCCGCCGGGCAGGTTGTTGCCGCGCGGCAAACGCTGTGCCATTGTTGCTGCGTGGATCAAGGGGGCGCATCGCCCGTCTTCTCCGTGACGACGGAGGGCGACGGCGTCCGGCTTCACGTCCAGGTGACCGGCGAGGTCGACATGGCGACCGCCGACACCATGTTCCAGACCGCGCTGCGCGAGCCCGCCGAACAGCTCACGCTCGACCTGCGGGCGGTCACCTTCTTCGACTCGGCTGCCATCCACGCGGTGGTCCGGCTCTCCCAGAAGTTCCCGGCCGCGCTCACCGTGCTGCCGTCCCGGCAGGTCCGGCGGGTGCTGGAGGTCTCCGGCCTGGGCGAGCAGGCCTGGCTGGCCGACGGCTGAGCCGCCCTAGTCGGCCAGCCGGCGCCGCAACGTCAGCTCGGTGCCGTCCTCGGTACGGGTCACGCTCATCTCCCCGAGCGCCTGGATCAGGGCCAGCCCGCGGCCACGGAAACTCGACCCGCTGGACTCGCGCCAGCGGCCGCTGTCCCGGATCGTGGCGGTGACCGTACGGTCGACGATGGTGACCTCGACCCCGATGGTCGACTCGGCCGGGTCGACCGGGTGCTCGATCGCGTTCGCCGCGGCCTCCGAGATCGCCACCGTGAGGTCGAACAGGTCGGTCTCGCCGACCTGGTGGGCGACGAGGAAGTCCTCCAGCCGCTTGCGCAGCACGCTGAGTCGGGTCGGGTCGGCCGGCAGCCGCAGCGCGAAGCGGTTCAGCTCGGCCGCCTCCAGCGCGAGCACCGCCACGTCGTCGTGCCGGGACCGCCCGGAGACCCGCTCCACCACGGCGTCCACCAGGTCGGCGACGTGCTCGCCGCGCGCGGTCGCGTCGGCCCGCAACTGGTCGAACCCGGCGTCGATGCCCGCCTCCCGGTCCTCGATCAGGCCGTCGGTGTAGAGCAGCAGCCGGCCGCCCGGGGCGAGTTCGCCCTCGACGGTCCGGTAGACGGTGCCCGGGATCGCCCCGACCGGCGGTCCGAGGGCCCGATCGTGCAGGAACGCCACGTCGTCTCCTCGGATCAACAGGGGCGAGGGGTGACCCGCGCTGGCGTACCGGAGCCGGCCGGTGCGCGGGGAGAAGTCGAGGCAGACCACGGTGGCGAAGGAGCCGCCGCCGGTGGAGTGGACGAGCCGGTTGAGCCGGGTCAGCGCCTCGCCCGGGTCGTAGCCCTCCAGCACGTACGCCCGCAGCGCGTTGCGGAGCTGGCCCATCGCGGCGGCCGCCCGCACGCCCTTGCCGACCACGTCGCCGATGACCAGCACCAGGTCGTCGTCGGCGGTGCCGATCACGTCGTACCAGTCGCCGCCGACCTCGACGTCGGCGCTGCCGGGCAGGTAACGGCTGGCCACCACCGCGCCGGGCAGCTGCGGCAGCGTACGCGGCAGCAGGCTGTGCTGGAGCGTGGTGGCGATCCGGTGCTCGGCCTCGTAGAGCTGGGCGTTCTCCAGCCGTACGCCGACCAGCCGGGCCAGCTCGGTCAGCGCCGCCTGCTCGGTGCCACCGCCCTCGCGACGCCACACCCGCAACTCGCCGAGCTGCTCGCCGGTGGTGCCGGTGAGCGGCAGCACCGTGGACGGCTCGGCCGGCAGGTCCCCGCCAGCGTCCTCCTCGTGGCGGGCGCCGGTGGCGACCACCATCACCCGGCCCGCCTCGGCCAGGCTGAGCGCGTGGTGCGCGGCCACCCGCACCACCTCGGCGGTGGAGCGGGCCGTGTTGATCGCCACGGCGGCGTCGGCGAGCGCCCGCAGCCGGCGGATGATCTGCCCGCGAAGCTGTCCCAGCTCGACGTTGGCCCGCACCCGGGCGACCAGCTCCTGGCTGGAGAAGGGCTTGGTGAGGTAGTCGTCCGCGCCGGCCGAGAGACCGGCGACCTCCTCGGCGGCGCCGGCGCGGGCGGAGAGCATCACGATCGGCACGTGCCTGGTGAGCGGGTTGCCGCGCAACGCGGTCACCAGCCCGAAACCGTCCAGGCGGGGCATCATCACGTCGGTCAGCACCAGGTCGAACGGGGTGTCCACGGCCAGTCGCAGCGCCTCCACGCCGTCCGGCACGGCGACCACCTCGTACGCCGGGGAGAGCAGCCGACCGACGTGCTCGCGCAGGTCGGGGTTGTCGTCGGCGAGCAGGACGCGCCCCGAGCCGCCCGGCGTGCCGGACGACTCGGGCAGCCCGGCGGGTCGGGCCACCTCGTCGGTCCAGAGCGCCGTCTCGGCGACGTGGAGCCGGGCCTGTTCCGACTCGGTCAGCGGCACCGGGGAGAGCGCGGACACCCGGTCGGCGGGCAGGTGCGCGTAGCCGAACGGCACGGTCACGGTGAACGTGGTGCCCCGCTCGACGACACTGCGCCCGGTCACCGTGCCGCCGTGCATCTCGACCAGCTCGCGGACCAGCGCGAGCCCGATGCCGGTGCCCTCGTGGGTGCGGGAGCGGGCCCCGGCGACCCGGTGGAACCGTTCGAAGACCTGCGGCAGCTCCTCCGGCGCGATGCCGACCCCGGTGTCGGTCACCTCCAGCACGGCCACGCCGTCGCCGGGGCGCACCCGGACCCGGATCTCGCCGTCGAAGGTGAACTTCAACGCGTTCGACACCAGGTTGAGGACGATCTTCTCCCACATGTCCCGGTCGACGTAGACGGGCGCGGGCAGCGGCGGGCAGTCGACCACCAGGCGCAGCCCGGCCCGCTCGACGGCCGAGCGGAACGTGCTGGCCAGCCGGGAGGTGTAGTCGGACAGGTCGGTGGGCTGGTAGCGGGCGGCCAGCCGGCCGGACTCGAGCCGGGAGAAGTCGAGCACCGTGTTCACCAGCTTGAGCAGGCGCAGTCCGTTGCGGTGCATGACGGCCAGCCGGTCGGTGTACCGGTCGGGCAGCTCCCGGTCGGCGAGCATCTCCTCCAGCGGCCCGAGGACCAGGGTGAGCGGGGTGCGGAACTCGTGGCTGACGTTGGCGAAGAAGTTGGTCTTGGCTCGGTCCAGCGCGGCCAGCTCGGCGGCGCGGATGCGCTCCTGATCGTACGCCCGCTGCTTGCCCACGGCGCGGGAGACCTGCGCGGCGACCAGGTCGACGAAGTCCCGGTAGTCGTCGCCGAACGACAGCCCGCGGGCCACGCCGAGCAGCAGCGCGCCCGCCGGCTCGTTGGTGGCGGTAAGCGGCAGCAGCAGCGCCTGGTCGGCGGCGTCCGCCGGCACCGCGCCGGGCAGGTCGGCGGTGGCGATCCAGCGTGGCGCGGTCAACGGCTCGCCGGCGGGCAGGCCGGACCAGCCGGCGAGCAGAGCCGGGTCGACGCCGGAGCAGCCGGCCAGCGCCGGGGCGCCGTCGGCGTCGTGGAGCCACATCGCGCTGAACGGCACGTCGGCGCGGTGCGCGTCGAGCACCCGGGCCACGGCCCGGCCCAGCTCGAGCGTGCTCGGCACGTCGCCCAACTCGTTGCCCAGGTCGGCCAGGGTCCGCAGCCGGCGCTCGCCGAGCACCCGGCCGGTGGTCTCGTTGACGACGCAGAAGATCCCGCTGACGGTGCCGTCGGCGTCGCGGATCGGGTCGTACGAGACGTCGAAGTAGACGTCCTCCAGGAAGCCGTGCCGGTTGATCACGAAGGGGTGGTTCTCGCCCCGGTAGGGCACACCGCTGTCGCGCACCCCGTCCAGCAGCGGGCCGAGGACGTCCCAGGTCTCCGCCCAGTGCAGCCGCGCGGACTGCCCGATCACGGCCGGGTGCTTGTCGCCGATGGTCGGCCGGTAGGCGTCGTTGTAGAAGGCCAGGTGCTCCTCGCCCCAGAACACCACCATCTGGGCGCGGGACGCGAGCATGGTGCTCACCGCGTGGCAGAGCGCGGCCGGCCAGCGGTCCGGCGTGCCGAGACGGGTCGTCGACCAGTTGAAGCCGCGCAGCCGCTCGCCCATCTCGCCGCCGGCGGCGAACGCGGCGGTCAGCAACGGCGACAGTGACCACTCACCGGCCGCCGGGGACGACCGACCGACGTCCCCGCCCCCCTGGGCCGAGCCCATGCAGCCTCCCGCTCCGGCCATGTCCACGACGGCCGGCGCGACCACGCCGACCGTCCCCGCCTACTACCCCCACGGACGAGCAACGTAACGCACACGACCCGGTGGACGCTGGTTACCTCCGGCTCATCCTGGCGTAACCGGAGGGCGGGGGCGAGCCGGGCCGGGCCGCGGGTCCGCCGGCTGTGATCTGCGCGACATCGTGACGGCCCCGACCGGTGACGGCCGCTCGACGTACGCGGTGATCCCGCTCACCGGCCCTCGGCTCACAGTGGAGTGACGTACGCGCCGGTGATGCCGCCGTCGACCACGAACTGCGCGGCGGTCATGAAGGAGGCGTCGTCGCTGGCCAGGAACGCCACCGCGGCGGCGATCTCGGCCGGGTCGCCGAACCGGCCCATCGGCACGTGCACCAGCCGCCGGGCGGCCCGCTCCGGGTCCGTGGCGAACAGCTCCAGCAGCAGCGGGGTGGCGACCGGGCCGGGGCAGAGCGCGTTGACCCGGATGCCCTCGCGGGCGAACTGCACCCCCAGTTCCCGGGTCATCGCGAGCACCCCGCCCTTGCTCGCCGTGTACGCGATCTGCGACGTCGCCGCGCCCATCAGCGCCACGAACGACGCGGTGTTGATGATCGAACCCTTGCCCTGCCGGCGCATGTGCGGGATGACGTGCTTGCAGCACAGGTAGACGCTCGTGGTGTTGACCCGCAGCACCCGCTCCCAGGCGTCCAGCCCGGTGTCCAGGATCGAGTCGTCGTCGGGCGGCGAGATGCCGGCGTTGTTGAAGGCGACGTCCACCCGGCCGTGGCGTTCCACCACGCCGTCGAAGAGGTCGCGGACCGCCGCCTCGTCGGCCACGTCGGTGGCGACGAACTCCCCGCCGGCCTCCTCGGCCGCCCGGGCGCCGGCGTCGGCGTCGATGTCCACGCAGACCACCCGGGCCCCCTCGGCGGCGAAGCGCCGCACGGTGGCCAGGCCGATGCCGCTGCCCGCGCCGGTCACCACGGCCACCCGGTCCTGAAGCCGTCCCTGCACTGTGATCACTCCTCGGTGCCGATGAACACGTTCTTGACGTCGGTGAAGGCGTGCAGGGCGTCCGGACCCAGCTCCCGGCCGAGGCCGGAACGTTTCATCCCGCCGAACGGGGTCCAGTAGCGCACCGAGGAGTGCGAGTTGACGCTGAGGTTGCCGGCCTCGACCGCCCGGGCCACCCGGACGGCCCGGCCCACGTCCCGGGTCCAGATCGAGCCGGAGAGCCCGTACTCGGTGTCGTTGGCGAGCCGGACCGCGTCCGCCTCGTCGTCGAAGGGGAGCACCGAGACGACCGGGCCGAAGATCTCCTCACGCCAGTGCCGGTCCGCCGGCGAGCCGGCGAGCAGCACGGTCGGGGCGTACCAGAAGCCGGGGCCGTCGGGGCGGGTGCCGGTGAACGCCACGTCCGCGCCCTCGACGTGACCGGCGACCCGGTCCCGGTGCGCGGCGGAGATCAGCGGGCCCATCTCGGCGGTCTCCCGGGCCGGGTCCTCCACCCGGAACGCCCGCACGGCCGGTTCGAGCAGCTCCAGGAACCGGTCGTACGCCGCGCGTTGGACCAGGAGCCGGGAGCGGGCGCAGCAGTCCTGGCCGGCGTTGTCGAAGACCGAGGACGGCGCGGTGGCCGCCGCCTTCGCCAGGTCCGCGTCGGCGAAGACGATGTTCGCCGACTTGCCGCCCAGCTCCAGCGTCACCCGCTTCACCTGCTCGGCGCAGCCTGCCATGATCCGGGTGCCGACCTCGGTGGACCCGGTGAAGCAGACCTTGCGGACCGCCGGGTGGGTGACGAACCGCTCGCCCACCACGCTGCCCGGCCCGGGCAGCACGGTGAACACGCCCTCGGGCAGGCCGGCGTCGAGCGCCAGTTCGGCCAGGCGCAGCGCGGTCAGCGGGGTCAGCTCGGCCGGCTTGAGCAGCACCGTGTTGCCGGCGGCGAGCGCCGGGGCGAGACCCCAGCCGGCGATCGGCATCGGGAAGTTCCACGGCACGATCACGCCGACCACGCCCAGCGGCTCGTGGAACGTGACGTCGAGCCCGCCGGGCACCGGGATCTGCCGCCCGGTCAGCCGCTCCGGCGCGCCCGCGTAGTAGTCGAGCACGTCCCGGACGTTGCCGGCCTCCCAGCGCGCGTTGCCGATGGTGTGCCCGGCGTTGCGCACCTCCAGCCGCGCCAGCTCCTCCAGGTGCGCGTCGACCTGGGCGGCGAACCGCCGCAGCAGCCGCGCCCGGTCCCCCGGCGTCACGTTCCGCCACCGCTCGAACGCGGCGGCGGCCCGCGCCACGGCCGCGTCCACGTCCGCCACGGAGCACCTCGGCACATCCCCGATCGCCACCCCGTCGACCGGCGAGATCACCTCACCCACGCGCCCCCCTTCCCTCGGCGATCTTGCAGTTGCTGCCCGGACAAAAGCCACTCATGCCGCGAGCCACGGGCCGCAAGTGCAAGATCGTGGAGGGCCGGGCGGGGTCAGAGGCGTTCGAAGCCACGGATCAGCTCCCAGTCCGTGACGGCGGCGTCGAAGGCGGCCAGCTCGACCTTCGCGTAGTTGGTGTAGTGGGCCACCACCTCGTCGCCGAACGCCTCGGGGGCGACCGCCGAGCCCTGCCACAGGTCGAGGGCGTGGCGCAGGGTGCCGGGGACACGCTCGGCGGCCGGGTCGTCGTAGGCGTTGCCCGTGCACTCCGCCGGCAGCTCCAGCTCGTGCTCGATGCCGTGCACCGCGCCGGCCACCAGCGCGGCGATCGCCAGGTACGGGTTGACGTCGGCGCCCGGGACCCGGTTCTCCACCCGCATCCCCTGCCCGTGCCCGACCAGCCGCAGCGCGCAGGTGCGGTTGTCGGTGCCCCAGCGCAACGCGGTCGGGGCGAACGAGCCGGGCTGGTAGCGCTTGTAGGAGTTGATGTTCGGCGCGAAGAGGAGGCTGAACTCGCGCATCGTGGCGAGCAGCCCGGCCAGCACCCGCTGCCCGGTCACGCTCAGGTGCGCCGGCCCGTCGCCCAGCATCGCCGACGAGCCGGAGGCGTCGCGCAGCGAGAAGTGGATGTGGCAGGAGTTGCCCTCCCGCTCGTTGGGCTTGGCCATGAACGTGATCGACATGCCCTCCTGGGCGGCGATCTCCTTCGCCCCGTTCTTGTAGATGACGTGGTGGTCGGCGCAGGCCACCGCCTCGTCGTACCGGAAGGCGATCTCGTGCTGGCCGAGGTTGCACTCGCCCTTCGCGCTCTCCGGGGTCAGCCCGGCCCCGGCCATCTCGGTGCGGATGCGGCGCAGCAGCGGCTCCACCCGGGCGGTGCCGAGCAGCGAGTAGTCGACGTTGTACTGGTTGGCCGGGGTCAGCTCGCGGTAGCCGCGCCGCCACGCCTCCTCGTACGAGTCGCGGTAGAGCACGAACTCCAGCTCGGTGCCGGCGTACGCGGTCAGCCCGTGCGCGGCCAGCCGGTCGAGCTGCCGGCGCAGGATCTGCCGGGGTGACGCGACCACCGGGCCGGAGCCGTCCAGCCACTCCAGGTCGGCCAGCACCATCGCGGAGCCGGGCTGCCACGGCGTCCGGCGCAGCGTGTCCAGGTCGGGGCGCATGGCGAAGTCGCCGTAGCCGCGTTCCCAGCTCGACATCGCGTACCCGTCGACGGTGTTCATGTCCACGTCCACGGCGAGCAGGTAGTTGCAGCCCTCGCTGCCGTTCTCCACCACCTGGTCGAGGAAGAACGGCGCGTGGATCCGCTTGCCCTGGAGGCGGCCCTGCATGTCGGTGAGGGCGAGCACCACCGTGTCGATCCCGCCCTCGGCGACGGCGACCCGCAACTGCTCCAGGGAGAACGGCGTTCTACTCATCAGGGGCCTCCACCACCAAGGTCTACTGGCAAACCGGATCACCGTCAATGCCCCGGCGGGACCGGGGGCGAAACGCCAGGAGGGCACATGCGTCGTCGGATCGTCGCGGCCGTCGCCGCCGTCCTCGCGGTCGGGCTGGGCGCCACCGACGCCCGCGCCGACCGGCAGCCCGTCGGTGGCCCAACCCGACCGGCCGCCGCTCCCGCCCCGCAGCCGGACCTGGTCGACCTGCGCCCGGCCGGCTTCGAACGGCACGTCGACCGGCGGCCGGCGGCCGGCTACGACCTGACGAAGCCGCGGGTAATCGCCGCCGGGCTGGCGGTGCCCTGGGGGCTGGCCTTCCTGCCCGACGGCAGCGCCCTGGTCGCCCAGCGGGACCTGGGCGCCATCGTCCGGGTGCGCCCGGGCCGACCGCCCCGACAGGTGGCCCGCCTCGCCGACGTGGTCGCCGGCGGCGAGGCCGGCCTGCTCGGGCTCGCCGTCTCCCCCACCTACGCGCGCGACGGGTGGGTCTACGCCGCCTACACCACCGCCGCCGACATCCGGATGGTCCGGTTCCGGCTGGCCGCGACGCCGGTCCCGCAGGTGCTGGTCAGCGGCATCCCCCGGGCCACCTTCCACGACGGCGGGCGGATCGCGTTCGGCCCCGACGGGATGCTCTACGCCGGCGTCGGCGACGCCGGGGTGCCCGCCCGCGCCCAGGACCTGACCAGCCGCAACGGCAAGATCCTGCGGATCCGCCCGGACGGCCGGGTGCCGGCGGACAATCCGTTCCCCGGCTCACCGGTCTACAGCTACGGCCACCGCAACGTGCAGGGGCTCGCCTGGGACCGGCACGGCCGGCTGTTCGCCACCGAGTTCGGGCAGAGCACCTGGGACGAGGTGAACCGGATCGTGCCGGGCGGCAACTACGGCTGGCCGGTCGTGGAGGGCGTCGCCGGCGACCCCCGGTTCCGGGACCCGGTGGTCGTCTGGCCGCCCGCCCAGGCCTCACCGAGCGGCGCCGCGTTCGCCCGGGGCACGCTCTACGTGGCCGCGCTGCGCGGCACCCGGCTCTGGACGGTGCCGGTCGACGCCGCCGGCGAGGTCGGCGTACCGGTGGCGGAGCTGGTCGGGACGTACGGCCGCCTGCGTACCGTCGCGGTCGCCCCCGACGGCGCGCTCTGGGTGACCACCAGCAACCGCGAGCCGCGCGGCGTCCCGCCGGCGGCCGACGACGACCGCGTCCTCCGCTTCCCGCTCACCCACCGCCAACCCACACCCTGACCCCAGGGGTACGCGGACAGCCGCCGACGGCGTCAACCACGCACCCGCGCCCAGGCCAGGAAGCGGTGGTGCAGGTCCGGCGGGTGGTCCGGATTCGACCGGGCGAGTTGTTCCCCCGCCTCGGCCATCAGCGCGCCCAGGTAGAGCAGCAGCCCGACCCGGTCACCCCGGTACTCGACGAGCAGCGACAGCCGCGCCGGCTGGCAGGGCCACTCTGCGCCGCAGTTGCGGCACCGCCACAGCGGACGCATGGGCGCGTGCGGAACGCGCCGGCGACCGGTCACCGCAGTCGGCGGGCGATCGCCCGCGCCTCGTCGTCGGTGAGCGGCAGGAACCAGAGGAACCTCCGGACGATCTCGGGCGGCTCCGGTCCCTCCGCCCGGCCCCGCAGGTCCCGGATCGCGCCGCGCAGCAGGAAGGCCATGACCGGGATGAGTGCCGCCGGTTCGAGCTGGTGCCGGGGGATGTCGCGCAGGGCGGGGCAGGGCCAGGGCTCGCCGCAGCGTTCACAGTCCCACGTCGGGTGGCAGCCGAGGTGTCCGGTGACGGCGAGCACGCCGCCGAGGCCGGTCACCGGAGGTCCCCTTCCGTCCGCCACTCCTGCACCTCGGCCTCCTCGTCGTTGGTGGAAGGGGCCGCCCGGTACTCGTCGGGACCGGGCGGCCCCGGGCTGGAACCCGCCCACGCTCGACAGCGGCGAGCGGATCCGCACACGTGACAGTCTGCTGAGGACGCAGTTACGGTCGGAAGGCATCGAGCCGGGTGTCGGCGCACCTGTCAGAGCGGGGCCCGGCCAGCGAACGTCGAGCGAAGTTCGGGTCAGATCTGTGGAGGAGTTGTGGGAGAGCCGACAGCGGAGTTGATCCGCGCACAGATCCGCCGACTGCGGAACGCGGCCGGACTGAACCAGGAAGAGTTCGGTCGGTTGGTGCACTACTCCGCCTCAATGGTCTCGGCCGTCGAGACCGGCGGCCGTCCCTACGACCGCCTCTTCCTGGCGCGTGCCGACGAGGTTCTGAACTCCGGCGGGCTGCTGATCGCCCTGCTCAAGATGGCCGAGCGCGACGGTCTGCCGTCGTGGCTCAGACCGTGGCTCGACGCGGAGCGCAGCGCCCGACAGCTCCGGTGCTTCCATCCGACGCTCATCCCGGCCCTGCTCCAGACCGAGAACTACGCCAGGGCGGTGATCCGCTGCGACGGTCTGCTCACCGATACCGAGGTGGAGCGCCGGGTGACGGCCCGGATGGATCGCCAGGACGTGCTGCGGCAGGAGAACCCGCCGCAGCTCGTGGTCGTGTTCGACGAAGGCGTGCTACACCGGCGCGATGAGAGCTTCCGGGGCCTGCTGTCGCAGCAGATCGAGCATCTGGTGGCGTGTGCGGAGCGTCCCCACGTCAGCGTCCACGTGCTTCCACTGCATGTCGGTTTGCACATCGGCATGTCCGGTCCGTTCACCCTGGCACGAGGCGAGGAGGGCGGCTGGGTCGCCAGCATGGAATGTCAGCTCACCACGAGCGTGATCGACGGCGATGCCGACGTGGCTACTCTTCTGTCGAGGTGGGAGATGATCCGGAGCGAGGCATTGTCCCGCCGGCAGTCGCTCGAACTTTTGAAAGAGGTAGTGACGTCATGGACCTGAGCGACGCGACCTGGCGTAAGGCGACCCGCAGCGGCAACACCGACTGCGTGGAGGTCGCCGACAACCTGCCGGGCCTGGTGCTGATCCGCGACACCAAGGACCGCGACGGCGGCACCCTCCACGTCACCCCCGCGTCGTGGCGCTCATTCCTCACCCTGGCCAAGCAGTTCGGCCCGGTCACCTGATCCACTCCTCCGCGTCGGTGGAACGCCATGGGTGTCTCGGGGCTGTTTTGACACCCATGGTGTTCCACTGACCGCCGTGCAGCCCGTCGGGTGGAACGCCATGGGTGTCTCGCGCGCGTGTTGACGCCCGTGGTGTTCCAGCTGGGCGGGGTCAGGAGGGGGGTGGGGTGGAGGTGGGGTCCTCGACGGTGCGACGGGGGCCGGTGAACCACGTGCGGGCCGAGGCGTACCACCAGATCGCGACGCCGAGCAGCACGCCGCCGATCGCCAGCGGCGCGTAGTTCACCGCGGTCCAACTGAAGTCGGGGTTACCCGGCACGCCGGCCGGGACGATCGGCAGCACGAAGTAGACCGAGATGATCGCGATCTCCACCACCGCGATCCAGCCGAGCAGCCGGTAGCGCCGGCCGAGCGTCCACGGCCCCGGCACGAACCGGTCCCCCATCCGCAGCCGCAGGAAGATCGGGATGATGAACGACAGGTAGAGCCCGATCACCGCCACCGACACCACCGCGTAGAACGCGACCGGGATGCCGCCGCGCTGGTAGAGCGCGGGCAGGGTGAGCGCCAGCCCGGCCAGCGTGGCGCCGATGATGGCGTTGACCGGCGTGCCGTTGCGGTTGACCTTGGACCAGAGCCGCCAGCCGGGGACCGCCCGGTCCCGGCTGAACGCGTACGCCATCCGCGACATCGAGGTCACGCAGCTCATCCCGCAGAAGAACTGCCCGATGGTGGAGATGATGATGACGGCCTTGAAGAAGAACGGGGTCAGCGCGGTCTCGAAGATCGCCCCGGAGAAACCGCCGGCTTCGTTGATCGCGTCCACGTCGGTGGCGGCGAACAGGAACGCGAGCAGCAGGATCCAGCCGCCCACGGCGGAATAGAAGATCGACCGCCACAGCCCCTGCGCGGCGGCCTTGGACGCGCCCCGGGTCTCCTCCGAGACGTGCGCGCACGCGTCGAAGCCGGTGATCGTGTATTGCGTGAGCAGGAAGCCCAGCGGCAGCACGTAGAACCAGAACGTCAGCCCCCCGGTGTCGCCGTCGCCGAAGCCGGAGTTGTTGAACCGCTCGGTGAACACGAACCGGAAGCTCTGGTGGTCGTCCGGGACCAGGACCAGGATCAGCACCACCGCGGCCGCGCCGGCCACGTGCCACCAGACCGAGACGTTCTGGAGTACGTCGATGATCTGGTGCCCGTAGATGTTGATCAGGCCGTGCAGCGCGAGGATCACCACGAACAGCCCGAACGTCTGGTGTCCGGTGCCGGCCCAGCCGTCGAAGAGCGCCGACAGCGTCAGGTTGAGGAACGTGGCGCAGCCGTAGTCGACCGAGGCGGTCACCGCGACCAGCCCGATCAGGTTGAGCCACCCGGTGAACCAGCCGTGCACCGGCCGGCCCATCGTCGCCGCCCACCAGTAGATGCCGCCCGCCGTCGGGTACGCGGACACCAGCTCGGCCAGGCAGAACCCGATGATCAGGATGAACATCGAGATCAGCGGCCAACCCCAGGACACGGCCACCGGGCCGCCGTTGTTCCACGCCTGGCCGAACGTGGTGAAGCAGCCGGCCAGGATCGAGATGATCGAGAAGGAGATGGCGAAGTTGGAGAAGCCGCTCCACTTGCGGCGCAACTCCTGTTTGTAGCCGAGTTCGGCGAGTCGTCGGGCGTCGTCGTCCATCGGCTGCTCGGCGGTCGGCGCGGGCGTCGTGGCCACTGCACACCTCCTCGAGGCGAAATCCCCGTACGAGTGCTCGCAGTGTGCCCCCGTCGATCAAGGCGGTCAATATGCGGCCCGATTAATTGCGTTGTCCCACCGGCCCGCCGGGGGCATGCTTGGAGCTGTGACCAGGCCCGACCCGACGGGCCGGCGCCGGGCGCTCGGCAACGCCCGGTCCGCGGCGGCGCGCGGCGTCCACCTCTCTCTCACTGAAGTACGGCGTTCCGCCGTACCCCAGGACGCCCGCGCCGCCGCACCTCACGCCGGGCCGGCGGCGATCCACGAGGTCAGGAAGTCCGCCGCCGGCACCGCGAAGAGCAGGCAGACCACGGCCAGCCGGGCAATGGACGGCCGGCGCACCGCGAGGGCGTAGCCCGCGATCAGCACCGGCGCCCAGAGGTCCTGCACGGTCCACGAGTCCCGCCGCACCAGCACGCCCAGGTGGCAGACGGCCAGCCAGACCCCGGTCGCGGCCACCCAGAGGGTCAGGCCGGCCCGCCGGCACCGGCGCGTACCCCAGCGCACCGCGGCCGTGGTGTCCCCGGCCGAGATGTCCGCGTCGGCGTCCAGCACGGTCGTCGGCAGGTAGAGCGCGGCCACCAGCAGCGGGCCCAGCACCGCGACGAGCACCGGGTAGCCGGACAACGGCCGGTGCAGCGACCAGCCGGCCAGCGGCGCGAGCACCCCGACAGCCAGCGCGTTGGCGGCGACGTCCAGGCCGGGCCGGCTCTTGAGGCGTACCGGTGGGGCGCTGTAGATCCACCCGAGCAGCAGCACCACGGCCGTGCCCGGCGCGAACGCCGGCCCGATCCCGGTGACCGCCAGCGCGAGCGCCGCCACCGTGGCGCCGACGTGGCAGCGGACCAGGTCAATCTCGGTGAGCAGGCCGGTGACCAGCGGCGCGCTCGCCTTGCGCGGATTGCGCCGGTCGCTGGGCAGGTCGTGCCGGTCGTTGACCGCGAGCACGGCCGCCCACACCAGCGGTCCGAGCACGACCAGCGCGGCCAGCGACCGCGGTAGCGCCGCCGGCGGCGGCAGCCAACTGCGGGTCGCGAGCACCGACCCGGCGTACGCGGCGGCCCAGCCGAGCGGCCAGAACCAGGGGCGGGTCAGGCGCAGCAGCGCCCAGGCCCGGGCCGCCCGCCGGTGGGCGGCGGACCGGTGCAGCGCCCTGTCCTGGGCCGTTCGTCGCGGGGCGGCCGGGCGTAGGAGGACCATTAAACCGACGCTAGAGACGGTGCCGGCCGGCGACCTCACGCCCACGGGTCAACCGTCTCCCCCAGGACGGGGAGCTCCGGCCTACGCCGGCCGGCGCCGAGTCGCCGCAGGCGCCCGCTCAGGCGAACAGCAGGCCCGCCACCCAGAGCGCGGCGATCACCGCGCCGGCCATGAACTCGACCAGCATGGACAGCCCGGCGGCCTTGAGCGCCTGCACGGTGGCCGGCCAGGCCAGCCGGTTGCTGCCCAGCCGCAGCAGCTCCGCGCCCCAGATCCCGGCGACGAAGCCGATCGGCAGCCCGACCACCGGGATCACGAAGAACCCGATCACGCCGAGCAGCGCGCCGGCCAGCAGCGATCTGGTCGGCACACCGGTCCGTTTCAGGTTCCGCCCAGGCCAGAGGTACTTGACCACGGTGCCGCCGGCGGCGACCACGGTGGCGGCGGCGAGCACCGCCCAGCGGCCCGCGCCGGCGTCGCCGAACAGGGCCCACACCAGCACCCCGCCCCAGCACAGCGGCAGCGCCGGCAGGCCGGGCACCACCACGCCGGCCAGCCCGGCCAGGATGGCGAGCGCGGCGACCACCGACACCACCGCCTGCGAATCGCTCAGACTCACGTGTTCTCTCTCTTCTCTGCGGGTGCTACGCAACCGGGGTGTTAAGCGGGGGGCCCTTCCTCTACCGGAGGCGTCAACAGGGTGCCCTTCCTTACCCCGCGAGGCGGGCGCGGATGGCGGCGGCGGGCATCGGGGGGCCGAACCAGCGACCCTGGCCGGTGTCGCACCGCAGCGCGCGCAGCCGTTCGGCCTGTACCTCGGTCTCCACCGCCTCTGCCGTCACCGACAGCTCCAGCGCGTGCGCCAGCCGGACCAGGGCGTCCACGATCCGCTCGTCGCGGTGGTCGGCGACCGCGTCCGCGCCGTCGCCCCGGATCCCCTCCACGAACGGGCCGGCCAGCTTCACGCAGTGGATCGGCAGCCGGCGCAGGTACGCCAGGTTCGAGTAGCCGGTGCCGAAGTCGTCGATGGCCAGCCGCAGCCCGAGGTCGGCGAGCTGGTGCAGGGCCCGTAGCGGCTCGCCCGCGCTGCCCATCACCGCGCTCTCGGTCAGCTCCAGCTGGAGCAGCTCGGCGGGGAGGCCGGTGTGCTGCAACGCCTCGGCCACGGTCTCCACGATCGCCGGGTCGTCGGCCTGCCGGGCGGCCAGGTTCACGCTGACCACCGGCGTGGTGTCCGGATAGGCCCGCCGCCACGACTCGGTGTCCCGGCACGCCTGGCGCAGCACCCAGGCGCCGAGCCGGACGATCAGGCCGGTCTCCTCGGCCAGGCCGATGAACCGGTCCGGCCCCAGCAGGCCCAGCTCCGGGTGCTGCCAGCGGACCAGCGCCTCGACCGTCACCATGGTGCCGTCCAGCAGCGAGACGATCGGCTGGTAGTGCAGCACGAACTCGCCCCGGTCCAGCGCGGCGGGCAGGTTGGCGGCGAGCGCCGACCGGGCGATGTCGGCGGCGCTGCGCTCCGGGTCGTACACCGCCCAGCGGCCCCGCCCCTCCGCCTTCGCCCAGTAGAGCGTGGTGTCGGCGGCCTTCATCAGCTCACCGACGCTGGTCTCCGCCGCCGGGCAGTCCACGATGCCGATGCTGGCCGAGACGGCGAGCTGCTGGTCGGCGACCTGCACCGGGGCGGAGACCGCGGCCAAGGCCAGCTCGGCCACCTCCACCGCGTCGTCCAGGCCGCCGCCGGAGTCGACCAGGATGACGAACTCGTCGCCGCCCATCCGGGCCACCACGTGCCCACGCCCGGACACGCAGTCGCTCAGCCGGCGGGCGATCACCTGGAGCAGCCGGTCGCCCAGGTCGTGGCCGAGGCTGTCGTTCACCGCCTTGAACCCGTCCAGGTCGATGAAGCACAGCCCGACCCGCTGCTCCGGGCCGGCGGCGTCGAAGACGTCGCTGAGCTCCTCGAAGAACAGCGTCCGGTTCGGCAGGCCGGTCAGCGGGTCGTGCAGCGCCTGGAAGCGCAGCCGCTGCTGCAACTCGTGCCGCTCGGTGATGTCCTCGATCATGGCGACGGTGAACCGGGGCCGGCCGTCGTCGTACCGGATCAACGAGACGGCCAGGTCGGTCCAGACGACGCTGCCGTCCTTGCGGTTGTAGCGCTTCTCCACCCGGGCGCTGTCCCGCTTGCCCTCGATCAGCTCCTGGTAGACCTCCCACATGCCGGCCGCGTCGTCGGCGTGGGCCAGCGCCGACACGTTCATCTGCCGCATCTCGGCGACGGTGTAGCCGAGCATGTCCGCGAAGGACTGGTTGACCTCGATGATCTGCCCGTCCACCCCGGCGATGCCGATGCCGATGGCGGCGCCGGTGAAGACCGCCCGGAAGCGGGCCTCGCTGTCCCGCAACGCCTGCTCGACCGTGTCGCGGGCCTGCCAGGCGGAACGGGCGATCCGCTCCTGCTGGCTGAACACCCGGTCGCGCAACGCCCGGGTGAACCCGGCGGCGAACGCGCCCTGCAACAGGGCGATCCGTTCCCGCAGCTCGGGTCCCTCCGGCCGGGCCGGCAGCACCCAGGGCAGGAACCGGTCGCCGAGCGCCTGCACCGACCAGTCGAGCACACCGGGCTCGGTGAGGTGCGCCTCCACCAGGGCACGCCCCACCTCCTCCGCGGGCCGGGCGGAGAAGGTGGGCGCCAGCATGGCCCGGGCCAGCCGCTCGGTGAGCGGCACCAGCAGGCGCTCGGTCTCGGCCGCGCTCATCGGCACGAACCCGATCCGCCGCACCGCCCGGGCCCACTCGGCGGCGTACGCCACCGCGCCGGGCCGGCTGAGGTCACCCCCGTCGTGCTCCGGGGCGCGCACGTCGGCTCACCCGGCGGCGCGGTCGTACCGGGCGACGGCGCCGAACGCCCCGAAGCGTTCCGGGTGCTCGTCCACGTCGGACGGCGAGTCGGGCCGCCACAGCGGCATGTGCACCACGCCCGGTTCGAGGATCGTCCAGTCGCCGAAGAAGCCGGTGATCTCGGCCCGCGAGCGGAGCGTGATCTCGGTGGCGGTACGCGCGGACAGCCGTTGCGCGTCCAGCATCTCCTGCGGCTGGTCCTCGAACGTGGAGTGCGAGACCACCAGGTAGCTGCCCGGGGCGGCGGCGGCGCGCAGGGTGGCCAGGATGTCGGCCGGCCGGTCGGCGTCCGGGATGAAGTGCACCACCCCGGCGAGCAGGATGCCCAGCGGCCGGTCGAAGTCGATCAGGCCGCTGGCCCGGGCCTGGTCCAGGATCAGCTTCGGCTCCCGCAGGTCGGCCAGGATCGCGGTGGCCCGGTCGTTGCCGGCCAGCAGCTCGTGGCTGTGCGCCACCGCGACCGGGTCGATGTCGACGTAGACGATCCGCGCCTGCGCGTTCGCGACCTGGGCGACCTCGTGCACGTTGCCGACGGTGGGAATGCCGGAGCCGATGTCGAGGAACTGGTCGATGCCGGCGTCGAGCAGCACCCGGACGGCCCGGCGCAGGAACTCCCGCCCGGAGCGCATGGTGGCCGCCAGGTTCGGTGTCATGGCCGCGATCTGCTCGGCGAGCTGCCGGTCGATCTCGAAGTTGTGCGCCCCACCGAGGAAGTAGTCGTAGACCCGGGCGGCGCTCGGCCGGGTCAGGTCGATCTCGGCGGGAAGTCCGTCCGGCGTCTGCATCGCTCGGTCTCCCAGGTCGTCACCCGCCACGAGGGGCGGATCATGTGGTCCAGCCCACTCTATGCGCGGACGGCCAGGTACGGGAGATCCACTTCTCGCGATGCGTCCGGCCGGTCTCAGCCGGCCGACTCCAGCAGCAGCGAGATGCCCTGCCCGACGCCGACGCACATGGTGGCGAGCGCCCGCCGGCCGCCCCGGCGGCGCAGCTCCAGCGCGGCGGTCAGCGCCAGCCGGGCGCCGCTGGCGCCGAGCGGGTGGCCCAACGCGATCGCCCCGCCGTTCGGGTTGACGTGCTCGGCGTCCTCCGGCAGGCCCAGCTCGCGCAGCACCGCCACGGACTGCGCGGCGAACGCCTCGTTCAGCTCCACCACGTCGACGTCGGCCAGCGCGAGGTCGTGGCGGTCGAGCAGCTTCCGGGTGGCCGGCACCGGCCCGATCCCCATGATCCGGGGCGGGACGCCTGCTGCCGCCGCGCCGCGTACCCGGGCCAGCGGGGTGAGGCCGTAGCGGTCGACGGCGGCCGCGGAGGCGACCAGCAGCGCCACCGCGCCGTCGTTGACGCCGGAGGAGTTGCCGGCGGTCACCGTGCCGCCGTCGCGGAACGGGGTGGGCAGCGCGGCCAGCTTCTCCAGCGACGTCTCGCGCGGGTGCTCGTCGACCTCGACCAGCTTCGTCTCCCGCCGGCCGGCCGGCACGGTCACCCCGACGATCTCCTCGGCCAGCCGGCCGTCGGCCTGTGCCTTGGCCGCCCGCTGCTGCGAGCGGTAGGCGTACTCGTCCTGCGCGGCGCGGCCGACGCCGAACTCGGCGGCCACGTTCTCCGCCGTCTCCGGCATCGAGTCGATGCCCCAGCCGCGCTTCATCAGCGGGTTCACCAGCCGCCAGCCGATGGTGGTGTCGTGGACCTCGGCGGTGCGGGCGAACGGCGTGGTCGCCTTCGGCATGACGAACGGCGCGCGGCTCATGCTCTCCACGCCGCCGGCCACCACCAGCTCGGCGTCGCCGGCCACGATGGCCCGGGCGGCGGAGGCGAGCGCGTCCAGGCCGGAGCCGCAGAGCCGGTTGACGGTGCTGCCCGGCACCTCCTCCGGCAGCCCGCCGAGCAGCGCGGCCATCCGGGCCACGTTGCGGTTGTCCTCGCCGGCCTGGTTGGCGCAGCCGAGGATGACGTCGTCGGTGCGGCCCCAGTCGACCGACGGGTGGCGTGCCACCAGCTCGCGGATGACGTGCGCGGCCAGGTCGTCGGGGCGGACCCCGGCGAGGGCGCCGGCGTACCGGCCGATCGGGGTACGGACTCCGGCAACGAGGTAGGCCACGGTCATCGCGCGCACGTCCTTCGAGGGGTGGAAGGGGTCGGTCGGCGGGCCGCCCGCCGGGTCACGGGGGCGCCCGCGCCAGGATATCCGCGCCCGGAGCGGATAGGTTGGCGGCATGGCCGGGGCCCAGTTCAGCACAGAGACCAGTGGCGGCGGCGCGTTCGTCCGCCAGCCCAACCGGTTCACCGGGCGGGTCACCCCGCACTCCACCTCCCCGACGGGCGGCGGGCCGGACGAGCAGGGGCGCTGGCCGCTGGAGGCGGGCCGCTACCGGCTGATCTGGTGCCGGGCCTGCCCGTGGGCGCACCGGGCCCGGATCGTGCGCGGCCTGCTCGGCCTGGACGAGGTGATCTCGCTGGGCACCGTGGACCCGATCCGGGACGAGCGGGGCTGGCGGTTCGCGCTCGACCCGGACGGCTTCGACCCGGTGCTGGGCGTCGGGTTCCTCTCCGAGGCGTACCTGGCCACCGACCCGGACTACACCGGCCGGGTCACCGTGCCGGCGCTTGTCGACACGCTGACCGGGCGGGTGGTCACCAACGACTACCCGCGGCTCACGCTCGACCTCTCCACCGAGTGGCGACGGTTCCACGCCCCGGACGCGCCGGACCTCTACCCGGTCGCGCTGCGCCCGGAGATGGACACGCTGATGGCGGAGGTCCACCGGGACGTCAACAACGGCGTCTACCGGTGCGGCTTCGCCACCTCCCAGGAGGCGTACGAGGAGGCGTACACCGCGCTCTTCGCCCGCCTCGACGCGCTCTCGGAGCGCCTCGCCGGGCGGCGTTACCTGATGGGGGACGCGATCACCGAGGCGGACGTGCGGCTGTTCACCACGCTTGTCCGCTTCGACGTGGCCTACCACGGGCACTTCAAGTGCAACCGGCAGAAGCTGACCGAGATGCCGGTGCTCTGGGCGTACGCCCGGGACCTGTTCCAGACCCCGGGCTTCGGCGAGACGGTGGACTTCGACCACATCAAGCGGCACTACTACGCCACCCACGAGATGATCAACCCGAGCCGGATCGTGCCGCTCGGTCCGGACCTCGCCGGCTGGACCACGCCGCACGGGCGTGGCTGACCGCACCGCGCGCCGGGTCGCCGCCGCCGGCGCGGCCGGCTGCGTGGTGGCCGGCGCGGTCGCGGTGACGGTCGCCGTCGTCGCCGGACCGGGCCCGGGGCCGACCGGGTACGTCAGCGAGGCCGGGGTCACCGACAGCGGGTACGCCGGGGCGTACCGGATCGGGGTGTTCGCGCTGGCGGCGGCGCTGCTGCTGCTCGCCGGGGCGCTGCCGGTGGCGGCGCGGGCGGCGTCCGTGCTGCTCGCCGCCGGGGCGGTCGCCACCGTGCTCTCCGGCACGGTGACCTGCAGCGCCGGCTGCCCGCTGCCGCCGTTCGAGGCCGCCACGGTGGCCGACCTGGTGCACGGCGGGGCCAGCATCGCGGCCACCGCCGCGGTGGTCCTCGCGATGCTGGCGCTGGTGTGCTCCCCCGCGGTGGGCCCGGCGTTGCGGCGGGTCGCCGCGGTCGGCGCGGCGCTGGCGCTGCCGATGGCCGGTGCGGTCGGGCTGGCCATGCTCCTGGTGGGCCGGGGCGCGCTGGTGGGGGTGCTGGAGCGGCTGCTGCTCACGGTGACGGCCGGGTGGGGGCTGGCCACCGCCGTGGTGCTGGTACGGAGGGCCGGGCTGTAAGGGGCCTCACGGGAAGCGGTCCTTCCGTCGAGGCGGGCACGGGAGTAGCGTGGGTCGGCGATGACCAATGTCTGGTGCCTCACCGAGCGCCTGTACGTCGACCTCCGACGGCAGGCCAGCGGCGTCTGTCCGGCGTAGCTCCGCCCCCGACGCCCACCCTCCCTCTCCAGACCTTGGACCCGCCCTCATGGCTTCCGCCCTGCGCAAGATTCCCTTTTCCGTGCAGATCCTGCTCGGCCTCGTACTCGGCGTGGCGCTCGGCTTCCTCGCCCGCGCCAACGACCTCGCCTGGCTGACCAGCACCCTCGACACCGTCGGCGGCCTCTTCGTCCAGCTGTTGAAGCTGGCCGTGCCGCCGCTGGTCTTCACCGCCATCGTGGTCAGCGTGGTCAGCCTGCGCGGCGTGGCCAACGCCGCCCGGCTGGCACTCAAGACGCTGCTCTGGTTCGGCATCACCGCGCTGATCGCGGTGTCCATCGGCATCGGCATCGGCCTGCTCACCGACCCCGGCCGGGGGGTGAACCTGGACCCGGCGGGCGCCACCGCGCCGAAGACCACCGGCTCCTGGATCGACTTCCTCACCGGCATCGTGCCCACCAACCCGGTCGGCGCGTTCGTCGAGGGCAACGTCCTGCAGATCGTCTTCCTCGCCCTGGTGGTGGGCGCCGCCGCGCTGCTGGTCGGCGAGCCCGCCGAGCCGTTCGTACAGCTCAACCGCTCGGTCCTGTCGATCGTGCAGAAGGCGCTGTGGTGGGTCATCCGGCTCGCCCCGATCGGCACCCTGGGCCTGATCGGCAACGCCGTCGCCTCGTACGGCTGGGACCTGCTGGCCCCGCTCGCCAAGTTCACCACCGCCGTCTACGTCGGCTGCGCCCTGGTGATGTTCGTGGTCTACCCGGTGCTGCTGGTCGCGGCCGGCCGGCTCAACCCGCTGCGCTTCTTCGCCGGCGCCTGGCCCGCCATCGAGCTGGCCTTCGTGTCCCGCTCCTCGGTGGGCACCATGCCGGTGACCCAGCGCTCGGTCGAGCGCCTCGGCGTCCCCCGCGAGTACGCCTCCTTCGCGGTGCCGTTCGGCGCCACCACGAAGATGGACGGCTGCGCCGCGATCTACCCGGCGCTCGCCGCGATCTTCGTGGCGCAGGTGTTCGGCGTGGACCTGGGCGTCACCGACTACCTGCTGATCGCGTTCGTCTCGGTGGTCGGCTCGGCCGCCACCGCCGGCCTGACCGGCGCGATCGTGATGCTCACGCTGACCCTGAGCACGCTGGGCCTGCCGCTGGCCGGCGCCGGCCTGCTGCTGGCGATCGACCCGATCCTGGACATGATGCGGACCGCCACCAACGTGACCGGGCAGGCCGTGGTGCCGACCATCGTGGCCGCCCGGGAGGGCACGCTCGACCGGGCCGCGTACGACTCGGCCGGCAAGCGCGACCTGATCGAGCCGGTCGAGCCGGCCGAGAACGAGCGGCTCGCTCCCGTACCCGCCTGACCACCTGACTCCGGGTGCGTCTCCGGTCGCCCCGGCGGCCGGAGACGCACCCGGATCCATGACCGGAGGATCACCGCATGAGCGCACTGTTCACCCCGCTCGCCCTGCGCGGCGTCACCCTGCCCAACCGGATCGCGCTGGCGCCGATGTGCCAGTACAGTGCCGGACCCGACGGGCTGCCCACCGACTGGCACCGCGTCCACCTCGGCTCCCGCGCGGTCGGCGGGGCCGGGCTGGTGCTCAGCGAGGCCACCGCGGTGGTGCCCGAGGGGCGGATCACCCCGCAGGACGTCGGCCTCTGGTCCGGCGCGCACGTCGACGCGTGGCGGCCGGTCACCGCGTTCGTCGCCGGTCAGGGCGCGGCCCCGGCCGTGCAGCTCGCGCACGCCGGGTTCAAGGCCTCGACGTACCGGCCGTGGGCGGCACAGCGCGGCGGCGTGCCGGACGCCGAGGGCGGCTGGACGCCGGTCGGGCCCGGCGGCGACCCCTTCGTTCCCGACTACCGCACGCCCGCCGCGCTCGACGAGGTCGGCATCGCGCAGGTGGTGGCCGCGTTCGCCGCCGCCGCCGGGCGGGCCCTGGACGCCGGCTTCGCCGCGGTGGAGATCCACGCGGCGCACGGCTATCTGCTGCACGAGTTCCTGTCCCCGCTGACCAACCGGCGCACCGACGCCTACGGCGGCGACCGGGCCGGGCGGATGCGGCTCACCCTGGAGGTGGCCCGCGCGGTCCGCGCCACGGTCGGCGAGGCGGTGCCGGTGCTGACCCGGATCTCCGCCACCGACTGGACCGACGGCGGCTGGACGATCGAGGACAGCGTGGTGCTCGCCGGGGAGCTGGCCGCCGCCGGCGTGGACCTGGTCGACGCCTCCTCCGGTGGCGCGGCCGCCCGCGCGTCGGTGCCGGTCGGTCCCGGCTACCAGGTGCCGCTGGCGGCCCGGATCCGCCGCGACGCGGGCGTGCCGACCGGCGCGGTGGGTCTGATCGTCGAGCCCGAGCAGGCCGAGCAGATCGTCGCCGGAGGCGAGGCGGACCTGGTGCTGCTGGGCCGGGAACTGCTCCGCGACCCGTACTGGCCGCGCCGCGCCGCCGCGAAGCTGGGCGCCACCGCCGCCTGGCCCGACCAGTACACCCGGGCCTTCTGACCCACCCCCGCCCGCCCCGCCGCGCAGGCGGGGCGGGCGGTGCGGTCAGCCGGCCAGGTGGTTCCAGCGGGGTTCCAGGTCGGACCAGGGGCCCTGGTCGGCGACCACGCCGTCGACCAGCACCACCACGTGGTCCGCGCGGACCAGCGCGGCCCGCTTGGCGGTCGAGCCGACCACCGTCACCCCGTGCTCGCGCAGCGCCGCCCACAGCGCCAGCTCGGTGGTCACGTCCAGCGCCGACGACACGTCGTCGGCGACCAGCAGTTCGGTACGCGGGGCGAGCGCCCGGGCCAGCGCCAGCCGCTGGAGCTGGCCGCCGGAGAGCCGGGTCCCCTTGTGCCCGATGAGCAGCCCGAGCCCGCCGCCGGCCGCGGCCAGGTCGTGTTCGAGCTGGGCGGTCGACACCGCGCTCGCGGCGTCCACCGGGTGCCCGAGCGCGATGTTCTCGGCCACCGTGCCGGAGAGCACCCGGGGCAGCTGGCCCACGTATCCGACCTGGTTGGGGCGGAGGAACAGCTCCGGCTCGGTGACCGGTTCCCCGTTCCAGCGCAGCGCGCCGACGTGGTGCACGATCCCGGCGAGCGCGCGCAGCAGCGACGACTTGCCGGCGCCGACCGGACCGACCACCAGCACCAGTTGCCCGCGTTCGACCACCAGGTCGACGTCGCGGACGGCCAGCGTGCCGTCGGAGTGCAGCGCGCCGAAGCCGGCCAGCTCCAGCCGGCGCAGCGGGTGCCGGGGCGGCGGCTCGGGCGCCGGCGCGGTGCCGGCGGCCAGGTCGAGCCCGGGCACCGGCGCCGAGTAGGTGCTCATCCCGGTCATCGCCACGGTCCGCCGGGTCCACACCCGCGCCGACGGATACTGCGACACCAGCGCCGCGGTGGTCCAGGCGAACCAGCGGGCCGCGCCGAGCGTGGAGACCGCCACCAGGGTCGCGCCGGCGGAGAGCCCACCGGCCAGGTAGAGCGCCCAGGCGCCGATCGGCAGCAGCCCACTGGCGATCGACGGAGTGGATCGGGCCCACACCTGCATGGCGATCTCCCGGCGCTGCCGCTCGCTGCGGACCACGTCGAGCCCGGCGAGGTGGTCCAGCACCGGGCGGGTGGCGCCGGCCAGCTTCACCGTGCGGGCGGCGGAGAGCGAGGAGACCAGCGCGGTGGCGAACGCGGCGCGTGCGGCGACGGTGCCGGCGGCGGTGCGTGCCAACCGGGGCCCGAACAGCGTCGCCGCCAGGCCGGAGACCACCATCGTGCCGACGAAGAACAGCGCCGGGACGAAGCTGCCGGTCACCAGCGTCATGGTGAGCACGATGGCCAGCGAGATGAACTGGTCCATCAGGTTGTCGGCGAGCTGCACCACCCGGTCGGTGTCGCCGCCCTGCGCCACCACCTCGGCCGGGGTGTGCCCGCTGACCCGGCGCGCGCCGGTCTGCCCGTGCACCAGGCGGGCGCTGATCCGCAGCATCTGCCGGATCCACCACTGCGGGAACCACAGGTTGGTCAGGTAGGGCAGCGGCAGCACCAGCAGCAGCGCGGCGGCGATGCCGAGCGCCGGCAGCCACGGGTCGCCGCCGCCGACCACGTCGGCCCAGAGCCACGGCAGCACCGCCCCGTCCAGCCCGAGCAGCGTCATCACGACGAACAGGGCGACCGAGAGCAGGCCGTACCGGGGGTCGTTGACGCCCAGCCGGAGGATCTCCCGCATGGTCCGCGCGCGCGGCGCGGGCGGCACCGGCGGCGGGTCCACGCGAGGCACGGCGACACGCCGCGACGCGGTCGACCCGTCCGGCCCGGCCGTGGGCGACGCGGCGGGCGTGGGCGACGCGGCGGGCGTGGGCGACGCGGCGGGCGTGGGCGACGCGGCGGACCAGTCGGGGGCGTCCGGCTCGTCGGCCCAGCCGGGCCCGTCGAGCAGTTCCACGCCACCGCGGCGGGCGCCGGTGCCGGCGTACGCCCCGGCGTGGCTGGTGGCGAGCAGCTCGGCGAAGCGCGCGGACTCGCGCAGCGGGCCGGCCTCCAGCACCGCCCCGTCGGCCATCACCACCACCTCGTCGCAGCGGCGCACCGAGGAGAGCCGGTGCGCGATGACGATGCCGATCCGGTCGGTGAGCAGCCGTTCGGTGGCCTGGCGGACCCGGTTCTCGGTGACCGGGTCGAGCCGCGCGGTAGCCTCGTCGAGGATCACCACGTGCGGGTCCCGGACCAGGATCCGGGCGAACGCGACCAGTTGTTCCTGCCCGGCGGAGAGCACGTGACCGCCCTCGCCGAGCCGGGTGTGCACGCCGTCGGGCAGCTCGGCGATCCACCCGGCCAGCCCCAGCTCGGTCAGCGCCCGTTCGGCCGCGTCGAGCAGTTCCGGGTCGAACAGCGCGACATTCTCGGCGAGCGTGCCGGCCAGGATCTCGGTGCGCTGCGGCACCACGGCGACCCACCGGCGCAGCTCCTCGACGTCCAGGTCGACCAGGTCGACGTCACCGAGGAAGACCGTGCCGCGGGGCACCTCCACGGCCCGGGTGAGCACCTTGGCCAGCGTCGACTTGCCCGAGCCGGTGCGCCCGACCAGCGCGTACGAGCGGCCGCGGGTGAAGTCCAGCCGCACGTCGCGCAGCGCCGGGCCGCGCTCGTCCCCGGCGGCCGGGTAGCGGAAGGTGAGCCCGCGCACGGTCAGGTCGCCGTCGGTCGGGGCGACCCCGCCGACCGGCTCCTGGCGCGCGCCGGCCAGCAGTTGCACCCGGGCCCACGCGCCGAACGCCTGTTGCAGGTGCGGCACCCAGCGGGCGATGTGCTCGACGGTCGCGCCGAACGCGATCGCGAGCAGCCAGACGGCGGTGAGCCGGGCGGCGTCGACCCGGCCGGTGGCGAGCGCCCACGCGCCGGCCAGCACCACGCCGGCGATGCCGGCCCGGACGCCGCCGGCGGCCACCGCGGTGACCCGGGCGGAGAGCCGGAACACCCGGCCGCAGCGGGCGATCACCTCGGCCGCCCGGCGGGCGTAGAGGCGCAGCACGTACGGCCGGGCGAGGCTGGTGCGCACGTCGTCCTGGCCGTGCACCGCCTCCTCCATCACGGCCGCGAGGTCGGACCAGGCCTCCTCCTCGGCCATCCGGGCCGGGGCGATGCGGGCGGTGGGGCGGCGCAGCGCGACCGCGAGCACGGCGGTGAGCAGCACCATCCCGACGCCGGCCGGCCACCAGACGACGAGCGCGCTGACCGTGGCGAGCACGCAGACCGCGATGCCCTGCGCCAGCCGTACGCCGGTGTTCCGCATCTCGGCGGCGACCTGGTAGACGTCGTTGTCGATCCGGTCGAGCAGCTCGCCCACCGGGGTGGTCTCCAGGGCCGGCAGGTCCTGCCCGAGCGCGAACCGGCAGAGCCGGCGGCGTACGTCGGCGGACCAGTCGGCGGTGAGCCGGGCCATGATCAGCCCGATCAGCAGGTCGGTGACGACCGCGGCGACCAGCGCCACGGCCAGGGCGACGAACCAGCCGGACGAGCGGTGCACGAGCACCGGCCCGGCCAGCGCGGACGCGGCCGCCTGGCCACCGGCGCCCAGCACGATCAGCAGCAGGACGGCCGCCATCCGCCGGGGTGCGGTGGCCCAGAGGTCTCGGAGCAGGCGCATGGAACGGTCCTCCGGACTCGGATCGGTGGGGGCGGTACCCCCAAGCCTCCCGGTCCGGGCCGACCGGCTCAAACCATTTACCGCCCGGCGGTCAGGTCTGCGCGACCCGGCGGACGATGCCGAGCAGCGACTCCTGCACGTCGGCGATCGGCCGGTCGGGCTGGAACACCAGCCAGTCCACCGCCACCACGAGCCCGACGCCGAACAGCGCCGAGCTGGCGGTGCGGACGTCCAGGTCGTCCGGCAGGTCGCCGCTGGCGACTCCGGCCCGGACGGTCTCCGCGATCACCTCGATCGCCTCGCCGCGCAGCAGCCGCAGGGTCTGCTGCCACTCCCGGTTGGTGCGCCACATCTCCGAGAGCAGGAGCTGGGCGAACGCCCGGTAGCGGCGGATGTAGTCCAGTTCGGCGCGGACCAGCGCGGCGAGCGCCTCGCGGGGCGGCAGCCCGTCGACGGCGGCCCGGAACTCGGCGGTGAGCAGGCCGATGCCGTGCCGCAGCAACTCCTCGAAGAGGCGGGTCTTGGACTCGAAGTTGTAGTAGACGGTGCCCTTCGCCACCCCGGCCCGGGCCGCGATGTCGTCCACCGTGGTCGCCGAGAAGCCCTGCTCGGCGATGAGTTCCACCGCCGCCACGAAGAGGCGCTGGCGGGTGTCCTCCCGCCGGCGGGTCCGTCCGTCCGTCACCGGCCCATCCTCACATGGTCAGTTCGGGGTGCAGCTTGGCCGGGCTGAGCCGGCGGGACCGGCGCGCCGCGCCGACGGTGAGCGCCAGCGCGCCCAGACCGAACGCGAGCAGCACCAGCGCACCGGTGACCACCGGCCCGGCCGGGCCGCCGTTGATGGTGTGCCGCAGGCCGCCCACCACGTACGTCATCGGCAGCCAGGGGTGGATCGCCTGGAAGATGCCGGGCGAGGTCTGCACCGGGTAGGTGCCGCCGGACGAGGTGAGCTGGAGCATGAGCAGCGCCAGCGCGGCGAGCCGGCCGGCCGGGCCGAGCGCCACGCCGAGCAGCTGCATGATCGCGGTGAACGCCAGCGAGGTGAGCGCGAGCAGCCCGAACGTCGCCGCGCCGTGCCGCGGGTCCAGCCCGAGGGCCAGGGTCACCACGGTGTGGAGCACGGCGACCTGGGCCAGGCCGATCGCCGCGGCGGGCAGCCAGCCGGCGAGCACCACCCGCCGGCCGGCCGCGCCGGACATCACGTGCCGCCGGTTGACCGGCCGCAACAGCATGTACGTGATCATCGCGCCGACCCAGAGCGCCAGCGCCAGGAAGTACGGGGCGAAGCCCACCCCGTACGAGCCGGCCGGGTGCTGCGAGTCGCGGATCAGGCCGACCGGGTCGGCGAGCACGTCGGCGCGGCTGGCCGCGTCGTCGTACCCGGGTAGTTTCCGCTCCCCGGCGGCGAGCCCGTCGGCGAGGTCGCCGGCGCCGCCCTCCAGCTTGCTCAGCCCGTCGACCAGCTTGGTGCTCCCGCTGCCGAGCTGCGCCAGGCCACCGTCGAGCTGCCGGGCGCCGGTGGAGAGCCGGTAGAGCCCGCCGCGCAGCTGGTCGGCGCCGGTCGACGCGTCGCCGAGTCCGTCGCGGAGCTTGGCGCTGCCCTGGGCCAGCGTGTTGAGCCCGCCGGCCAGCTCGTCGACCTTGGCCCGGGCCGAGGCGACGTCGTCGGCCAGGTGCGGCGCGGCGACGGCCACCTCCCGGGCGGTCTTCGCGACCTCGGTCATCTGCTTCCGCAACGCGGCCAGGTCGGTGCGGTCCAGCGCCGACGCCATCGCCTTCGCCTGGGTGACGGCCTGGGCCGCGGCCTTGCGGGCGGCGGCGAAGTCGGGGTCGTCGGCCAGTTCGGGGTGTTCCTTCGCGACCGCGTCGAGCCGGTCGGAGATCTCCTCGGCCAGGCCGACCACCTCGTCGGCCTTGGCGGGCAGCGCGTCCAGCCCGTCGGCGAGCTGCTGCGCGCCGGTGGCGACCGCGGTGGCCGCCTGCTGGATCCGGTCGGCGTTGCGGCGCAGCACCGGCTCGTACCTGTTCGCCGCGGCGTCGACCTTGGCGGCGGCGGCCTTCGTCTCGGTGGCGGCGCGGCCGGCGCCGTCGGCGAGCTGCGCGGCCCCGGTGTGCAGTTGGTCGAGGCCGGTGGCCAGCTTGTCGGCGCCCCGGACGGACTGGTTCAGCCCGCCGGCGAGCTGCCCGGCGCCGTCCTCGGCGGCGCCCAGCCCGTCGGAGATCTTCCCGGCGCCCCGCTGCGAGGTGCCGAGCCCGTCGGAGATCTTCCCGGCCCCGTCGGCGGCGCGGCCGGTCTCGGCCTTGGCGTCGGTGAAGCCGATCAGCATCTTGTCGAAGTAGGAGGCGGCGGTGCTCTCCGCGGCGGCGGCCCGGATCTCGCTGAACGCCGAGCGGGCGAGCAGCCCGGAGAGGTAGTTGGTGGCGTCGTCGTTGACCACCTTCAGCTCGCCCTGCCGGGCCGGCCGGTCCGGCTCCGGGCCGGCGGCGAGCGTGGCCGAGAAGTCGGCCGGGATGGAGAAGATCAGGTGGTAGCGGCCGTCGCGGAGGCCCTTCGTGGCGTCGGCCTGGTCGGTGACGGTCCAGCCGAAGACCTTGCGGTCGATCAGTTCGTCGGTGAGGTCCCGGCCGGCGTGCACCTCGCTGCCGTCGCTCGCCGTGGCCGGGCGGTCGGCGTCGACGAGCGCGACCGGGATCCGGTCAAGCTTCCCGTACGGGTCCCAGAAGGCGTAGAGGTAGAGCGCGCCGTAGAGCAGCGGGACGACGGTGAGCACGGCGAGCGCGGCGCGCGGCAGCCGGCCCCGGGTCATCCGGCGCAGCTCGAACAGGGCGAGTCGCAGAACACTCATGCGGGCACCTCGACAGCCGGGACGGAGGCGGGCGGGACGGAGGCGGGCAGCGCGGCTGCGGGCAGGGCGAGGTCGCCGATGCGGTGCACGGTGGCGGCCGCCCCGGGTTCGACGGCGCGGGCGCTGGCGATCACCGCGTACCCCTGGCCGGCGAGGCGTTCCAGCGCGGCCCAGATCCATTCCCGTTCCGGGCGGTCGGCGCCGGCGTCCACGTCGTCGGCGACGATCAGGCTGGGGCCGGCGAGGCTGGCCAGCACCAGGCCGAGCACCTGGCGTTCGACCGGGGTGAGGTCCCGGCCGTACCGGTCGGGGTCGAGCGGGGCGTCGGTGAAGCCGGCGCCGGCGATGGCGGCGGCGTAGGCGTCGCGGCGGTAGGCCCGCCGGGCCCGCAGCGCGGCCACCGGGACGAGCCGGCGCCGGCGGCGCGGCACCGGCCCGAGCAGCAGCAGGCGTTCGGTGATGTGCTCGGCGACGGTGAGCGTCGGGTCGGGCTCGTGCACGCCGGCCACCTGACCGAGCGCGGCCGGGCCGCGGCGGCGCAGCTCGCCGTGGTTGTGCGGGAAGCGGCCGGCCAGGGCGAGCAGCAGCGAGGTCCGCCCGCTGCCGGGCGGACCGGTCACCGCGTGCAGCTCACCGCTTTCGGCGGTGAGGTCGACGTCCCGGTAGACCCAGCCGCGCCGGGTCCGCAGCCCGAGCCCGTCGGCCTCGACGATCTTCATTCCCTCGCCCCAACTTCTACACTGACTGGTCAGTACAAAAACATGGTCAGCATAGCGTCGGGTGTCCGGTTCGACGCAACGCGAGGAGAGGGTGATCCTCAGAACAGCACGGTGGCGAGCGTGCCGACCGGGCGGAAGCCGCAGCGCTCGTAGACCCGGCGGGCTGGCAGGTTGAAGTCGTTGACGTAGAGGCTCACCGTGGGCGCGACCCGGGCCAGCGCGTCGCGGACCACCGCGGCCATGGCGGCGGCGGCGATGCCCCGCCCGCGCCAGTCGGGGGCCACCCAGACGCCCTGGACCTGCGCGGTGCGGCGGGTCACCACGGCCAACTCGGCCTTGAAGACCACCCGGCCGTCGACGAAACGGGCGTAGGCACGGCCGGCGCGCACCAGCTCGGTCACCCGCCGCCGGTAGCCGCGCCCGCCGTCCTCGGCCATCGGCGAGACGCCGACCTCCTCGGTGTACATCGCCACCGCCGCCGGGAACAACAGGTCGACCTCACTGCCCCGCACCCGGCGCACCTGCGGGTCCGGCGCCACCGGGGGCGCCGCGTCCGTGGCCAGCAACGGCTGGTTCGGGCGTACGGCCCGGGCCGGTCCCCAGTGCGCGGAGAGGCGGTCCCAGAGCCCCAGCACCGCGTCGGCGCGACCCACGATCGACGAGCAGCGCCGCTCCTCCTCGCCCAGTTGCTCGGCGAACGCGGCCACGGCCGACTCCGAGGCGAGCACCGGGGTCAGGTTGCCGCCCAGCCAGCAGATCGACTCCAGGTGGCGACGGGAACCGTAGCCCAGGATCCGCGCCTCGGCCCGCCACCAGGCCAGGCCGCGCGCCGCCACCCGCTCGGCGACCTGCGCGCCGGCGTACGGGTCGGCGTCGAGCAGCCGCTCGACCGCGCGGCGCTCCGACTCCCCCAGTTGGCGTACCGGCATCGTGAGCACGCTTACCAGCCTGCCAGATGCACGCGGTGGCTCGCGGGCCGACCGGACACCTCGCCGAGGCGGTGAGCGGCGAGTCAGCCGTCCGGCTGCGGCGCTGACGGCCGGGTCCGACGTCTTGTCGGCGATGCGTTGGCGATATATCGTTGATGCATCAGCGATACTCAACCGAAGGAGGGCCCGATGGGTTTCCACCGACGCGTGCACGCCCTGCGCGACGAGATGCACCGCCACGGCGGCTTCGGCTTCCCGCCCGTACCGCCGCCGCCGCCGTTCCCGCCCGGACCGCACGGTCACGGGCGCGGCCGGGGTGGTCGCGGACGCGGCCGGCGGCCGAACGTGCGCGGCGCCGTGCTGGCCCTGCTCACCGAGCGGCCGATGCACGGCTACGAGATGATCCAGGAGATCGACTCCCGCACCGGCGGGGCCTGGCGGCCCAGCCCCGGCTCGATCTACCCCACCCTGCAACTGCTGGAGGACGAGGGCGTCATCGCGACCGCCCCCGACTCCGACGGCGGGCGCAAGCGGTTCGCCCTCACCGAGCAGGGCCAGGCCGAGGCGGCCGAGGCGGCGCAGACCCCGCCCTGGGCGGAGTTCGCCGAGCAGACCGTCAACAGCTGGCACGACATCCGCGACGCCGGCACGCAGGCCATGAACGCGCTGCGGCAGGTGATGACGACCGGCACGGACGACCAGCGCGCCCGCGCCGCCCAGGTGCTCGACGAGACGCGTCGCAAGCTCTACGCGATCCTCGCCGAGTCCGAGTGACCACCGGCGCGCCGACGGCACACCGACCGGCTCCCCGGTCGGTGTGCCGTCACGCGCGGCGCGCGGTCACCAGCAGGTACTCCCACCGCATCACGCCGCCGTCCAGGTGCCGGTCGGCCAGGTCGAGCAGCGCCCGGTCCAGCGCGGCGGTCCGCTCCGGATCGTCGGCGTTCGCCCGGTAGACCGCCACCGTCGGCCCGTAGTGGGCGGCGAAGAAGTCGCGGAACTCCGCCGCCGTGGCGAACCGGTTCACCACCACCGCGTCGCGCCCCAGCGTGAGCGCGCTCACCCGGTCGCCGAACAACTCCCGGACGTGCTCCTCGTCGCCCCAGAGCGGAGGCGGCTGCGCGCCCGGCGGCGGGGGCGGCGCGTACGGCCGCATGGCCGCGAACAACTGACCCACGAACCCCTGCGGGGTCCAGTTGACCAGGCCGACCGTGCCGCCCGGCCGGCAGACCCGGAGCAACTCGTCGGCGGCGACCCGGTGCCGGGGCGCGAACATCACCCCCACGCACGAGAGCACCCGGTCGAACTCGCCGTCGGCGTACGGCAGCGCCTCGGCGTCGACCTGCTCCCAGGTCACCGTCAGCCCCTCCCGCGCGGCCAGATCCCGCCCGACGTCCAGCAGTTCCGGGGTCAGGTCGCCGGCCACCACGCCCGCCCCGATCCGCGCCGCCGGCAGGGCCGCGTTGCCGGTGCCGGCCGCCACGTCCAGCACCCGGTCCCCCGGACGTACCCCGACGGCCCGGACCAGCGTCGCCCCCAACTGGGGGATCACCTGCTCGGCCACCGCGGCGTAGTCGCCGAGTGCCCACATCCGGCGGTGCCCGGCCTTCACCGCCGCGTCCCGCTCCCGTTCCTCGATCATCCTCGGCTCCTCACCTGTCGTGCCTGACCAGGACGTTAGGCAGCGGAGCGCCGGTCCCCCAGTACGGGATCTGTACCGCTTGCGACAGGGTGCTGGCCCGGCGCCCGGGCCGGGCGTACGGTGCCGCCATGGGCGCCTCCTACCACCAGTTCTGCCCGGTGGCCAAGGCCATGGAGCTGCTCGACGAGCGGTGGACGCTGCTCGTCGTGCGGGAGCTGGTCAGCGGCTCGGAACGCTTCAACGAGCTGCGGCGGGGCCTGCCCCGGATGTCACCCACGCTGCTGTCCCGCCGGCTGCACCAACTCGTCCGCGCCGGCGTGGTGGAGCGGCGGGTCGACGGCACGGACGTGCGCTACGTCCCGACCGCCGCCGGCCGGGAGCTGCGACCCGTGCTGGAGGCGCTCGGCGCCTGGGGGGTGCGCTGGATCGGCGAGCTGGGCGACGTCGACCTCGACCCGAAGCTGCTGCTGTGGGACATGCGCCGGCACGTCGACCACGGCGCGGTCCCGCCGGGGCGTACCGTCGTGCGGTTCCGCTTCCGCGACGTGCCGGCGGGGTTGCGCGACTGGTGGCTGGTCGTCGCCGCCGGCGAGGCCGACGTCTGCGACCACGACCCCGGGCACGACGTGACCGTGACGGTCACCGCGGACCTGCGCGCCCTGGTCCAGGTCTGGCTGGGTGACCTGGGCTGGCCGGCGGCGCTGCGCAGCGGCGCGGTCGAGGTGGCCGGGCCGGAGACGCTGCGCCGCGCGGTGCCCGGCTGGTTCACGCTCTCCCCGTTCGCCGCGGTGCCGCGGCCCTGAGACGGCGCGTGCGGCCGCCCCCGGTGAGGGACGGCCGCACGGCGACGCGAAAGCGATCAGTGCACGGTGACGGTGGCGCCGGGCACCAGCTCGCGCAGCTCCTCGGGGATCTCGGCGCCCATCTCGTCGGCGATCCGCAGCGCCTCCTCGATCAGGGTCTCCACGATCTGGGCCTCGGGCACGGTCTTGACGACCTTGCCCTTGACGAAGATCTGGCCCTTGCCGTTGCCCGACGCGACGCCCAGGTCGGCCTCGCGGGCCTCGCCCGGACCGTTCACCACGCAGCCCATCACCGCGACGCGCAGCGGCACCGGCAGCCCTTCCAGGCCGGCGGTGACCTCCTCGGCCAGCTTGTAGACGTCGACCTGGGCCCGGCCGCACGACGGACAGGAGACGATCTCCAGGCCACGCTCGCGCAGGCCCAGCGACTCCAGGATCTGGTTGCCGACCTTGATCTCCTCCACCGGCGGGGCGGACAGCGAGACCCGGATCGTGTCGCCGATCCCCTCGGCCAGCAGCGCGCCGAACGCCACCGCCGACTTGATCGTGCCCTGGAACGCCGGGCCGGCCTCGGTGACGCCCAGGTGCAGCGGGTAGTCACACTGCTCGGCGAGCTGCCGGTAGGCGCGGATCATCACCACCGGGTCGTTGTGCTTGACCGAGATCTTGATGTCGCGGAAGCCGTGCTCCTCGAACAGCGAGCACTCCCACAGCGCCGACTCGACAAGCGCCTCGGCGGTGGCCCGCCCGTACTTGGCCAGCAGGCGCTTGTCCAGCGAGCCGGCGTTCACGCCGATCCGGATCGGCACGCCCGCGTCGCCGGCGGCGCGGGCGATCTCCTTGACCTTGTCGTCGAACTGCCGGATGTTGCCCGGGTTCACCCGCACCGCCGCGCAACCGGCGTCGATCGCGGCGAACACGTACTTCGGCTGGAAGTGGATGTCGGCGATCACCGGGATCTGCGACTTGCGCGCGATCGCGGGCAGCGCCTCCACGTCGTCCTGCGACGGCACCGCCACCCGCACGATCTGGCAGCCGGACGCGGTCAGCTCCGCGATCTGCTGAAGCGTGGCGTTGACGTCCGAGGTCAGGGTGGTGGTCATGGACTGCACCGACACCGGCGCGCCACCGCCGACCGGCACCGAGCCGACCATGATCTGGCGGCTGGCCCGGCGCGGGGCCAACGGCGGCGGCGGCACGGGGGGCATACCGAGACTGACAGCGGTCACTTCAGGCACTCACCTTGAGAAGAGCGTGATCGGGTTGACCACGTCCGCGGTGACGGTCAGCAACGTGAACACGCCACCGACCAGGATCACCGCGTACGTGAGGGGCATGAGCTTCAGATAGTCGACGCGCCCCGGGTCGGTGCGGCCGATCCGCGCGTAGAGCCAGGACCGGGCGCGCTCGAACCAGGCGATGGCGATGTGACCGCCGTCCAGGGGCAGCAGCGGCAGCAGGTTGAACACGCCGATGAAGAAGTTGAGCGACACGAAGAGCATGAAGAACACCAGCCAGGCGTTGTTCTCCACGGCCTCGCCGCCGAGCCGGCTGGCGCCGACCACGCTGATCGGGGTGTCGACGTCGCGCTCCGCGCCGGTGATCGCGTTCCACAGCGCCGGCACCTTCTGCGGGATGCGCTGCATGGCGTGCGCCGTCTGCACCGCCATGTTGCCGGTGAAGTCGGCGGTGGCGCCGAACGCGGCGACCGGGCCGTACTCCACCCGGGTGGGGGTGCTGGGCTGGAGCGCCACGCCGAGCGCGGAAACCGCCGAGGTGGCGCCCTTCGGATCGTTCAGCGGCGGGCGCCGCACCGAGGCCAGGTCGACCGCGGCGGTGGCCGGGGCGCCGTCACGCAGGTAGGAGACGGTGGCCGGGCCGGGCTTCGTGCCACGTACCACGTCGAGCATGTCGCCCCAGGTGGAGACCGGGCGGCCGTTCACCGCGGTGATCCGGTCGCCGTCCTTGAGCTGGGCCTTGCCGGCCGGGCTGGCCGGGTCGGAGGCCGTGCAGGCGCGGGCGGCGTTCTCCACCACCACGCACGGGGTGAGGGCGATCACCGCCGGCTCGGCCCGGAACCCGGCCTCGGTGGTGGGGAACTTCGGGTTCGGCAGGCCGGCGGAGACCGCGATGATCCAGAGCGCCACCAACGCGATGGCGAAGTGCATCGCGGAGCCGGCGGACATCACGATCGTCCGCTTCCACACCGGGTACCGCCACATGGCGCGCTTCTCGTCCCCGGGCTCGACGTCGTCGTCCTGCGGGGTCATGCCGACGATCTTGCAGAAGCCACCGAGCGGAATGCCCTTGACGCCGTACTCCGTCTCGCCCCGCCGGAACGACCAGAGCGTCGGCCCGAAGCCGACGAAGTAGCGGGTGACCTTCATCCCGAACGCCTTGGCGGTCATCATGTGCCCCGCCTCGTGCAGACTCACCGAGATGAGGATCGCCAGGGCGAACAGCACCACCCCGAGCAGATAGCTCATCGAGCTCCTTCCACCGACCCGACGATGATCTCCTGGGCGTGTGCCCGTGCCCACGACTCGGCGGCGAGCACGTCCTCGACGGTACCTGGTTCGTCGAAGTCGGGAGCGCCCTCCAGCACCCGCTGGAGGGTGTCGACGATGCCGAGGAACGGCAGCCGGCCCGCCACGAAGGCGGCCACGCACTCCTCGTTCGCCGCGTTGTAGATCGCCGGGCGGCAGCGCCCGGCCTCACCGGCCGCCTTGGCCAGCGCGACGGCCGGGAACGCGGCGTCGTCGAGCGGGGAGAACTCCCAGGTGTGCGCCGAGGTCCAGTCGACCGCGGCGGCGGCCTCGGGCACCCGGTCCGGCCAGCCGATGCCGAGCGCGATGGGCAGCCGCATGTCCGGCGGGCTGGCCTGGGCGAGGGTGGAGCCGTCGACGAACTCGACCATCGAGTGGATCACCGACTGCGGGTGGACCATCACCTCGATGTCGGCGTACGGCACGTCGAACAGCTCGTGCGCCTCGATCACCTCCAGCGCCTTGTTGACCATCGTGGCGGAGTTGATCGTGACGACCGGACCCATGTTCCAGGTCGGGTGCGCCAGCGCCTGCTCCGGCGTGACCCCGGTCAACTCGTCACGCCGCCGGCCCCGGAACGGGCCGCCGCTGGCGGTGACCACGAGCCGCCGCACCTCGCCCCGGGCGCCGCCGCGCAGGCACTGCGCCAGCGCCGAGTGCTCGCTGTCCACCGGCACGATCTGCCCCGGTCGGCGCACCGCGCCCTTCACCAGCGGGCCGCCGGCCACCAGCGACTCCTTGTTGGCCAGCGCGAGGGTACGCCCGGCGCGCAGCGCGGCCAGCGTCGGCGGCAGGCCCAGCGAGCCGACCACGCCGTTGAGCACCACGTCGCACGGCCACTGCGCCAGCTCGGTCATGGCGTCCGGCCCGGCCACGATCTTGGGAAGCTTGAAGTCGCCGGTGGCCCAGCCGCGCCGGCTCGCCTCGGCGTAGAACGCGAGCTGGAGATCCTGCGCGGCGGACGCCCGGGCCACTCCGACTGCGTCCACGCCCAGCTCCAGCGCCTGCGCGGCGAGCAGCTCCACGTTGCCGCCGCCGGCGCCGAGGGCGACCACCCGGAACCGGTCCGGGTTGCGCCTGACGATGTCGATGGCCTGGGTGCCGATGGAGCCGGTCGAGCCGAGCAGCACGAGGTCCCGCGGTGTGGTCACCCGCCCATTGTTCCCCAGCGCGTCACCACGCCCGTGCCGACCCTTTGATCGACTCCACTTCCCCGAGGTGGGACCATCCCAGGACCTCCGACACCGCCACCTCGCCGACCTGCTAGCCGGGGCGGTCCAGGACGAAGGTCTCCAGCTCGGCCCCGCCGTACCACTCGGTGCGGGCCCCGACGTGGGTCATCCCGAGCCGCCGGGCCACTGCCATGGACGGCTCGTTCCCGGCCATCACCACCGCGTGCACCCGGCCGGTGCCGGTGGCGAACTCCCGCTCCAGCACCGCCCGGGCCGCCTCGGTGGCGTAGCCGTGGCCCTGGGCGTCGGGGTGCAGGTGCCAGCCGACCTCGATGTCGTCGGTCGGGGTGACGCCGTCCCGGCCGGGCAACGGCTTCAGCAGCACGCTGCCGGCCGCGCGGCCCGCCGCGCGCGGCTCGATCGCCCACAGACCCCACCGGCCCTCGTACGGGGCGTTGCGCTCGCGCCAGGAGCGCACCCGCTCCACCGCCTCCGCCGGATCGGTCAGCCGCCCCTTGCCGCCACCCAGCCAGCGCATGACCTCCTCGCGGGAGTAGATGTCGTACACCCGGGCGAGATCGTCGGGGGTCTCCGTCCAGTCCCGAACCACGAGCCGCTCGGTCGAGACAATCATCATGGTGCCGGATCGTAATGCGTGACGGACCGGCGCACCGGGAACGAGAGGGCGATGGGCGACGGCTGGCAGCGCACGAAGCGGATCACCTCGGCGGCGTTCCGGCCGGTCCGAGGCCGGGACCTGTCGCTGCACGCCGCCGCGATCACGTTCTACGGCGCGGTCGCCGTGGTGCCGGTGGCGCTGCTGGCGATCTGGCTCACCGGGCTGCTCGCCGGGGCCGACCGGGTGCGCCGGCTGACCTCGTACGCCATCGAGACGCTGCCCACCGAGATCGGTGCCGACCGGGCGGTGGCCGCGCTGGTCGAGGCCGGGTTGGGGCTGACCCCGCTGCTGGCCCTGGCCTCGCTGCTGCCGGCCTCGCTCTACGGCGAGGGACTGCGCCGGGCGTTCGTCTCGGTGGCCGAGCCGCGAGCCGAGTCCGGCGCGCTGGTCGGCTGGCGCGGCCGGCTGCTGCTGCTCCCGCTGCTCGCGCCGGCCCCGGCCCTGCTGCTGTCGATCCTGCTGGCGCTGCCGCTGACCACGCGGCTGGTCCGCCAGGGCGGCTGGATCGGCGCGCTCGGCGTGGTGCTGTCGTTCCTGGCGGTCTGGCTGGTGCTCACGCCGGTGCTGGTGTGGGTGTTCCGGGTGGTCGGCCCGGCCTCCCCGGACTGGCTCGCCACGCTCGGCATGGGCTCGTTCACCGCCGCGAACCTCTCCGGCTTCCTGCACGGTTTCGTGCTGTTCTGCTCGCTGCCGCTGAACCTGGGCGCGCCGTTCGGCGGGTTCGACGAGATCGGCGGCGGGGTGGCCGTGCTGCTCTGGCTCTACCTGTTCCACGTGATCGTGCTGGCCGGTTACTCGGCCACGCTGGCGCTGGGCCGGTGGCGGGCCGCCCGCCTGGCGGCCCGCCCCTGACCCGGGTCGCGCGTCAGCGCCGGAACGGGCCGCGCACCTCGTACGTGATGCCACCGCTGCCGGCCTTGGCGCCGCTCACGCCGCGCTGCGAGGAGAAGTAGAGCCGGCTGCCGTCCGGCGCGAACGCCGGGCCGGTGAGCTCCGAGTTCGGCTGCCCGAGCAGCCGCGCGAACGGCGCCACCACGCCGGCCGGCGTGATCATGTTGATCTCCATGTTGCCACCGTCCTCGGCCACGTAGAGGTCACCGCCCGCGGTGCCGGTGATGTTGTCCACCCCGGTCAGCGGCGCCGCGCCGGCCTCCACCAGCGAGTCGTCGTACGCGAGGTCGAGCCGCTGCCCCACCGCGTCGTAGGCCCACACCCGGTTGTCGCCCTTCGTGGTGAACCAGCAGGTGTCGTCGGCGTACCAACACCCCTCCCCGCCGTCGAACGACTGCGCGGCGCGCACCTGGTGGCGGGTGGGCACCGGGAAGCCGTCCCGGTCCGGCAGGTCCTGCCAGGTGACCGGCCCGGTCACCTGGCCGGCCCGGGCGCAGAGCACCTGCACCCGGCCGGTGCGCAGGTCGCCCCAGGTGTCCGGGACGAAGCGGTAGAAGCAGCCGTCCGGCTCGTCCTCGGTCAGGTAGACCACCTGCCGGACCGGGTCGCAGGCCGCCGCCTCGTGCTTGAAGCGGCCCATCCGGGTCCGCTCCTCGCCGGACCGGCCGCCGGCCGGCCAGGTCTCGAAGACCCGGCCCAGCGGCACCTCCTCGCAGGAGAGCCACGTCCCCCACGGGGTGGGTCCGCCGGCGCAGTTGGTGTTGGTGCCGCCGAGGATCCGGTAGGCGGCGGCGACCGAGCCGTCGGCCGCGAAGCGCACCGCCGAGGCGCCGCCGACCAGCGGGACCTCCGAGTTGGAGACGTAGATCCAGCCGTCGCCGGCCGGGAAGCAGGCGCCGCCGTCCGGCGCCCAGTGCCAGACGTACGAGGTGCCGGGCACCCGCTGGCCGGACCGGGCGACCACCCGGCCGGTGAAGCCGGCGGGCAACTGGAGGCCGTTGGCGTCGGCGGCCAGCAGGTCACCGTACGGGCCGGAACCGGGCTGGGCGGGTGCGGCCGGCGCCGCGGCGGCCCAGAGACTGCCGGCGAAGGCGGTGCCGCCGGCCACGGTGACGGCGCGCAGGACGGTACGACGGTCCATCTGTTGACCTCCCGGGGTGGCGGTTGGCGCTGCACCGACCGTAACCCCCGGGCGGCATCGACCGCTGCCGCTGGGTGGTGAACGCGCGGTGACGTCAGAGGCGATCCACGTACCGCTTCGCCTCCGCCAGCGACCAGCTCGTGTGCTCCCGTACCAGCTTGACCGCGTGGATCTTCTTCCCGGCGCGCACGAGCCGGGTCGCCTCGTCGCGCACCTCGCCGTCCGGGTCGACCGGGCCGGCGAGCCGGGCCGGCGGTGGGCCGCCCGTCCACAACGCGTCGACCGCCTGCTTCGCCTCCAGCAGCGGCAGCCCGGTCTGCCGGCGGAGCAGCTTGACCGCCTCGACCGTCCGCCCCGCGCGGGCCAGCCGGAGCACCTCCGCCTGCCCGCCGCCGGTGGTCGGATCCGGGGCGACCAGGTCCCGGGGGCGGTCGGAGGGGCGCCGGAACACGAACAGGAGCAGCAGAAGCATGGCGATCACGGCCAGGAGCACGAACTGGGGACCCTCGGGCATGCGCGCCACGGTAACGCCCGGCCGCGAACCCTCCCGCCACCGTCCGCCCGCCAGTAGGCTCCGGTCCCATGAATGACGGGAGTGAGCTGCCGGCCCGCGCCGACGTCGTCGTGGTCGGCTCCGGGCACAACGGCCTGGTCTCGGCGATCCTGCTGGCCCGCGCCGGCCTCGACGTGCTGGTGTTGGAGGCGGCCGGGGTGATCGGCGGGGCCACCCGCACCGAGAATCCGTTCCCGAAGGTGCCCGGGCTGCGCCACTCCACCGGGTCGTACCTGCTCGGGCTGATGCCGCCGGAGCTGCTCGCCACGCTCGACGTGACCATCCCGGTGGTGCGCCGCGACCCGCACTACTTCCTGCCCACGCCGGGCGGCCTCGGCTCGCCGTACCTCCTCTTCGGCAGCGACACGGCGGCCACCCGCAGGCAGCTCACCGACATGTTCTCGGCGGCCGACGTGGCCGCCGACGACGCGCTCCAGGCCGAGCTGGCCCAGCTCCGCGACGACCTGGCGCCGGCCTGGCTGGCCGAGCCGCTGCCGGTCGAGGAGACCGCCGAGCGCTACGTCCGGCCGGCCCTGCGGCAGGTCTTCGTCGACCTGGTCCGCGGCTCGGTCGCCGACCACCTGGCCCGCTTCGACTTCCGCTCCGAGTTGCTGGTCAGCATGTACGCGGTGACCGACGGCCTGTCCGGGCTCAACGCCGGCCCGGACGACCCGGGCACCGGGCACAACTTCCTGGTCCACAACATGTGCCGGCTGCCCGGCGCGGACGGCACCTGGATGATCGCCCGGGGCGGGATGGGCACGGTGTCGCGCACCTTCGCCGACGCCGCCCGGGCCGCCGGCGCCCGCATCCTCACCGACACCCCGGTCACCGCGATCACGCTGGACTCCGGCGCCGCGTCGGGCGTGGTGCTGGCGGACGGACGCCAGGTCGGCGCCCGGGTGGTGCTCGGGGCGTGCGACCCGTACCGGCTGATGGAGCTGCTGCCCGACGGCGCGCTCCCGGCGGAGCTGGGTGCCCGGATGGCGGCGGCCCGCCGGCCCGGCACCACGCTCAAGCTCAACCTGGCGCTCACCGGGCTGCCGCGTTTCTCCTGCCTGCCGGCGGACGCGCCGAGCCCGTTCGGCTCGACCATCCACCTGCTTCCCGGCTCCGACTCGCTGGTGGGCGCCGGCGGCGCGTCGCCGATGGCCGCGCTGCGCGGCATGTGGGCCGACGTGCGGGCCGGGCGGCTGCCGGACGAGCCGACGATCGAGTGGTACCTGCACACCACCGTCGACCCGTCGCTGTCCGACGACGCCGGGCACCACTCGTCGGCGCTGTTCGTCCAGTCGGTCCCCTACGAGCTGGCCGGCACCACCTGGGACGCGGCGCTGCCCGGCTACGTGGAGCGGCTGATCGCGATCTGCGAGCGGTACGCCCCGGGCACCGGCGACCTGATCGCGGACGCGGTGCCGCTGCCCCCGCCCGGCATCGAGGCCCACTTCGGCATCACCGGCGGGCACATCCACCACGTCGACAACACGGTTTCGTTCACGGACCGGATGCCGTACGCCACCGGTGTGGACGGCGTCTACGCGGGCAGCGCCGGCTGCCACCCGGCGGGCAGCGTGATCGGCGCCGCCGGCCACAACGCCGCCCGCCGCATCCTCGCCGACTTGGAGTAAGGAGGGGCCCCCTGTCAACGCCTCCGGTATAGGAGGGGCCCCTTCTAACACCTCGCGACGAGGCGGCCTCCTGTCCGCACCCGTCACGCCGCCCCCTCACCTGGAGATGGTCGCGTGCCGGGGGCGGCGGGCGGGGCGAAAGCGTCAGATGATCGCGCCCCCGGCCGGCGTCGGGGTCTCCTCGTCGGCCCGGTGGGCGCGGATCTTGTGCCCGACGCTGGTCAGGCAGCGTCCGCTGGCCAGATCGAACTTCCAGCCGTGCAGTTGGCAGGTGAGCTGGTCGCCGTCGACGATGCCGAACCGGCTCAGGTCCGCCTTCAGGTGCGGGCAGCGCCGCTGCACCACCCAGCCGTCGAGCGTGATGTCCTCCGCGTCGACCGCCCGCTCGTGCTCGTCGTACCAGCCCTCGGCGTACTGGAGGCGCTCCTCGGACAGGCACTTGAAGAAGGCGTAGACGAACTCGTTGTACTGGCCGATGCGGGCCGCGGAGAACCGGCAGGAGAGGAAGAGCGAGTTGACCCAGTCCACCTCGCCGATGTGCAACAGGTGCTCGATCAGCGCCCGCTCGGTGCGGAACCGGTAGCGGACCTTCTCGTCCGCGTACGGCCGGACCTCCTTGCCCGGGAAGTCCACCACGATGGATTCGACGCCGTCTCCGTCGTAGCCGACCAGGTCGAACCGGACCGGACCGCCGACGCCCTTGGCCAGGTAGATCGACTCGTCCAGCAGCGGCTCGATCCGCCGCTTCATCTCGCCCAGCACGTCGATCTCGGGGTGCCGCCAGGACGCCTTCTCGGCCTCGATGATCGGGCGCTTGCGCTCCCGCATCTCCTCCAGGTGGGCGACCTTGTTCGCGAAGAACTCCGCCACCGGCACCGGGTGGGTGGTGGTCGTGCCCTCGGCGGTGACCTCGGCGACGCTGCCCGGCAGCAACACGATGCCGTTGGTGCCGCCGACCTTCGCGTATTCCGACAGGAAGACGGACTGGTCGGGGAAGATGTTGCCCTCGTCGCCGAAGATGTCGTTGAACTGCCACAGCTCGTCGTCGAGGAAGCACGGCGGGCCGGCGATCGGGAAGACGTTGTCGGCCTTCAGGTCGTCGATGTAGCGCCAGGTGCGGTCGAACTGCCGGTCCCGCTTCTGCTTGCCGAACGCGGTCTTCGCCGCCTGCGGCAGCTCGTAGACCATCGGGTACCAGATCGCGCCGGAGAACTGGAGCATGTGCGCGTGCACGTGGCCCAGCTCGGCGAAGACGGTCAGGTCGGTGGGCCGGGCGTCGTTCTGGTTGAGCAGGCGGACGCCGTCGTACTCGACCCAGAGCGACGAGTCGCCGATCGGGCCGTCGGTCGGGCTGGTCAACGCCTGGATCATGATCTTCAGCCCGCCGGGCAGCTCCACGACCTGCTCGTTCGGGGCCTTCAGGAACTTGGTGAAGCCCAGCTCCCGCAGCTCGTCCTCCATCTCGGAGGTGGGGAACTCGGGCAGCAGGACGGTGGCGTCCTTCGAGATGACGTCACGCAGGTGCCTGGCGTCGAAGTGGTCCCGGTGCAGGTGCGACACGTACAGGTAGTCGACCTGGCCCAGCGTCGCCCAGTCGAGCTGGGAGTTGTCCGGGAAGGGGAACCACGAGGCGAAGTAGGCGGGGTTGACCCACGGGTCGCACAGGATGCTGCCCGCGGGCGTGTCGATCCGCATGCTGGCGTGGCCCGTACCGGTCACTCGCACCGTAGTCCCCCTCGAAAAAGGCATCAGGCGTACGCCACGACGCTACCGGAGACAGTGTGGCCGCCGTCCCGCGACGCCCGTAGTGCCCGTCGGCCCGGCCGGGACAGGTCCGACGGCCCGGGCCGATCCGCCCGGCGGCGCACCGGCTCACCGTCGCCCGCCCGGGTCATCCGCTCCCCGACCGACCGGACCCTGCGCCGGGCCCGCCACCGGGCGTGCCAGACTAGCCGGAGATCCGATCGCGAGGGAAGGACCGACAGTGGCAGGAGACGAGCCGGTAACCGCGCCAGATCAGCACAAGCCCGGGCACCGCAAGTCCGGGCGGATCGGCGCGGTGGTGTCGGCGGTGGCCCTGGTGTTGATGGCGTTCTGCGGCACCGAGGAAGGCCGGGTGGAGGACCTCTGGCTGTTCGGGATCGCCGCGCTGCTGCTCGCCATCGTCATCGGCGACGCCGTGCTGCGCCGCAACGGCCTGCGGTCCTGACGCACGGCGCCAGCGGTACGCCGAAAGGGCCCGCCCCTCACGGGGGCGGGCCCTTTCGCGGTCCTGGGCGGGTCAGCGGCCGAGCAGGATGTCCTGGACGTCCTTGAGCGCGGCGTCGACCTCCGCCTCGAAGTAGCCGCCGGGCACCAGCCCGAAGCGCAGCGTGTCGAGGTCCTTCGGGTTCACCGGCATCGCGTTGCGGCCCTGCATGCCGCCGAGCAGCGTCTCGAAGAACCGGTCGACCTGGTCCGGGTCGTACCCGCTGCCGAAGCGGCGGACCTGGAAGCTGCGCCGGATCTGGTCGACCCGGTGCAGGTCGCTGCCGGGCGGGCCGGCCATCGGCGGCCCCACCATCGGCGGGCCGGCGGCCGGCGGACCGACAAGCGGCGGGCCGGTCATCGAGGGGCCACCGCCGTAGCCCGGATCCGGCGGGCCGTAACCCGGATCCGGCGGGCCGTAGCCCTGCTGCGGCAGCGCCGGCGGGCCGGCCGGACCGCGTCCGCGCAGCTCACGCAACTCGCGCTCGGGCATCCGGATCTCCGCGGTCATGTCGGCGCGACCGTGCCGGCCGGCCTCGAAGCCGTCGAAGCGTTCGCCCGGACCGCCGTACCCGCCCTGGCCGGGCTCCGGGCCGTAGCCGCCGCCCGGACCCGGGTCCGGCGGACCGTAGCCACCCGGGCCGGAGTCCGGACCGTATCCGCCCGGACCGGGCGGCAGGCCACGCGGCGGCGGGCCACCGTGCCCGATCGGCGCACCCGGGCCGGGACCCATCGGGCCCGGACCGGCCGGGCCGCGGGGCGCGTCGTAGCCGCCGCGCGGGCCGTCGTAACCGCCGGCGAACGCGCCGGTCGGCTCGTCGTAGCGGTTGCCGTAGCGGTCGACCGGCGGGCCGGCCTGGGCCGGCATCTGCCGGGGCGGCATCGGCGGCTGGGGCACCGGGGACAGGCCGCGGTCGTCGCGCATCGGCGGGCCGGGCCGGTCGGCCATCCGGGGATCGCCACCCCGCCCGGCCGGGGCGCCGGAGCGCTCCTCCAGCTCGGCGAGCTGCCGCTCGACCCGGTCGAGGTGCAGGTCGACCTGCCACTCGTCGTAGCCGTTGAACCGGACCCGGAAGACGACGTCGTGGACCTCCTGGGAGGCGACGGGAGCGCCGACCGGCTGGCCGTCGAGGGTCGCCTCGACCCGGTCCAGGAAGGCGTCCACCTCGTCGACCTTGTATCCCCGGCGGAGCGCCTTCCGCCGGAAACGCTGACCCTGACTCGCCACTATGTCTCCTGGTCTCGTACCGCTACGCCGTTGCCGCGCGGGGGTCGCTGTCCGTGTCCTCGGCCGCGGCGAGCTGCCCACACGCCCCGTCGATCTCGCGCCCCCGGGTGTCCCGCACCGTCGTGGACACCCCGGCGTCGCGCAACCGCCGGACGAACTCCCGCTCGACCGGCTTCGGGCTGGCGTCCCAGCGGCTGCCCGGAGTCGGGTTGAGCGGGATCAGGTTCACGTGGGCCAACTTGCCGGCCAGCAGCCGCCCGAGCAGATCGGCTCTCCACGGCTGGTCGTTCACGTCCTTGATCATCGCGTACTCGATGGACACGCGACGCCCCGTCGTGGCCGCGTAGTCCCACGCCGCGTCCAGCACCTCGGACACCTTCCAGCGCTGGTTGACCGGGACGAGTTCGTCGCGCAGCTCATCATCGGGGGCGTGCAGCGACAACGCAAGGGTCACCGAGAGGTCTTCGCTGGCCAGTCGGCGGATGGCCGGGACCAGCCCGACCGTGGAAACGGTGATGTGCCGCTGGGACAGGCCGAGCCCTTCCGGCGCCGGCGCGACCAGCCGGCGGATCGCCGCCACCACCCGCGCGTAGTTGGCCAGCGGCTCACCCATGCCCATGAACACCACGTGCGACAGCCGCGGCGGTGAGCCGGCCACCGCCCCGGAGGCGGCCACCCCGGCCAGGTAGACCGCCTGGTCGACGATCTCCGCGGTGGACAGGTTGCGGGTCAGCCCGGCCTGGCCGGTGGCGCAGAACGGGCAGGCCATGCCACAGCCGGCCTGGCTGGAGATGCAGACGGTGACCCGGTCCGGGTAACCCATCAGCACGCTCTCGACCAGCGAGCCGTCGTGCAGCCGCCAGAGCGCCTTGCGGGTCGCGCCGTCGTCGCAGGCCAGCTCGCGCACCGGGGTGAGCAGGGTGGGCAGCAGCGTGCCGGCCAGCCGCTCCCGGGTCGCCGCCGGCAGGTCGGTCATCCGCTCCGGATCGCGTACCAGGCGGCCGAAATAGTGGTTCGAGACCTGTTTGGCGCGGAACGCCGGTTCGCCCAGCTCGGTGACGAGCGCCTGCCGGCCCGGCAGGTCCAGGTCGGCGAGGTGACGGGGAGGCATCGCGGTCCGGCGGCCGCGGGCGTCGGGGTCTACGGAGATCAGCGGGAGGCTCGTCATGGCGCGTCCAGTCTGACACGCGCGGGGCCCGACGCACCCGTCCGTGGGTGCCGAATCGCCCCGGACCGGCCGGTTGGCCCCGCTTCGCGGAGGTGATCCATCCCTCAGCCCACCACCGGCACGAAGACCGCGAGCAGCAGGTACGCCGTCGGCACCGCGAACAGGATGGAGTCGAGCCGGTCCATCAGGCCGCCGTGGCCGGGGAGCAGATTGCTCATGTCCTTGACGCCCAGGTCCCGCTTGATCATCGACTCGGCGAGGTCCCCGAGCACGGCGGCGCACGAGATCGCCACCCCGAACAGCGCACCCCACCACGGGGCCACGTCGAACAGCAGCCACAACAGCAGCGCGCTGCCCGCCGCGGCGGCGGTGACCGAGCCGGCGAAGCCCTCCCAGGACTTCTTCGGGCTGATCTTCGGGGCCATCGGGCGCTTGCCGAACGCCACCCCGGCGGCGTACCCGCCGGTGTCGGAGAGCACCACGGCCACCAGCGTGACCAGCACCCGCAGGTGACCGTCGTCGGGCGCGGCCGCGAGCAGGGCCGCGAACCCGGCCAGGAAGGGCACGTAGACGACGATCAGCGTGGCCGCGGTGAGGTCACGTTGGTAGTTGCCGGGGCCGTCGCCCAGCCGCCAGATCATCGTGCCCAGCACGGTGACCAACAGCCCGAGGCAGAGCGCGTCCGGGCCGGCGAACCAGGCCAGCCCGACCATGATCACCCCGCCGGCGACCAGCGGCACCAGCGGCGGGTGGGCGCCGCTGCGGCGGACCGCCCGGGCCATCTCCCAGGTGCCGATCGCCACGGCGGCGGCGAGCACGGCGAGGAACGCCGGCAGGAAGAAGAAGAGCGGCACCACGATCGCCGCGCCGAGGCCCACCCCGACGCCGATCGCCGCCGGCAGGTTGCGCCCCGCCTTCGACGCCCGGGGCGCGGTGGTCGGGGGACGCTCGGCGCTCGCCCGTCGGCGCCCCTTCGACCGGCGACCGGACGGCGGCTCGGCGGCCGGCTCGTCGCGTACCGCCGGGGGGTGGTCGGTCGGTTCGTCCCGCACCGGCGCGATCTGCGCGGTGGGGAACTCGTCCTCGGGCCGGTCGGACCCGCCGGGGCGGTCGTCGCCGCGCGGACCGCGACCGCCGGGCGGTGGCCCGTCGTAGGGCCGCGGACCCCGACCGCCGGACGGTGGCCCGTCGTAGGGCCGCGGACCGCCGGGGTGCGGGTCGGTGACCGGGCGGGCGTACGCCTCCCGGTCGACCGGCCGGGCGTACGCCCCGGCGTCGGCGGGGTAGCCGTCCGGGCCGGGGGCGGGCCGCTGCCACGGGCCGGGCTCCAGGTCGGTCTCCGGCCAGGGCAGGGCCGGGGCCGGACGGTCCCAGCCACGCGGCTCGGTGCTGCCGTAGGGGTCGGGGTGGGACATCACGCACCGGCAGACGGTACGAAAGCCACCACATGACGCAAGACCAAGACCATCCCCTACCGGCGTGAGACTTCCTGTTGAGCGGCCGACGGCCGGGCGACTCCCGCCGTTCACCCGGTGGTGGTCGCCGAATCGTGCCGAGCCTACTGCACCCGGGAGGCGGCGAGGGCGGACGCCGGCCGGGCACGACGACGGCACCGGGCCGCCGCCCGGGATGCCGGGCGGCGGCAGCGCGGTGCCGTGCGGAGTACGCGGGCCGCTCAGACCTCGAGCAGCTCGGCCTCCTTGTGCTTGATCATCTCGTCCACCGTGCCGACGAAGCGCTGGGTCAGGTCGTCCAGGTCCTTCTCCGCGCGCCGGCCCTCGTCCTCGCCGACCTCGCCGTCCTTGACCAGGCGGTCCAGCTCTTCCTTGGCCTTGCGGCGGATGTTGCGGACGGCGACCTTGGCCTCCTCGCCCTTCTGCCGGGCGACCTTGATCATCTCCCGCCGCCGCTCCTCGGTCATCTGCGGCAGCACGATGCGCAGCTGGTTGCCCTCGTTGTTCGGGTTGACCCCGAGGTCCGAGTCGCGGATCGCCTTCTCCATCGCATTGGTCTGCGAGTTGTCGTACGGCTTGATGATCACCATGCGCGGCTCGGGCACCGCGATGGACGCCATCTGCGGCAGCGGAGTGGGGCTGCCGTAATAGTCGATGAAGATCCGGGAGAACATGGCGGCGTTGGCGCGACCGGTACGGATCCCGCCGAATTCCTCCCTGGCGTGCTCGATGGCACGCTCCATCTTCTCCTCCGCCTCGAGGAGGGTGTCGTCGATCACCGGTCTCCTCGCCTCCTTCTGTCGCTCGTCGTGGGCTGTGCTCTCAGGCTGTGGCAGAGGACCGCTGCCGGTCCGGCGGAACCGGGTCAGGCGGTGATCAGCGTGCCGATCTTCTCACCGCCGACGGCCCGGACGATGGTGTCGTCGCCCTGGGCGCCGAAGACCAGCATCGGCAGGCCGTTCTCCATGCAGAGGCTGAACGCGGCGGCGTCGGCCACCCGCAGGTTGCGGCGCAGCACCTCGGAGAAGGTGATCGAGTCGAGCTTGCTCGCGGTCGGGTCGATCCGGGGGTCGGCGGTGTAGACCGCGTCCACGCCGTTCTTGCTCATCAGCACCACGTCCGCGCGGATCTCCAGCGCCCGCTGGGCGGCCACCGTGTCGGTGGAGAAGTAGGGCATCCCGGCGCCCGCACCGAAGATCACCACACGGCCCTTCTCCAGGTGCCGGATCGCGCGCAGCGGGATGTAGGGCTCGGCGACCTGGGCCATGGTGATGGCGCTCTGCACCCGGGTCTCGATGCCCTCCTTCTCCAGGAAGTCCTGCAGCGCCAGGCAGTTCATCACCGTGCCCAGCATGCCCATGTAGTCGGCGCGGGCCCGGTCCATGCCCCGCTTCTGCAGCTCGGCGCCGCGGAAGAAGTTACCGCCGCCGACCACCACGGAGACCTGCACGCCGCGGCGGACCACGGTGGCGATCTGCCGGGCGATGCCCTGCACGACGTCCGGGTCGACACCGATCGCGCCGCCGCCGAAGACCTCACCGGAAAGCTTCAGCACCACCCGGCGGGACCGACCGGGCGGAGGGGCCGTCGGGTCGTCCTCCGCCAGGCTCCGGTCACTCACAACCTGCGTCATCCGCCCCGCCCCTTCTCCCCGCGCAGCGCGCGGGCGTCGCGTAACTGCCCCTGCCGACCCTATGTGACGAGGAGGCCGCGGTGCCTGTCGCGTACACCGGCGGCCTCCTCGTCGACGTTCCCCTGCCCCGGGCCCACGGCCCGGGCGGCGGCTCAGGCCTGGCCGACCTCGAACCGTACGAAGCGGGTCACCTCGATGCCGGCCTCGGCCAGCACCTGCTTGACGGTCTTCTTGTTGTCCGCGACCGCGGCCTGCTCCAGCAGGACGAAGTCCTTGAAGAAGGCGTTGACCCGACCCTCGACGATCTTCGGCAGCGCCGCCTCGGGCTTGTTCTCCTCGCGGGCGGTCTGCTCGGCGATGCGCCGCTCGGCCTCGACCGTCTCGGCGGGCACCTCGTCGCGGGTGAGGAACTTCGGCCGCATGGCGGCGATCTGCATGGCCACACCACGCGCGTCGGCGTCGCCGGCCTCGTCGGTCTTGCCGGTGAACTGCACCAGCACGCCGACCGCCGGGGGCAGGTCCTGGCTCTTGCGGTGCAGGTAGACCGCGGTGGTGCCGTCGAGCTTGGCGAAGCGGTTGAGCACCAGCTTCTCGCCGATCTTGGCGGACTGCTCCTGGATCAGGTCGGCGACGGGCCTGCCGTCGACGCTGCTGGCGAGCAGCTCCTCGGCGTTGGTGGCGCCGCTGGCCACGCCGTGCTCGACGAGCTGCTGGGCCAGCGCGATGAAGGCGTCGTTCTTGGCGACGAAGTCGGTCTCGCAGTTGAGCTCGAGCAGCGCCTGGCCGGAGTGGGCGACGAGGCCGTTGGCCGCGGTGCGGCCGGCCCGCTTGCCGACATCCTTGGCACCCTTGACGCGCAGGATCTCGACGGCCTTGTCGAAGTCGCCCTCGGCCTCGGTCAGCGCCTTCTTGGAGTCCATCATGCCGGCGCCGGTGAGGTCCCGGAGCTTCTTGACGTCCGCGGCGGTGAAGTTGGACATGACTCTCTCTTCGGTGTCGGTGACTACGGCGGTGGGATGGTCTGGCTCCCGGTTACCCGGAACCGGGCCGATGTCGCCCGGTGTCTCCGCCGCGCCCCGCCGCCGGAGAGAAAAATCCGACGGCGGGAACGCGACGGCGCGATCACTCCGCGGCGGCGGTCGCCGGCTGCTCGGTGGCGGCCGGGGCCGGCTGCTCGGTGGCGGCCGGCTGCTCGGCGGCGGCCGCGGCCGGGGCCGGCTGCTCGGCGGCGGGGGTCGCCGGCTGCTCGTCGGCCCTCTTCGGCTCCTCGAGCAGCTCGCGCTCCCACTCGGCCAGCGGCTCGTCCGCGCCGACCTGGCCCGCCTCGGGCTTCTCGTCGCCACCCCGGCCACGGCCGGAACGGGCGATCAGACCGTCGGCGACGGCGGCGGCGACGACCCTGGTCAGCAGCTCGGCCGAACGGATCGCGTCGTCGTTGCCCGGGATCGGGAAGTCGACCTCGTCCGGGTCGCAGTTGGTGTCGAGCACGGCGATCACCGGGATGCCCAGCTTGCGGGCCTCGTCGACGGCGATGTGCTCCTTCTTGGTGTCGACGATCCAGACCGCGGCCGGCAGCTTCTGCATGTCCCGCAGACCACCGAGGGTCTTGGTGAGCTTGATCTTCTCGCGGGAGAGCTGGAGGGTCTCCTTCTTGGTGTAACCGGCGGCGGTGCCGCTCAGGTCACCCAGGGCCTCGAGCTCCTTCATCCGCTGCAGCCGCTTGTACACGGTCTGGAAGTTGGTCAGCATGCCACCGAGCCAGCGGTGGTTGACGTACGGCTGGCCGACCCGGGTCGCCTGCTCGGCGATGGCCTCCTGGGCCTGCTTCTTGGTGCCGACGAACAGGATGCTGCCGCCGCCCGCGACGGTGGTGCGGATGAACTCGAACGCCTTCTCGATGTAGTCGAGGGTCTGGCGCAGGTCGATGATGTAGATACCGTTGCGCTCGGTGAAGATGAAGCGCTTCATCTTCGGGTTCCAGCGCCGGGTCTGGTGCCCGAAGTGCACACCGCTCTCCAGCAGCTGACGCATGGTCACGACGGCCATGGTGGGTACTCCTACTTTGTCCCTGGTTGTCCGTCCGGCCGGCGGCCGGACGCCTGGCGCCCGGTCGCCGGCCAGGGTGGGCCCGGGTGAAGAACCGGGACCAGGGAGGCCGTCGCCCCACGGATGATCGTGGAGAGGGCACGCGAGGTCGACCGCGCGAGGCGGTCGCCAGTTGACCAGTGTACGCGCTCTCTCCGCACCCCGGCCCCGGGGTGCGCGGCCCGCTCCGCGCAGGCGTGATCCACCCCTCGGCCGCACGGACCGGCTTGATCCGCCCCTCGGCCGCGGACCGGCTTGATCCACTCCTGATCGGCGAGGTGGCGGCATCACCGGGGCGGGGAGCCGCCACCTCGGCGTACTCGTGTGGATCAAGCGGGTCTGCGACCGCCCGCGGTCAGCGGGCCGCGAGCGCGGCGGCGACGAAGAGCACCAGGCCGACGGTCAGGTAGGCGGTCGGTGGGCGCAGCCAACCCCGGCTGCCGTCGGCGAGCGCCAGCCCACCGGTACGCAGCCCGTACAGCCCAGCGCCGAAGATCGGCAGGCCGACCACCAGGAACGTGCCCACCACCACGTGCGACGTCGACACCGGGTCCCCGACCAGCCCGTGCAGCAACACCCGCACCGCCGGCACCTCCAGCACCAGAACCAACGCCGCCAGCAGCACCGCAAGCGCCGGCCGCCGGGTCCGGTAGACGCCGTCGCCGGGCGGCGGAGTGTCCGACCGGGGAACCAGCGCCGGCATCGGGCCGGTCGGCATCTCCAGCGGGTTCACCGGCGCAACCGGATCCGCCGGGCCGGACGGCCGCTCCCCCACCTTCAACGGGGTCGCCGCGCCGGGGCCCGTCCGGCCGCCGAGCGAGATCTGCGTCCCGCCGGACGTGGTGGGCTCGGCCGACCGGCCGGTGTCCACGATCGGGTAGCCGCCCAGCGGGCCCGGACGGGCCGGGTCGGCGCTCCCGGCGAGCGCGTCGGCGCTCCGCGCCCCGAGCCCGTACGGGTCGGCGCCGGTGAGCGGGTCGGCCGTGCCCGCCGAGCCCGCGGCCAGCGGGTTCACCGCACCGCGCGACCCGGTGCCGAGCGCGTCCACGCCACTGCGGGACACCGCGCCGAGCGGGTCCGCGGCACCGGACGCGCCGGCCGACTCGCGGGCCGCCCGACGACCCGCGCGGCCGGGAAGCTCACCGGAGACCTCCGGGTCGTCCGGGCGCTGCGACCGCCAACCACTCGTGTCGTCGACGAGCGGGTCGGCGGCGGAGTACGCGCTGTAGCGGCTCTCGCCGGCGCGCTGCTCCGGGGCGCGGTAGTCGTCGTCGCGGTAGCGCGGCTCCCCGGTGGCGCGCCAGTCCGACTCGTATCCGCGGTCGCCCCACCGCGGTTCCTGCTGGTCCTCGGGGTAGCTGCGTCGTCCGTCCACGACCGGCACGGTATGCGACCGCCACCAGCGACGCCATTCGGCCGGCCAGGGCTGTCGGCCCAGCTCACGGCGGGAATCACACGTCACCAAGTCGGCACCCTCAGTGAGCACGGGTAATGGTCGATCGGCAGCGCCCGCTCAGCCGAGCCGACGAAGCCTCGACGCGCCAGGAATTCCTCAATAGACGATCGCGGCCACGTCGTCGGGATGGTCAGAGATCAGACGTGCCCCACGGCTGACGAAGATACCGAAGGTGTCATCAGGCCCGAGAAGGAAGTCGTAGGGACGAAATAGCGGGTATAGAGGTCGCTCCATCGACGGGAATGAAGGGGCGCGCCGAGACAAGACACCCTCGGGTAGATCCATTACGACGCGCCCTTCCACTCATTTGACAACCAGCCAATCTCTCGCGGCCGTCCGCCTCTCCCCGCTGGGCACTATTCCGTGTCGCTGAGATGCCCCATGAGCCATGCCGCGCCCAGGTCGGTCAAGCTCCAACGAGGCCCCGTTCCCTTCGGCTCGGAATCATCTGCCTGAATCAGATTCAGATCTGCAAGCCGTCGCAGGTCCGCGAGGATCCCGGTCTCAATTCGGGCATCCCGCCTCCCCAGCTCCAAATCGATGGCGCGAGTGTCCCATCGCCCGCCACCGTCGCGAACGACTTCCAAAGCCAGGCGAGTTGGAATGTTGTTCATCTCAATCACTTCACACTAGGGTGATAGAGATCATTGGATGCCCCAGCTCTCGTTAAACCCTAATCATTCAAGGACTGCGTGTGTAGCTCATCCCAGAGCTCATACGAACCGACTTCGGGTTGGCCGGTCCGAAATCCAGCCCTCCGATAGAGTACCGACTCGCGCAGTTCGTGTGTATAGAACCGAAGATCATGAGGAGTCGCTTCCATCTCACCAGCAGAAATGGATCGCAGTCGACTCAACATGCCTTGTTCCGCCGATTCAAGTGGGCCACCATCGGTGAACCGGAGCAGGTGTTGCTCAACGGCGTCCACGCCATTCGTTTGGATCTTCGCCTTGCTCCAATCCAATCCTCCGCAGTTGTGTACGAGGACGGGCGTGTTGCCGGCTACCACATAGTACGTGTGGATGCTGCGGACCGTGAGGTCGCGCATCGTGCGCTGCCCGCTGAAGTTGTCGACCTTCGCCACCATGAGGGCGACCCCGTCCGGCGACAACAGTTCTTCCGTCGGTCGGAGGTCGGCCGCATCGACCCATCGGTCGCGGCTCTCGCTCCAGAAGGGGTGGTGCTGCGTCGTGTGCAGAGTGACGAACTCACCGTCGCCGTCGCGGACCGAGAGATCGGTAAGCGCCTCATCCTCGTTGATGTGGACGGCGTCGACGGGCTCCGCGCTGGTGGCGCCCGTCTCCGGATCGTGGGTGTCCGGGCGGGCGTCGGTGGTCCGCTCGAGCTCACCCAGGTCGTTGTACTTGCTGGTCGAGGTGCCGGTGTCCGGGTCGGTGGTGGAGGTGGGCCAGCCCTGGATGTCGTAGGAGTAGGACCAGGTGTTGCCGGCGGGGTCCTTGACGGTGGCCAGCTGCCCCACCGGGTGGTATGTGTAGCTGGTTTCGTCGTAGGTCCCGGTCGCGGTGGGACCGTGGTACTGCCAGAGCTTCTCGGTCCGGCCGTACAGGTCCGTCCACACCGTGGTGGCCGCGTCACCCGTCGGCGGCGTCACCGTGGTGTGATCGCCGTGGTAGGTCGTGGAGGTCCGGGCCTTCTCCACCTGTACTCCGGCGTTGGTGCCGAGCAGGAGTGAGTGGATCGGGCGGCCGGCCGTGTCGTACAGGGTCTTGGTCTGGCTGGGCACGTCCTTGTCGTCGCGGAACTTGATGATGGTGGTGTCGATGGCGCCGGAGTCGAAGTAGGCGGCGTTCTCCTTGTAGATGCGACCGGCGGCGTCGTAGAAGGTGTCGGCCAGGATTCGGCCGCTGCCGTACGCCGACTCCTGTGCCTGCCGGGGGCGGCCCAGACCGTCGAGAAGGAGGTAGGAGGTGTCCGTGCCACCGCCGGCGTTCAACGCCTTGGTGGTGACGAACGAGGGCTGCGACCTGGACAGGGTGTAGGTGTAGCTGTTCGAGGGCGCCGACCCGTAGATGGCACGGTCGCGGTTGGGCAGCCAGACCGCGGTGGTGCGACCCACGGCGTCGTAGGTGATCTCGGTCACCCGGTTGTTGGGATCGGTGATCTTCACCGGCACACCGAAGGCGGGGTCGAGATCAACGGTGCTCTTCCACGACAGCGGGTTTGTGGTGATCACCTGCGTGACCGGCCCGCCGGACGCCGGCACGTAGTCCGTGTCGGTCTTCTCCCCGGCGATGTCGAAGCTCGCGTCGACCCGCCCGTAGGCGTCGTAGGTGGCCGAAGACACCTTCTTGTACGTCCGGGTTCCGCCGCTGAAGCCCGTGATCGTCTCCACCGCGGTCGCCAGACCGCTGGTCGGCGCCGCACCGTACGCCTGTGAGTCGAAGCTGAAGCGGGTGTCCGCGGTGATCTGGTTCTCCGCGGTGGGAGTGGTGCCGCACCCGCCCACCCAGCCGTGCGTCCGCCGCACCGGGTCGAGCAGCCACTTCGTGGCGTTACGGCCTGGTGAGGGAACCGGTGGTACGCAACGCGAACCGCAACTTGTCCAGCGCCGGGTTCGCCGCGGCTTGCGCGGACCTGACCACCAGCGCCCAGGTGAACCCGTCGCGCAGCGCCCGCAACCGCAGGTCCACCTCCGGCAGCACCGAGTCGTACGCGGCGGTGTCGCCGTCGAGCGTCGGCGCCGGCAGCTCTCCCGGCCAGGACAGGGAGACCTGCCCCTCGGCCAGGGGCATCCGGATCGTCGGGCCGCTCCCACCGGAGGTGAACGTCACGTCCGTCAGCGTCGCCACCGGCGCCACCGATCCGTCGGCGCGCCGCTCGAGCCGGGTGTCGATCTTCCGCCACGGCCCGCCGTCGCGGCCCCTGGTCCACTGCGGCTCCGCGTAGGACTCCAACACCAGGGTGCCCCGCGGGGTCGCCAGCACGCGCGAGTCCTCGGTCTTGAGGCTGGTCACCTCCACCGGCGCCTTGAGCTTCCCGGCCTGCGCCAGGGCGTCGACCTCGCTCAACGCCGGCCCTTCCGGGGCGGCCGACGGCTCGGGAGCCGCCGGTTCCGCCCCGGCCGGCGACGGCATCGCGGCCGGACCGGCGACGGCCACCAGGGCCAGCGCGACCACCGACGCGGCGAGACCGCGGCGGCGTCGCCCGGAGGCGATTCCACGTCTTGTCACCAAAGCACTCCTCATGCGCATGTGTGTGAGCACACCGAAGGACCCGCGCGGTGCGCGGGGAAAAAGTGAGTGAGGATCAATCAGGTACGGCGGGGCCGACGCCCGGCACCGGGTCGACGGTCAGGTTCTGCCGAGGTGCGGGGCTCGCCACGGAGGAGGGGTGATCAGCAGCCGCATCGCGGGTTCGTCGATGAGGGTGCGGCCGTCGTCGTTCCGGCCTCGCACCAATGCGTCGCTAACGCCCTACGCAGGTTCACCTTAGCCCCCGTTCAGTACCTGTCGGCGACGTGACAGTAAGGAACGGCAACTTCCGATGTAAAGAGGCGTCACAACTGGTAGCCACAAACCGCCCATGTGGTCCCGAGAGCGGCGGTGCCATCACCGTCCGCCATCGCGCTTGGCGTAGCACATCGGGAGCATGATCGTGTTTCCGTCCACAATCGGCCGTTGTCCACAGGCCGGCCCCACGGGACGCCCACGATCGGGCCGGCCGCCCGCATCCTGACCGGCATGACGAACCGGAACCAGGCCGTCGGCGCCTACGGCGAGCGGTGCGCGCTGCGGCACCTGATCGAGACCGGGCTGCGCCCGATCGCCCGCAACTGGCGCTGCCCCGACGGGGAGATCGACATCATCGCCTGGGAGGGGCCGGTCCTCGCCTTCTGCGAGGTGAAGACCCGGCGCACCGAGCGGTACGGCTCCCCCGCCGAGGCCGTGGTCCGGGCCAAGGCGCGCCGGCTGCGCGTCCTGGCCGCCCGGTGGCTGGCCGAGACCGGCACCACCGCCGACGAGGTTCGTTTCGACGTGCTCTCGGTCCGGCTGCCGAGCACCGGCCACGCCCGCGTCGAGCACCTTCGGGGCGCGTTCTGAGATGGGCTACGCCAAGATTCTCAGCGTGGGCCTGGCCGGCGTGGCCGGGCACGTGGTCGAGGTCGAGGCCGATCTCGCTCCCGGCCTGCCCGCCGTGGTCATCTCCGGCCTGCCCGACACCGCGCTGCACGAGGCCCGCGACCGGGTCCGCGCCGCCATCGTCAACTCCGGGCAGAAGTGGCCCAACCGGCGGATCACGCTCAACCTGCTGCCCGCCACCCTGCCCAAGTACGGCTCCGGGTTCGACCTCGCCATCGCCGTGGCCGTCCTCGCCGGATCCGGCGAACTTCCACCGGTCGCGCTCGACGCCACCGTCATCCTCGGCGAACTCGGCCTCGATGGCACCGTCCGGCCGGTCCGCGGCACCCTGCCCATGGTCGCCGCCGCCGCCCGGGCCGGATACCCCCGCGTCGTGGTGCCCGCCGGCAACGCCGCCGAGGCCGCGGTCATCCCCGGCGTGCGGGTGCGCGCCGTCGACACGCTGCACCGGCTCGTCGCCCACGTCCGCGACGGCGTACCCCTGATCGTCCCGCCCGGGCAGTCCCCGGCCGGCGCCCCCGCCGGTCCCGACCTCAGCGACGTCGCCGGGCAGCCACTCGGTCGCCGAGCCCTGGAGATCGCCGCCGCCGGCGGCCACCACCTCGCGCTGCTCGGTCCGCCCGGCGCCGGGAAGACGATGCTGGCCGAGCGCCTGCCGTCGATCCTGCCCGAGCTGGACGACGAGGCCGCCATGGAGGTGACCGCGCTGCACTCGATCGCCGGCCTGCTCCCGCCCGGCGGGGGCCTGCTGCGCCGGCCCCCGTTCCAGGCCCCACACCACACCGCCACGGTGCCGGCGCTGGTCGGCGGCGGTTCCGGGCTGGCCCGCCCCGGCGCGGTGTCGCTGGCCCACCGGGGCGTGCTCTTCCTCGACGAGGCGCCCGAGTTCGGCAAGCGCGCGTTGGAGGCGTTGCGCCAACCGCTGGAGAGCGGCTGGGTCCGGGTCGCCCGCACCAGGGGCGCCACCGAATATCCGGCCCGCAGTCAGCTGGTCCTGGCCGCCAACCCCTGCCCCTGCGCCAAGCCGTCCGGCGACGTCGACTGCGAGTGCGCCCCGCAGGCCCGGCGACGCTACCTGGGACGGCTGTCGGGTCCCCTGCTCGACCGGGTCGACGTGCAGGTGGGCCTGATGCCGGTGCGCGCGGCCGAGCTGTTGCAGACCGGCACACCGCACGAGTCCTCGGCCGCCGTGGCCGCCCGGGTCGTCGAGGCGCGCCGCGCCGCGGCCGACCGCTGGGCCGCCACCGGGCACCGGGTGAACGCCGACGTCCCCGGCCCGCACCTGCGCCGGCCGCCGTGGCACCTGCCGGCACGGATCACCCGGGAGCTGCGCCGCCGCCTCGACACCGGATCGCTGTCGGCGCGCGGGTACGACCGGGTCCTCCGGTTGTCCTGGACAATCGCCGACCTGGACGGGCGGGACCGACCCGACGAGCACGACATCGGGGAAGCCATCCAGCTCAGGACGGGAGAGGGCAGATGACCGGCGTCGACGACCGCAGACTGGCGCGGGTGGCGCTGACCTGGCTCGCCGAGCCGGGCACCCGGTCGGTCCACCAGCTGGTCCACCGGCTCGGCCCGGTGGCCGCGCTCGACCTGCTCCTGGCCGGCGGCGCACCGGAGCGGACGCTCCGGGCGGCGGTGACGGCCCGCACGGCGACCGGCGACGCCCGCGCGGTCGCGGCGGAGGCGCTGACGCGCGGGGAACGGCTCGGCGCGCGGCTGGTCACCCCGGAGGACGACGAGTGGCCGTCGCAGGTGGCGGAACTCAGGAAGCTGGTGCTGCCCGACGCCGCCCGGCGGGTCGACGTGGAGACCGACCCGCCGCTCTGCTTCTGGGTACGCGGCGCCTGGCCGCTCGACGAGACACTGGCCCGCTCGGTGGCCGTGGTCGGCGCCCGGGCGGCCACCCCCTACGGCTCGCACGTCGCCACCGAGCTGGGCTACGGGCTCGCCGACCGGGAGTGGACGGTGGTGTCCGGCGGGGCGTTCGGCATCGACTCGGCGGCGCACCGCGGGGCGTTGACCGCCGGTGGGCGCACGGTCGCGGTGCTGGCCTGCGGCCTGGACCGCCCCTACCCGATGGGCAACGCCGCGTTGTTCGACCGGATCGCGGAGACCGGCCTGCTGGTGAGCGAGTGGATGCCGGGCGCCGAGCCGCTGCGGCCACGGTTCCTCATCCGCAACCGGGTCATCGCCGCGGCGACCAGGGGCACGGTGCTGGTCGAGGCGGCCGCCCGCAGCGGCGCCACCCAGACCCTCAACCGGGCGCTCGGCCTGGGGCGGCCGGCGATGGTGGTGCCCGGCCCGGTGACCTCGGCCATGTCCGTGGGCGGGCACGAGGTGCTCCGTGAAAAGCCCTACTCCCGGCTGGTCACCGGCGTCGCGCACGTGTTGGAGGAGGTGGGCCGGATCGGGGACGACCTGGCGCCGCTCGCACGGGCCCCGGAGCGCCCGCGGGACCGGCTGGACGACGACGCCACCCAGGTGCTGGAGGCGCTACCCCGCCGCCGGACGATCGACCTGGAATCCGTCGCGGCACGGGCCGGGGTGGACCTGCGTACCGCGATGCGGAAGCTGTCCATGCTGGAGGAGCTGTCCATGGTGGTGCGCCGGGACGGCGGCTACGCGCTGGCGCCGCCCGCCGGGGCCAACGGATGAGCGCCGCCGGCGGGCAGGTCGCGGTCGAGGCCGACCGGGGTCGCGTCAGTCGCCCTCGAACCGGAGCTCGACGTCGCGCCCCTCCAGGCAACGGTGGGCGAGCCGGGCCAGCCGGCGGATCTGGTCGACCTCCTGCGGCGCCCGGGCCGCCTCCAGCAGGCATCGCAGCTCGGTGAGCAGGTGCGGCACCTGCCCGGCGTCCACGGTCAGCTCGCCGAGGGGTTCGACGCGGTCCAGCATCGGGGTACGCCCGCCGCCCCGAACCCGCGCGAGCAGGTCGAGCAGCACGTCCTGCCGGTCCGCCACCACCTCGATCGACACGTACGACTGCCGGCGGCGGTCCGCACCGGCGCGCACCCGCCGGTAGAGGACGGCATCCATTCCCACGCCCGGTCCCTCCTCGCATCGGCGTCACCGTCTCGGCGACGCCCCGCCCGAGCGAAGCCGCCGAGGCCGACCGACGCCGACGCTCGCCTCCTCGCGACACGAGTTTCCCCTGTCCAGGGCCCTCCCTGCCACCCCGGTCGGCGAAGCGAGCGCCAGCGGGACGGCCGCCGGATCCGGGTGCGTCTGTTGTCGTCCAGGCAGCAACGAACGCACCCGGACGTCGGGGATCCGAAGCCGGCTTCGAGCCACCTGGGGACGACCCGCGGTCGCGGGCCGACGGTTCCCGTCCGGCTGGCTCCGCCCGTAGTCTGGACCGGTGTCCGACGACAGCACCCGCCTCCGTCGGCGCCGGGCTCCGGCGGGGCCGTCCGGTGGCTGAGCGACGGCGCGGCACCCGGGCCGCGCACCAGGAACTGCCGGTGCCGATGCGCGAGGCGGTGGACGACTTCGCCGACCACCTGTCCGGGGTGCGCAACCGCTCCGCGCACACCGTCCGGGCGTACGTGACGGACCTCGTCTCCCTGTTGGACCACGCGGCGCGGATGGGCTGCGCCGACCTGCCCGAGGTGGATCTCGCGGTGCTGCGGAGCTGGCTGGCGAAGCAGCGGACGATGGGCGCCGCCCGCACGACCATGTCCAGGCGGGCCGCCGCCGCGCGCACGTTCAGCGCCTGGGCGCACCGGGCCGGGCTGCTCCCCGCCGACGTCGCCGCGCCGCTGGCCAGCCCTCGATCCCGCCGGGAGCTGCCCACCGTCCTGCGGGCCGACCAGGCCGCCGCGCTGATGGACGCCACGGCGCGAGCCGGCGCCGGCCGGGCGGCGAACGACGCCAGGAACGGCGGCACCACGACCGACGGCGACAGGGGGACGGCGAGCGACGGCGCGCCGGCTGCCACCGTGGCCGGCGACGAACCGCCGGACGCGGTGCTGCTGCGGGACCGGCTGCTGCTCGAACTGCTCTACGGCACCGGGGTACGCGTCAGTGAGGCCTGCGGGCTGGACGTCGCGGATGTCGACCAGGCCCGTCGGGTGGTACGCGTGCTGGGCAAGGGTGGGCGGGAGCGCGCGGTGCCGTACGGGGTGCCGGCGCAGCGGGCGCTAGACGCGTGGCTCGACACCGGCCGGCCGGCCCTTGTGGCACCCGGCTCGGGTCGCGCGCTGCTGCTCGGGGCCCGGGGCGGGCGGCTCAACCCGACCACGGCGCGGCGGATCGTGGCCGGGTGGGCCGGGGTGGCCGGGGTACCGCGGGTGACTCCGCACGGACTACGCCACTCGGCCGCCACCCACCTGCTCGAAGGCGGCGCGGACCTGCGCGCCGTCCAGGAGCTGCTCGGGCACTCGTCGCTGGCCAGCACCCAGATCTACACGCACGTCTCGGTCGAGCGGCTGCGGGCGGCCTACCGGCAGGCGCATCCACGGGCCTGACCGAAGCGGCGAGGCGATGATCCACGGCGGGCTAGGATCGACGGATGACGGTGCCGCCGCCCCCCGAGCCGATCCCCGGGGCTCGGCTGCTCTTCTCCCTCGACCCGTCCGTCAGCCACCTCAACCACGGCTCGTTCGGTGCCGTGCCGATCGCCGTGCAGCGCGCCCAGCAACGCCTGCGCGACGAGATGGAGTCCAATCCGCTGCGGTTCTTCAGCCAGGGCCTGGTCGACCGGATCACCCACGCCCGGCGGCACCTGGCGACCTTCCTCGGCGCCGACCCGGACGGCACCGCCCTGGTCGGCAACGTCACCGCCGGCGCGGCCGTGGTGTTGCAGTCACTGGCGTTGCAGCCCGGCGACGAGGTGCTGACCACCGACCACGGCTACGGCGCGGTCGCCCTGTCGGTGGCCCGGGAGTGCGAGCGGAACGGGGCGGTGTCCCGCACCCTGCCGGTGCCGTTGACGGCCACCGACGAGGAGGTGGTCGAGATCGTCCGGGCCGGGCTGCGACCCGGGCGGACCCGGCTGCTGATCGTCGACCAGCTCACCTCGCCGACCGCCCGGCTGTTCCCGGCGGCGGCGCTCGTCGCGGTGGCGCGGGAGCGGGGCGTGCCGGTGCTGGTGGACGCGGCGCACGCGCCGGGCATGTTGCCGGCTTCGGTGGCCTCGGTGGGCGCCGACTTCTGGGTCGGCAACCTGCACAAGTGGGCGTACGCGCCGCGCGGCACCGCCGCGCTGGTGGTGGCGGAGCCGTGGCGGGAGCGGATCCAGCCGCTCGTCGTCTCGTGGGAGCAGGGCAGCGGTTTCCCCACCCGGGTCGAGTGGCAGGCCACCCTCGACTACACCGGTTGGCTGGCCGCCCCGGTCGGCCTGTTCACCCTGCGCAGCCTCGGCGTGGACCGGGTCCGCGCGCACAACGCGGCGCTGGCCGCGTACGGGCAACGGGTTGTCGGGGACGCGCTGGGGGTGGCACCGGAGCGACTGCCGGCACCCGGCGGACCGGCGGTCGCCATGCGGCTCCTGCCGCTGCCGCCGGGTGTCGCGACGACGCTGGACGCCGCCCGGGCGTTGCGGGCCGAGATCGCGGACCGGCTCGGCGCGGAGGTGTCGGTCGCCGGCTGGAACGGGCGCGGCTACCTGCGGTTGTGCGGCCAGGTCTACAACACCCCCGAGGAGTACGACCGGCTGGCCGTGCGGCTGCCCACGCTGCTCGCCCAGCGCTGAGCGACCCGCGTGCGGGTTCGGGAACCAGCCGGGTCGAGCGGGAGCAGGCGGACCCGGCCCAGCCCGAGCAGGGCGAGCGGGTCCAGGTAGTCGCCGCCCCGGCGCAGCCCCCAGTGCAGGCACGCCGCGGCGGCGCAGCCGGGGTGGCCGGGGAGCAGGTCGCCGATCGGCGTGCCGGCGTCGACCCGGTCGCCGGACGCGAGCCGAGGTCGGACCGGTTCGTAGGTGGTGCGTAACCCGTCGCGGTGCCCGACGGTGACCACCGGCCGTCCGGCCACCGGGCCGGCGAAGAGGACCGTTCCGGCGCCCGCGGCGCGGACCTCGACGCCCGGCGCGGCCGCCAGGTCCACGCCCCGGTGCCCGGGCAGCCAGGGCTCCGGGGGCGGGTCGAACCGCCGGGCCGGCCGGGGCGGGCCGGGCAGCGGCCAGCGGAAGCGCGCCACTGTTCCCGCGCCGGGCGGGAACGCCGTGAGCGATGCCGGGCCGCCGGACGACGGCAACGCCGTGAGCGGCGCCGGGCCGACGGACGACGGCAACGCCCCGGCCGCTGACGGACCTGCGGACAGCGACGGCGCAGGGGCCGGCGCCGGACGTGCGGACGCGGACGGGCCGGCCGGTGGCGCGACGGGTTCGGCGGGCAGGCCCGGCACGAGGAGCAGCACCAGCAGCAGGGCCGAGCCGATCGGGGTTCTCATGCCGCGCACTCTGCTGGCCGGGCCCGACGTGAGGCGCACCCAGCGGAGCGGCACTGTGGACAGGGCCCGGTTGTGGACGGGCCTCGAAATCGGGACGGATCTGCTACGACCGGGCCGCCTATGCTGGCCGCGTGACGAAGGACTGGCTCGACTGGCACCGCGACTACGACCAGCCCGACTCGGCGCTGTCCCGGCGGCTCGTCGAGGTGCGCCGGCTGACCACCGAGGCGCTGGAGGCGGCGCCGCCCGGCCCGCTGCGCGCGATCAGCCTCTGCGCCGGTCAGGGACGCGACCTGATCCCCGTGCTGGCCGCCCATCCGCGCGGCGGTGACGTGACCGCACGCCTGGTCGAGCTGGACCCACGCAACGCCGAGCTGGCCCGCCGGGCGGTCACGGAGGCGGGGTTGACCGGCGTGGAGGTGGTGACCGGCGACGCGGCGGTGACCGACAGGTACGCCGACCTGGCGCCGGCGGACCTGGTGCTGGTGTGCGGCGTCTTCGGCAACATCGGTGACGACGACATCCGGTCGACGGTCCGGCACTGCGCGTCGCTCTGCGCCACCGGCGGCACGGTGCTGTGGACCCGGCACCGCGGGGAGCCGGACCTGGTGCCCACGATCTGCGACTGGTTCGCCGAGGAGGGCTTCGTGCCGGTCGCGGTGAACAGCCCGGCCGACGGTGTGGGCGTCGGCGCGCACCGGTTCACCGGCCCGCCCCGGCCGCTGGCGCCGGCCGCGCGGATGTTCGAGTTCGTGGGCTACGACGAGTTGGAGCAGCGATGACCACCGTGGACGACGTCAGCCGGCCCTCCCGGGTGGCCGCGCCGGACGAGGCGATCAGCGCCGAGGAGCTTCAGCTCGCCGCGCGCAACCACGGCATCCCGCTGGAGGCGTTGCGCTACGACGTGACCCCGGCCGGCCTGCACTACCTGCTCATCCACTACGACATCCCGGACGTCGACCCGGACGCGTACACGTTGACCGTGTCCGGGGCGGTCGCGCGTCCGCTCCGGCTGGACCTGGCGGCGCTGCGGGCCCGGCCCCGGGTCACCCGTCGGGTCACGTTGGAGTGTGCCGGGAACGGCCGGGCGTTGCTGCGTCCGCGTCCGGTCAGCCAGCCCTGGCTGGTGGAGGCGGTGGGCAACGCCGAGTGGGCGGGGACTCCGCTGGCCCCGCTGCTGCGTGAGGCCGGCCTGGCCGACGACGCGGTGGACGTGGTCTTCACCGGCGCGGACCACGGGGTGGAACGCGGTGTCGAGCAGGACTACCAGCGGGCGCTGCCGGTGGCCGACGCGCTGCGCGAGGAGGTGTTGCTGGCCTACGAGATGAACGGCGCTCCGCTGCTGCCGCAGCACGGCGCCCCGCTGCGGCTGATCGTGCCGGGGTGGTACGGCATGGCGCACGTCAAGTGGCTGCGGGACGTCCACGTGGCGACCGAGCCGTTCGACGGCTATCAGAACGCGGTGGCCTACCGGCTGCGGGCCGACGCCGACGACCCCGGTGTGCCGGTGACCCGGATCGAGCCACGCGCGCTGGTGCGTCCGCCCGGTTTCCCGGACTTCATGTCCCGCGTTCGGGTGCTGCGACCCGGTCCGTGCACGGTGGACGGTCGGGCTTGGTCCGGGTACGGGCCGGTGACGTCGGTCGAGGTGACCTTCGACGGCGGCGACTCGTGGGTGCCGGCGAGCCTGGACGAGCCCACCGGGGACGGGTGGGGGTGGCGCCGGTGGTCGGTGGCGTGGGCGGCGGCGCCGGGGCGGTGGGTGCTGGGAGCCCGGGCGACGGACGCCTCGGGGCGGACCCAGCCGGTCGAGCAGCCGTGGAACCGGGGCGGGTTCGCGAACAACCTGGTGCAGCGCGTCGCGGTGGTGGTGGTGCCGGCGGAGTGATCCGCCGTCGGCGGCGGGCCGTGCGGGCCTGTCGTGTCAGCCGCCGAAACCGGAATCTGCGGGAAGCGAGATGTCGGGCTTTTCGAGCTCTTCCACATTGACGTCCTTGAACGTCATTACTCGGACGTTCTTGACGAAACGGGCGGGGCGGTACATGTCCCACACCCAGGCGTCATGCATCTCGACCTCGAAGTAGACCTCGCCGTCGGAGTTGCGGACGTGCAGGTCCACCTGATTGGCCAGGTAGAAGCGGCGCTCGGTCTCCACCACGTAGGAGAACTGGCGGACAATGTCGCGGTACTCCCGGTAGAGCTGCAGCTCCATCTCGGTCTCGTACTTCTCGAGATCTTCCGCGCTCATCGCACTCCGCCTTCCATGACCACATCTTCCCCCACCGACGCCGGAGGTCGCGGCTGCTCGCCCAACGCCACGCCGACGGTACCCCCTGACGCGCCGGAGTGCTCCATCGGCTCGTCCCGGCGCCCGGCGAACGCTTCGGCCGGCAGGCCGGGCAGCGCCACGCCGCTGTCCTCCACGGCCGGACGACGGGCGCGGGGAGGCCGCCCGTCGCGCCCCGAGACGGCGGCCACGTTCACGTACGAGAAGCGGTGTTCCCGGCAGGGACCCAGCTCGCGCAGCGCGGCGCTGTGCTCGGCGGTGATGTAACCCTTGTGCTCGGCGAAGCCGTAGCCGGGGAACCGCCCGTCCAGCTCCACCATGATCCGGTCCCGGGTGACCTTGGCGAGCACGCTCGCGGCCGCGACGCAGGCGGCCACCCGGTCGCCCTTCCAGACCGCCAGCCCCGGCACGTCGAGCCCGTCCACGCCGAAGCCGTCGGTCAGCACGTAGTCGGGGCGGGTGGCGAGCGAGGCGAGCGCCCGACGCATCGCGGCGAGGTTGCACACGTGCAGCCCGCGCGCGTCGACCTCCTCGGCCGGGATAATCACCACGGCGTACGCCAGGGCCCGCGCCACCACCTCGTCGTAGACCCGCTCCCGGGCCGCCGGGGTCAGCAGCTTGGAGTCGGCGAGTTCGTCGATCTCACCGCGCCGCCCCTCGGGCAGCACCGCGGCGGCGGCCACCAACGGCCCCGCGCACGCCCCCCGACCGGCCTCGTCGGCGCCCGCGACCTGGCGGAAGCCCCGTCGCTGCAGGGCCCGCTCCAGCGCGTAGAGGCCGCCGTCGCGGCGCACCACGGTGCGCGGCGGGGTCAGCATCTGTCGCTCCCGGCAAGCACCCGGCCCAGCCGGGCCGGCAGGTCCGGCGGGTAGTAGCGCTCGGCGGTGGCGGCCAGGTCGTCCACCGTCCACCAGCGGTGCCCGAGCACGCTGGCCCGCTCGATCTCGTCGAAGCCGCCGGTGTCGACCTCCCAGCCCGGCACCCGGGCGAGGAAGAACTCCTGCTCCTGGCGGTACCAGACCCCGTCGAACGGGAACTCGACCGTCTCGGACCAAACCGCGGCGCCCAGCTCGGCCGGGGCCAGCCGCAGGCCGGTCTCCTCGGCCAGCTCACGCGCCGCGCCCTCGACCGGGGTCTCCCCCGGGTCGAGCCCACCACCCGGGGTGAACCAGTAACGGTGCCCCGGCCGGGCCGGATCACTGCCGTGGAACAGCAGCACCCGGTCGGATGCGTCGACCAGCAGCACCCGGGCCGCGCGTCGAGGGGTGTAAACGGTCACCGCATCAGCCTGCCAGACGCCACCGACGGACGACCACGCCGACCCGACGACCTCAGGGATTCGGGATGCCGTCGAACTGCTTGGGCACGGTGAGCCAGGTGGCCCGGTTGAACGGCCAGAAGATGGTGAAGGCCCGGCCCACGACCTCGCCCTCCGGGATGGTCGCCTCGTTGATGTCCTCGCCGGACTGCTGCCAGTGCTCCAGCGAGTCGCCGGAGGCCTCCCGGTGGTCGCCCATCACCCACAGCCGGCCCTTCGGCACGGTGACGTCGAAGTCCTGGTCGGCCGGCTTGTTGCCGGGGAAGATGAACGGCTCGTCGATCGGCTTGCCGTTGATGATCAACCGTTCCTGCCCACCGGCCCGGTCGCAGCAGACCACGTGGTCGCCGCCGACGCCGATCACCCGCTTGATGAAGTCCTCGCCGTTGGGGTTCCCGCTCCACTCGGTGGGCGCCTTGAAGACGATCACCTCACCGCGGTGCGGCGAGCGGAAGTCGTAGACCAGCTTGTTGACCAGCACCCGATCGTCGATCTTGAGGGTGTTCTCCATGGACGGCGACGGGATGAAGAAGGTCTGCAGCACGAAGGCACGAACCAGCACTGCGACCAGGATCGCCACACCCAGGAGGATGGGCAGCTCCTTCCAGAAGGAGCTGCGCGGCTTTTCGGTCTGCTCGTCAATCACGGGAGGAGCCTACGTCCCCGGGTGCGGCGCAGTCGCCCCGAACCCGCGAGAACAGTCAGCGTGGCCGCGACCGGGAGAATCAGGACGACCCCTCCCACCGGGTCGGGATCGATCGGCGCCGGTCGGGCCGGCGCGGCGGCCGGGCGGGGCAGGTCCGTGAAGGTCTTCGGTACGGGCAGATCGGTCCACCGCTGCGACGGCCAGACGATCATGAAGGCGCGGCCGATGACGTTGTCGATCGGCACCGGGCCCTGGCACCGGGCGTCCTGTGACACCAGCCGGTGGTCGCCCATCACGAAGATCTGCCCCGGCGGCACCACCACCTCGGTGAACTGCCGGGACCGGCACTCCTTCGGGTTGGGCGGGAGATCGACCGGGGAGTCCTCGGAGACGTACGCCTGTTCCTCCAGCGGCGTGCCGTTGACCACGACCCGGCCCTTGTCGCAGCACCAGACCTTGTCGCCGGGCACCCCGATGACGCGCTTGATGAAGTCCTTCTCGCCCGGACGGCTGACCCCGACCAGGTCGCCGAGGGTGCGGCCGACCTTGCCGGCGAGGTTGGTCGGCGGGGCCGGCGCCTCCTGGGCGACCCAGCGATCGGTGCCCCGGAACACCACGACCTCGCCGCGGACCGGGTCGCGCATGTCGTAGACGACCTTGTTGACCAGCACCCGGTCGCCGATGAGCAGCGTGTCCTCCATCGACCCGGAGGGGATGAAGAAGGCTTGGAGCAGGAACGTGCGGATCAGCACCGCCAGGCAGAACGCCACCACGAGCAACAGCGGCAGCTCCTGCCAGAGCGGCATCTGCCGCCGGGAGCGCCGGGAGCGCCGGCGCCAGGGATCGGCGGTGCCGTCCTCGTCAAGCATCTGCACCATGCCACTCTCCGGTCCGCGGAAACGACACTACCGCCCGGGAGTCTCCTCGCGGAGACCCCACGGGCGGCAGTGGACCGCTCAACACCGTCCGGCTGCGCCCGTACCGACCAGGGTAATGCGAACTGGTCGATACGACATCCGCGCAGCCCGGGCGGCGTGGCGAACGGGAATTCAGTTCGCCGGCTGCTTCTCCCGCAGCTCCTTGATCTTGGCCTTCTTGCCGCGCAGCTCGCGCAGGTAGTAGAGCTTGGCGCGGCGCACGTCGCCGCGGGTCACGATCTCGATCCGGTCGATGCCCGGGCTGTTCAGCGGGTAGGTCCGCTCCACACCGACACCGAAGCTGATCTTGCGGACCGAGAAGGTCTCGCGCAGGCCGGCACCCTGGCGACGGATGACGACGCCCTGGAAGATCTGGACCCGGGACCGGCTGCCCTCGACGACCCGCGCGTGCACCTTGACGGTGTCACCGGCACGGAAGTCAGGCAGGTCGGCACGCTTCGACTGGGCGTCAAGGGCGTCCAGGATGTTCATCGCGGTGTCCTCGTGAGGCTCACGGCGCACCGTCAGTCGATGCGCGAACGGGTGATTCTGACCCTCGGCTGGAGATCGGCGACGCCGGCCCCCGTCGAGGGTCCTCGCAGCCGCCCACGGCGTGGTCGGATGCGGCAACCCCTCTACTTTGCCACATGCTCCGGCGGCGAGGGAAATCCGCCCTGGTCCAGCGCCGCCCGGTCCCGCGCGTCCAGGCTCTCCGGGGGCAGCAGGCCGACCATGTCGGGGCGGCGGGACGCCGTCCGCAGCAGCGCCTCGTCGCGTCGCCAGCGGGCGATCCGGGCGTGATCGCCGGAGCGGAGCACCTCGGGCACGTGGAGCCCGCGCCAGGTCGCCGGCTTGGTGTAGAGCGGAGCCTCCAGCAGCCCGTGCGCGTGCGACTCCTCGTCCAGCGAGCCGGCGTTGCCGAGCACCCCGGGCAGCAGCCGGGTGACCGCCTCCAGGATGACCAGCACGGCCACCTCGCCGCCGAAGAGCACGTAGTCGCCGAGGGAGACCTCGGTCACCGGCATCCGCGTCGCCGCGTGGTCGAGCACCCGCTGGTCGAGGCCCTCGTACCGACCGCAGGCGAAGAGCAGGTGCGACTCGGCGGCCAGCTCGTGCGCCATCGCCTGGCTGAACGGGACACCGGCCGGCGACGGCACGAGCAGCCGGGGCAGCGTGTGCCCGTCCGGACTCAGCTCGTCGGGGGCCAGCGCGTCCAGCGCCTCACCCCACGGCTCCGGCCGCATGACCATGCCCGGGCCGCCGCCGTAGGGCGTGTCGTCGACCGTGCGGTGCACGTCGTGGGTCCAGGTCCGCAGATCGTGTACGGCCAGCCGCAGCAGCCCGTTCGCGCGGGCCTTGCCGATCAGCGACAGGTCCAGCGGGGCGAAGTACTCCGGGAAGATCGACACGATGTCGACGCGCATGCGGTGGCTCCAGCCGGCTACAGGTCGAGCAGACCGCCGGGCGGGTCGACGACGACGCGACCGCCGGCGAGATCCACCTCGGGCACGATCGCCGTGACGAACGGGATGAGCGCGGTGCGCCCCTCGGGGCGCCGTACCACCAGCAGGTCGGAGGCGGGAGCGTGGTCGATGCGGTCCACCTCGCCGATCCGCTCCCCGTCAGGGGTGACCACGGCGAGCCCGACCAGTTGGTGGTCGTGGAACTCCTCCGGGTCCACCGGCGCGTCGACGTCGGCGCTGTCCACGCTCAACAGGGTGTTGCGCAGCGCCTCGGCGACGTCGCGGCCCAGCACGCCGTCGAACACGACAAGCAGCCGGCCCTGGTGCCAGCGCGCCGACTCCACGGTCAGCTTCGGCGGCACCCGCCAGGCGCCGGGCTCGGCCGGAACCGCCCCCGGTTCGGTGACCAGCACCGAACCGGGGGCGAACCGTGCTTCGGGCTCATCGGTGCGCACCTCCACGGTGACCTCACCGCGGATGCCGTGCGGCTTGCCGATCCGGCCGACGACGAGAAGCATCAGTACGAGTCGACGATGTCGACGCGTACTCCACGTCCGCCGATGGAGCCGATCACCTGGCGCAGCGCCTTGGCGGTCCGGCCGGACCGCCCGATCACCGTGCCGAGGTCCTCCGGGTGCACGCGGACCTCGAGCCGCTTGCCCCGACGGGAATCGACCATCCGCACCCGGACGTCGTCCGGGTGGTCGACGATCCCCTTGACCAGGTGCTCCAGGGCGGGACGCAGTGGCATGTCAGGCCTGCTCACCGGACTCGGCGCCGGTCTGCGCCTCGGCCTTGGGCTCCTCGGCCTTCGGCGCCTCGGCCTCCGACTTCGGGGCCTCCGACTTCGGCGCCTCCGACTTGGCGGCCTTCTTGGCCGGCTTCGCCGGGGTGTCCGCCACGCCGGCGGCGGCCTTCGCCTCGGCCTCGTACGCCGCCTTGCGGTCGGCCCGCTCCGGGGCGACCTTGAGCGGCGGCGGGGCGGGCAGGCCCTTGAACTTCTGCCAGTCACCGGTCAGCTCGAGCAGGCGCTGCACGGCCTCGCTCGGCTGGGCGCCGACGGACAGCCAGTACTGGACCCGCTCCGACTTGACCTCGATCACCGAAGGGTCTTCCTTCGGCTGGTACACACCGACGAACTCGATCGCGCGACCGTCACGCTTGGTGCGCGAGTCGGCGATGACGATGCGGTACTGCGGGTTGCGGATCTTGCCCATCCGCAGGAGCCGGATCTTTACGGCCACAGTTGTTTCGCTCCTGTTGCGATCTCACCGGCCCGTTCGGGCGGTGTGGCGGGTGAGCGCGACCGGCACAGTGGGGTTTGGGCCGGAGACTGCTCGGTGAACTGGCAACGCGCCCGGGTTAGAGGGCGCCGGACGCGCGCCGGATACCAGCGGCCCATTCTGCCAGATCCGGCCGGAACTCTCACACCGGACCCGCACCGCGCGCCTCGGACGGCCCCGGAACGTGACGGAGGACACCCGGTCAGCGCGCCGGCGGCCGGTCCCAGCCGGCCGGCAGCTCGCCCGGTAGGTCCCATTCCGCCGGCGGAGTGAAGTCCCGCCACGTACCGTCGAACGGGAACGCGCCCGCCTCGGCGAGCCGGATCACCCGCTCCCCCTCCGCACGTACCGCCTTCTCGTCGGTCACCCAGTAGTGCTCCGGGAAGCCCAGGCGCTCGGCGAACTCGTCCTCGTCCTTCCACTCCCAGGTCAGGTCCGGGTGGACCACCACGTCGAGGTCCTGGTCCACGATGTCGACCCCGGCCACCGCGCCGTCGTCCCAGCGGACGCCGGGCTCCTCCAGGTTGACGTACCAGTTCTTGAACCGGCCCCGCTCGTCGGAGAACCACCACACCGAGTGGGCGGCGCCGACGGGCAGGAACTTCAACACCGGCGGCCCGTTCCACGTGCCGCGCTTCAGCGCGTACGCGGAGGTGATCCACTCGGTGAACGGCACCGCGCGCATGCCCAGCCCGGCGGCGGTCACCTCGTGCGCCACCGGCGCGTCGCGCGCCACCCAGAGCAGCAGCCCGCGCTCGTCGTCGGAGACGACGCGGGCCGAGCGGACCCACCCGATCCGCCCGTGCCGCACGTTGCGGTGCAGGACCAGCCGGCCGGGTTCGAACCGCACGCTCACCATCCCTCACTTGTCAAGAGGACACCCCGCCTCTACCGAATGCGTTAAGCGGGGGCCCCTCCTTACACCTCAGTAGGCGCGGGCGAGGATGGCCACCAGGTCGGGCTCGTCCTCGGTGTCCGGCACCGAGCCGTCGGCGCGGAGCAGGCAGCGGACCGTGACGCCCTGCCCGTTCGCCTCGGCCTCGCCCTTCACGCCGACCGCCGCCCAGGGCACCATCGCCCAGCCGGCGGCGGACGCCTCGATCGCCTCGGCCAGCGTCGACACCTCGACGGTGCGGGACCGGCGGAACTCCAGCGCCTGGTCGTGCAACGCCTGCTGGTCGGCGTCCAGCGCGGCCAGCACCGCGCCGACCACGTCGGCCACCGGCGTGGGGGCCTTCGAGCCGTCCGTACGCCGGACCACCACCGCGTTGCCGGTGGCCAGGTCGCGCGGTCCGACCTCGACGCGTACCGGGTACCCGCGCAGTTCGGCGTCGACCGCGCGGCGGCCGAACGCGGTGTCGGTCCGGTCGTCCAGCGCGACCCGGACGCCGGCGTCGCGCAACGCGTCGCGGAGCTTGGCCGCCGCCTCGCCGACGCCCTCGCCGTCCTTGACGATCATCACGTACGCCTGGACCGGCGCCAGCTTCGGCGGCACCCGCAGCCCGTTGTCGTCGCCGTGGCACATGATCAGACCGCCGAGCATCCGGGTCGAGGTGCCCCAGGAGGTGGTCCACGCGTGCTCCCGGCCGCCCTCGGCCGAGGAGTAGCTGATGTCGAACGCCTTGGCGAAGTTCTGGCCAAGCTCGTGGCTGGTGCCCAGCTGCAACGCCTTGCCGTCACCCATCATGCCCTCGCACGTGTAGGTGGCGGTGGCGCCGGCGAAGCGCTCCCGGGCGGTCTTCAGGCCGACCACCACCGGGATGCCCAGCACGTTGACCATCAGGTCCTCGTACGCCTCGTGCAGGATCCGCCGGGCGTAGGCGCGGGCGTCCTCCCGGGTGGCGTGGGCGGTGTGCCCCTCCTGCCAGAGGAACTCGCTGGTCCGCAGGAAGATCCGCGGACGCAGCTCCCAGCGGACCACGTTCGCCCACTGGTTGAGCAGCAGCGGCAGGTCCCGGTAGGAGTCGATCCACTTGGCCATGAACTCGCCGATGACGGTCTCGCTGGTGGGGCGGACCACCACCGGCTCGGCGAGCTGCTTGCCGCCGCCGTGGGTGACCACGGCCAACTCCGGCGAGAAGCCCTCGACGTGCTCGGCCTCGCGCTTGAGGTAGCTCTCCGGGATGAACAGCGGGAAGTACGCGTTCTCCGCGCCGGCCGCCTTGATCCGGGCGTCCATCTCGACCTGCATCCGCTCCCAGATGGCGTAGCCGGCCGGTCGGATGACCATGGTGCCCCGAACCGGGCCGTTGTCGGCCAGCTTCGCCTTGGCGATCAGGTCCTGGTACCAGCGGGGAAAGTCCTCCGCACGGGGAGTGAGCACGCGTGCCATGACCGCACATCCTATGCGCCGCGTGGGCCGCCGCTGCGCCGGGGAGCCGGCCCGCGCCGTGTCGCCCCGGTCGGCCGTAGACTTCGACGGCGATGGGTGAGGCACGGGACGCGATCGTCGAGGCCGCCCGGGCGCAGACCGTGGCCGGTGGCTGGGACGGCGTCCGGATGGGTGCGGTGGCCGAGGCCGCCGGGGTGAGCCGGCAGACGGTCTACAACGAGTTCGGCACCAAGGCGGGCCTGGCCGAGGCGCTCGCCCGGCACGAGGTGGACCGGTTCGTGGGCGAGGTCCGGGCCGCGCTGGACGAGCACGGCGCCGACGTCCGTGCCGCCGCGTACGCGGCGATCCGCCGCACGCTGGCCTCGGCCGCCGACAACCCGCTGGTCAAGGCGATCCTGACCAGCGCCCGGGGCGGCTCGGACGAGCTGCTGCCCTACCTGACCACCCGCGCCGACCTGGTGCTCACCGAGTCCACCACGGTGCTGCTGGAGTGGGCGGGGCGCCACCTGCCCGACGCCGACCCGGCGGCGCTGGCCTTCGCGGCGGACAGCACCGTCCGGCTGGTGGTGAGCCACATCGTGCTGCCCGGCGCGCCGGTCGACGAGACCGCCGGCAGGCTGGCCGACCTGGCCGTGCACCTCTTCCTCGGCGCGGTCACGCGGCGCTGAGGGCGGTCAGCGGACGACCCGGCCGCGCAGCACGATGCGGCTGGGCGCGGTGACCACCCGCAGGTCCCGGCGCGGATCCTCGGGATAGACCACCAGGTCGGCGAGGCCGCCCTCGACCAGTCCGGGGAAGCCGAGCCACTCCCGGGCCCGCCAGGAGGCGGCGGCGAGCACGTCCTCGGCGGCCATCCCGGCCTGCTCGTGCAGCAGCAGCATCTCCTCGGCCGCGAGCCCGTGGTCGACGCCGCCGCCGGCGTCGGTGCCCACGTAGATCGGCACGCCCGCCTCGTGGGCCGCCCGGACCACCTCGGGGAAGCGGTCGCGCAGGGCGAGCATGTGATCGGCGTACCCGGGGAACTTCTGCCGGGCCTGCTCCGCGATGTGGCCGAAGGTCCGGATGTTGATCATGGTGGGGACCAACGCGGTGCCCTGCCGGGCCATCAGGTCGATCAGGTCGAGGCTCAACCCGGTGCCGTGCTCGACCGAGTCGACCCCGGCCCGCACCATGATCTCCACCGCCGACTCGGAGAACGTGTGCACCGCGGCGCGTACCCCGGCGGCGTGCGCGGCGGCGACCGCCGCGGTCATCGTGTCGGCGTCCCAGGCCGGCGCGAGGTCGCCCACCCCGCGGTCGATCCAGTCGCCGACCAGCTTGACCCAGCCGTTGCCGGCGGCGGCCTGCGCGGTCACGGTCGCGGCCACCTCGGCCGCGCCGACCTCCACGCCGATGTCGCGCAGGTAGCGCTTGGGCGGCGCGACGTGCCGACCCGCGCGGGCCAGTCGCGGCAGGTCCGGCTCGTCCTCCAACTCGGGGTACGGGTACGGCGAGCCTGCGTCGCGGATCGCCAGCACGCCCGCGTCCCGGTCGATCCGGGCCAGTTCCCGGGCCTGGTCCAGCGAGGTGATCGGGGCGCCGCCCCGGGCGATGCCGAGGTGGCAGTGCGCGTCGGTCAGGCCGGGCAGCACGAAGCCGCCGTCGGCCACCGTCTCGGCGCCCGGCACCGGTTCGAAGGTGACCCGGTCGCCGACCAGCCAGACGTCCCGGACCTCGTCGTCGGGGAGGAACACACCGCGCACATGCAGAGCCATGTGCACAGTCCTACCCGATCACTCGTCCGCGCCGGCCAGCAGGTCGTTGCGGCGCGCGGTCAACGCCGGCAGGTCGACCGAGACCTTCCACGGCCGCTCGGTGACGAACAGGTCCTCGGTGTGGGTCAGTTGCTCGTACTCACGCGCACCGGGGGTGAGGGTGTACTCGGTGAGCGCGATCCGATCGTGCTGCGGGTCCACCACCCAGTAGGAGGCGACCCCGGCGCGGGCGTAGACCCTCGCCTTGTCGTAGAGGTCGCGGAAGTGCGACGTCGGGGACACGACCTCGACGGCGAGCAGCGCGTCCTCGATCGGGACGGGAGATCGGCCGGCGTGCTTGCGCCGGATCACCACCACGTCCGGGCGCGGCTCGTTGCGACGGTCGACCCGCATGGACAGGTCGATGCTCACCAGGAACTCCGGCGGGCAGTTGACCTCAAGCGCGAGCAACAGGCGGACGCAAAGGTCCTGGTGCAGGGCGGTGGGGGACGGCACGATCAACCTTCCGTTGATCAGTTCGTACGGAAGGTCCTTGGGCAGGTCGCCCAGGTCGTCGACCGTCCACTCGTGCCGCTCCGGCAGGATCGGGGCCGCGGTCACTGACATCTCCTTCCAGGGGGCGACATCACCCTAGGAGAGGATGACGTCGCCCACCGTCACCGACACGCTAGCGCGGGCCCTTGTCGCCGCCCTTGCCGAGCTTGTTGAAGTCGATCTTCGGCAGCTTGAAGCCCGGGGGCAGGCCCTGACCGCCGGCCAGGTCGCCCGGGTCCAGGCCCGGCGGGAGCTGCGGCATGCCGCCGGGGAAGCCGCCCGGCGCGCCGGCCCCGGTGCGCGGCCGGCCGCCGCCCTTCGTGCCCTTACGCTTGTTCTTCGGCGACTTGGTCGCCTTGCGCCGGCCGCCGCCGGGCAGGCCCATCATGCCGCCCATCTGCTTCATCATCTTCTGCGCGTCGGCGAAGCGGTTGAGCAGTTGGTTGACGTCCATCACGGTGACGCCGGAGCCGCTGGCGATCCGGGCCCGGCGGGAGCCGTTGATGATCTTCGGGGTGGTGCGCTCGGCCGGGGTCATCGACCGGATGATCGCGGTGACCCGGTCGAAGTGCTTGTCGTCCAGCTCGGCGATCTGGTCCTTCATCTGCCCCATGCCGGGCATCATGGCCAGCACGTTGGCGATCGGACCCATCCGCCGGACCGCGATGAGCTGATCGAGGAAGTCCTCAAGCGTGAAGGTCTCCCCGCCCATCAGCTTGGCGGTCATCTTCTCCTTCTGATCGGCGTCGAAGGCCGCCTCGGCCTGCTCGATCAGCGTGAGGACGTCGCCCATGCCGAGGATCCGGCTGGCCATCCGGTCGGGGTGGAAGACGTCGAAGTCCTCCAGCTTCTCGCCGGTGGAGGCGAACAGGATCGGCTGGCCGGTGACCTCCCGGACGGAGAGCGCGGCGCCACCGCGGGCGTCGCCGTCGAGCTTGGAGAGGACCACGCCGGTGATGCCGACGCCGTCGCGGAACGCCTCGGCGGTGCGGACCGCGTCCTGGCCGACCATGGCGTCGATGACGAAGATGACCTCGTCGGGCTGGACCGCGTCGCGGATGTCCGCGGCCTGCCGCATCATCTCGGCGTCGATGCCGAGCCGGCCGGCGGTGTCCACGATGACGATGTCGCGGGCGGCCCGGCGGGCGTGCTCGATCGAGTCGCGGGCGACCTGCACCGGGTCGCCGACGCCGTTGCCGGGCGCCGGGGCGTACACCTCGACGCCGGCCCGGCCACCGAGCACCTGGAGCTGCCCGACGGCGTTGGGGCGCTGGAGGTCGGCGGCCACCAGCAGCGGCTGGTGCCCCTGGCCCTTGAGCCAGCGGGCCAGCTTGCCGGCGAGGGTGGTCTTGCCGGAGCCCTGGAGGCCGGCCAGCATGATCACCGTGGGCGGGTTCTTGGCGAACTGGAGCCGCCGGCCCTCGCCGCCGAGGATGTTGATCAGCTCGTCGTTGACGATCTTGATGATCTGCTGGGCCGGGTTGAGCGCCTCGGAGACCTCGGACCCGCGGGCCCGCTCCTTGACGTTCGCGATGAAACCCTTGACCACCGGCAGGGCGACGTCGGCCTCCAGCAGCGCCATCCGGATCTCGCGCGCGGTGGCGTCGATGTCGGCGTCGGTGAGCCGACCCTTGCCGCGGAGCTTGGTGAAGATCCCGGACAGGCGGTCACTCAAGGTGTCAAACACGCGAACATCCCGTTTGTCGTGGTCGGCTGGCACGGCGGCCGGGCCGGCTGTCCAGCCCACCGTTAGGGTAGCCCGCCGCCCGCAGCCCCGCTCCGACCCGGCCGCAGGGTCAGGAGACGACCAGGCCCGACTGGTACGCGAAGACGACCAGCTGAGCCCGGTCCCGGGCGCCCAGCTTCACCATGGCCCGGCTGACGTGGGTACGCGCGGTCGCCGGGCTGACCACCAACCGTTCGGCGATCTCGGCGTTGCTCAACCCCTCGCCGACCAGCCCCACCACCTCCCGCTCCCGATCGGTAAGCGCGTCCAGCCGGGGATGCGGGCGGGGCGTCCGGGCCGGCCGGGTGGCGAACTCCCGGACCACCCGGCGGGTCACCGACGGGGACAGCAGCGCCTCCCCCTCGGCGACCAGGCGGATCGCCCGCAGCAGCTCGACCGGGCGGGTGTCCTTGGTGAGGAAGCCGCTGGCGCCGTGCCGGAGCGCGTCGAAGACGTACTCGTCCAGCTCGAACGTGGTCAGCACCACCACCCGGGTGCCGGCCAGCGCCGGGTCGCCGACGATGCGGCGGGTCGCCTCGATGCCGTCCACGCCGGGCATCCGCACGTCCATCAGCACCACGTCCGGGCGTTCCCGGCGGGCCGCCGCCACGGCGGCGAGCCCGTCCGCGGCCTCCCCGACGACGGTCAGGTCGTCCTCGCTCTCCACAAGCGCGCGCAGGCCGATCCGGACCAGGTCCTGGTCGTCGGCGAGCAGCACCCGGATCATCTGACCTCCCCCGTGGGCAGCGTGGCGTGCACCCGGAAGCCGCCCGACTCGGCCGGCCCGGCGTCGAACGTACCGCCGAGCGCGGTGACCCGTTCGCGCATGCCGGCCAGGCCGGAGCCGGCGGACCGGTCCGACGTGGCGGGCCGGCCCCGGCCGGTGTCGGTGACCTCCACGGTGACCTCGCCCGACGCGTACCCGACGCGGACCGCGGCGGTGGCCGGGCCGGCGTGGCGCAGCACGTTCGTCAGCGCCTCCTGGGCCACCCGGTAGGCGGCCAGGTCCACCGCCACCGGCAGCGGGCGCGGTTCGCCTGTCGTCTCGACGGTCACCGGCACCCCGGCGCCGGCCAGCCGCTCCCGCAGGTGCGGAAGCTGGTCCAGCCCCGGCGCCGGCGCGCGCTCGTCGGTCCCCGCCTCGTCGCCACCACCTGCCCGCCGGACCACGGTGAGCGTGACCCGCAACTCGTCCAGCGCCTCCTTGCTGGTCCGGCTGATCGCGGTGAGCGCCGCCTCGGCCTGCTCGGGCCTGCGGGCCAGCAGGTGCAGCGCGACCTCGGCCTGGAGGTGGATCGCGGCCAGCCCGTGGCCGACCACGTCGTGCACCTCCCGGGCCACCCGCAGCCGCTCCGCGTCGGCCAACCGGCGCGCCTCGTCGGTCCGGCTCCGGGCGGCGGCCTCCCGGCTCAGCCGCACGGTGACCCCGACCGCGAACGGCACCACCACCCAGGCGGCGACCGGCATGAGCCCGACCGGGCCGGGCGGACGCACGCCGACGAGGACGTACAGCACCAGCGCCGCCAGCACGGCCGCGCCGGCCACCGCCGCGGTCCGGACCGGCCGGTGCGCGGCCACCGTGTAGACCGCGACGAAGAAGGACAGCAGGATCGGACCGTACGGCTGGCCGAGCATCAGGTACGCCGTCGTCGCGGCGGCGGCCACGGCCAGCGTGGGCAGCGGCCAGCGTCGGCGCGCCGCCACCGCGAGCGCCGCCACCACGACCGGCGGGTACGCGCCAGGATCGGCGTGCACGCCCTGGTTCAGGCCGGCCGGCGCGGTGCCGGCCAGCCCGATCGCCAGCAGCGCCAGGGCGAGCAGGCCGTCGAGCAGCCAACGCCGCCGGTCACCGGGCCCGTGATCCACGTCCACTCTCCCCGTCCCGGCTCAGCCGATGTCCCGCCGGCGCAGCAGCGCCGCGCCGACCACCGCGAAACCCACCAGGTACGCGCACACCACCACCGCCGCCTGCCCGCCGCCGACGGTCGCCGCGACGCCGGGGGTGTCTCCCGGTGCGCCCAGCGCCGCGGCCAACGCACCGGCGTTCGGGCCCGGCAGCCCCTGCTGGGCGGTGGCCACCCAGTCGACGAGCGGGGCGGCGATCGCGGCGAGCAGGTTCTGCACGGCGAGCATCCACACCAGACCCAACCCGACCGGCAGCGCCACCGCGCGCAACGCGACCGCGAGCACGGCACCGAGCATCGCCCACATCGTCGCGATGAGCCACCCCGCGCCGACGCCGACCACCAGGTCACCGGCCGACGGCCAGCGCACCGGCTGCGCCTCGGCGGTCGCGATGAGCACGGCGGCCACCGCGCCGACCACGAACACGGCGAGCACCACGGCCAGCGCGGCGAGAGCGAGGGCGAGCAGCTTGCCGGCGTACACCTCGATCCGGGTGGGCCCCTGGGTGAGCACGGTCTTCCAGGTGCCCCAGCCGTACTCGCCGCCCACCGTGAGCACGCCGAGGATGAGCAGGATCGCGCCGAGGAAGACCGGCAGGCCGCCGAGCGAGTTGCCGACCAGGTGGTCGGGGAGCATGGCGGGCAGCGCCCGGTCCGTGTTCGGGCCGTCGGCGCCGCCGGCCGCCCCGGCGTACGGGAAGAGGTAGGTGAAGATCAACGACAGCGCCAGGGTGATCGTCAGCAGCAGCCAGGCGGCCGGCCGCCGGACCAGCTTGACCAGCTCGGCGCGGAAACTACGCGACATCGGCCGTACCCCTCTCCACCAGGTCGAAGAAGACCTGCTCCAAGTCCCGTTCCGTCGGCCGCAGCTCGCGCACGGCGAGCCCGGCGCCGACCAGCTCGGCGTTCAGCCAGGCCGCCCGCTCCGGCTCGATCGCCAGTTCCAGCCCGCCGTCGACGACGCGCACCCGGTCCGCGCCGACGAGTTCCCGGGCCCGCGCCGCCGCCTGGTCCGGCGGGTCGGCGCGCACCCGCAACCCGGCCGCGCCGCGCAGCTCGTCGACGCTGCCCTCGGCCACCAACGCGCCGCGGGCGATCACACCGACCCGGTCACACACCTGCTCCACCTCGCCGAGCAGGTGGCTGGAGACCAGCACGGTCGATCCGGCCGCGCCGAGCCGCCGGATCAGGGTCCGCATGTCCGCCATGCCGGCCGGGTCGAGGCCGTTCGTGGGCTCGTCCAGGATCAGCAGGCGCGGGTCCTTCAGCAGCGCGGCGGCCACCCCGAGCCGCTGCTTCATGCCCAACGAGTAGCCGGCGTACCGGTCGCCCGCCCGATCGGTGAGGTCGACCAGGTCGAGCACCGCCGCGACGCGGTCCGCGCCGACCCCGGCGTAGCGGGCCAGCACCCGCAGGTTGTCCCGACCGGACAGGTACGGGTAGAACGCCGGCCCCTCGATCAGCGCGCCGACGCCGGTGAGCCGCCCGGCGCCGGGCGCGCGGCCGAGCAGCCGTACCGTGCCGGCGCTGGGCCGGATCAGGCCGAGCAGCATGCGCAGGGTGGTGGTCTTGCCGGCGCCGTTGGGGCCGAGGAAGCCGTACACCTCGCCGGCCCGCACGGTCAGGTCGAGATTCCGCACGGCGGTGAGGCCGCCGTACCGTTTGGTGAGCCCTTCGGTCCGCACTGGCAGGTTCATGCCCCCGAGCCTCCCGGCCCCGGGCCCTCGGCACGTCGGCCCGGCGGCGGCTCCCGGCGTACGTCAGCGGGCGTAGCCCGAGGTGTTGAGCGGGGGCCCCGCCTCTACCGAATGCGTTGACCGGGGGCCCCGCCTTACACGGCGGCGAGCACGGCGGCCTCGACGCGGGCTCGTTGCTCGTCCGGCGGCCAGCCGCCGACCAGGTAGAAAGCGTCGACCACGTCGCCGCCGAGGGTGGAGATCCGGGCGGCCCGCACCTGGGCGCCGGCCTCGTCGAGCGCGCAGGTGACCCGGTAGAGCAGGCCGGCCGCGTCGGCGGCCCGCAACTCCAGCAGCACCGCGTCGGTGGCCGCCTCCCGGTGCCAGACCACCCGGGGCGCGGCGCCCCGGCTCCGGGCCGCCAGGGCCCGGCCGCGCAGGCGCTGGATGACCGAGACGTCGCCGGCGACCGCGCGGCGCAGGTCGGCGCTGAGCGCGATCGGGTCGGGCGCCAGCCCGTAGCGCGGCTGCACCCGGCACTCGACCAGGGCGCGGCCGTCGACCGTGGCGGCGTCCGCGGAGATCACCTCCAGCCGGTGCAGGGCCAGGCACCCGGCCACCGTGGCGAGCAGCCCACGCCGGTCGGCGGCGGCCACCGCCACCCGGTCCTCCCCCAGGTGTACGACCGGAAGCGGCCCGGCGACCAGCGCCGGGTCGGGGGCCGGCGGCGCGGGCACCACGCCGGTGTCCAGCGTGGTGCGCACCCGGGCGACCAGTTCGGCGATCAGCCGGCCCTTCCAGCCGGACCAGGCGGCCGGGCCGGTGGCGGCGGCGTCGGCCTGGACGAGGGCGTGCAGCAGTTCCAGGGTGCCGGTGTCGCCGACCCGCTCGGCGACACCGGCGACGGTCTTCGGGTCGGACAGGTCCCGCCGGGTGGCCACGTCGGGCAGCAGCAGGTGCAGCCGGACCAGCGTGCCGATCAGCGCCGCCTCGGCCGGGGGCAGCCCGATCCGGGTGGCGACCGCCTCGGCCAGCGGCGCCCCGACCGTCGAATGATCCCCGGGGAGTCCCTTGCCGATGTCGTGCAGGAACGCGCCGAGCAGCAGCAGGTCCGGCCGTTCCACCTCGCGGGTGTGCCGGCTCGCCTCGTACGCGGTCTGCACCAGGTGCCGGTCGAGGGTGAACCGGTGCACCGGGTTGTGCTGGGGCAGGCTGCGCAGCCTGGTCCACTCGGGCAGCCAGCCGTCGATCAACCCGTACCGGTCGCAGGTCTCCCACGCCGGCACCAGGCCCGGACCGGCGCCGAGCAGGGTGGTCAGCGCGGCGCGGGCGGCCGGCGGCCACGGCGCGGGCAGCGGCGGGCAGTAGGCGGCCAGCCACTCGCAGGTGGCCCGGGCGATGGGCAGCCGGGTGGTGGCCGCCGCGGCCGCGATCCGCAGCGACAGGCTCGGGTCGGGGCGGGCCCCGATCGCGGTACGGGCGAGCACCAGCTCGCCGTCCTGCTCGACGACGTCGCGGGCGACCGGGCGGCGCACCGGCCGGCCGGGGGCGGCGCGGTGCCGGCCGGAGCGGAGCCGGTCGGCGGCCCGCCAGGCGTCGTCCAGGGCGTGACTGACGGTTCGCGCGTCGCCGGCCACCAGCCGCAGCAGCGTGTCCCCCTCGGCGACCGGCGGCGGGGCGTCGTCCCGGACGGGCGCGCGCCCTCCGGACGCGCCGCCGTCGGACGCGCCGCCGTCGGACGCGGGCCCCACGGACGCGGCCCCGACGGGCGCGCCGAGCTGGGGTTGGCGCAGCCCGAGCAGGGCGGCCACGCCGTCGCGTTCCTGGGCGAGCAGCCGGTCGACCCGGCGGCCGACCTGCTGGTGCAGGGCGTCGCGGGTGTCCAGCAGGCGCCGGTGCGCGGCGTGCACGGCCGGGCGGAGTGCGTCGGTGACGCCGGCGGTGGCGATGGCGCGCAGGATGCCGACGTCGCGCAGGCCGCCGGCGGCCTCCTTGAGGTCGCCCTCCAGCAGGAAGGCCAGCTCGCCGTGGGCCTCCCAGCGGGCCGCGGTGATCTCGCGCAGGCCGGGCAGCTGACGGATCGCGGTGCGCCGCCAGTGGTCGGTGGCGGTGCGGGCGAGTTGGTCGGTCAGGGCCGGGTCGCCGGCCACGTGCCGCGCGTCGAGCAGGCCGAGGGCGACCTTGACATCGTCCTGGGCCACCGACAGCGCCTCCGCGACGGTCCGCACCGAGTGGTCGAGCCGTAGTCCGGCGTCCCAGATCGGATACCAGAGCGAGGCGGCCAGCTCGTCGATGCCGGCCACACCGGCGTGCAGCAGCACCAGGTCGAGGTCGCCGTAGGGGGCGCACTGGCGGCGGCCGAGCCCGCCCACCGCGACCAGCGCGACCCCGGCCCGCGCCGGGAAGATCCGGCGCAGCCAGGCGTCGAGCGCGCCGGCCCGGGCGGACCGGGCCGGCTCACCGATGCCCCCGGGTACGCCGACGACCTCGTTGACCACGGGCACGCCGGACCCGGTGGGGCCGGTGGCCGTGGTCAACGAGGTCACGTCGGCGGGTTCCGCTCTCAGAGGGCGTCGAGCCCGCGCTCGCCGGTGCGTACCCGGACGACCTCCTCGACGCCGGTCACCCAGACCTTGCCGTCGCCGATCTTGCCGGTCCGGGCGGCGCCGACGATGGCGTCCACGATCTTGTCCACGTCGATCTCGTCGGTGAGCACCTCGACCCGGATCTTGGGCAGGAACTCCACCGTGTACTCCGCACCCCGGTAGACCTCGGTGTGCCCCTTCTGCCGGCCGTAGCCCTGGACCTCGCTGACGGTCAGCCCGGCCACGCCGAGCGCGTGCAGGGCCTCCTTCACCGCGTCCAGCTGGTACGGCTTGATGACCGCGGTCACCAGCTTCATGTCCAACCCCTCCATCCCTGGAACGTTAACCGGCGACCTTCTCGCTGACCGGCGCGGACTCCTCCGCCTCGTCGGCGGGCTCCGGGTTCGGCCTGGTGCCGCCGATCCCGGCCATCGCGAACGCGCTCGTGCTGCTGCCCGTGGTGGGCGACAGGTCGTACGCGCTCTCCGCGTGCTCGGCGACGTCGATGCCGTCGACCTCCGCCTCGGCCGCCACCCGGAAGCCGATCGTCTTCTGGATCGCGAAGGCGAGCAGCCAGGCGACGCCGCCCGACCAGACGGTGACGATCAGACCGGCCAGCGCCTGCCGGCCGAGCTGGGTCACGCCGCCGCCGTAGAACAGGCCGTCCGAGGCGCCGACCACGTCGCCGATCGCGCTGTTGACGGAGTTGGTGGCGAACAGGCCGAGCCACAGCGACCCGATCCAGCCGCCGACGAAGTGCACGCCGACCACGTCGAGGGAGTCGTCGTAGCCGAGCTTGTACTTCAGGCTGATGGCGAGCGCGCAGACCGCGCCGGCGACGCCGCCGAGCAGGACCGCCGCCCAGGGGGCGATGAACCCGCAGGCCGGGGTGATGGCGACCAGACCCGCCACCGCGCCGGAGGACGCGCCGACCATGGTCGGGCGGCCGTCCTTGATCCGCTCGACCAGCAGCCAGCCGAGCACCGCCGCGGCGGTGGCGAGCTGGGTGTTGAGGAACGCCAGACCGGCCACCGGGTCGACGGTCAGCTCGGAGCCGGCGTTGAAACCGAACCAGCCGAACCAGAGCAGACCGGCGCCGAGCGCGACCAGCGGGATGTTGTGCGGCTTCATGCCCTCGCGCGGCCAGCCCACCCGCCTGCCGAGCACCAGCGCCACGCCGAGCGCCGCCGCACCGGCGTTGATGTGCACCGCGGTGCCACCGGCGAAGTCGAGCGCGTGCAGCTTGGCGCCGATGATGCCGCCGCCCCACACCCAGTGCGCGACCGGGAAGTAGACCAGGGTGGCCCAGCCGAACGCGAAGAGCAGCCAGCCGGAGAACTTGGCCCGGTCGGAGATGGCGCCGCTGATCAGCGCGACGGTGATCACCGCGAAGACCATCTGGAACGCCATGAACACGTAGAGCGGGATGCCGATGCCGCTGGGGTTCTCCGCCGTGGCGCCCCAGAGGTCGGTCTCGGCGAGGAACGTCTTGGTGCCGAGGTAGGCGCCCGGGTCACCCCAGAGCCCGTTGACGTCGCTGCCGAACGCGACGCTGAAACCGTAGAACCACCACAGAACAGAGATGAGCCCGATGGCCGAGAAGCTCATCATCATCATGTTGAGCACGCCCTTGGACCTGTTGAGGCCGCCGTAGAACAGCGCCAGGCCGGGGGTCATGAGCAGCACGAGAGCGGTCGAAACCAGCAGCCAAACGGTGTTGCCGCCGTCGATCGTCGGTGCTTCAGGCACGCTGGCCTCCTAAAGGTGAAGTTCCCTCCTTCGCGGCTTCCGGGGCAGCGTCGCCCGTACGCCGGTTGCGCGAGAGCTTGGTCGGCTGCTGTTTCCTGCACCGACACCGCTCGATTTCCGACACGTGACGGCTTGTTTCCGGCGTGTGACGAGCGTCGATCTTGCTCAGCGCAGCGCGTACTCCAGGTGGTGCCGCTCGTAGTCGAGCAGGCGCAGGTCACGCATCGGCCGGCGGAGGTGGCCCTTGTGCACGATCCGGACGAACGCCGGCTCACCGGCGGCGGCCATCCGCCGGATGCCCTCGACGTGGTCGACGATGCGCTTGCGGATGGTGCGGATGAGCCGGTGCCGGTCGCGGGGGATCAGCCCGTACGCGTCGGCGAAGAGCCGCAGCCGGCGTGGCCGGTCGGGGCGCTTCCAGCCGAGCGTGACGGAGTCCCGGTCGGAGAAGATGGGCACCCAGGTCCAGGCCGCGTACGCCACGTCGTAGATGCGGGCGCCGGGCGAGGCGAGGTCGAAGTCGATCAGCCCGAGCGTGCCGTCGGGACGCCAGATCACGTTGTGCGGGGCCGCGTCGTGGTGGCAGATCACCTCGGTGTCCGGCGGGGGCGGCCCGAACGAGCGCCAGACCGCGCCGGGCGGCGGGGTGAAGCCGTACTGGGCGTCGTGGAACATCCGCAGCATGGTGGCCACGGTGACCAGGGCCTCGTCGGTGACCCAGTGCGGGGCCAGCGGGTATTCCCCGCACTCCCCCTCCAGGTACGACAGGACCTCCCGGTTGCGCTCGTCCATGCCGAGCGCGCGCGGCGCGCCGGTGAAGCCGACGTATTCCAGGTGGCGCAACAACGCGTGGACCGAGGGCGTCCACGGGCCGGCGTTGCGCCGGACCGTGTCGCCCACGCGGACCACGGTGCTCACGTTCCCGCCGTGCAGCGGGATCTCCTGCGAAGTCACGTACGGTCTCCCGAGGCGTGGCGCCGGGTGGCTGGGGTCGCGCCACCCGGCGTAGGCGCGATCGTCAGTCGTCACGGGAGAGGCTACGCGTCCCGGCCGGGCGGCTCGGTGCCGAGCAGCGCGTCGACGAACTGCGCCGGGTCGAACGGGGCGAGATCGTCCTTGCCCTCGCCGAGGCCGACCAGCTTGACCGGGATGCCGAGCTTGCGCTGCACGGCGATCACGATGCCGCCCTTGGCCGTGCCGTCGAGCTTGGTCAGCACCACCCCGGTGACGTTCACCACCTCGGTGAAGACCCGCGCCTGCTCCAGGCCGTTCTGGCCGGTGGTGGCGTCCAGCACCAGCAGCGTCTCGTCGATCGGGCCGTGCTTCTCCACCACCCGCTTCACCTTGCCCAGCTCGTCCATCAGGCCGACCTTGTTCTGCAACCGGCCGGCGGTGTCGATCAGCACGGTGTCGACGCCGACGTCGATGCCGCGCCGGACCGCGTCGAACGCGACGCTGGCCGGGTCGGCGGCCTCCGGCCCGCGGACCGTCTCCGCGCCCACCCGACCGCCCCAGGTCTCCAGCTGGTCGGCGGCGGCGGCCCGGAACGTGTCGGCCGCGCCGAGCAGCACGGTGCGGCCGTCCGCCACGAGCACCCGGGCGATCTTGCCGCAGGTGGTGGTCTTGCCGGCGCCGTTGACGCCGACCACAAGCACCACCGCCGGGACGCCCTCCTTCGACGCGGTCCGCAGCGACCGGTCCAGGCTCGGGTCGAGCGCGTTGACCAGCTCGGTGGCGAGCAGCGTCCGCAGCTCGTCGCCGGTGCGGGTGCCGAGCACCCGGGTCCGTTCGCGCAGCCGGTCGACGATCTCCCGGGTCGAGTCGATGCCGACGTCCGCGGTGATCAGGCTGTCCTCGATCTCCTCCCAGGTGTCCTCGTCGAGCCGGTCCCGGCTGAGCAGGCCGAGCAGGCCCTTGCCGAAGGCGTTCTGGGAGCGGGACAGCCGGGAGCGCAGCCGGACCAGCCGGCCGGCGGTGGGCTCGGGCACCTCGATCGGGGGTGCCTCGACCGGCGGCGCCTCGACCACCACGCCGGTGCTCAGCTCCGCCTCCGGGGCCTCCACCGGCGGGCCGGCCAGGTCCTCCTCGGTGCGGGTGTCGACCTCCGTGGTCGGCAGCGGCGGCTCCGGGCGGCGGCGCAGCCGGGGCACCACGAGGCTCAGGCCACCGATGATCAGCACGCCGAGCAGGGCGAGAGCGACGAGGAGGTATTCCTTCATGCCCGAAATCCTGTCAGATGCCGGCGACGGCGTCCCACTCACGGCCTCGGCACGCGAACAACCTGCGGGTACGCTCGCTGCTGGAAGGCGTACCGCAACCGCCGGCCGGGTAGGAAGACCCAATCGATCTTGTCGGAGGTAACGTCGTGCCCGGTTCCCGCCTGCTCATCGGCCCACTGCTCCGCCGGGTCGTCGACACGCGGGCGACCGTCTGGGTGGAGACGAGCGCACCCGCGGTGGTCACCGTCCGCACGGCCGACGGCGCCACCGGCAGCGCGCCCACCTTCTCGGCGTACGACCACCACTACGCGATCGTGATCGTGACCGGGCTCACCCCGGACAGCTCCTCCCGCTACGAGGTGCTGATCGACGACGAGGTGGCCTGGCCGGTGCCGGACAGCGGGTTCCCGCCCAGCGTGATCCGGACCCGGGCGGCCGACGACGGCGACCAGCCGGTGCGCCTCGTCTTCGGCTCCTGCCGGGAGACCACCCAGCACTCCACCGCGCGCAAGCTGCCGCCGGACGCGCTCGACGCGTACGCCCGGCGGGTGATGGCCGCGCCCGACGAGGTGGCGCTCCCCGACCTGCTGGTGCTGCTCGGCGACCAGGTCTACGCCGACGAGACCTCGCCGACCGTGCGCCGGCTGCTCAGGCGACGCCGCCGGCGACCGAAGGACGCCCCGGCGGCGCAGGTGGTCAGCTTCGACGAGTACACGAAGCTCTACCTGGAGTCCTGGCGCGATCCGGAGATCCGCTGGCTGCTCTCCACCGTGCCGAGCGTGATGATCTTCGACGACCACGAGGTGATCGACGACTGGAACACCTCGGCGTCCTGGCGGGCGGACATGCGCGAGCAGCCGTGGTGGGCCGAGCGGATCCGCAGCGGCCTCGCCTCCTACTGGGTCTACCAGCACCTGGGCAACCTCGGCCCGGACGAGATCGCCGCCGACCCGGTGTACGCGAAGGTGGTGGCCGCCGAGGACGCCACCGGCGTGCTGCACGAGTTCGGCGAGCGGGTGGACACCGAGGCCGACCTGGCGCACGACACCGAGCGGTGGCGGGCCGTGCAATATCAGTGGAGCTACGCGCTGGACCTGGGCCGGACCCGCCTGGTCATGCTGGACAACCGCTCCAGCCGGGTGCTCCTGCCCGGGCACCGGGCGATGCTGCCGCCCGGCGAGTGGTCGTGGTTCCTCGACCAGGCGCACGGCGCCTACGACCACCTGGTGGTGGGCACCTCGCTGCCCTGGCTGTTGCCGCCGGGCATCCACCACGTGGAGGCGTGGAACGAGCGCCTCGCCGACTCCGACCGGCCCTGGGTGGCCCGGCTGGCCGAGCAGATGCGCCGGGCCTGGGACCTGGAGCACTGGGCGGCGTTCCGGCGCTCCTTCGACGCGCTCGGCGAGCTGTTCGCCCGGTTGGGCAGCGGCGCCGCGGCGCGCACCGGCGCGCGGGTGGGCGCCGGGCCGGCGTACCCGCGCCCGGCCTCGATCAGCGTGCTCTCCGGCGACGTGCACCACTCCTACGTGGCCCGGGCCCGGTTCGCCGACCGGGGCGTGCGTACGCCGGTGCACCAGCTCACCTGCTCGCCGATCCACAACCAGGTGCCGGCCGGGATGCGGCCGCTGATGAAGCTGGGCTGGAACCCGGGGCCGGCCGGGGCGACCCGGGCGCTGGCCCGCTCGGCGGGGGTGCGCCGGCCGCTGGTGCGGTGGCGCAAGCTGGCCGGGCCCTACTTCGGCAACGCGGTGGCCACGCTTACCCACCGGGGCCGGTCGGCCGCCGTGGTGATCGAGGGCACCGCCGGCGACGGCGAGCTGCGGCCGGTGGCGCGCCAGCAGCTCAGCGACGAGCCATGACTATCCTCTGACGATGGACGAGACGCTGCGCGCCGTGGAACACGAGTTGACCGCGCTGCTGCGCCGCGGCCGGGCGCTGTCCTGGGAGATCGCCCGCGAGGTCCATCCCAACCTGGAGCCGAACGCCTACGGGCTGCTGCTCTGGCTGCGCCGCTCGGGCCAGATCCGGCTCACCGACCTGGCCGTCAAGCTGGGCATCGGCAAGGGCACGTTGAGTCGCCAGATCGGCGGCCTGGAGGCGTTGGGCCTGGTGCGCCGTGACCCGGATCCGACCGACCGGCGGGCCGCCCAGCTCAGCCTCACCGAGGAGGGCACCCGGCGGTTCGACGCGGCCCGGGCGGCCCGACTCGGGCAGATCCGACGTTCGCTGGAGGACTGGCCGAAAGAGGACGTGGCGCACTTCGCCCGGCTGATGCACCGGTTCAACGAGACGTTCTGACCTGCCCCGAGGGGAACAGGAGCCGCACCGGAGTGTAAGGAGGGGTCCCCGGTTAACGGCTCGCGTTGTACCGGGGCCCCCTCTTAACATCGCCGGGATGACGACCTGGAGAGCACCCGAAGTCGACCGCCGCCACGAGCCCTACGTCGCCGAGGAGCGGGACATGCTCCAGGGCTGGCTGGACACCCACCGCGACACCCTGCGCCTCAAGTGCGCCGGGCTGACCGCCGACCAACTGCGCACCCCCAGCGTCGAGCCCTCCGGGCTGACCCTGCTCGGCCTGGTGCGGCACATGGCCGACGTGGAGCGCTGGTGGTTCCGGCACCACGCGGCCGGCCTGGAGCTGCCCGACCTGTACGACTACAGCGCCGACCCGGACGCCGACCTCAACGACATCGCCGACGCCGACCCGGCCGAGGCGTTCGCCACCCTGCACGCCGAGATCGAGGCGGCCGACCGGGCGGTGGCCGACCTGCCGCTGGACCACACCTTCGTCAGCCGCAAGCGCGACGGCAGCACGCACGAGATCAGCCTCCGCTGGGTGTACGTGCACATGATCGAGGAGTACGCCCGGCACAACGGCCACGCCGACCTGATCCGCGAACGTCTCGACGGCGTCACCGGCTCCTGACCCGGCCGCCGACCGCCGGCTCGGCCGAACGGCCGAGGCTCGGCACCTGATCGTCCACAAGTGACCGTTCCCGGCAACGCCGCGCAGACCTGAGACGTCTTGCGGCTGAACGGCCGTGGCCGGATCCGATCACCCGGCACCCTCGCCGGGCCCGCACCACCGCATCGGAACCGCCGGGCGCACGGGCGACCAGGTTGACGGGGGCGGGATGGGACACACTCGACGACGGACGCTGGGCATCCTCGGCGCGCTCGGGGCGACGGCGCTGGGCACGGGCGGGCGGTCGGGCCCCTGCGCCGGCGACCCGACCGGACCGGGCCGGGCGACCGCGCCCCGGCCGGCCGCCGGGTCCCCGCCGGTCGTGGTGGAGAACACCCGACCCGGCGCGGCCGACTTCCGACTGACCGGGCACCGGTTCGCCCAGGACGCGCGCGGCGAGATCGCCGGCTACGTCCACGCCACCAGCGTCGCCCCCGGTGACAAGCTGCGGTTCCAGGTCTCGGTGGCCCAGCCCCAGAAGTACCGCATCACCCTCTTCCGCCTCGGCCACTACCGGGGGGCGGGAGCGCGGCAGGTGGCGGTCAGCCCGTGGCTCGACGGCGTTCCCCAGGGCGCGCCGAGCGTGGACCCGGCAACCGGCGCGGTGCGGTGCGACTGGCGCCCGGGGTGGCGACCGACCGTGACCCCGGATTGGGTGAGCGGCCTCTACCTCGCCCTGCTCGCCGGCGCCTCCGGCCACCACCAGTGGATCCCCTTCGTGGTGCGCCCGCCGGTGGCTGGCGGCGGGGCGCTGGTCGTGCTGCCCACCAGCACCTGGCAGGCCTACAACCGGTGGCCGGAGGACGGGCGCACCGGCGCCAGCCTCTACTACGGCTTCGACCCGGTCGGGCGGCGCAGCGGGGAGCGCCGGGCCCGGGCGGTCAGCCACGACCGGCCGTACGCCGGCTCCGGCATTCCGGCCCTGGCCGACCACGACATCGGCTTCGTGCGCTGGGTGGAGGGGCTGGGCCTGGACCTGGGGTACGCCACCAGCGAGGACCTGCACGCCGGGCGGGTGGATCCGGCCCGGTTCCGCGCGGTCGTGTTCCCCGGCCACGACGAATACTGGTCGGCGCCGATGCGCCAGGCGGTGGTCACCGCCCGCGATGCCGGCACCAGCCTGGTCTTCCTCGGCGCGAACAACTGCTACTGGCGGATCCGCTACGGGGCGGACGACCGGGACGGCCGCCTCATCCGGTGCGCCAAGGAGAGCCGGCCGGCGTCCGGGCCGATGCCACCCACCACGCGGTGGCGGACGGCCGGCCACCCCGAGCAGCAGTTCATCGGGGCCCAGTACGTCAGCATGGTGGACGGGTACGCCCCGCTGGTGGTCCGCGACGCCGGGCACTGGTTCTGGGCCGGTGCCGGCGTCCGGGACGGCGACCTGATCCCGGAGGTCGTGTGGGGTGAGGCCGACCGGCAGATGGTCCGCTTCGCCGCGCCGGCAGCGACGGAACAGACGCTGCTGGCCGAGTCCCCCTACCGGCACGAGGGCGCGCCCCAGGTGCAGCAGAGCCGGCTCTACCGGGCCGTGTCCGGGGCCTGGGTGTTCGCCGCCGGCTCGCTGGGCTGGACCCGGGTGCTCGCCGACCCGGCGGTGGCCGATGCCCGCCTGGCCCGGGCCACCGTCAACCTGCTGCACCGGGTGGTCGCCGGCGGCGGAGCGGCGGCGCACTGATCCTGACCGGACCGGATGACGGCCCCGCCACCGGTCACCCGGGTCCGGCCTCCGCCGGGCCGCCCGCCCGCAACAACTGCTCGCCCAGCGGGGTGAGGCAGTGCCGCACCGACGCGCCCGCCCGCCGGGTGGTGATCAGGCCGGCGGCCCGCAGGGTCGCCGCGTGCTCGCTGGCCGTCGCGGCGGAGACACCGACCCGGCGCGCGAGCTGGGAGGTGCCGGGGGCGTCGGCGGTCGCCGCGAGCACCGCCGCCCGGGTGCGCCCGAGCAGGTCCGCCAGGGGCGCGCGGGATCGCAGGTGCTCCGGACCCGGCCGGATCGGGTAGACCAGCACCAGCGGGCCGGTCGGGTCGGCCAGCAGGAACGGCTGCGGGGCGAGGTGGCACGGCACGAGGGTCAGCCCGCGTCCGCCGGGGGTCAGCTCGATGTCGTCGGCGACCGCGCACCGGTACGACAGCGCGTAGCTCTTCCCCGTCTCGGCCCACGCCAGGTACGGGCTGAGGTCGCGGAGCACCCGGTCGAGGCCACCGTCGGCCAGGACGTGACCGCGTACCGCCCGGTCGGCGCGTACCGCGGTCTCGACCTCCGCCCAGTAGGGAGCGAGCGCCACGCCGTGGAAGGCGAGCATCGCGGCGCGCAGTCGAGCTCGGGCGGCGGCCTCTCCGGCGGCCAGCGGCGCCACCCGGGCGGGCAGCGCACCCGACTCCACCAGCGGGCTGAGCTCGGCGGCGAGCACCTCGTCCGGCGTGCCGGCGACCCGGTCCACCAGGCTGGCGAAATCGCCGTCGAAGCGGGGCGGGGTGAGGAAGTCCGGCAGCAGGTACGGCGTCCGGCACAGGTCGAGGTAGGGCCGCATGTCGGGGCGCAGCGCCGCCCTGGTGCGGGCCCGCCACGCGGTGAGGTGGGTCGGCACGTCGGCGAGGACCAGCCGCTGCGCGGCCATCGCCAGTTCGACCAGGGCCGCCGGGCCGGCATGCAGCACGGTCCGGCTCAGGTCGGTCGCGTTGAGCCGCAGGGTGGTCACCGGCGAACGGTAGCCACCTTTCGGCCCGGTCCGAAAGGGGCTTCCGGTCGGGTCGTCACCGCCGGACGCTCCGTGGGGTGAAGACACTTCTCGCGGCGGCGGCGGTGGTCCTGACGGCGGTGACCGCCGGCGCGCCGGAACCCGCCCCCATCACCGGCCGCCCCGTCGTCTACGTCGTCTCCGCCGAACCGGACGTGTTCCCGGAGGGGCTCACCGTCACCCCGGCCGGAACCATGTACGTCACCAGTTCGGCCACCGGGGCGGTCTACCGGGGCGACACCCGGCGGGCGGTCCTGCACCCGTTCCTCGCCGCCGGCACCGACGGCCGGACCAGTGCCGCCGGCATCCGGACCGACCGCCAGGGTCGGATCTTCGTCGCCGGCTGGCTCACCGGCACGCTCTTCGTGTACGGCCCGGACGGCACCCTGCTGGCCCGCCGGACGGCGGCCGGCGGCGCGGCCCTGAACGACCTGGTGGTCACCGGCGACGCCGTCTACGTCACCGACTCCGCCACCGGCACGCTGTGGCGCGCCGCGCTCGCCGGCGGGCGGGTCGGCGCGCTCGTCCCGTGGGTGCGTCCGGACGACTTCCCGGCCGCGCCGACGTTCCTCAACGGCGTCGTCAGCGACCCGTCGGGCCGGCTCGCCCTGGTGGCGGAGCAGGGCGGTGAACGCCTGTTCCGGGTCGACCTGACGACCCGGGCCGTGACCGAGGTCGAGGTGACCGGTGGCCGGATGGGTGCGGACGGCCTGCTGCTGGAGGGCCATCGGCTGTATGGGGTGGTCAACGAGACGGACGCCGCCGGCGTGACCCGGTTCGCGGTGAACGTGGCCCGGCTCGACGCAGGGTTGCGCACCGCCCGGGTGGTGGGCCGGTCCGGTCCGGTCGACACCCGACGGTCTCCGACCGCGGTGGCCCGCGACGCCGATCGTCTGCTCTGGGTGGAGAGCCAGCTCTTCGCCGACCCGGCCGCCCCACCGTTCACCGTCACCGAGGTGCCCGGCCTGCGGTGAGCCACCGCCCGGTCGGGCGGGACACGGGGCCCGCCCGACCGGGTCGAGCCGCCACTGTGTACGGAATGTTACCGGCCGGTTGGCGGAGAGCTGATAACGTGCCATCAATGAACACAATGGTGGGTCGGCTCGTCACCGTCGATGACGACGACGACGCGATCGAGGAATCCGCCCACCGCCTGCGCCGGGAGTTGCACCAGCTCGACGGCGTCCGCTCGGTCGGGCCGGCGGAGTCGGCCACGGTCGCGCCGGACGGCGCCCGGGCCGGCGAACTCGCCGAACTGGGCACGCTGCTCGCCACCCTGGCCGCCCAGGCGGACCTCGTCGCCGGGGTGCTCCGCGTCGTCGGGGACTGGCAGCGGCGGCGCGGTCGCGGTCGGGTCGAGGTGCGCATCGGCGAGCACGAGCTGGTCCTCGACAACGCCACCGCCGACGACCAGCGCCGGCTGATCGAGGCGTTCATCGACCGGGTGTTCCCACCGGAACGATGAGACGAGCGCTGATCATCGCGAACGAGGCCTACGCGGATCCTCAGTTCGCCGCCCTCCCCGGCGCCGTGGCGGACGCGGACTCCCTCCGCGAGGTGCTGGAGAACCCGGCGATCGGCGCCTTCGACGACGTACGCGTGTTGCGCAACCGCACCGTCCACGACGTCGGTCGCGCCGTCGCCATCTTCTTCCACAACACCGAGCCCGACGACCTGCTGCTCCTGCACATCTCGGCACACGGGCTGAAGGACGCGGCCGGGGACCTCTTCTTCGCCGCCGCCGACTCCGAGCACGACAGTCACCTGATCCGGGCGACCGCGCTGTCCGCCGCCGACATCCGGCACGAGATGGCCGACAGCCGGGCGAAGCAGATCGTGGTGCTGCTCGACTGCTGCTACAGCGGCGCCTTCGCACGCGACGAGCGAGCCCGGGGCGCGCGGGACGCCGACCTGACCGCCCCGTTCCGCGGGCGTGGGCACGTCGTGATCACCTCCTGCGCCGGCACCGAACTCAGCTTCGAGCGGGACGGTCAGGGCGTCTTCACCCGGGCGGTGGTCGACGGGCTGCGCACCGGGCAGGCCGACCGCAACGGCGACGGGATCGTCGACACCGACGAACTGCATCAGTACGTGGCCGAGAAGGTCGGCGAGGTGAGCAGCCGGCAGCGTCCCACCCTCTCCGTCTTCCGGAAGGAGGGCGTGATCCGGGTGGCCTGGGCGGGCCGGGAACCACCCCCGCCACCACCGGAGGAAGGGCTCGACCGGTGGAGGCGCCTGGTCGCCGCGGTGACGCCGCGCCGCGTCGCACGCGGCGCGCTGCCACGGCGGGTGGTCGTGCCGCTCCTCGCGGCCTGGGCGCTCCTGTGCGCCTCGGTCGGATACGCCGGCCCGGTCGGCGCCGCCGGAGTCGGCTGCTTCCAGCCACCGGAGGTGCGGGTGGCCACCTCGGCCGCCGGTCTCCAGCCCTACCGCGAGGTGGCGGACGCGTTCGAACGGTGGTCCGCGCGCCAGCACCGGGGCTGCCCGCTGGCCCGGATCTACCTGTATCCCGCCGCCGCCGACGACGTCCGGGCCGGCATCGGCGCCCACTGGGGCTCGTCCGGCGAGCCGGGTCGCCGCTACCTGCGGGACGTCGGTCCGCACCCGGACCTGTGGCTGCCCGAGTCGGCGATCGACGTGGCGCGGCTGGGCGCGGCCGGCACGGGCGTGCTCGACGAGGTCGACGAGATCGCCGCGTCGCCGGTGGTGCTCGGCGTTCCGCAGGCCCAGGTCGCCGCCGGCGACACCGTCGACACGGCGCGCCGGATGGGGCGGACCTGGCGGGAGCTGTTCCGCGACGCCGCCGGGGCGACCACCGACACGCCGATCGCCGGCGGCCGGGGCGTGGTGCGCGCGGATCCGGCCGTGTCGGCGCCCGCCCGCCTGGCCACCTACGCGCTCTACGGCGGCGAGCGGGGGCTGGTGTCCGCGTCGACCGCCCGACAGGACGTCGAACGACGGGTGGATCAGGCGCTGGACGCGGGCTCGTACCCGATCGGCGACGACCTCGCCGTGCTGTGCCGGCAGCGGACCCGCGCCACCGCCGCCCCCACCGCCACCGCGGGGGTCGGCACACCCGCCGTGATGCTCACCGAGCAGGCGCTGGTGCGCTACAACCAGGGCCGGCCGCTCGGCGTCGGCTGCCCGGCACAGCAGGCGCCACCGGCGGCCGAGCGGTTGCAGGCGTTCTACCCGTCCGACTCACCGGTGCTCTTCCTCACCGCCGCCCGGCTCCGCTGGCCGGAGGCGGTGCAGAGTCCCGCCGTACGGGCCGGGGCGTCCCATTTCGTCCGCTGGCTGGTCGACGAGGAGGAGGGCCGACAGGCGCTGCTCGGAGTCGGCCTGCGGCCGCCGGGCGTGACCGCCACGGCTCCGGTGGACCGCGCCAACGGCGCGTTGTTCGACTGGCCGTTCGCCCGGGTCCGCCCCCTGCACGAGCTGGTCGCCGACGACCAGGACCGGGTGCGCGAGGTCTACCGCCGCGCGCACCGGCCGGGCCGGGTCCTGGTGGCGTTGGACGCGTCCGGCTCGATGCGCGACCCGAGCGAGGATCGACGCCGGAGCCGGTTCGAGGTGGCGGTGGACGGGGTCGGGCGGTCCCTGGAACGGGTGGGCGGGCGGGACGAGTTCGGTCTCCGCACGTTCTCCACGGTGGCCGCCAACGCCCGGCCGATCGTGCCGATCGGTCCGCCCGGCGCGGCGGTCACCGGCAGCCTGCACGCCGCCGTCCAGCGGATCCGGCCGTCCGGCGACACCCCGCTGCACCGGACCATCCAACAGGGCGCCGCGCAGCTCCGGGGCGGCAGCGGCGACCCGCTGCGCGCGCTCGTGGTGGTCACCGACGGCCAGGACACCACCGGGCGACCGCCGCCCACCGTGGCGGAGCTGTCCGGGGTACGCCTCTACGTTCTCGCGGTGGGCGACGCGGCCTGCGCCGGCTCGCCGCTCGACCGCCTCGCGCAGGGTTCCGGGGGTGACTGCTACGACACCCGGGCCGACCGCCTCGACGCGACGCTGGACCGGTTGTTCACCGCGCTGTGGAAAGGAGCGGACTGATGCCACCGACCCGGGGGGCCAGGTCGACGCCGGTGCAGGGCCGGCGGAGCTGGTGGCGGGCGTTCGGGCTCGGCCTGATGAGTGGTGTGCTGGTGGCCGCGCTGGCCTCGCTCCTGCTCTGGAAGGTCGCCGGGCCCGAGGGCCTGGAGCCGGGTGACCTCGTGATCCTCACCGGTCGCGACGACAGCAAGGGCGAGCAGCGGCAGGCGCTCCTCAAGCTCTGGAACGCGGCGAACCCCGGTAACCAGGCCACGATGATCAGTCTGCCGGAGACGGCGGACGGCCAGTACGCCGAGATGATCAACCGCGGCGAGCACGAACGGGACCAGGACATCGACGTGTTCAATCTCGACGTCACCTGGACGGCGGCGTTCGCGGAGAAGAACCTGCTGCGCCCGATCGACGAACCCCGGCTCGCCGAGCGCCCGGACGAGACGTTCCTGGAGAAGCCGCTGCGCACCTGCCGCTACCAGGACCGACTGTGGGCGCTCCCGTTCAACACCGACGCCGGGCTGCTCTACTACCGCAAGGACCTCAAGCTGGCGCCTCCGTTCGACTGGCCGAAGATCGAGACCGAGTCGATCCGGCTGCTCACGGCGCGGACTCCCGGGCTCAAGGCCGGCTTCACCAGCCAGCTCGCCAACTACGAGGGATTGACCGTCAACGCGTTGGAGGCGCTCTGGGCGCACGACGGCGACCTGCGCGTCGACGGTCAGGGGAACGTCTCGATCGACCCGAGGCGGCTGGCCGCCGCGCTCCGGTCGCTGACCCCGCCGACCAGCGGGCCGGCCGTGGTGTCGAGCGGGGCGCTCGACCAGAACGAGGACCAGAGCCGGGAGGCGTTCGCGGCGGGCGAGGTCGCGTTCATGCGCAACTGGCCGGTCGCCTACCGCAAGTTGACAGGTGGTGACGCGACCGCGGCGCCGTCCGCGGCGATGACGGCGGCGGCGGCCAGGGTCGGCGTCACCGACCTGCCCGGGCCGAGCGTGCTGGGTGGCCAGAACCTCGCGGTCGCCCGGCAGAGCAAGCAGCCCCGGGCCGCCCAGGCGTTGATCGAGTACCTCACCGGGGAGGAGAGCCAACGAACGCTCTTCGAGGAGGGCGGATTCGCCGCGACCCGGGCCGTCGTCTACGAGGACGTGGGGATCAAGGAGAACTACCCGTACCTCCCACTGTTGCGGAAGGCGATCGACCGCGCCAGGCTCCGGCCGGTCTCACCGCACTACGTCAACTTCAGCCGGGTGCTGCGCGGCTACGTCCGGGAGGTGATCGAGGGCCGAACGCTCCCGGACGACCTGAACGCCCGACTCACCGAGGCCCTGCGCGGCATCACCCCGACCGGCCCCGCGCCGGACTAGGCACCCGGCTCAGTACGCCAGCGCGGCGCGCAGGTAACGCAGGTCGGCCGGCCCGCTCCAGCGGTGCGCGGAGAGACCGGCGACCCGGGCGCCGGCCACCGCGCGGTCCTGGTCGTCGACGAAGAGCACCCGGCCGGGCGGGGTGTCCAGCGCCGCGCAGGCCGCCTGGAAGTATTCCTTCGCCGGCTTGTGCACCCCGACGACGGAGGAGTTGACCACCACGTCCAGCTCGTCGGTCAGGCCCAGCTCGGCCAGGTCGGCGTCGAGCAGGTCGGTGGCGTTGGTGCCCAGCCCGACCCGGATGCCGGCCGCTCGCGCCTCGCGCACGAACGCCAGCACGTCGGGGTCGACCTCGCCCCGGTAGCGCTGCCACTTGTCGACCGCCGCCCGGGCGCGGGCCGGGTCGCCGACCGAGGGGGTCAGCGCGTCGGCCACGCTCGCCATCCACCCGGCGTGGCTGGCCTGACCGGTGAGCACCGGCTGGAGCAGCCCCCAGGACATCGCGATCTCACCGAGGACCCCCTCGGTCAGCCCGTACTCCCGCTCGACGCCGGCGGCCACCGCCGGGTCCCAGCGGCGCAGCACGCCGTCGAAGTCCACCAGGAGCGCCGTGGCGCGTTCCCGACTCACTCGCTTGTCTCCTGCCCGTCGTCCTCGGCCCGGTTGAGCCGCTGGCTGATCACCTGGGTCACGCCGCTTCGCATGGTCACGCCGTAGAGCGCGTCGGCGATCTCCATGGTCCGCTTCTGGTGGGTGATCACGATCAGCTGACTCTTCTCCCGCAACTGTGCCAGCAACGTGATCAGGCGGCCCAGGTTCACGTCGTCCAGCGCCGCCTCCACCTCGTCCATGATGTAGAACGGGCTGGGCCGGGCCCGGAAGATCGCCACCAGCATGGCGACCGCGGTCAGCGACCGCTCGCCACCGGAGAGCAACGAGAGCCGCTTGATCTTCTTGCCCGGCGGCCGGGCCTCCACCTCGACGCCGGTGGTGAGCAGGTCCTCCGGGTCGGTGAGCACGAGCCGGCCCTCGCCACCGGGGAAGAGCACGGTGAAGACCTGCTCGAACTCCCGCGCGGTGTCCTCGAACGCGCTGGCGAAGACCTCCAGGATCCGCTCGTCCACGTCCTTGACCACGGTGAGCAGGTCACGCCGGGTGGCCTTCAGGTCCTCCAGTTGCTCGGAGAGGAACTTGAAGCGTTCCTCGAGCGCGGCGAACTCCTCCAGCGCGAGCGGATTCACCTTGCCGAGCAGGGCCAGCTCCCGCTCCGCCTTGGCGGCCCGCTTCTCCTGCACCGGCCGCTCGTAGCGGACCGGCTCGGGCACCGGCCGGCCGTCCTTCTCGGCGAGCGCGACGTCGGCGTCGGTGGGCGGGACCGGCTGGTCCGGGCCGTACTCGGCGACCAGCGTGGGCACGTCCAGGCCGAAGTCCTCGGCGGCCTTGGCCTCCAACTGCTCGATGCGCAGCCGCTGCTCGGCGCGGGCCACCTCGTCCCGGTGCACCTGGCTGGTGAGCCGGTCCAGCTCGGCGGCGAGTCGCTTGGCCGCGCCGCGTACCTCGGACAGCTCGGCCTCGCGGGCGGCGCGTTCGCGGGCGACGGCGTCGCGGTGCTCCTCGGCCCGGGCGATGGAGACGGTGAGCCGGGTGAGCGCCTCGCGGGCGCCGCCGACCACGGCGCGGGCGATCTCGGCGCCGCGGGTGCGGGCCGCGCGCCGGGCCGCGGCGCGCTCCCGGGCGGCCCGCTCCGCGGTCGCCTGCCGGGCCAGCGAGTCGGCCCGCCCGGCGATCGACGCGACCCGCTCCTCCGCGGTACGCACCGCGAGCCGGACCTCCATCTCGTTCTGCCGGGCCGGCGGCACCATGGCGGCGAGCTGGTCACGCTCCTCGGTGGACGGTTCGGCGTCGATCGGGGTGACCTCGGCCAGCCGTAGCCGCTCCGCCAGCTCGGCGAGCGCCGCCAGGTCGCGTTCCCGGGCCGCCTCGGCCCGGGCCCGGGACTCGCCGAGCCGGTCGGTCTCCGCCCTGGCCGACCGGGCCGCCGCGCCCAGCTCGGCGAGGCGGCGGGCGGCGGCGTTGCGGTGGCTCTCGGCCTCCCGCTTGGCGGCGGCGGCGTGCTGCACCGCCTCCTTGGCGCCAGTCACCTCGGCACGCGCCTCGGCCAACTGTTCACGCAGTTCGGCGGCGGCGCGTTCGGCGGCGGCCCGGTTGGTCCGGGCCTCCTCGACGGCGGCCTGCACCTCGATGAAGCTGGGCGCCTTGGCCGACCCGCCGGCCGCCGCGTACGCCCCGACCACGTCACCGTCCGGGGTGACCGCCCGCAGCTCGGGGTTCGCCGCGACCAGCTCGGCCGCGGCGGCGAGGTCGTCGACCACCGCCACGTCCCGCAGCGCCCGGTGCACGGCCGGGCGGATACCGGCGGCACACTCCACCAGGTCGGGCGCCCAGCGGGCGCCGTCGGGCAGCTTCGGGCGCAGCGCGTCCGCGGCGCCGTCCATGCCGGGACCGGCGGGGCTGCCGACCAGCAGGCCGGCCCGTCCGGCGTCGGTGATCTTGAGCAGCCGCATCGCCTCGACGGCCTCGTCCACGCCGCTGATCGCGACCGCGTCGGCGAGCCCGCCCAACGCGGCGGCGAGCGCCGCCTCGTCGCCGGGGGCGACGGTGAGCAGCCCGGCGAGGCTGCCGAGCAGGCCGGGCACCTGGTCGGCGCGGGCCAGCAGCGCCCCGGCGCCGTCCTTGCGGCGCAGGCCCAGCACGAGCGCCTCCTCGCGGGCCTTCCAGGTGGCGGCGTCCTTCTCGGCGGCCCGCTCACCGTCGGTGAGACCGCGCACCGCCGCCTGGGCCCGCTCGTGCACGGCCACCGCCTCGGCGTGCCGGCTGTCCAGGTCGGCGTTGTCCCGGTCGGCCTCGGTGGACTGCTCGGCGACCGCGTCCAGGTCGGCCTGCGCCTTCTCGGCGCGGCCCAGCGCGTCGGTGTGCGCGGCGGCGAGCCGTTCGATCTCCTCACCGGCGCTTGTGGTACGCGCCCGGGCGGAGTTGACCTGGCCGGTCAGCCGGGCCAGCCCCTCGCGCCGGTCGGCGATGGCCTTGGCCGCCGCCACCAGCTCCCGTTCGGCGGCGGCGAGCTGTCGTTCCAGCTCCTGCCGGTGCTCGACCGCCTCGGCGAGCCGGATCTGGTCCTCGGTGAGCGCGGCGCGTAGCTCCTCCTCCTGCTCGCGGACCCGCCGCGACTCCGCCTCCAGTTGCTCGGGGTCCCGGCCGGGGCGCTCGTCGTCGCCGGTGGCGCTGAGGTGGCGCAGCCGTTCCCGGGCGAGTTGCTCGATGGAGCGGAACCGCTCCTGGAGCGCGGAGAGGCGGTACCAGGTGTCCTGGGCCGCCGCGAGCAGCGGGGCGTCCTCGGCCAGGGCCGCCTCCAGCTCGCCGAGCCGGCCCTGTACCTCGCCGTGCTCGCCCTCGATCTGCTCCCGCCGCTCGCGCAGCGCGGTCTCGTCGGCGATCTCCTTGTCCAGCGTGCTCCGCAGCGTGTGCAGGTCGTCGGCGAGCAGCCGGAGCCGGGCGTCGCGCAGGTTGGCCTGGATGGCGGCGGCGCGGCGGGCCACCTCGGCCTGCCGGCCCAGCGGCTTGAGCTGGCGGCGCAGCTCGGCGGTGAGGTCGGTCAGCCGGTTGAGGTTCACCTGCATCGCGTCGAGCTTCCGCAGCGCCTTCTCCTTGCGCTTGCGGTGCTTGAGGACGCCTGCCGCCTCCTCGATGAAGGATCGCCGGTCCTCCGGCTTGGCGTGCAGCATGCCGTCGAGCCGGCCCTGCCCGACGATGATGTGCATCTCCCGGCCGATGCCCGAGTCGGAGAGCAGCTCCTGGATGTCGAGCAGGCGGCAGGAGTCGCCGTTGATCTCGTACTCGCTCTCGCCGGAGCGGAACATCCGGCGGGTGATGGAGACCTCGGTGTACTCGATCGGCAGCGCGCCGTCGGTGTTGTCGATGGTGAGGGTGACCTCGGCCCGGCCCAGCGGCGCCCGGCCGGCGGTGCCGGCGAAGATGACGTCCTCCATCTTGCCGCCGCGCAGCGCCTTGGCGCCCTGCTCGCCCAGCACCCAGGCGATGGCGTCGACGACGTTGGACTTGCCGGAGCCGTTCGGGCCCACCACGCAGGTGATCCCGGGCTCCAGCTTCAACGTCGTGGCGGAGGCGAAGGACTTGAAGCCCTTCACCGTCAGGCTCTTGAGATGCACCTTCTCGATCCTCGTCCGGTGGTCGCCGTACCGTCGCCGGCTGCGCGGACCCGGTGAACCCGCAGACTAACCCGCGCCCGGGACCGCACCGGCACGCGACCCACCCGGCGGGGGCGCTGTCCGCTTTCGGCGCCGGTCGTCACGGTCGGGCGAAAACCGCAAGATCACAATTACCGAACGCAATTACCGGGAGCCATCCGCAAGATCGAGAATTGCGGACATCGGCGAAAAGGGTACGCACATGGCTGCGCGCCGGCACTGAAGTGTCGGCGCGCTTTTCGGTGTGGTGCGATTCAGTTTTCCGACAACCGGAACTCAGGTCAGCGCGGGCTCGGCAAGACGGAGGAGGTCGTCGGCCTCCGCCGCCGCCGCCGCGAGCCGATCGTTCTCGGCGCGCAGACGCGTGATCTCGAACTCCAGTGCCTGAACCCTGGAACGCAGACGGGTGACCTCGTCGAGCAGACGCCGGTCGGACGCTGCACCTACGTGGCCGTAGAGGGCCTTCGCCATGCTGAACTCCTCGATATGCGCTGCCGGAAAGGCCGGCCAACGCGCGCCCATGATGTTCGCGGCTTTCATTACCCCGGCGTATCGGGGCATGGCTGGGCGCGACTGGCGACACCTACATATTGAGCCGAACCCCCCTCCTTCGTCAAGTTGACGCAGGCCGTAGATCATCTCCACGTCGGCCGGGCCACTCGCCGGGGGGCTGCCACAAGGCGCGGACACGCTCTGTCCGGACGCCTTTACTGTACGCCGGGAATGTGTGACCGCCTCACCCTTCCTGTCTGCCTCGCCTTAACTCTTTCTTAGCCACGTTGCCGCAGCTCGGGCGCGCCCGTAGCGTCACCCCGGCCCGCAACCGACCCGTGGAGGGGACAGGCGTGTACCGCTGGACCGACCCGATCGACCCGGATGACGCCTCCCGGCGCCCGGAGCCGCCGACCGACCAGGGTCCGGCGTGGCTCACCGACCGGCCCGAACCGCGGTCGTCGTACCTCTTCGGGGACGAGCCGGCGCAGCCGCCCACCGGTCACCTGCCGCCCACTCTCGACGCCGACCGGTACGGCGGCGTCGACGGGCCCGGACACGGTCCGGCCGGATACGACACCGACCCCACCGTGACGCAGTCGGGACGCGGCCACGCCGCGCACTCCGGTTACGGCCACGCCGCCGCGCAGCCCGGACACGCCGCCTCGGGGCCGGGATACGAGGCCGCGCAGCCGGAATACGGCCACGAAGCCGCGCAGCAGGGATACGACGTCGCCGGGCCGGACCACGGCTACGCCGTCGCCGAGACCGGGCACGGCCACCAGGCGCCGTTCGAGGCGGCCGGCCCCTACCCGCCGGACCGGGACCGCTGGAACGGCGAGGAGCAGCCGGCCGGCGCCTGGGCGCCGCCCGCCGCGGCCTGGCAGCCGGTGACCGACACCCCGTCCGAGGACAGCCGGCACCGCCAGAAGCGACGGTTCTCCCGCCCGCTGCTGATCGGTGGGGCCGCCGCCGCCGCGACGCTCGTGGTGAGCCTGGGAGTCGGTGCCGTGCTGCTGCCCGGTGGCGACCGCCCGGCCGAGCGGACCGCCGCCGACGCGCCGGCGGCCGTCGCCCCGGACGGAGCGGAGCAGACCGACAGCGCGCCGCCCGCCGACGCGCTCGTCCCCGGGTCCGCCAGCCCGTCGGCCGCGCCGACCACCGTGAAGCCCAGCCCGACCAGGAAGGCCGCGCCCAGGCCGAGCCGGACCACCGCTCCGTCGCGGCAGCTGGAGCGCAGCAGCGCGCCGAGCAACACCGGCGCCCGGACCACCTCCTCCGGAGGCGGCCTCAGCTCCGAACTCCAGCAGGTCGTCGACATCGTGAACCAGGAACGGGCGAAGGCCGGCTGCAAGGCGCTGACCGTCAATTCCAAGCTGACGCTCGCCGCCCAGCGGCACAGCCAGGACCAGGCCGACCACAAGAAGATGTCGCACGACGGCAGCGACGGCAGCGACGTGGGCCAGCGGCTCGACCGGGTGGGTTACGCCTGGCGGGCGTACGGCGAGAACGTCGCCTGGAACCAGCAGAGCCCGGCCGCCGTGATGGACGCCTGGATGAACTCCGAGGGACACCGGGCGAACATCCTGAACTGCTCGTTCACCCAGATCGGGGTGGGCGTGGCGCGCAGCAACGGGCCGTACTGGACGCAGGACTTCGGCACTCCGCGCTGACCGGCGCGTCGTGACCGGGCCGGCGCTCGTTGACCGGGCGGGGGCGGCGTCGGGCCGCCCGCGTCCGGGGAGCTGTCGATGGGCATCCGGCCGGCCGGTGCCGCGCCGCGTTCCCGGCCGGCCCGCGTCCGCCGACGAGGGCCGCGCCGGGGCGTGGCGCTGGCGCTGACCGCGCTGCTGCTCGTGCCGGTCCCGGCCTGCCGGGAGCAGGTCACCGTACCGCCCGGCGCCCCCACCTCCTGGCCGGCCGCGCTGGCCCGCCGCTGGACGTGGCAGTGGCAGCTCACCGGCCCGGTGGACGTGGCAGTGGACGCCGACGTCTTCCTCCTCGACCCGGTGCGGACCACCTCCGCCGAGACCGCCGCGTTGCGCGCCCGCAGCCGCCGGCTGGTCTGCCAGGTTCGGGTCGGCACGTACGCGGCCGGCGATCCGGACGCCACCCGCTTCCCGCCCGGGGTGCGCGGCGCGGCGGTGCCGGGCCGGCCCGGGAGCCGGTTCCTGGACGTCCGGCGCTGGGAGTCGCTGGCGCCGGTGCTGGCCGACCGGTTCCGGCTCTGCCGGGGCAAGGGCTTCGGCGCGGTGGCGCTGGACGACGCGGACGGCTACCGCCACCGCTCCGGCTTCCCGCTGGGCTTCGACGAGCAGTTGCTGTTCAACCGCCGGCTGGCCGGGCTGGCCCGGCGGCTCGACCTCTCCCCCGGCCTGGTGGACGACGTGGCGCAGGTGGCCGCGCTGGCCCCCGACTTCGACTTCGCGGTCAACCAGGAGTGCGTACGCCGGCGGGAGTGCGCGAAGCTGCTGCCCTTCGCCGACGCCCACAAGCCGGTCTTCCACGTGGAGTACGCCGGCGACCCGGCCACCTCCTGCGTCACCGCGACCGGCTACGGCTTCGCCTCGATCCGCAAGGACCGGGCTCTGGACGCCTGGCGGGAGCCCTGCCCGCTGCCGTGACACGACGCCGCCCCCGCCCGATCAGCGGCGGGGACGGCGTGGCCTTGACGCCGAGCGCCAGCTCCACCAGACCGCCAATGATCATGATCGAGGCGCCGATCACGAACGCCAGCACGGTGTCGCCGACCTGGCCGCTGCCGACCAGCCTGGCGAAGAGCAGCGGGCCGGTGATGCCACCCGCGGCGGTGCCGATCGCGTAGAAGAACGCGATGGCCATGGCCCGGGTCTCCATCGGGAAGATCTCGCCGACCGTCAGGTACGCCGCGCTGGCGCCGGCCGAGGCGAAGAAGAGGACCACGCACCAGCACGCGGTCATGGTCACCGCGCTGAGCACGCCGGAGTGGAACAGCCAGGCGGTGCCCAGCAGCAGCACGCCCGAGCCGAGGTAGGAACCGGCTCTCCAGGAAGTTCGTGCTCCTGCGCTGCCGGATCTCGAGGTAGTTGTCGGCCTCGGTGAGCTTGCTGCCGGTCTCCCGTTCGACCTGGGTCTCGACCGAGTCGACGAGGTGGTTCGCCTCGTCCGCCCGGCCGTGGATGAACAGCCAGCGTGGGCTCTCCGGCACGTGCCGCCGGACCAGCAGGATCACCACGCCGAGCACCGCGCCCAGGCCGAACGCCACCCGCCAGCCGAGGTTGCCCAGGAGCCGGGCCGGACCGAGCCCCCGGCCGGAGCCGGCCGGGGCGGTCCGACCCGGCCCGGGTCAGCGGGCGCCGACCAGCTCCGGCGCCGGCGCGGGCGGCGGCTCGGCCGGCGGGGTGGCCGGCCGGCGGCGCAGGAAGCGCGGCGCCCACCAGTTCGCGTCGCCCAGCAGGGTCATCACCGACGGCAGCACCACCGCCCGGATGATCGTGGCGTCCAGCAGGATCGCCGCCGCCAGTCCGATGCCGAGCTGCTTGAAGTCGATCATGCTGAGCGTGGCGAAGATCGAGAAGACGCCGACCATCACGATCGCCGCGCTGGTGACCACGCCGGCCGAGGACGTGATCCCGTACGCCACCGCGTCCCGGTTCGGCATCCCCCGGTCGACCGCCTCCCGGATCCGGCTGACCACGAAGACGTGGTAGTCCATGGAGAGCCCGAACAGCACCACGAACAGGAACAGCGGCAGCCAGGTGACGATCGCGTCCATCGAGGTGAAGCCGAGCAGCCCGCCCGCCCAGTCGCTCTGGAAGACCAGCACCAGCAGCCCGTACGCGGCGCCGACCGAGAGCAGGTTGAGCAGGATGGAGGTGAGCGCCACCACCACCGACCGGAACGTCCAGGCCATCACCAGGAACGTCAACGCCAGCACGAACGCCGCTACCACCGGCAGCTTCGCCCAGATGTGGTCGGCGTAGTCCTCGCTGGCGGCCACCCCGCCGCCGACCGCGTACTCCACGCCGGGAATGCCGTCCAACGCGGCCGGCACCAGGTCCCGGCGCAGCTCGTGCAGGGACCGGGACGCCTCCCCGGAGCGGCTGGCGTACGGGGTGGCCACCTCCAGCACCGACACCCGCCGGTCGGCCGACACCTTGATCTCCGGGCCGTCCCCCTCGGCCGGCGCGAAGAGCGGGTCGGTGGCGGTCCGGCCGGCCAGGCCGGTGAGCGCGGCCCGCACCCGGTCGGCCTGGTCCGCGGGCGCCCGCACCGCCACGGTGTGGCTGGTGCCGTTGCTCGGGAAGGCCGCGGTGAGCCGGTCGTACGCCTGCATGGCCGGCGTGGTGCGCGGCACGTCCTCGGCGCCGGGGAACTTGAGCTTCATCCCGAGCGCGGGCGCGGCCAGGGCGAGCAGCAGCGCGACCGAGATCAGCAGCGTGGCCGTCGGCGCGCGCAACGCGGGCCGCAGCACGGCCGGCCAGAACCGGGGCCGCGCCGGCTGCCCGGGCCGCCCGCCGCGCGCCGCGGTGAGCCGCCACAGCAGCGGCACCCGGGGCCGGTCGACCCAGCGGCCCAGCTTGGCCAGCAACGCCGGCAGCACGGTCAGCGAGCCGATCACCGCCACCGCGACCACCAGGACCGAGCCGACGGCCAACGACGAGAAGATCGCGTCCTGGGCGAGCAGCAGGCCGGCCATCGAGATGATCACAGCGGTGCCGGAGACCACCACGGCGTGCCCGGAGGTCTCCGCCGCGATCTCCACCGCGTCGAGGCCGGACCGGCCCTTCGCCCGCTCCTCGCGCTCCCGCCGCACGTAGAACAGCGAGTAGTCCACGCCCACCGCCATGCCGATCAGCAGGATGACGCTGGCCGTGGTGTCGGTCGCCGGCACCAGGTGCGAGGCGAGCGTGGAGAGGCCCATCGCGGCGGCCACCGAGGAGAGCGCGAGCAGCACCGGCACGCCGGCGGCGATCAGCGCCCCGAACGCGATGATCAGGATCGCCAGCGTCACCGGCAGGCTGAGCAGCTCCGCCCGCTTGAAGTCCTTGCCGAGCGTGTCGTCGAGCGCCTTGTCGATCGACGGGCCGCCGACCTGCTCCACCCGCAGCTCCGGGTGCGCCTCCTGCACCCGGGCCGTGGTGTCCCGCAGCGGTTGCACCCGGTCCCCCGCGGTCGCCGGGTCGCCCGCCATCGTGATCGGCAGCAGCAGCGTGGTCCCGTCCCGCGACGGCACCGGCGTACCCACCGAAGCCACGCCCTCGACCTGCCGCAACCGGCCCGCCGCGTCCTGCGCGGCGGCCTTCGCGGCGGCCTGGTCCAGCGTGCCCGACCGCGCGGTGATCAGCACGTTCTCGGTGGCCGGATCGTGGAAGTCACCACCGTTGACGATCATCTCGGCCCGCCCGAACTCGCCGATCGCCTGATCCGCGTCGGTGGCCTCGTTCAGTCCGGCGGCGTTGCCGCCGACGAAGCACACCGCGACGAACACCACCCACAGCGCGATGGCCCGCCAGGGATGCTCCGCACTCCACCGTGCCAGCCGCACGGTCACCGGTCGCCTGCCCATATCCGGGTTCCCTCCAGACGTCGGCCCCGTGCCGACGTCTGCCGACGCTAGGCAGCGGGCGCGGCCGGGACATCGGGGAACGGCCCCGGCTCCTCCCCGATCCGGCGGGCACCGGCCGGGCGGCCGGGACCGGCCGCACCGATCACCGGAAAAAGGGCGTTTCAGGGTACGTTCCGGCGCGCCGCCGGGCACCGCCCGGCGCAGCACACCGGCGCAACCCCGAACCGGCTCCGGGTCATCCCCGGAGACTGCCCCGAGGCCGCGGCTGACAGCGCGGGCAACTGTAGGAGGAACGGTTCATGAACGCCTCGCGCCGGATCGGCGCGCCGCAGCGCGGGCAGGGTTCACCCTCCCGGCCGTACGCGTTGAGCGACCTGTCGAAGTAGCCGCTCTCGCCGTTGACGTCGACGTACAGCTCGTCGAAGCTGGTGCCGCCCTGCTTGATCGCCTCGCCGAGCACGTCGCGCACGTGGCCGAGCAGCCGCAGCGTCGCCGGACCGGTAAGCGCGTCGGTCGGCCGGGCGCCGTGCAGCCGCGCCCGCCACAGCGCCTCGTCGGCGTAGATGTTGCCCACCCCGGAGATCAACGTCTGGTCGAGCAACGCCCGCTTGACCTCCGTACGCCTGCGACGCAACGCCGCCACGAACCCGTCGTCGGAGAACTCCGGGTCCATCGGGTCCCGGGCGATGTGCGCGATCTCGGCCGGCAGCTCCGCCCCACCGTCGGAGACCGACAGCCCGCCGAACGTGCGCTGGTCGACGAAACGCAGCTCCGGCCCGTCGTCGGCGAACCGGAACCGGACCCGCAGGTGCAGCTCGTCCGCCGCCCCGACCGGCTGGAGCAGCATCTGGCCGGACATGCCGAGGTGGCCGATCACCGCGTCCCCGCTGTCCAGTGGCAGCCACAGGTACTTGCCCCGGCGGCGTACGCCGGTGATGGTCCGGCCGGCCAGCACGTCGGCGAAGTGCGCCCCGCCCGGTGCGTGCCGGCGTACCGCTCGGGGGTGGCGCACCTCGACGGTGCTGATCCGCCGGCCGACGACCCACTGGGCCAGCCCCTGCCGGACGGTCTCCACCTCGGGCAGCTCAGGCACGGCCTGCGCCCGCCGCGGCGTCTTCCGGGTCCGCCGCCCCGGCCTCGGCCCGCGCCTCGGCCTCGGCCCGCGCGGTCGCCTCCGCCTGCTCGGTCAGCATCCGCCAGGCCGACTCGGCGGCCCGCTGCTCGGCCTCCTTCTTGCTGCGCCCGTCCGCGCCGCCGTACCGGTTGCCGGCCACCACCACCCAGGCGGTGAACGTCTTCAGGTGGTCCGGGCCGGTGCCTTCGATCCGGTATTCCGGTACGCCCAGCCCCAGCGCGGCGGTCAGCTCCTGGAGGCTGGTCTTCCAGTCCAGCGCCGCGCCCCGGCCGGCCGACTCCGCCATCAGCGGGTCGAACAGCCGGTGGATCACAATGGCCGCGGTGTCCAGGCCGTACTGCAGGTAGATGGCGCCGAGCAGCGCCTCCAGCGTGTCGGCCAGGATGCTCGCCTTGTCCCGGCCGCCGGTGGCCTCCTCGCCCTTGCCCAGCAGCAGGTAGGCGCCCAGCCCGTCCGGACCCAGACCGCGTGCCACGTCGGCCAGCGCGCGCATGTTGACCACGCTGGCCCGCAGCTTCGCCAACTGCCCCTCGGGCAGGTCCGGGTGGTTGTGGAAGAGCGCGGTGGTGATCACCACGCCGAGCACCGAGTCGCCCAGGAACTCCAGCCGCTCGTTGGTGGGCAGGCCGCCGTTCTCGTACGCGTACGAGCGGTGGGTCAGCGCGCGCTCCAGCAGCTCCGGGTCGAGCGACACGCCGAAGGCCGCCTCCAGGTGGCTGACGGGAGTACGCCGCCGCTTCTCGTTGGTCATGGTGCTACCTCGGTGTCGTTGCGGTCGGGTGCGGGATCGTGCAGGGTCTCGGCGAGCAGGGCGCGGACCGTGCCGGCGGCGTCGCGACGCCAGAGGTGGGCGGCCAGGGCGATGCCCGAGGCGACGTCGTCCGGGCCGGCGGCGCCGTGGCACACCACCACGGTGCCCGCCACCCCGAGCAGGGCCGCCGCGCGTGGCGCGCCGCCGCTCGCCGGCGGCCCGCCGGCCATGGCGTACGCGCCCTCGATGGCCTTCAGCAGGACGTTGCCGGTGAATCCGTCGGTCACCACCACGTCGGCGCGGGCGCCGAGGGAGATGTCGTACCCCTCGACCAGGCCGACGTAGCGGGCGCCGCAGGGCAGCGGCACGGCGGCGAGCGCCGGGTCGGCGACCCGACGCAGGCGGTCGCCCTTGCCCGCCTCGTGCCCGACCGAGAGCAGCCCCACCCGGGGCGCGGCGACCGCGTGGGCCACGGCCGCGTAGGCGGCGCCGAGGACGGCGTGCCGGGCCAGCGTGGCCGGACCGGGTTCGAGCGTGCCACCGACGTCCAGCAGCACCACCGGCCCGTCGACCGCGGGCAGCGTGGCGACCAGCGCGGGTCGGCGTACCCCGGGCCAGCGGCCCAGGCCGAGCGCGGCGGCGGTGACGGTGGCGCCGGTGGCGCCGGCGGAGACCACCGCGTCGGCGAGCCCGTCCTGGACGGCCTGCACGGCCGTGCGGACCGTGCTCTCGCCGCGGCCGGCGGTCGGATGGTCGGCCATGCCGACGGCGGCCCGCACCGGGCGGACCGCGATCCGGGCGCGCTGCGCCGGATCGAGCGCGCCGATCAGCCCGTCGGCGACCTCGGTCGGACCGACGAGCAGCAGGCGCAGCTCAGGGTCGGTGCGCACCGCCCGCAGAGCGCCGTCAACCACGACGGCGGGAGCATCGTCCCCGCCGAGGAGGTCGACGGCGATCCGCGCGGTGCCCGGCTCCGACGGCCGGCCGGCCAGGAAACGGCCGGCGGCGGAGGGAGCCGGGGCACCGGGCTTCAGCCGTGGTGCGCGCGCCGCCCGAGAAGTGGTCGGGGGCGTCACTCGGCGTCCAGGTCAGACCTCGAGAACCTGGCGGCCGTTGTACGTGCCGCAGACGGAGCAGGCGGCGTGCGGCAGCTTCGGCGACTTGCACTGCGGGCAGGCAACGGTCGCCACCACCGAGGCCTTCCAGTTCGCCCGGCGGGCGCGGGTGTTGCTGCGCGACATCTTGCGCTTGGGGACGGCCACGGTTCCTACTCCTCTGTACGGTTCAGTTGCGACAGGCCCGCCCAACGCGGGTCGATCTGCTGGTGACTGTGGTCGGCCGGCAGATCGTCCCAGTGCACCCCACATTCGGGGCACAGGCCTGGGCAGTCCTCCCGGCAGAGCGGGTTGGTCGGCAGCGCGAGCACCACCGCGTCCCGCAACGCCGGTTCCAGGTCGATCAGATCGCCCTGCATCCGGCCCACCTCGTCCTCGTCGGTCGTCTCGTCCGTGGTGCTGTCCTCGTACGCGTACAGCTCCTGGATGTTCACGACCACCGAGTCGTCGATCTCGCGCAGGCAGCGGCCGCACTCGCCCTTGACGGAACCGGTGACGGTCCCGGAGACGAGCACGCCCTCGGACACCGACTGCAACCTCAGGTCGAGGTCGAGGTCCGCGCCCTCCGGCACACTGATCAACTCCACGCCGAGGTCCGCCGGCGCCGCCACGACCCGCCGGTGCGTACGCAACGCGCCAGGGCGACGCGGCAGGTCCCTCGTGTCGAGGACCAGCGGCGCCCTGGGGTTGAGTTGGCGTGGCGAATGTTTGGGCATAGTCAGACTCCGGCCGTGAGAGGCCGACAAAAAAGGTTACCTGGCAGGGGGGCGGAACGTCGAACCGGGGGCTCACCTGCCTCGGCCCGACGGCAGCCGGCTGTCGGCGACCGGCCCGTGCGCCGCTCAGAAGGGTAGCGGGCGCTCGGCCTCGTCCCCAGCGAAGGTGCCGATCTCGCGCAGCGCGTGCATCTTGTCCCGACCACGCTCTATCGAGGCCAGCGCCCGGGTCAGGAACTGCTCGAAGTTGGCCAGCGCGGTGTCGACGTAGTCGTCCACCTCCTCGCGGAGGCGCTGCGCCTCGGCCCGCGCCTCGGCGATGATCCGGGCCCCTTCGTGCTCGGCCGAGACGGTGATCTCGTTCACCGAGACCAGCCGGGCGTGTTCCGCCTCACCCTCGCTGATGATCCGGTCGGCCTCACGCTTGCCGGCCTCCATGATCTTGTCCCGCTCCTCCAGCAGCGCGGCGGCGCGGCGCAGGTCGGCGGGGAGCTCGGCGCGCATTTCGTCGAGCACCGCGATCATCTCGCCGCGGTCGACCATGCAGTTGTTGCGCGACATCGGGACGGAGCGGGCCTGCTCCACCATGGCGATCAGTTCGTCGATGCGATCGAGCGGGTCCACCGGTACCTCACTCCTGTCTTCGTCGGCCGCCCTCCATGATGCGGCCTGCGCCCATTTTCGGCGCTGTCTCCATCATGTCGCGCCCCACCCACTCCCGCCCGACCCGCCCCCGTCCGGCGCGTCGCCCCCGGCACCGTTGATCTTGCACTTTCTGCCCCGACATTCCGCCCGGAACGGACGGATCCGGGGCCACAAGTGCAAGATCTGTGCTAGGGGCGGAGGCGGGACACGAGCTGCTCGCGAACCAGGTCGGGGACGTGGGCGGAAATGTCGCCGCCCCACTTGGCCACGTCCTTGACCAGGCTGGAGGAGAGGAACGAGTAGAGCGGGTTGGTCGGCATGAAGAGCGTCTCCACGCCGGCCAGACCGACGTTCATCTGGGCCATCTGCAGCTCGTAGTCGAAGTCGCTGACCGCGCGCAGGCCCTTGATCAGCACGGTCGCCTGCTGGTCCCGACAGAAGTCGACGAGCAGGCCGCGGAAGGACGCCACCCGGACGTTGTCGTACGAGGAGGTCACCTCGCGGAGCATCTTGATCCGCTCCTCGACCGTGAACAACCCCTGCTTCGACTGGTTGATCAACACGCCGACGATCACCTCGTCGAAGAGTCGGCTCGCCCGGCCGATGATGTCGAGGTGACCGTTGGTGACCGGGTCGAACGAGCCCGGGCAGACCGCACGTCTCATGATCGGCGACCGTACCAAAGGGTGGTCTCGCCGTAGCGGCGACTGCGTTCCCCAGTGACGCCCTCCACCCAGCCGACCGGGCCGGTGCGGCTGGACCGCTCCAGGACCACCAGGGCGTCCGGGGCGAGCCAGCCGCCGTCGACCAGCGCGGCCAGCACCGCGGTGATCTCCGCGTCCGGCGCCGCGTAGGGCGGATCGGCGAAGACCACGTCGTACGGCCCGCCGTCCGGCCCGGCCGCCAGCACGCCGCCCACCTTCCCGGTGACCAGGCGTGCGGCCGGCGCGGCCCGGAGCGCGGCGATATTCTCCCGGATCACCCGGGCGGCCCGGGCGTCCGACTCGACCAGCAGCACGTGGGCCGCGCCGCGGGACAGCGCCTCCAGACCGACCGCGCCGGACCCGGCGTAGAGGTCGGCGAACCGCGCCCCGGCCAGGTCGAGGTCGGCCTGCACGGCGCTGAACAGCGCCTCCCGAACCCGGTCCGAGGTCGGTCGGGTGCCGGCGCCGGGCGGCGCGGCGATCCGCCGCCCACCGAGCGTGCCGGCCACGATCCGGGTCACCGTCGTCCCCTGCGCATGCCCCGACGCTACTGGACTCCGGGAACGGCCGGCAGCGCACCCGGAGCGACGGCTCGTGACCCGACGTATATCAATGATCTCGAATTCATAACGGACCCTTTACGACCCGTAGATCGCGGTAACGCCCGCGGTGTCGATCTCGCTAGGGTCTGCCCGGTTGCCGTGCGGACGCGTGACTCCGGTCCGCCCGCCGCGCCCTCTCCCATCCTCCCCTCCTCAGGAGAAGACGTGAACCGTCTCCACCTCCGGCGTGCCGCCGTCCTCACCGCCGGCGCGCTGATCGGCCTCGCCGGCGTGGCCACCGTCGCCGGCCCGGCCGCGGCCCACCACCCCGAGCCCTCCGGCAGCTACTGCGCCACCAAGGACGGCAAGGTCACCGTCAACTGGTCGGTGATCAGCAGCGAGCGGGACATCTCCGGCCGGATCACCAAGCTCGAGTCCACCGTGCCCGGTGACATCACCGGCGGCCTGGCGGTGGGCGCGGAACTGAAGAAGCAGAGCGAAGGGCCGCTGACCGGCACCCAGACCTACACGTTCACCGGCGCCATCCCCGAGCTGAAGCTGACCGTCGGGGCGCACTGGGAGCGGGGCCGGCAGTCGCACGACGGCGAGCGCACCGTGGTGGCCCAGCCCACCCGCGACTGTGAGGTCGAGGAGAGCCCCTCGCCGTCGCCCACGTCGCTGTCCCCGTCGCCGAGCGTCACCCCGGAGCCGACCGAGTCGCCGGAGCCCACCCCGACGCCGTCCGCCTCCACCCCGCCGAGCCCGTCCGCGACGCCGTCCGCCCCGGCGGAGCCGATCTTCAAGCTGGACCAGGACTGCGACTCGATGACCTTCACCGTGGAGAACCCGGCGAAGGGCGTCCCCTTCACCGCCACGCTGACCACCGAGAAGGGCGTCACCAAGAAGCTCGTCTCCGAGCCGGGCAAGACCAGCTCGGTCGAGTTCGACGCCTACCAGGGCCTCAAGGTCACCGTGAAGTACGACGTGGTCGAGGACGCCGAGACCATCCCGTACACCCAGCCGGAGGACTGCTCCGGCCAGGGTGGCGGCCTGCCGGTGACCGGCCCGGCCGCGGGTGCCATCGCCGGTGGCGCCGTGCTGCTGCTGGCCGCCGGCGCGGTGCTGTACGTGGTGGCCCGTCGCCGCCGGATCAGCTTCACCGCCTGATCCACCAGCTCCACCGCCGAGGGCGCGTCGACCACCCGGTCGGCGCGCCCTCGGCGCTTGTGATCCACTCCGTTACGCCGAAGTGGTGGGGTCGCAGCGCCCGGGATGCCGCCACCTCGCCGAGGCGGTGTGGATCAACCTCGGTCCGGTGAGAGCAACGAGGTGACCGCGACCGGGTCGACCTCGGCCTGGTTGGTCAGCAGCACGAGCCGCTGGTCCGAGGCGGGCAGCCAGGCGGCGAACGCCTTGTAGCCCCCGTTGTCCCCGGAATGGTGCACCGCCCGCCGACCCGCCAGCGGGCCGACGAAGAACCCGTAGCCGTACGCCTCGCCGGGCCGGCCGGTCGGCGCGTGCGGCGCGGTCATCGCGGCCACCGAGGCCGGGGTGAGCAGCCGGCCCCGGCGCGGCACGTCCAGCCAGGTGAGCAGGTCCGCCGCGGTGCACCAGACGTCACCGGCGCCCATGCTCACGGTCGCCAGGTCCCACGACGGCACCGGTCGGCCGCCCTCGTGCCCGACCGCCACCTCCGGTCGCCCGTCGCCCGGCCCGGCGAAACTGCCCGTCATCCCCAGCGGCGCGAAAACCTCCTCGGCGAGGAACTCGGCGTACGGCCGGCCGGTCGCCCGCTCCACGGCCCGGGCCAGCAACACGTAGCCTGGGCTGCTGTAGTGCCACGCCGCGCCGGGCCGGAACAGCGGCGGCACGGCGGCGAACGCGGCGAGCAGGTCGTCCGGCTCGGCCGGTGCGACGAGGTCGACGACCGGGTGCTCCTCCCAGTGGCCCAGCCCGGAGGTGTGGGTGAGCAGGTGGTGCAGCGTGATGCCGGACCACGTCGGCGGCCGGTCGGGCAGCCACCGCACGACCGGGTCGGTCAGGCGCAGCACGCCCCGCTCGGCGAGCAGCAGCACCGCGACGGCCGCCATCTGTTTGCTGATCGAGGCGATCTGGAACCGGGTGGCCGGGGTGCAGGGCGCTCCGGTGGACCCGTCGGCCGCGCCGGCGACCCGATCCACCAGGACCTCGTCGCCCCGGGCCAGCAGCAGCACGCCGCGATCGTGCGAGAAGATCGACATCCGCCGGAGCCTAGGCGAGCCCCGCCACCGGCGCGGGTCAGCCCTTCTCCAGGTATTCGGCACGCTCCTCGTCGACAAGCGCGGCGACCGACGCCGCCAGGGCCGGATGGCGGGCCAGCTCCGGATCCTCCTCGACCAGGGCGATCGCCTCGGCCCGGGCGTCCCGGATCAGGTCGGTGTCGCGTCTCAGCGACAGCAGCCGCAGGTGCGAGCGCCGGCCGGACTGGGTGGCGCCGAGCACGTCGCCCTCCCGGCGCTGCTCCAGGTCGAGCTCCGCCAGCTTGAACCCGTCGGTGGTGGAGGCCACCGCGTCCAGCCGCTCGCGGGCGGACGAGCCCTCGGCCGCCTCGGTGACCAGCAGGCAGAGCCCGGCGGCCGCACCACGGCCCACCCGCCCGCGCAGCTGGTGCAGCTGGGAGACGCCGAACCGGTCGGCGTCCAGCACGATCATCACGGTGGCGTTGGGCACATTGACGCCCACCTCGACCACCGTGGTCGCGACCAGCACGTCCAGGTCGCCGGCGGCGTAGGCGCGCATCACCGCGTCCTTCTCGTCGGCCGGCAGCCGCCCGTGCAGCACCCCGATCCGCAGCCCGTGCAGCGGCCCCTCGGCGAGCAGCGGGGCCACCTCGGTCACCGCGAGCGGCGGTCGACGACCGTTGTCGTCCTCCCGCGGCGCCTCCTCGTCGGAAACCGGTCCCTCACCGATCCGCGGGCAGACCACGTACGCCTGGTGGCCCTTGCCGACCTCCTCGCGCAACCGGCGCCAGGCCCGGTCGAGGAAGGCCGGCTTCTCGGCGGCCGGGACCACGTGCGAGGCGATCGGCGAGCGGCCCTGCGGCAACTGGGACAGCGTGGAGGTCTCCAGGTCGCCGTAGACGGTCATGGCGACCGTGCGCGGGATCGGGGTGGCGGTCATCACCAGCACGTGCGGCGGCTGGTCGGCCTTGGCGCGCAACGCGTCCCGCTGCTCCACGCCGAACCGGTGCTGCTCGTCGACCACCACCAGGCCCAGGTCGGCGAAGTCGACGCCCTCGTAGAGCAGGGCGTGCGTGCCGAGCACGATGCCGGCTCGCCCCTCCGCCACCTCGGCCAGCGCACGCCGCCGGGCCGCCGCGCCCAGCGAGCCGGTGACCAGCTCGACCCGGGTCGCGTCGTCGGCGGCGCCCAGCTCACCGGCCTGGCCGAGCGGGCCGAGCAGGTCGAGGATGCCTCGGTGATGCTGGGCGGCGAGCACCTCGGTCGGGGCGAGCAGCGCGGCCTGACCGCCGGCGTCCACCACCTGGAGCATGGCGCGCAGCGCCACCACGGTCTTGCCGGAACCCACCTCGCCCTGCAGCAGCCGGTGCATCGGGTGGGCGGTGGCCAGGTCGGCGGCGATCTCCCGCCCCACCACCTGCTGGCCGGACGTCAACTCGTAGGGCAGGCGGGCGTCGAACGCGTCCAGCAGACCACCCGCCTTCGCCGGCCGGGACCGTGCCGGCCACGCCGCCGCCCGGTGCTTGCGCTGCACCAGCGTGAGCTGCACCGCGAACGCCTCGTCCCACTTGAGCCGGCGACGGGCCCGGTAGAGCGCCTCCTTGCTGGTCGGCCGATGGATCTCGCGCAACGCGCCGCCGATACCGGCCAGGTTGCGGGTGGCCCGCACGGTGGCCGGCAGCGGATCGTCCGGCGGGGTGAACGTGTCCAGCACCACCCGTACGCAGCGGGCGATCACCCAGGTCGGCACCGCGGCGGCGGCCGGGTAGACCGGGATCAGCGCGCCGGCGAACTCCTCGACCTCATCGTTGGCCGCCGCCTCGCCGTCCCCGCCCTCGCCGAGCAGGACGTATTCCGGGCCGTTGAGCTGCCGCCTGCCCCGGAACTCGGTCACCTTGCCGGCGAACAGCCCCCACCGGCCCGGGCGTAGCTCCCGTTCCCGCCACGCCTGGTTGCCGAAGAAGGTGCAGGTGAGCACGCCGCCGGAGCCGTCGCCGACGGTGACCTCCAGCAGGTTGCCGCGTCGCTGCCGCATCGGGCGGACCGCGGTGCGCTGCACCTGGGCCAGCACGGTGACCTGCTCCCCCACGTCCAGCGAGCGGATGTCGGTGTGCTCGCCGCGCTCGTCGTAGCGGCGCGGGAAGTGGTAGATCAGGTCACCCGCGGTGTGCAGGTCGAGGTGGGCGGCCAGGGCCTTGGCGGTCTTCTCCCCCACCAGCTTCTTCAGCGGCGTGTCCACCGTCGACGGATCGCTCGTCATTCGACCCCCAGCAGGAGCGGATAGTACGGCTGGCCGCCCTCGTACGCCTGCACCTCGACGAACGGCCAGGACCGCTCGACGTGGGCGCGGACCCGGTCGGCCAACCCGGCCGGGGCGTCCGCCCCGCAGAGCAACGTGACCAGCTCGCCACCGCCGCCGAGCATCCGGTCGACCACGGCCGTGCAGGTGTCGGTCAGATCCTGCCCGATCAGGTGCACCTCACCCTCCACCAGGGCCAGCACGTCGCCCGGCCGGCACGGGCCGGCGACGGTGAGCGCCTCGCGGCCGGCGTGGCAGACCTCGGCGTAGCGGCAGGCGCCGGCCGCCTCGGCCATCGCGATCACGTCGTCCTCGAAGCGTCGCTTCGGGTCGCGCACGGCCAACGCCGCGAGCGCCTGCACCGGGGAGCGGGTCGGCACCACGCTCACCTTCACGCCCAGGCCGTGCGCCTCCCTCGCCGCCGCGCTCGCCACCGACTGCGTGTTCGGGTCGTTGGGCAGCACCACCACCCGGGCCGCGCCGGTGGCCCGGATCGCGTCGAGCAGCTCGCCGGTGGACGGGTTGGCGGGGACCACCACGGCGCCCTCGGCGGCGAACAGCTCGGCGATGCCGGCGCCGGTCGCCACCACCACGGCGGCCCGGCCGTCGGGCCGCGTCACCGCCGGCTCGGGCGCCGGGGCGGTCCGGTCGGCGAAGCGGGTCACCGTGATCCGGTGCGGCCGGCCGGCGACCACGCCCGCCTCGACGGCGGCGCCCACGTCGTTGACGTGCACGTGCACGTTCCAGGTGCCGGCGCCGTCACCGACCACCGCCAGCGAGTCGCCGAGCGCCGCCAACTCGTCGCGCAGTCGGGCCACCGCCTCGTCGGTGGCGTCGAGCAGGTACTGCACCTCGTAGGCGTACGCCTGGGAGCCGGTCTCCCGGGCGGCGGTGCCGGGCCGGCGGAGCGCGGGCGGCGCCGGCGCCGGCTGCTCGGGGCTCTCCCCCGTGATGACCTCGACCAGCGCGTCGAGCAGCAGGCACAGCCCGCGCCCGCCGGCGTCGACCACACCGGCGCGGGCCAGCTCGGGCAGTTGCTCCGGGGTGCGGGCCAGCGCCCGGGCGGCCGCCTCGGCCGCGGCCCGGGCCACCGCCCGCAGGTCGTCGCTGTCCGCCCGCTGGGCCGCGGCGGCCGCGGCGGCGACCACACTGAGCAGGGTGCCCTCGACCGGGCGGGCGACCGCGGCGTAGGCGGCGGTGGTGGCGTCGGCCAACGCGCCGGCGAGCTGGCGGCCCCGGACCGCCGGCGCGGCGCCGAGCGTGTCGGCCAGGCCGCGCAGGATCTGCGAGAGGATCACCCCGGAGTTGCCCCGCGCGCCGAGCAGCGCGCCCTGCGCCATCAACCGCAGCGCGTGCCCGTGCGGGGTGTGCCCGTCGTCGGGCAGGGTGCCCAGGTCCATCGCCAGGGCCTGCTGCGCCGAGGTGAGCGTGAGCACCAGGTTGGTGCCGGTGTCGCCGTCCGGCACCGGATAGACGTTGAGGTCGTCGATCTCGCCCTGGTGCCGCCGGAGGGCGGCCAGCCCACTCGTGCACCAGCGGCGCACCGCGGCCGCGTCGAGGGTGTCCAGCACGTCGGGAAGCCTACTGGCGCGCACCGACACGCGCCGGGGTCCTCCGGCGTGTCCGAACCGGCGGGGCGGTCGGGTCCGGCCGGCCGGTAGGCTGGGGGGCCGGCGAAGGGCCGGTTGGGCGTACGGATCGGCATCGGGTAACCTGGCCAGGTTGCCCGGGCTGCGCCTGGCGGCGACCTCATGAACGTATCAATCCCAGGAGTATCCCGTGGCTAGCGTGTGCGACGTCTGTGGCAAGGGGCCGGGCTTCGGCCACAACGTGCCCTGGTCCAAGAAGAAGACCAACCGCCGCTGGAACCCGAACATCCAGTCGGTGCGTACCCCGGCCGGTGGCGGCACCACCAAGAAGCTTCAGGTGTGCACCTCCTGCATCAAGGCCGGCAAGGTCACCCGCGCCTGACGCGGCAGCACCACCGGACATCGTCGGTCGCCGGCGGCCCCCTCGGGGTCGCCGGCTTCTGTCGTGTCCACCGACCCGCGACGACGGCTGACCGACCGTACGGCGACCTGCTGGCATCCGCCGGTTAGGGTGCTGCTGCGCCGGCCGTCCGGTTCCGGCGCGAGCCGTGGGGAGGAACGACCGGTGCACCTCGATCTGGGTCGCGAGCAACTGGTGGTGGTGGGCGGGTCGTTCGGCTCGCTGCGCTGGTTCGACCAGGAGCTGCCGGCCGGCAGCGTGGTGCTGGTCGAGGAGCCGGACGTGATCCGCCGCCGCGACCTGGCCCGGTTCGCCGCCGAGCTGCCGCTGATCGGCCGGCTGGTGGCGGCGGAATACCAGACCGGCCTGGACGTCGACGACCTGCTCGCCCGGGAGCCCGACCTGGCCGGCGCGCGGCTGGTCCTGCCCGGCCTGGAGTACGCGGTGGGCGCCACCGCCCGGCTGGCCGACCGGTTGGGCCTGCCCGGCGCCGGGGTGACCGCCGCGGAGGTCTTCTCCGACAAGCACCGGATGCGCCTGCTCGCCGACCGGATCGGCCTGGCCAACCCCGCCTACGAGCTGGTCGGCGACCCGGACCGGGCGGCCGGGTTCGCCCGGGCGCACGGCGGCCGGTGCGTGCTCAAGCCGACCCGCCGCTCGGGCAGCCTCGGCGTGCAGCTGATCACCGACCCGGCCGAGCTGCCGGCCCGCTGGGCGGCCAGCGCCACCCCGCCCGAGCCGGCCGAGGCCACCGAGCGGGGCCTGCCCACCGGCGTGCTGGTCGAGGAGTTGCTGGTCGGCTCCGAGCACAGCGTGGAGCTGCTGGTCGCCGACGGCGAGGTGCTCTTCGCGAACGTCACCGACAAGCGGGTCGCCGGCGGCCGGTACCCGGTGGAAACCGGGCACACCGTGCCGTCCGCGCTGCCCCCGGCCGAACACGACGCGCTGCGGTCCGCGGCGGTACGCCTCGCCGAGGCGGCCGGCTTCCGCAGCGGCATGCTGCACAGCGAGTGGATCCTGGTCGGCGGCGTGCCGACGCTCGTCGAGTGCGCGGCCCGGATGCCCGGCGACATGATCACCGCGCTCATCTCGATCGCCTACGAGCGGGACGTCATCGAGGCGTACCTGCGGGTGCTGTGCGGCGAGCGTCCGGCGCTGCCGCAGCGGCCGACCGGCGCGGCGGCGATCGAGTTCCTGGTCGCCCCGCCCGGCCGGGTCACCGCGGTGGACGGCCGGCGGGCCGCGCTGCGGGTGCCCGGGGTGCTCGACGTGCAGGTCGAGACGAAGGTCGGGCAGACCGTGCCCGAGCTGCTCTCCTCGGCGCACCGCAGCGGACACCTGATGGCGTGGGGCGCCACCCCGGACGAGGCGGCGGTCGCGGCCCGCCGCGCCGCCGCGGAGATCCGCATCACCGTCGGCTGACGGTCAGAGCGTGCGGCCGAACGACAGGCAGCCCGGCGCGTCCTTGTAGTAGCCGAAGTTCGGGATCCGCTCGTAGCCGGCCGACGTGTACATGGCGATCGCCTCGGGCTGCTTGTCGCCACACTCCAGCACGATCCGTTTGCGGCCGGCGTCGCGCGCGGACCGCTCGATCGCGGCGAGCACCGAACGGGCCACGCCCCGGCCCCGCGCGGCCGGCGCGGTGTACATCCGCTTCAGCTCGGCCGCGTCGCCGTCCTCACCGTGGCTGCGCCAGCCGCCACAGCCCACCGGCCGCCCGTCCAGGTAGGCGACCAGGAACGCGCCGGCCGGCGGGACGAACTCGGCCGCGTCGACAGGCGTCTCGTCGCCGCCGCCGCCGTACCGCGTGCCCAGGTCGGCCAGCGCCGCCCGGATCAACGCCTGCGACTCGGGCGCGTCGAAGCGCCGCTGGAGGATCTCGATCTCACTCACCGGGCCAGGCTACGACCGGCCCCGACGCCGGGCCGGCCCGGCCGCCGAGGTCGGACGCAGATCACTGCGGCGCGTGCCGCGGCGTCTCCTAACGGAAGTGGTCCCAGCCGGGCGGGCCGTCGTAGCCGGCGCCGTCGACGGTGACCCCGGCGCCGTCGGTCACCCGCCCGACCGGCCGCCAGCCGTCCGGCAGCGCCGCGCCCGCCGGGAACGTCGCCGCCAGGGCGTGGTCGTCGCCGCCGGCCAGGATCCAGGTGTACGGGTCGACGCCGAGCGCCTGCGCCGCGTCGCGCATCTGCCGGGGCACCTCGAACGCGTCCCGGTGCAGGTCGATCGCCACCCCGCTGGCCGCCGCCACGTGCCCGAGGTCGGCGAGCAGCCCGTCCGACACGTCGATCATGGCGGTGGCGCCGGCCGCCGCGGCCGCCGGCCCGGCGGCGTAGGGCACCTCGGGCCGGCGGAACGCCTCGACAAGCAGGCGGGGCGTGCGGAAGCCGCGGGACAGCACGGTGAAGCCGGCCGCCGCCCAGCCGGTCCGCCCGGCGAGCGCCACCACGTCGCCCGGCCCGGCCCCGGAGCGGACCACCGGCGGCCGGCCGGCCAGGTCGCCGAGCGCGGTCACCGCGACGGTCAGCGTCGGGCTGGCCGACATGTCCCCGCCGACCACGCTCGCGCCGACCAGGGCCGCCTCCGCGCCCAGCCCGTCGGCCAGTTCCTCCGCCCAGGCCGGGTCCAGCTCGGCCGGCATGCAGAGCGCGACCAGCAGCGCGGTCGGGGTGGCCCCCATGGCGGCGACGTCGGCGAGATTGGCCGCCGCCGCCCGGTGCCCGACGTCCCGCGCCGACGACCAGTCCCGGCGGAAGTGCCGCCCCTCGACCAGCACGTCGGTGGAGGCGACCACCCGCCGATCCGGCGCCGCCACCAGCGCGGCGTCGTCGCCGGGGCCGAGCAGGCAGCTCTCCCCGTACGACAGCCGGGCGGTCACCCGGTCGATCAGCCCGAACTCCCCGACACCCGCGACCGTCATGCCGTCCCCTCGTCCCGCTCCGTCGTCCCGCACGTCCCACCCCTGTCCCCGTACCCGCGTGCTCGCTCACCGCGTCCACCTGGCGACCGATAGGGATCACCCCCGCCCGGTGCGGTAGTTTCACCCTTCGGGCCGCCCCAGGCGGCGACGGACGGAGGTCGAGTCGTGGTACAGGCGTACATCCTCATCCAGACCGAGGTCGGTCGGGCGCGTGACGTGGCCGGTCTGATCGCGGACCTTGCCGGCGTGGTTCGGGTCGACGCCGTCACCGGGCCCTACGACGTGGTCGTGCTCACCGAGGCGAACACGGTCGACGAGCTGGGAAAACTCATCGTCAGCAAGGTGCAGATGGTGCCCGGCATCACCCGCACCCTCACGTGTTCGGTGGTGCGGCTGTAAGTGGACGAGACGGAGACCACCCCGCGCCGGGACCACCGCACCCGCCGTGCCGCGCTCTGGGCGACCCTGGTGGCGGTGCCGGTGACCGTGGCGGTGGCCGGCTTCACCTTCGCCAAGCTGGCTCCCGAGTCGCCGGACGCCACGCCGAGCGCCCCGGCCAGCCCTCGGGCGCAGTCGAGCGCGCCGGTCGAGCTGCCCGCCCCGGCGCTGGCCCAGCGCCCGGCGATCCTCTGCCGCGCGCTGGTGTCGCAGCTGCCCGACAGCGTGCGTGACCTGCGGCAGCGTCCGGTCACCGCGGGCCCGGAGCAGAACGCCGCCTACGGCGACCCGGCGCTCACCGTGGCCTGCGGCGGGACCGCGCCGCTGGTGCCGCCCACCGACGAGGTGTGGACGGTGAACCAGGTCTGCTGGCACCCGGTGCAGGAGGCCGACGCCACGGTGCTGACCACCGTCGACCGGGAGACCCCGGTCCGGGTACGGGTGCCGAAGACGTACGAGCAGCCGCTGCAGTGGGTGACCCCGATCTCGGACACGATCGTCAGCACGGTTCCCTCGGCGAAGCAGGTTCCCTCGGGCTGCTCCGGCTGACGCCCGCGCCGGCCGGTCAGCGGCCGGCGCGGCGCTGCAGGGCGGTCCGGATCAGCCGGTTGACCAGCTTCGGATATTCCAGCCCGCTGGCCGCCCACATGCGCGGGAACATCGACGTCGGGGTGAAGCCCGGCATCGTGTTGATCTCGTTGAGATAGACGTCCAGCTCCGGGGTGACGAAGAAGTCGACCCGGGCCAGGCCGGAGCAGTCCAGCGCGGTGAAGGCGCGGGTGGCGTAGTCGCGCACCTGCCGGGTCACCGCGTCGGGCAGGCCGGCCGGGACGTCGTACTCGCAGACCTCGTCGGCGAAGATGTACTTGGCCTCGAAGTCGTACCAGTCGCGGTCGCCGATCATCCGCACCTCGGCGAGCACCGACGCCTCGGGCGCGCCGCCGGCCTCGCCCTCCAGCACGCCGCACTCGATCTCGCGGCCCACCACGGCGCCCTCGACCAGCACCTTGCTGTCGATCTCCCGCGCGGTGGCCAGGGCGGCGTCCAACTGCGCCCAGTCGTCGACCTTGGTGATGCCGAACGAGGAGCCGGCCCGGGACGGCTTGACGAAGACCGGCAGCCCGAGGCGCTCCTTGTCCTCCTCGCACAGCGACATGCCGGCGCGCAGCACCGCGTACGGGCCGACCGGGATGCCCTCGGCCGCGCAGAGCTTCTTGGTGAACTCCTTGTCCATGGCGGCGGCGGACGCGAACACGTTCGCCCCGACGTAGGGGATGTCCGCCATCTCCAGCATGCCCTGGATGGTGCCGTCCTCGCCGTACGCGCCGTGCAGCACGGGGAAGACCACGTCGACATCGGCCAGCGCCACCGGGCCCTGGGTCGGGTCGAGCACCATCAGGCCACCGGCGGCCGGGTCGGCGCGCAGCACCAGTTCGGCGCCGGAGCCGGCGGTGATCTCGGGCAGCTTGCGATCGGCGATGGCGAGCTGCGCCGGGTCGCCGCTGGCGAGCACCCACTGGCCCTGCCGGGTGATGCCGACCGGGACGACCTCGAACTCGTCCGCGTCGAGGGCGGCCAGCACGCTGCCGGCGCTGACGCACGAGATGCCGTGTTCGGGGCTGCGGCCGCCGAAGACGATCGCCACACGGGTCTTGCCTGGGGTGGTCATGGTCACCTCATCGTTCGCGGCTGCGGCTGGCCGTGCTCGCCGGTGGCGCTCACCCGGTTGACCTTACTGTGCGTTGTCGGGGGCGGTGGTCGATACCCGGGGAGACGCGGAGCCAGGTGGCAAACGGTCAAGGCGCCATATACAGGGAGTAACGGCGCGGGCGGCCGGCGGCGGGACCTGCCACCGGCCGCCCGGCTCCCCGACCCCGGTCGCCGCGTCCACGGGGTCGGGCCCGGTGTGGTTCAGGGGGCCGGGTGCCGGGGCCGGCGGCCGACCGCGATGACCTTGACCCGCTGGCGGCCGGCCCGGACCATGCCCAGCGCCATGAACGCCCCGGCGATCCGGTCGGCCGCCTCCCGGCTGCTCGCGCCGACGACCTGCCGGCGGCGCTCGGGGGTGGTGCGTTCGTCGCGTTCGTGACCGTTCGTCGGTCGCACGTCGGTGAGGACCACGAGGAACCGGGTCATGTCCGGCCACCCTCGTCGCCGGGTCGGCAGGCCGTCACGGTCATCGCGCACCCCTCCCCGTCTGACGGACCCGGTAGGGGCACGCGACGATCAGGTCGTGGGGGAGTAAAACCCGATCGCCGCGCGCCCCATCCCCTCCGGTCACTCACCACCACCGTCGCCACGACAACCGGCGGTGAGGACGCTGTCACAGATTGACAGGTGGATGGGCGTGAATGCAACTCTCATCGGCTTTCTCTCATGCCCAACTTCCCACAGGATGTGCGACCATCGATGCATGGCGCCGAAGACCGCCCGGGCCCGACGGCTCGGCATAGCCCTGCGGACCCACCGGGAGGCCGCCGGCCTCACCCTGGAAACCGCGGCCGACGAGATCAACAGCACCCGGAGCACCCTGTCCCGCTACGAGAACGCACAGACGCTGATCAGCCCGGCCACCGTGCGCGCGCTGCTCACCAGCTACGGCGTGGGACCCGACGAGATCGCCGCGGCGGTGCAACTGGCCAAGGACGCCCGCAAGCCCGGCTGGTGGGTGTCCTACTCCTACCTGCTGGACCGCCGCACCATCGACTTCATCGCGCTGGAGGCCGAGGCCACCGGCATCGCCAACTTCGAGCCGTCGGTGGTGCCGGGCCTGCTGCAGACCGCCGACTACATCCGTGGGGTGATGCGCGGCGGCCCGCACACGCTCAGCGACGAACAGGTCGAACAACGCGTCCATCTGCGGCTGGACCGTCAGCAACGCATCTCCGGGGAGGACCCGCCGATCCTCGACGCCATCATCGACGAGGCCGCGCTGCTGCGCCCGGTCGGCGGCCACTCGGTGATGGCCGACCAACTCCACCACCTGCTCAAGATGGCCGAACTGCCGAACATCACCGTGCAGGTGATCCCGCTGGCCGCCGGCTACCACCGGGGAACCCGGGGGTCGCTGCACATCCTGGAGTTCGCCGACCCCGAGGACCCGATCATCGCCTCGGTGGAGACCGTCGCCGGTCAGATGGTGCTCGACCGGCCGGGCGACCTGCGTACCTGCACCAAGATCATGGAGCACCTGCGGACCGTGGCGCTGAGCCCGGCGGCCAGTCGGGACCAGCTCCTCCGTCTGCTGAACGAGAGGTGACCGCATGAACGGCACGAACCGGCCCCACCCGATGCCGACCAGCTGGCGCAAGAGCAGCCACAGTGGCGACGAGGGCGCGTGCGTGGAGATGGCGCCGCTGCCGGAGTCGGTCGCGGTACGCGACTCCAAGGACCCGACCGGCCCGGTGCTGGTGTTCCCGTCGGCCGCCTGGACGGCCTTCGCCGCCGCACCCCCACGCCCCTGACCGCACGTGTCAAGCGGGGCCCCCTGCTATGCCGTAGGCGTTAAGCGGGGGCCCCGCCTTGCACCGCCTCCAGGGCGGCGATGGCGACGCCGCGGGCGCCGGCCATGTCGCGGTCCGGCACCAGGGCGAACGTCGCCACGGCTCGCTGCTCGTCGCGGAGCACCGTGTGCTCGACGACCGTGGCGAGGAACCAGTCGCGGAACTCCGGCGCGGCCTCCACCACGCCACCGCCGACGAAGTACGCGTGCGGGTCGGTGAAGTTGGCCGCGATGGTGAACAGCCGCCCCAGCGCCCGGGCCTGCTGGCCGAACACCTGGCGGGCCAGCACGTCGCCCCGTTCGCCGTGGTCGCGGAGCAGCTTCGCGGCCCGGGCCGGCTCCTCCACGGCCAGCGGGTGGTCCGGGTACCGGGACAGCCAGTACGGCAGCAGGTTGCGCCGGATCGCGGTGAGCGAGGCGACGCTCTCCGCGTCCCCGGCGAACCCGCAGGCGCAGACCGGCACCGGCTGGCCCGGCTCGAGCAGCCCGTCCAGCGGGATGTGCACGTGCCCGAACTCGCCGGCCATGCCGGCCGCGCCACCGACCACCCGACCGCCGCACACCACGCCCCCGCCCAGGCCGGTGCCGACGATCGCGGACACCGACGAGCGGGCCATCGCGTCCGCGCCGAAGTGCACGTGATGGGCGTAGAGGGCGGCGGCGTTGCCGTCGTTGGCGTAGACCACCGGCAGGCCGAGCCGCTGCTCCAGCGCGCCGCGCACGTCGTAGCCACGCCACGCCGGCTGGGCGAAGTTGGTCGAACCGCGCGAGGAGATCACCCCGGTGGCGCTGGCCGGACCGGGCGTGTCCAGCCCGACCGCACGCACCAGCTCGCGGGGCACCCGGGTGTGCGTCAACACGCCCTCGAACGCGCGCGCGAGGGCCTCGATCGCCGCCTCCGGCCCGGCGCCGACCTCGCTCGGGATCTCCAGCAGCCCGTCCACCAGGAAGCGGCCGTCGACGGTCAGCACGGTGGCGTTGTTGCTCGTGCCGCCGTTGTCCAGCCCCACCACCACCGGTACCCCTGCGCTGCCCACCGCCACCGCCTCCCCGTCGAGCCTGAGCCGAGGTTAGTGCTCGGCGGGCCGACCCGCCACGCCACGTCAGCCGGGACGGCGGCCGGTCACGGCGGTGGCCTCCCACTCCTCGTCGTACACCACGTTCGGGTCGAGCCCGGCGGCGGTGAACGCCGCACCGAGCGCCGGGGCCTGCTCGGCGCTCACCTCGACCGCGAGGTGCCCGCCCGGAGCCAGCCACTCGACCGCGCCGGCGGCGACCCGGCGCAGCACCGCCAGCCCGTCCGCGCCGCCGTCCAGCGCCACCGCGGCCTCGTGCACCCGCGCCTCGACCGGCAGCGTCGCCACCGCGTCGCTCGGCACGTACGGGGCGTTCGCCACCACCAGGTCCAGCCGGCCGCGCCAGCGGGTAGGCACCGGGTCGAACAGGTCACCCTGGTAGACCGGCACGCCCAGCGGGTCGAGGTTGCGCCGGGCGCAGGCCACCGCGACCGGGTCGATGTCGGCGGCGCCCAGCCACCGGGGCGCCAGCCGGTCGTGCAGCACCACCGCCGCGGCGCCCGAGCCGCAGCACAGGTCGAGCACCGCCGGCGCCGGCCCGGCGACCGCCGCCGCGGCGGCGACCAGCAGCGCGGTACGCCCGCGGGGCACGAAGACGCCCGGGTGGACGGCGACCCGCCGCCCGCAGAACTCGGCCCAGCCGAGCAGGTGCTCCAGCGGGAGGCCGGCGACGCGGCGGTCGGCCAGCCGGGTCAGCGCCTGCGCCGAGTCGGCGGCGGCGATCAGCAGGTCCGCCTCGTCCTCGGCGAAGACGCAGCCGGCGGCGCGCAGCCGGCGGACGAGGGCCTGACGGTCGGGAGTGAACACGGTGGGTGCCATGGCAAGCCTTTCGGGGAACGCTCGTCGGCGCCCCCGGCGTCGCCTCAGCCCCGGGGCGACACGGACTCGGAGGGAGCGCCGGTCCTCTGCTGGTGGATCGGACTCACCTCCTCGATGTCGGGGCCGCACGGGCCGTGGCTGCCGTCACGATAGCCCAGCGCCCCGCCCGCCGTCAGCCCGCGGCGGCGTCCAGTGCCGCGGCCACGTCGGCGAGCAGGTCGGCCGGGTCCTCGACGCCGCAGGAGAGCCGCACGAACCCGGGCGAGGTGTCGTCGCCCCACTGGGCCCGCCGATCGGCCGTGGTGTGCAGCCCGCCGAACGAGGTGGCGGCGGCCACCAGGCGGGACGCGTCGAGGAACCGGGCCACCCGGTCGGCGTCGCCCAGGTCGAAGGAGAGCACGCCGGGCATCCGGCGCATCTGCGCCGACGCCACCGGGTACGCCGGGTCCGCCGGCCGCCCGGGCCAGCGCAGGCCCGCGACGTCCGGCCGGCCGGCGAGCAGCCCGGCCAGCGCCTCGGCGTTGGCGGTCTGCCGGGCCAGCCGCAGGTCGACGGTGGCCAGCGAGCGGTGGGCCAGCCAGCAGTCGAACGCGCCGGGCACCCCGCCGGTGGTGGTCCGCCAGCCGGTCACCGCGTCGCGCAGCGCGTCGTCGCGCGTCGCCACGTAGCCGAGCAGCAGGTCCGAGTGGCCGGTGAGCGCCTTCGTGCCGGAGGCGACCACCACGTCCGCGCCGAGATCAAGCGGGCGCTGCCCGAGCGGCGTGGCGGTGGTGTTGTCCACCGCCAGCAGCGCGCCGGCGGCGCGCGCCGCGGCGGCCAGCGCCGGCACGTCGGCGACGTCGAGGCCGGGGTTCGCCGGCGTCTCCAGCAGCACCAGCCGGACGCCGTCGAAGGACGGGTACGGCCCGGCGGTCGGCGCCAGGCCGACGCGTACCCCGATCCGCTCCAGCGTGTCGGTGGCGAAGGCGCGCACCGGGAAGTAGCCGTCGGCGGGGAGCAGCACGGTGTCGCCGGGGCGCAGCACGGTCAGCAGCAACCCGGTGATGGCCGCCTGACCGCTGGCGAAGACCCGGCAGTCGCCGCCCTCCAGCTCGCCGATCGCCGCCTCCAGGAGCCGGCGGGTGGGGTTGTCCGGCCGCCCGTACCCGTCGGGCGCCGCCGCCGGCCCGCGCCACGGGTCGAGGTGGTAGGGCGCGGCGAAGACCGGGCCGGGCAGGAACGGCTGGCCCGGCGCGGGCTCCGGCAGCCCGGCGCGCACGCTGCGGGTGCCGTCCCCCCAACCCGCACTCACTCGTAGGACTCCGGCTTCGCGGTGCGGCTCATCAGCGCGTCGACGGCCAGGCGCGGGTCCATCCCCTCGTGGCAGATCCGCTCGATCTGCTCGGTGATCGGCATCTCCACCCCGTGCGCCCGGGCCAGGTCCCGGATGGCCAGGCAGCTCTTCACGCCCTCGGCGGTCTGCCGGGTGGCCGCCTGGGCCTGCTCCAGCGTCTCCCCCCGGCCCAGGTGCTCGCCGAAGGTGCGGTTGCGGGCCAGCGGCGAGGTGCAGGAGGCGACCAGATCGCCCATCCCGGCCAGCCCGGCGAAGGTGATCGGGTCGGCGCCGAGCGCCACGCCCAGCCGGGCGGTCTCGGCCAGGCCGCGGGTCATCAGCATGGCCCGGGTGTTGTCGCCGAAGCCCATCGCGGTGGCGATGCCGTACGACAGCGCGATCACGTTCTTCACCGCGCCGCCCAGCTCGCAGCCGATCACGTCGTCGTTGGTGTACGGGCGGAAGTAGGGCGTCCGGATCGCGGCCTGGACCAGCGCCGTACGCCTGCTGTCGGTGCCGGCGACCACGGTGGCGGCCGGCTGCTCGGCGGCGATCTCCGGGGCCAGGTTGGGCCCGGAGACGACGACCACCCGGTCCGCCGGCACCCCGGCGGTCTCCATGATCACCTGGCTCATCCGCTTGGTGGTGCCCAGCTCGATGCCCTTCATCAGGGAGACCAGCGTGGCGTCGGGGGCGAGGTGCGGCGTCCACTCGGCGAGGTTGCCGCGCAGCGTCTGCGAGGGCACCGAGAGCACCACCACCTCGGCGCCCTCGATCGCCTCGGCGGCGTCGCCGGTGGCGGTGACCCGCTCGGGCAGGCGCACGTCCGGCAGGTACTCCGGGTTGTGCCGACCGGCGCGGATCGCCTCGGCCACCGCGGGCCGGCGGGCCAGGACCGTCACGTCCCGGCCGGCGTCGGCGAGGATCTTGGCGAACGCGGTCCCCCACGACCCCGCGCCCAGCACCGCCACGTGCCCGCTCATTCGGAGACCTCCGGCGTGCCGGTGCGGGCCGGCCGCTCCCAGAGCGGCGGCGGCGTGCCGCCGCGGATCTCGGCGACCAGGTCCCGGATCCGCAGCATGATGGTGTCCGTCATCTCCTCCAGGATCGCCCGGGTCGGCGTGGCGCCGGCCCACCGGCCCAGGTCGACCGGCGGCCCGGCGACCACCGTCACCGGGGTACGCGGGCGCAGCCCGATCCGGGCGGTACGCGGGTCGAACATCCGCTCCGGACCGATCATGGCCACCGGGATCACCGGGGCGCCGGTGGCCAGCGCCAGCCGGGCCGCGCCGGTCTTGCCCTTCATCGGCCACAGCTCCGGCTCCCGGGTGGTGGTCCCCTCCGGATAGATCACCACGGCGCCTCCCTCGTCCAGCGCGGCGATCAGCTTGTCCAGCGACTTGACCGCCTCGACGCTGCCCCGCTCGACCGGGATCTGCTTGCACCGGTGCAGGATCCAGCCGACCACCGGCACCCGGAAGACGCTGGCCTTGCCGAGGAACCGCGGCCAGCGCCCCGCGTCGTAGATGTAGTGCGCGGAGACCAGCGGGTCCGCGTGCGAGATGTGGTTGGGCACGATGATGATCCCGCCGTCGCGCCGCAGGTGCTCCATGCCCCGCCAGGTGCGCCGGGTCCAGACGGTCAACACCGGCTTCACCAGCACCACGGCGAACCGTTGCCAGAATCCCAGCCTCCGCGGTGCCACAGTGCCTCCTCGTTCCGCCCCACGCGCCCCGGGAGAGAATCATGCCTGCTCGCCCCCGGTCCGGCCAGTGCGGGTACCGCCGCCTGCGCTGGCAGGATGGTCGGTGTGCCTGAGCCCAGCTGGACCGTGGTGATGCCGGTGAAGCGACTCGGGGCGGCCAAGAGCCGCCTGCGGGGCGCGCTGCCCGGCGTACCCCACGAGGAGCTGGCGCTGGCCCTCGCGGCCGACACGGTACGCGCGGCGCTGGCCTGCCCGGCGGTCGGCCGGGTGCTGGTGGTCACCGACGACCCCCGGGTGACCGCCACGGTGACCGCGGCGGGCGCCGGGGTCGCGGCCGACCCGGGCGCCGGGCTCAACGCGGCCTTCCGGCACGGCGCGGCGGCGGCCGGGTCGCACGCCGCGGTGGCCGGCGTCACCGCGGACCTGCCCGCGCTTCGCCCGGCCGAGCTGGCCGCGGCGCTGCGCGCGGCCGAGGGGGTACGCGGGTTCGTGGCCGACGCCCCGGGCGCCGGCACGGTGCTGCTGGCCGCGCCGGCCGGGGTGCCGCTGGCGCCCCGCTTCGGGCCCGGCTCGGCCGGCGCGCACGCGGCGAGCGGGGCGCTGCCGCTGGCCGGCGACTGGCCCAGCCTCCGCCGGGACGTGGACACCGAGGCCGACCTGGCCGCCGCCGCCCGGCTGGGCGTCGGCCCGCGCACCGGCACGCTGCTGGCCCGGGCCGGCGACCCGGTCCGGTACGGTGCTGGCATGCAGGGCACGGTGGCCACCTACGACGCGTCGACCCGCAGCGGGGTGCTGCTGCTCGACGACGGCACCGAGCTGGCGTTCCCGGCACGCGCGTTCGACGCCTCCGGGTTACGGCTGCTGCGGCTCGGGCAGCGGGTGCGGGTCGAGCGGGACGCCGCCGGCGAGGTCGTTCGGGTGACCTTGCCGACGATGGCCTGAACAACCTGGCCGGAGTTCATTTTCTGTTCACCCTCGTCAGGGAATCATGAGGTGGTGAGCACCCCTCGCGAGCACTCCGACGGTCCGCCGCCCCTCCTCGACCCCGGCACGCCCCGCAACGGCCGCCCGACGCGCGGCGCGGACGGGCGGTTCCGCCAGACCCGGCCGCCCGAGGAGCGCCTCGGCGCCGACCCGGACGCGGCCGGCGCCAGCGGGCTGGACGAGCCGCTCGACCCGGTCGAGGGGCCGGGCCCGGTCACCGGGACCGCCCCGGACGACGAACCGCCGGCCACCGAGCCGCTGCCGGAGGACCGCTTCCTCAACCGGGAGCTGTCCTGGCTCGACTTCAACGCCCGGGTGCTCGCGCTCGCCGAGGACCCCCGGACGCCGCTGCTGGAGCGGGCGAAGTTCCTGGCGATCTTCGCCGGCAACCTGGACGAGTTCTACATGGTGCGGGTGGCCGGGTTAAAGCGCCGACTCTCCGCCGGCCTGCCGGTCCGCGGCGGCGACCGGCTGCCGCTGCGCACCCAGCTCGAACTGATCACGGAGAAGGCGGCCGACCTGGTCGCCCGGCACGCCGCCTGCTTCGTCGACCACGTGCTCCCCCGGCTCGCCGAGTCCGACGTCCGCATCCTGCGCTGGAGCGAGCTGGACGACGCCGAGCGGGAGCGGCTGCGCACCTGGTTCCGGGAGCACATCTTCCCGGTGCTCACCCCGCTCGCGGTCGACCCGGCGCACCCGTTCCCCTACATCTCCGGCCGGTCGTTGAACCTGGCCGTCTCGGTGCGCGACCCGGACGGCGGCTCCGAGCTGTTCGCCCGGGTCAAGGTGCCGAACAACGTGCCCCGGTTCGTCCGGGTCACCCGTGACCGCCCCGGCGTCCGGTTCCTGCCGGTGGAGGACCTCATCTCCGTCCACCTCGGGCAGCTCTTCTCCGGCATGCAGGTGGTCGAGTGCCACCTGTTCCGGGTCACCCGCAACGCCGAGGTGGAGGTCGACGAGGACCGGGACGAGGATCTGCTCCAGGCGCTGGAACGGGAGCTGGCCCGGCGCCGGTTCGGTCCCCCGGTGCGGTTGGAGGTGGCCGCCTCCATCTCCGACCACATGCTGGAGCTGCTCGTCCGCGAGCTGGACGTGGACGACCAGGACGTGCTCCGGGTCCGCGGCCTGCTCGACCTCTCCGCGCTCTGGCAGGTCTACGGCGAGGCCGACCGTCCGGACCTGAAGGACCGTCCGTTCGTGCCGGCCACCCACCAACGCCTGGCCGAGGGCGAGGTGCCGCGCAGCGTCTTCGCCACCCTGCGCGACGGTGACGTGCTGGTGCACCACCCCTACCACTCGTTCGCGACGAGCGTGCAGCGCTTCGTCGAGCAGGCCGCCGCCGACCCGGACGTGCTCGCCATCAAGCAGACGCTCTACCGCACCAGCGGCGACTCCCCGATCGTCGACGCGCTTGTCGACGCGGCCGCCGCCGGCAAGCAGGTGGTGGTGCTGGTCGAGCTGAAGGCACGCTTCGACGAGGTGGCCAACATCGGTTGGGCGCGCACCCTGGAACGGGCCGGCTGCCACGTGGTCTACGGCCTGGTGGGCCTGAAGACGCACTGCAAGACCGCGCTGGTGGTGCGGCAGGAGGGCAACCAGATCCGGCGCTACTGCCACATCGGCACCGGCAACTACCACCCGAAGACGGCCCGGCTCTACGAGGACTTCGGCATGCTCACCGCCGACCCGGAGATCGGGGCCGACCTGACCGACCTGTTCAACGTGCTCACCGGCTACAGCCGGCAGACCGCCTTCCGGCGGTTGCTGGTCGCGCCGCAGGGCATCCGCAGCGGTCTGATCGAGCGGATCGACCGGGAGATCGAGCATGTCCGGCTGGGCATGCCGGGGCTGGTGCAGTTCAAGGTGAACGCGCTTGTCGACGAGGAGATCACCGACGCGCTCTACCGGGCCTCCCGGGCCGGCGTGCACGTCGACCTGCTGATCCGGGGCATGTGCATGCTGCGCCCGGGGGTGCCGGGGCTGTCGGAGAACATCCGGGTCCGGTCGATCCTCGGCCGGTTCCTGGAGCACTCCCGCATCTTCCGGTTCGGCAACAACGGCGACGCCGAGTTCTGGATGGGCTCGGCCGACCTGATGCACCGCAACCTGGACCGCCGGGTGGAGGCGCTGGTGCAGGTGAGCGACCCGGTGGCCCGGGCCGAGCTGGACCATGTGCTCGCCGCCGCGTTCGACCCCGACGTGGACGCGTTCGAGCTGGCCGCCGACGGCACCTGGCACCGGCGTACCGGCGACGGCGACACGCCGCTGACCCACCTGCAGGACCTGCTGTTGCGCCGGGTCGGCGGCCGGGCGGACTGAGCGGGCCGTGACGCGCGGCGGGCGGGCATACGGTGGGCCGATGAGCGACGACGAGCCGGTGCGGATCCGGGCGGCGGGCGGGGTGGTCTGGCGGGCGGGCCCGGCCGGCGTCGAGGTCTGCCTGGTGCACCGTCCCCGGTACGGCGACTGGTCGCTGCCCAAGGGCAAGCTGGACGCCGGCGAGCACCCGCTGGTCGCCGCCGTCCGGGAGGTCGCCGAGGAGACCGACGTCCGGGCGGTGCCGCAGGTGCGCCTGCCCACGGTCCGCTACCGCAGCGAGGGCCACGCCAAGGCGGTCGACTGGTGGTCGATGCGGGCCGTCGGCACCGGCGGCTTCCAGCCCGGCACCGAGGTGGACGAGGTGGCCTGGTTCCCGGTCGACGTGGCGGCCCGCCGGGTCAGCTATCCGCACGACGCCGAGGTGCTCGGCGCGTTCGCGGCGCTGCCGCCGGTCACCACCACGGTGCTGCTGGTCCGGCACGCGCACGCCGGGAAGCGGGGCACCTGGACCGGTCCGGACACCGGCCGGCCGCTGGACGCCGAGGGCCTGGCCCAGGCGGAGGCGCTGGTCCCGCTGGTGGCGCTGGTCCGACCGGTGCGCCTGCTCTCCGCCTCGGCCCGCCGGTGCGTGCAGACGCTGGACCCGGCGGCGGCCCGGCTGGACCTGCCGATCGAGATCTGCGGCGACCTGGACGAGCCGAAGCCGGGCCAGCAGCCCGAGGAGTGCGTGCTCGCCGCCGCCGCGCGGCTGGTCGACCTGGCCGCCGCCGCCGAGCCGGTCGCGGTGTGCGGCCAGGGCAAGGTGATCCCGGGCGCGCTGGAACGGCTCACCGGCGGCTTGGGCGACTTCACCACCGCCAAGGGCGGCGGCTGGCTGCTCCCCTTCGCCGGCGACCGCCTCCTACCCCCCGACCGCTTGTAAGGAGGGGCCCCGGTTAACGCCTCCGGTATGGACGGGGCCGCCTCTCAACCGACGGCCGCTCCGGGCAGCGCGACGGTGAGCGTCACCGGGAGATGGTCGCTGGCCTCGGTGCGCGGGGCGCGTGCCTCGGTGGCCACCAGTCCCGGCGAGACGAAGACGTGGTCGATCTGGGTGCGCGGGTCGTCGGCCGGGCTGGTCCGCAGCGGCCGGGCCGCGGCCAGCGCGTCCACCAGGCCGGCGCGGGTGAACTCGGCGAACGCCGGGTCGTCCGGCTCGGTGTTCAGGTCGCCGCCGAGCAGCAGCGGCCGGCCGGCCGCGTACCCGGCGGCGAACGCGGCCACCTCACGGGCCTGCTCCACCGGGTCCCGGCCGGGCGGCGGTTGCAGGTGGGTGGCGACCACGGCCAGCTCACGGCCGCCGAGGTCGAGCGTGACGCCGAGGGCCTGCGCGCCGGTCGGCGCGCCGTGCGCGGCCAGCGGCCGGGTCCGGCCGGAACGCGCCGGGAACCGGCTGAGCACCGCGTCGCCCCAGAGCGGGTCCGCGGCGGGCGCGAAGACGTACGGCATCCGCAGCCGCCCGGCCAGCAGCGCCAGCGTGTCGTGGCCGCCGTTGAGCCACCAACCCCGGTCTACCTCGCTGAGCAGCACCACGTCCGACCCGCGCAGTTGCCGGGCCACCGCGTCCAGGTCCAGCCGGCCGTCCAGCCCGAAGCCCATCCGGATGTTGTAGGCGGTGACGCGTACCGCCGGCGGCGTGCCGCCCGGCCGGGGATCCGACGGCGGGACGTCCAGCTGGGTCCCGAACCCGGCCAGCGCCGTCAGGCCGACGAGGATCCAGGTCCGCGCCGGATCGGGCAGGGCCGGGGCGGACCACGGCGGCCCGGTGAACGCCACGAGAGCGACCAGGAGGGCCGCGGCGACCGGCACCCACCCGTTGGGGTACCCGAGGTCGTAGGCGGCGTAGTAGGCCACCGTGGCCACCGCGAAGACGAGCATCCCGACGACGGCGGCGCGTCCGCGCCGCGCCGCGACCCGGCCGTCCGGGTCGTCGTCGGTGACCGAGTCGTCGGTGACCGAGTCGTCGGTGACCGAGTCGTCGGTGACCGAGTCGGTCAGCGCCAGGCAGCCGCCGAGGCCGGCGGCGGTGAGCAGGTACGCCGGGACCAACCGCCCGGCTGCGAACAGCGCCGCGCCGGCGACCAGCGCGACCGGCCAGAGCACCCGGGCCGGCCGCGCCGGTATCCGGAGCAGCACGGCCGCCAGGAACAGCAGGACCGCGTACGCGCCAAGCACCGAGCCGCTGCCGGTGGGGCGGACGAGGCCGGGGAAGCCGGGCGGATCGGCGCCGGCGGCGGCGTTCCAGACCGCCGGGGCGAGCGCGATCTGGTTGGCCAGCAACAGCGCCGGGCCGCACAGCAACCACGCCCGGCGCCCGCCCGTCGACGTCGGCGCCGCCTTCGGCCCGGCCGGCATGCCGGTCAGAACCGGCCCGGCCGGCGAAACCGGCACCGCCGACGACCCGGCCGCGTCCGCCCGGGCCGCCGCCGGCGAGCCGGCCGACACCGGTGCCGCGTCCGCCCGGGCCGCCGCCGGTGAGCCGCGCCGTCCCACCGGGACGCGCACGGTCGCGGCCAGGAACGCCGCCACCAGTGCCGCGCTCAGGGTCCAGCCGAGCGCGCCGCCGCGCCAGACCAGGTCCTCGGTGCCGAGCAGCGCGTGCCCCACGGCGTTGCCGGCCAGCCCGAGCGCCAGCCCCGGAACCGGCCGGTCGACCGACGCCGCGGTGGCCGCGAGCCAGACCAGGCCGGCGAGCAGCCCGGCACAGGCGAGCCAGAGCTGGGCGGCGCCACCGGGTGCGGCGGTCAGCGCCAGCCGGACGGCGGCGAGCACACCGGCCGCGACCAGCCCGACCGGGCGGGCGCCGAGCCGGCGTACCAGGGTGGGCGCGCCCAGGCCGAGCACGAACCAGCCGAGCGCGAACGCGCCGAGCAGCTCGGCGGGCGTCTCGGCGGCCCGGCCGAAGAGGGTGATGACCGACGGGAGCCAGACCCGCAGCACGTCCAGCAGAACCGCGACGCCCAGGGCGAGCGTGAGGGTGGAGAGGTGACGGTGCCGCACGGCGCCTCTTCTCGTGACCGACGGGGGTTTCGGCACGGCGATTCTGCGGGGCGGTGCGGCGGCCGGTCAACGCGTACCACGCACGAGGGCGACCACCGCGAACGGTGGGCGCCCTCGTGCGGGCCGTCCGGTCAGCGCCGGCTGGCGGCCTTCTTGGCCGAAGCCTTCTTCGCGGGCGCCTTCTTCGCGGGCGCCTTCTTCGCCGCCGTGGTCTTCTTGGCCGTGGCGGACTTCGCCGCGGTGGTCTTCTTGGCCGCGGTGGTCTTCTTCGCCGTGGCGGACTTCGCCGCGGTCGTCTTCTTCGCCGCCGTGGTCGTCTTGGTCGCGGCGGCCTTCTTGGCCGGCGCGGCCTTCTTGCTCGCGGCGGTGGTCTTGGCGGCCTTCGCCGCCGTGGTCTTCTTGGCGGCCCCGGTGGTCTTCGCCGCCGTGGTCTTCTTCGCCGCCGTGGTCTTGGCGGCGCCGGCGGTCTTCTTCGCGGCGCTGGTGTCCTTCGGAACCTTCCCGCTGGCCACCATCTCCTTGAAGCCCGCACCCGCCCGGAAGGTCGGGACGGAGGTCTTCTTGACCTTCACCGCCTCGCCGGTCCGCGGGTTGCGGGCTGTTCGGGCCCCCCGGACGCGCTTCTCGAACGCTCCGAAACCGGTGATCGCCACCTTCTCGCCCTTGGTGACCGCCGCCTGGACCTCAGCGAGCACCGCGTCGAGCGCGGCCGTCGCCGTCTTCCGGTCCCCCAGGCGAACGGCGAGCGCCTCGATGAGCTCGGCCTTGTTCACGACTTCCTCCCGATTGTGCAACTGACTCGACGCGAGCCATTCTGCGCGCACCGTATGCCCTGTGCTGCCTGGACACAAACATTCGGTGGAAAAAAGCCCTTGTGTCGTAACGGATTCGCCCCCACCGGCCGGGCCGGTGGGGGCGAAAAGGGCTCTGAGGTCAGGCGATCGAGGGCAGGAACGCCGGCCTGGCGGTCTCGTACGCGCCGATCTCGGCCTCGTGCCGAAGGGTGAGTCCAATGTCGTCCAAGCCCTCCATCAGCCGCCACCGGCTGTGGTCGTCCAGCGGGAAGACCCAGGTGGCGTCCCCGGCGTGGACCTCGCGGGCGGTGAGGTCGACCGTGACGGCGGTGGTGGGCTCGGATTCCACCAGATCCCACAGTTCCTCAACGGCCTTCAATTCCAGCTCCACCGGAAGGAGTCCTTCCTTGAGGGCGTTACCCCGGAAGATGTCACCGAACCGGGGGGAGATCACCGCCCGGAAACCCCAGTCCCGGAGCGCCCAGACGGCGTGCTCGCGGGACGAGCCGGTGCCGAACTCGGGGCCGGCGACAAGAATCGACGCTCCCGAATAGGCAGGGTTGTTGAGCACGAATGACGGGTCCTCCCGCCACGCGCTGAAGAGCCCGTCGGCGAAGCCGGTCCGGGTCACCCGCTTGAGGTACACGGCGGGGATGATCTGGTCGGTGTCCACGTTGGACCGGCGCAACGGCACGGCGGTGCCGGTGTGTGCGGTGAACTTGTCCATCTCTCGGCTGCCCTTCTACAGGTCGGCGGGGGCGGCCAGCCGGCCGACCACGGCGGTGGCGGCGGCGACCGGCGGGGACACCAGATGAGTACGCCCGCCCCGGCCCTGGCGGCCCTCGAAGTTGCGGTTGGAGGTCGAGGCGGAGCGCTCCCCCGGCTTCAGCGTGTCGGGGTTCATCCCGAGGCACATCGAGCAGCCGGCGAACCGCCACTCGGCGCCCGCGTCGGTGAAGACCTGGTCCAGCCCCTCGATCTCGGCCGCCTCCCGGACCGCGGCGGAGCCGGGGACCACCAGCATGCGTACGCCGTCGGCGACCCGGCGCCCGCGCACCACGTCGGCGGCGGCCCGCAGGTCCTCCAGCCGACCGTTGGTGCAGGAGCCGACGAAGACCACGTCCACGGCGACGTCGCGCAGGGGCGTGCCCGGGGTGAGGTCCATGTACTCAAGCGCCCGGCGGGCGGCGACCCGCTCCGGTTCGGTGACGAACTCCTCCGGATCCGGCACGGTCGCGCCCAGCGGCACGCCCTGACCGGGGTTGGTGCCCCAGGTGACGAACGGCGTGATCCGGCTCGCGTCCAGCGTCACCTCGGTGTCGAAGGTCGCCCCCTCGTCGGTGGGCAGCGTCCGCCAGTGCTCCAGCGCCGCGTCCCAGTCGGCCCCCTGGGGCGCGTTGGGCCGCCCCTTCAGGTACGCGAACGTGGTCTCGTCCGGCGCGATCATGCCGGCCTTGGCGCCCCACTCGATGGACATGTTCGCGATCGTCATCCGGCCCTCCATGGAGAGCTCGCGGATCGCCTCGCCCCGGTACTCCACGATGTGGCCGCGCCCGCCACCGGTGCCCACCTGCGCGATCAGCGCGAGCACGAGGTCCTTGGCGGTGACGCCGGGCGCCAGGTCGCCGACCACGTTCACCGCCATGGTCCTCGGCCGGGCCTGCGGCAGCGTCTGGGTGGCCAGCACGTGCTCGACCTCGCTGGTGCCGATGCCGAAGGCGAGCGCGCCGAACGCGCCGTGGGTGGCGGTGTGCGAGTCGCCGCAGACGATCGTCATGCCCGGCTGGGTGAGGCCGAGCTGCGGGCCGATGACGTGCACGATGCCCTGGTTCTCGTCGCCCAGCGGGTGCAGCCGTACGCCGAACTCGGCGCAGTTGCGGCGCAGCGTCTCGATCTGGGTGCGGGAGGTGGGGTCCGCGATGGTGAGCAGGTCGCCGCGCCGGGCGCGGAACGCCGGGTCGTCGTACCCGGTCGGGGTGTTGTGGTCTTCGGTCGCGATCGTCAGGTCGGTCCGGCGGACCCCGCGCCCGGCCAGGCGGAGCCCGTCGAACGCCTGCGGGCTGGTCACCTCGTGCAGCAGGTGCAGGTCGATGAAGAGCAGGTCCGGCTCGCCGGCGGCGGAGCGGACCACGTGCGCGTCCCAGACCTTCTCGGCCAGGGTCCTCGGTCGAGTGACTCCCACCATCTGGACATCCTAAATTCTGGGAGGTAAATTTCGGCTTGTGGGACACAGTATGAGCGGTGTCGGCGTTCTCGACAAGGCGGTGGTCATCCTGGCCGCCTGTGTCGACGGCGCCAGCCTGGCCGAACTCGTTGAACGCACCAAGCTGCCCCGGGCCACCGCGCACCGGCTGGCACAGGCGCTGGAGATCCACCGGATGCTGGTCCGGGACACGCAGGGCCGATGGCGCCCGGGTCCACGCCTGGGCGAGCTGGCCAACGCGGCCCCCGACGTGCTGCTCACCGCGGCCGAGCCGCTGCTGGCCGCGCTGCGCGACGCCACCGGTGAGAGCGCCCAGCTCTACCTGCGCCGCGCCGACGAGCGCATCTGCGTGGCCGCCGCCGAACGCGCCAGCGGCCTGCGGGACACCGTCCCGGTCGGCTCGGTGCTGCCGATGACCGCCGGCTCGGCGGCGCAGATCCTGCTCGCCTGGGAGCCGCCGGAGGCGGTCATGCCGCTGCTGCCACGCGCCAAGTTCACCGGCCGCACCCTGGCCGAGGTGCGCCGGCGCGGCTGGGCCCAGAGCGTGGCCGAGCGGGAGGCCGGTGTGGCGAGCGTCTCGGCGCCGATCCGGGACCGTACGGGGCGGGTGATCGCCGCGGTCAGCATCTCCGGCCCGATCGAACGCCTCGGTCGCCGCCCCGGCGAACGCCACGCCATGGCCGTCGTCCGCGCCGGCCAGCGCCTCTCCGGCCTCTGACCCGGCTGCCCGGCTGCCCGGCTGCGAAATCTTGGTACGAAACGGCCCTCCAGGGGGCCATTCCGTACCAAGATCTTCGCGATTCCCGTAGAGCGGGAGCCGCGTCCGGAAAGCTGGGACGCGGTCCGGTCGACGAGGGCGTTCGAGTCTGCGGGCGGTGAATCGCACCGGATCGAAAGCGCTCGGCCGGTGTCGACGGCGGCGGGGCGGCGCCCGGGGCGACCGGGCCGCCCCGGGGGCTGCGGCGGGGCGGGTGGCCCTGGAAACGGCGAACGGCCCGCCTCGCGGAGCGAGACGGGCCGTTCGATACGTAGCCCCGACCGGATTCGAACCGGCGCTACCGCCTTGAGAGGGCGGCGTCCTGGGCCACTAGACGACGGGGCCAGGCACTTTTTCCTGCTTCACCACCCGCACGGGCGGTGCCGCAGTAGTCTAGCGGCACCACGTCCGGCACCGCCGAGGGGGGTCATCCCCGCGCGTGGGCCGAACAGCAGAACAGCCCGCCCCGTGGAACGGGACGGGCTGACGGTGCTGTAGCCCCGACCGGATTCGAACCGGCGCTACCGCCTTGAGAGGGCGGCGTCCTGGGCCACTAGACGACGGGGCCAGAACTTTCGTGCAATCCGGCAGCGGCAACTGCCAGAATCCAGCGGCCGGGATTCTCACGAACCCGCGGCTGCGCTGGGGTACCAGGACTCGAACCTAGACTAACTGAACCAGAATCAGTCGGGCTGCCAATTACCCCATACCCCATTGGCCCCTTGCGGCGCCGGGAATGAACTTTACCCTCCCCGTGCCGGCAGGCCAAATCCAACCCCCCCGAACCGCACGTGACCTGCGGAAACGAGGCATCGAAGCCGGATCAGGCGACCGGGACCACCGGGTTGCTCAGCTCCCCGATCCCCTCGATCCGCACGGTGACCGTATCCCCGTCGGTGAGCGGGCTAACCCCGGCCGGGGTGCCGGTGAGCACCACGTCGCCGGGCAGCAGCGTCATCACGTGCGAGATGTACGACACCAGGCCCGGCACGTCGAACACCATGTCCTTGGTCCGGCCCAGCTGGCGCACCTCCATCTCCTCCGGACCGCGGCCCACCTCGCAGCGGATCTCCAGGTCGCGGACGTCCAGCCCGGTGGTGATCCACGGGCCGATCGGGCAGAACGAGTCGAAGCCCTTCGCCCGGGTCCACTGCCCGTCGGAACGCTGGAGGTCCCGCGCGGTGACGTCGTTGGCGCAGGTGTAGCCGAAGATGGCCCGCTCGGCGGCGGCCCGGTCGGCCCGCCGCGCGCCGGGCGCGCCGATCACCACGGCGAGTTCCGCCTCGTGCTCGACCTGCTTGGAGAAGATCGGCAGGCGGATGGCGTCGCGCGGGCCGATCACCGAGGTGGACGGCTTGAGGAAGAGCAGCGGCTCCTTCGGCACCTCGCTGCCGTGCTCGGCGGCGTGCTCGGCGTAGTTGCGGCCGACGCACACCACCTTGCTGGGCAGGATCGGCGACAGGAGCCGGACGTCGGAGAGCGCCCAGCGGGCGCCGGAGAACTGGATCTGCCCGAACGGGTGGCCCTCGATCTCGGCGATGGTCAGGCCCTGCGGCCCGGCCTCCATCCCGCCCTCGACGACCCCGAACGACATTCCCTTGGCATGAGCGAAACGAGCGATACGCACCCGGCCAATCTATCCCGGTCCGGCGGACCGGCCGCCGGACACCGGCAGGTGACGCCGGTCGCGACCGGGCGCGCCAGGGTACGCCGGATCCCGCCGGCCGGGGCGGGAATGCCGACTTCGTACCCGCCCGGCAGCCCTCGGCCCATAGCTTCGGTTCCGGAGGTTCGTTGGTATGCCTGCATCGAGACGACACCACAGGACCCTGGCAGTGCTCGTGAACTGCCTCGGCGTCATCGCCGCCGTGCCCGCGCTGCCCCCGGCGGCGCCCCGGGCGGCGGCCGCTCCCGCCCAGCCCGTGCCGCCACCGGCCGTGGTCGCCGCACCCGCCCGCCCGCAGGCGGTGGTCACCCCGATCCCGACCGGGGTGCCGGCGGTGCCCCCGGCGGTGCCGACCACCGGCCCGGCGCCGGTCCAGCCGTCGATGCCACCGGTCAGCGTGGCCGTCGGCGCGGCCGGCACCCCGGCGCCGGGTTACCGGATCGAGGTCCGCAACGCCGGTACGACACCGGTCGAGACGATGGTCCGGCAGGAGCTGCCGAGCGGTTCCCGGGCCACCACGGTGACCGGCGGCGGGCAGGCCACCGGCCCGGTCGGGGCGACCGCCGGTGAGATCACCTGGCGGCTGCGGCTGCCGGCGCGGAGCACGACCGCGTTGCACACCGCGCTCGCGGTCACCTCGCCGGGCCGCTCGGTGACGGCCCCCACCTGCGTCTACGGCACCGACGGCACCCGGCCGTACGACTGCGCCACGGCGACCTGGGTGGACACGGCCACCGCCCCGGCGGCGCACGCGACGGCGGCCCCGGCCTGGCGCCGCCCGCCGGTCCTGCTGGCCGCGCTCGCCGCGTTGCTTGTGGTCACCGGCGGGGTGCTCGGGTGGGCGGCGCGGCGCCGCCGGCGGTCCGCCCCGCACGCGCGGCGCGCGGCCGCCTCCGGCGGCGCCCCGACCGGCGGCGCCGTGCCCACGGGCGGCGTGGCGGCCGACCGGGGGACCGTCTACCCGCGCCCGGCGCTGCCCGCGCCCGCCTCCCGGCGTCGCCGGCCGCCGGTCTGGCTGGCGGTCGGCGTGGCGGCGGCGGTGCTGGCCGGCGTGGTCGGCGCGGCGGCGTGGACCGCCACGCAGCGGGTCGCCGCGATGGACACCACCAAGCAGCCGACCAGCGGCGCGTGGGTGGGCAGCACCGTCAACGGCGGGCTGGGGGTGCCGCTGCGGGAGACCGCGTTCGAGTTCACCGTCTACCGGATGAGCTGCGGCGCGGGTGTGGTGCCGGCGGGTCCGGGCGGCGGGCGACCCTGCCTGGCCACGGTCGGCGTGCGCAACGTCACCTCCGAGCAGCAGACCTGGCACGGGCAGTTGCAGCGCGCGTACCTGCCCAGCGGCAACTGGGTGGCCGCCGACGAGGACGCCACCCGGGTGGCGAACCTCGGCCGGGACGTGTTCGCCCAACCGGTGGCCGCCGGGCGGCGGGTCCTGCTGCCGCTGGTGTTCACCGTGCACGGGGCGCAGCCGCCGAAGCGGTTGGAGCTGCGCAGCGGCGTGTTCTCCGCCGGCGTGCGGGTGGACGTGGACTGACTGCGGGTCGGGCGGCGGCCGTACCCTGGGGTTCGTGACCGCCGCCCTCGCCCCCGCCGCCGTGCTCGACGCGGCCGACTGGCAGGCCCGCCGGCGTGACCACGAGGAGCGGGTCGACGCCTGGCTGGCGCCGCACCTGGCCCGGCGCCGCACCGGGGTGAAGCACCCGGTGGAGGATTTTCTCTTCACCTACTACTCGCACCGTCCCGCCCAGCTGCGCCGCTGGCACCCGGGCGCGGGCGTGGTGCTGCGCGACGCCGACCCGGCCGGGTTCGGCCCGGACTACGCCGCGGTCGCCGCCGGGCTCACCCTCGACACCGAGCGGGTACGCGCGCGCCGCGCCGAGTCCATCGCCTGGATCCGTACGCTGCTGGCGGCGACCGCCGGCCGGCCGGCGCAGTTCGGCTGCTTCGGCATGCACGAGTGGGCGATGGTCTACCGGCAGACCCAGGAGCAGGTGCGGCACAACGCCTGGCCGCTGCGGCTCAGCCCGGCGGCGACCGCGGCGGTGGTCGAGGAGCGCGGCGTCCGGTGCAGCCACTTCGACGCGTTCCGGTTCTTCACCGCGCCGGCCCGGCCGCTCAACGTGCTCCAGCCGGCCCGGGAGAGCCAGCACGCGCTGGAGCAGCCGGGCTGCCTGCACGCCAACATGGATCTGCGTAAGCGCAATTCAGGCACCTATCAGAGGTGGGGGGTATGCAAGCGGCACGAAGCGGACAACAGGGGTCCGAACCGTTGACCAGCATCCCCGCCGCAAGCTGGCTTCCCCTCTTGGAAGCTCACGAGAAGCGCGCCGACTCCCTTACCGCAGGCCACCGCGCCCGCAAGGCCACGAGGGAACGCCACGCGATCGATGACTTCTTGTACGACTACTACGGCACCAGGCCCTCCGTGCTTCGACGGTGGCACCCCGGCGTGGGCATCTCCTTGGAACCGGGACCGAACGGCTCTGCCCCACACCGGCAGTGGCGTTGGTACGCCACGGGCACGGACGGAGTAGTGAGCTTCGACGTCGCAACGTTCCTCGCCGACCGGGCTGAGTCGGTGCGCTTCATCCATCGACTGTTGTCCGCGATCGCGTCGCGACCAGCCTTCACTGGCTGCTTCGGACTGCACGAGTGGGCGATGGTGTACCGCCAACGTGAGCATCGGCATCCACTCCCCCTGAGACTTGGGCAAGAGGGGACTGACGCGGTAGTCGAGTCTCACCAGATCCGCTGCACTCACTTCGATGCGTTCCGGTTCTTCACCCCTGACGCAGTCAGACTCAACCGGCTCCAGCCAGCGAGGGAGAGCCAGGTAGAGCTTGACCAGCCGGGCTGCTTGCATGCCTCGATGGACTGCCACAAGTGGGCGACCAAGCTGGGCCCTGCGGTTCCGGGGGATCTGGCGCTTGACTGCTTCGAGTTGGCGAGGGACATCCGGCTGCTCGACATGCAGGCATCCCCGTACGACTTCTCCTCCTACGGGGAACCGGCGGTAGCCATCGAGACACCCGAGGGCAAGGCCGAGTACGTCGCTCGTCAACGCGAGTTCTCGCAGCGCGCGGGCCGACTACGCGCCCGGTTGATCGATGTGTGTGCGGCGCTGCTTGAGGGAGCGGAGCCACCGGCAAGGATGGGGGCATGACCCCCTGAGGCACCCTCTCCGCACCGCTACGTCATAGCATCCGCCATCTTGCCCCGGTTCCAAGGTTGCCCAGAAGCGGGGATCTGGCTCTTTACCTGCGAAGACAGCGACGGCCCGCCACCCATAACAGGGGTTCGAACGGCCAGTTCCTTGCCCCGGAGAGGCGGCAGGAGCATGATGAGGGGTTGGATCATCACCCAGACAAGCCCGTAGGCCGACCTTAGAGCCACGCTCACGGCCGAACAAGGCCGCGGGGCATGCGGGTATACCCAAAGTCAACTCGATGGCTCAGTGGCGCCCTGGGAGGGTTGAAGATCCGCAGGGAGTGATGGAGCCGGCCAAGAGCCAGGCCGACGGCATCGGGCAAGCTTGAGCGGTGGATGTCGAGGCGGTACGAGTCGAGGGCTATTACGAGGTCCTGGCGCTTCATCGCATGCTCATGGAGTGCAAGTCCGAGGATCTTGGAAGCGTCTACGCAGGCAGCCCGTTCATAGCCGCCATCCAGCATCGCCTGGTTGACGCCCTTGAGGCCGCCGACCCAGGCCAAGGGTGGCGCACCTGGCGGAACGCCGATGCGCACCCCCACCGCGTAGAGGCCGTCCGCGCTCACCTGGCTCAGGCAGGCGAGTGGTGGCAGGACGCCAGCGACGAACAACGTGCGGCATACGTGCGAGACCTCCTCGCACCGTTGCGGCTCTCGCAGGAACTGCTGGCTGAGCTGTCAGGAGCGCCAGCGTCGGCAGGGTGATGCGGCGGCAGGAAGCCGGGGAGATGTCCTCCTACGCGCGTAGGCGCGCGTCCCCGCGTGCGCGTACCAAGGAACTACTCCGTAGGAGTAGTGCTGTTCTGCTGTAGATCTACAACCTGTAAGCAGTAGATCTTAGATAGACCCCGAAGGGGTCTCTATCTGTATAGCTGGATACTGGGATGCAGGGGCACTGACGCGAAGCGTCCGCGCCACAGGATCACTGCGCTCCCTGGTGTTCATGCGTCGGCGGAGAACCCGAAGATCAGGAACCCGAAGATGGGCCCCTTCGGGGCCCTCTTCCCGGTTCGGTTCCTCCCCTGGCTCAGATGCTCGCGACCTTCGCGGGGTCTCCCGCCCTGAACAACACATCGACATGCCGCTCATCGGTGCGGCGGACGCCACGCCCCTTCTGGCGGAGACGGCAGCTCACGACAACCGCGAGGATCAGGGATCGCCTGCGGTCTACATCCAACCCGTCCCAGTGACGGCGTACCTGCTCGTCCGTCATCCCGGTGACCCCCTTGACGGCGCTGTCACTCCCCGACTGGGATAGCTGATCCTCCAACTCATCCACCCGACTGCGCATGGTCTGGGATGCAGTCAGGAACTGCGATCGCGTAACGAGTCCGGCAGCGTAGTCGGTGGCCAGATCGTCGAGCCGTGACCGCAGGCTCCCCAGCTCGTCCCTCATCTGCTGAACAGGCAGATCGTCCTCGCTCTGCTCGAACGCTTCCGCGAACTGCGGCGCGGTCAGGAACCGGATCACCCGCTCACCGACCATGGTGTCAGCCTCGTCCTGACGGTGGGATACGCAGTGCTTGAACTTGCACTCATAGACGGCGTAGCTGCCCTGCTCGCCCTTGCGCCCACGCCATGCCGTGCGGATGGGGCCACCGCACTTGGCGCAGGTAGCGACGCCGGTCAGCAGGCTGCGACGGGGACCGCCACCACCAGCCTTACGGGTAGGAGAGTTGAGCACACGGACAGCGGAACGGTAGATCTCCTCGGGTACCAGGGCATCCCAGTTGCCAGGGCCGACCTCATCCCCTGCGTACGTCCGGATAGCGCAGTTCCTGGCGGACATGAGGAGCTGCCGAACAGTTGCTCCCGTCCAGTTCCTCCCCCTGGTGGTAACCATGCCCTGACGGTTCCACTCCTCGGCGATGGACAACAGGGAGCGCCCCGCCAACAGATCCTGGTACGCACGCTGGACGGCCTCGGCTTCACCACCACGAGGTGTTCCGTCACGCTCGTATCCGAAGGGTCGAGCAGACCACCAGGGCCGACCCTGGGAAGCGCGCTGAGTGGCTGCCAGACGCTGACGAGCAGCCTTCTGCTGACCCTCGAACTGGGAGAACGCCGTGACCACGTTCGCCATCAGGACGCCTGTCGGGTTGCTCAGGTCCAGCATCCCAGCGGTCACGGCGTGGACGGGTACGCCGTAGCTGATCACCCGGTCCAGCTCACGGGTGAGGCGGACGAGCCGGTCGAGATGCCACACGATGATGGCGTCCGGCTTCGGGCTCAGGGTGAGCAGCTTCTCGAACGCCGGCCGGACCCGGCCGGTCGTGGCGCTGATGCTGTTGTCGATCAGCTCCCGTGTCACCGTCCAACCCTGACGAGCTGCCAACTCCCGGCAAGCTTCGAGCTGCCGATCAACGCCCAGCTCGTTACCCAGCTTGTCCAGGCTGAGCCGTGCGTAGATGACGACGTCCATCCCTGCGTTCCCTCCCTCAGACTTGCCTGGGATGAGGATACGCATGGATCTCTACAAGTGGTCCTACAAGCTCTCCCCGCTGGTGCCGTCGGAGCTGGTGGCGGACGCGTTCGCGCTGGCCCGGGAGATCCGCGCGCTGGACATGCGGGCCAGCCCGTACGACCTGGCCGACCTGGGCCATCCGCCGGTGCGGGTGGAAACCCCGGAGGGCCGGGCGGAGTACGCCACCGCCCAGCGCGGTTTCGCCGAGCGGGCCGCCGGCCTGCGGGCCCGGCTGCTGGCCGCGCTGGACCGGGCCGCGCCGGCCTGAGAAGCGCTCGTCCCACGGCTGCGCCACGCCCGGTCAGCCGAGGGTGCAGGCCGGCAGCGGCACCGGGTCCGGGACCGCGCCGTCGGCCAGGAAGCCGAACGTGGCCTGCGCGCCCGGGGCCAGCGCGCCGTTCCAGGCCGCGCTCCGGGCGGTCACCGCGGTTCCGCCCTGCGCCACCTGGGCACTCCACGCCTGGGTGATCCGCTGCCCGCCGGTGAGCGCGAACCGGACCACCCAGAAGGGGATCGACACGGTGCCGTTGTTGCGGACCGTCACCTCGGCCTGGAAGCCGCCCGGCCACTGCCCGGCGGTGCGCCAGGTGGCCGTGCAGCCACCGACCGTCGGCGTCGGCGACGGGCTGTCGGTCGGGTGCGGGGGTCCGGTCGGCGTCCAGGTGGGCGTCGGGGTCGGCGACCCGGTGGGCGTCGGCGACGGGCTGTCGGTCGGGTACGGAAGACCGGTCGGCGTCGACGTGGGCGTCGGGGTGGTCCGGCGCAGCACGGCGGTCAGCGCCGGATACCAGCGGTCGGACATCTTCTGGTCACCGGCGGCGTTCGGGTGCACCCCGTCGTACGTGTCGGTGGCGGTGCTGAAACCGGTCCACTGGTCGACCACCACGATCGGCGAGGCGGTGGTGGTCCTCCCCGCCGCCCAGCCGTCGATGGCGGCGTTGAGCGCGACGGTCCGCTGCCCGCACTCCGGGCAGCTCGCCGGGTTCATCGGGATGATCTTCGCGACCAGCACGGTGGTGGCCGGGTTGGCGGCCCGCATCTGGTCCACCAGCTTCGAGTACGCGGCCAGGATCGTGGCCGGCGCGATGTTGCTCCACACGTCGTTGGTGCCGAGGTGCATCAGCACCACGTCGGGGTGGGTGGCGGCGAGCCAGCCGGGGAGCAGGTTCTGGTTGGCGATGTTGGTCGCCAGGTAGCCGCCGTGGCCCTCGTTGTCGCCGTCGTAGGTCACGCCGCAGCCCTGCGGGCCGAGCGTGCCGACGAAGTCGACGTCGGTGTGGCCGGTGGACTGGAGGCGGTTCCAGAGCACGGCACGCCAGCAGCCGGGCGACCCGGTGATGGAGTCGCCGAGCGGCATGACGCGGACCGGGGCGGCGGCCGCGGCCGCCGGCGGGGTGGAGACGAGCGCGAGGCCGATGGCGAGGGCGGGCAGCAGCGCGGCGACCGCGGTCAGTGCGGCGCGCAGGCGGTTTCGGGACATGCGGTAGGGACTCCTGTCACGTGACGGTCGGTCGGTGACGGCCCTGATGCTCCCGTACGCATTGAAGCGCTTCGAAGCCCTCGACTCAATCCTCCGGACGGCCCCGGTGCCGGGCCCACTCCGGCGCGAGGATCGACATGACGGTGGCGTCCACCCAGTCGTCGCCGTCGCGCAGCACCTGCCGCAGCGTGCCCTCGGCCACGAAGCCGACCTTCTCGTAGGCCCGGCGGGCGCGCGGGTTGAACGCGAACACCTCCAACCCGACACGGTGCAGGCCGAGCCGCTCGAAGCCGTACCCGACGATCAGCCGGACCGCCTCGGTGCCGAGGCCGCGGTCGCGCCCGCCCGGGCCGATCAGGGTGCGGAAGTTGCAGCTCGCGTTGGTCCGGTCCCACTCGTTGAGGACCACCTCGCCGACGCAGGCCCCGGTGGCCCGGTCCACCACGGCCAGGTCGAGCCGGTCGGCCTGGCTGTTGCGGGTGCCGTACCAGGCACGCAACCGGGCCGGCTCGAATCCCTCGCCGGGCGGGCTGCCGGTGAGCCGGGCGACCTCCGGGTCGGCCAGGATCTCCGCGAGCGCCGGCAGGTCGTCGTCGGAGAACGGGCGCAGCACCACCCGCTCGCCGGTGAGCGTGGGTTTGACGGAGAAGTCGATCAACACGGAGCGATTCTCCGGGCCGCGAGGCCGCCGGCTCAACCGGATTTCCGGTCAGTCGTCGTCCGCCCGGCGGTCGCGTTTGCGCTGGGACTGCCGCTTCTTGTCGGCCAGCCGGCGCTCCTTCGCGCCCCGCGACGGGCGGGTCGGCCGGCGCGCCTTCGGTGGCGGGGCGACCGCCTCGCGCAGCAGCGCCGCCATCCGCTCCCGGGCCGCCTCCCGGTTGGCCAGTTGCGCGCGGTGCTCGCTGGCCGCCACCGTGAGCACGCCGTCGACCAGCCGGCCGGCGAGCCGGCCCAGGGCCCGCTCCCGCAGCGCCTCCGGCACGCTCGGCGAGCCGGCCAGGTCGAAGCTCAGCTCCACCCGGGAGTCGGTGGTGTTGACGCCCTGACCGCCCGGCCCGGACGACCGGGAGAACCGCTCCCGCAGCTCGGCGGCCGGCACCACGAGCCGGTCGGTCACCCGCAGTCCGTCGTCCACGCCCCGAGGCTAACGCCCCGGGCGGTGACTCGGGCTCGGGGTGGCGGTCGGGGCGGGACCGGCCCGCTCCTCGTCCGAGCCGGACGCCGCGTACGCGGCGGCGCCGACCAGCAGCAGGGCGATCACGGCAGCCTTGATCGCCACGCCCCGGATCGCCGCCCAGGCGGTGCGCCGCGCGCCCGGCACGCTGGTCCGGACCGTCTGATAGTCCTTCCAGCCGCGCTTGGCACGGGCGTACGACGCGCCGACTCCGGCGCCGATGACCAGGCCCACCAGGAGGAGGGCCGCGATGACAGCTTGCTCCACCTCCGCCAGTATCCATACTCAGCGTAATATTTCCATGGTCCGATGCTCCCACGCCGGATATCCGACAGTTCCGGGCCGTCCGCGCAGGTCAGCCACCTCGCCCGATGATCGTGTCGGCGGTCTGCTGCACCTGGTCGATCGGGATGGCGAAGCCGATGCCGATCGAGCCGTTCCCGTCGATGGTGGCGATGGCGGTGTTCACCCCGACCACCTCACCGCGCGCGTTCACCAGCGGCCCCCCGGAGTTGCCCGGGTTGATGGAGGCGTCGGTCTGCACCGCGGTGTGCCGGCCGTTGCCGATCCGCACCTGCCGGTTGAGCGCGCTGACGATGCCGGCGGTGACCGTACCGGCGAGCCCGAGCGGGGAGCCGACCGCGAGCACCGGCTCGCCCACCCGGGTCGAGTTCGCCTTGGCCAGCGGCAGCGGCGGCAACCCGGCCGACGCGGGCACCTTGAGCACGGCCAGGTCGCTGTCCGGCGCCCGCCCCACCACCTCGGCGGCGAGGCGACGCCCGTCCGAGGTCTCCACCGTCACCGGGCCGGAGCCGCCGCGGGCCAGGATGTGGTCGTTGGTGACGATGTGCTGCTCGTTGTCGATGGCGAAGCCGGAGCCGGACGCCCCCGCGCCGGACCTGCCCCCGACCATCACCGAGACCACCCCGGGCACCGTCTTGCCGGCGGCGGTCACCAGTTCGGCCGGCACCGGTGCGGCGGAGGCCGCCGACGGGCCCGGCGCGTCCCGCTCGGCCGCCCAGGTGCCGGCCGCCGCGCCGGAGACGGTGGAGAGCGCCACCACCGCCGCCGCGCTCAGCAACCGGCCCCGCCAGCTCCGCCGCCCCGCCGGCCCGCCGGATCCGGGTACGTCGGACCAGCCGCGCCCGTCCGGGTCCAGCTCCGGCGAGACGAACCACGGGCCGCGGGGTTCACCGAGTCCGGTCTGCACTGCCATGCCTGGCTCCTCACGTGTCGTGCGTCGTCGCCTCGGAAGTGCGGTCAGGGCAGTCGGGAGAACCACCGCAGCGATCCGGCGGCGGCGCCCATCGCCAGCACCAGCCCGAACCCGATGAAGCGGGCCGAGATGTCCTGCCGTTGGGTGCGGTAACCGACCGAGGTGCCGATGTCCTCGTAGACGTCCTTCAGCTCGCGGCTCGTGGACGCCTCGTGGAAGCCGCCGCCGGTCTCCTCGGCGACCGCCTTGAGCGTCTGCCCGTCCACCGGCACCTGGATCGCCCGGCCACCCCGGTCGACCGAACCGCCGGGCGTGCCGAAGGAGATGGTGTGCACCGGGACCTTGGCCGCCACCGCCTGGTCGGCCGCCTCCATCGGGTCCATCCCGGAGGTGTTCGCGCCGTCGGAGAGGATGATGATCCGGGCCGGCGGCGGATCCTTCGCGGCGGTGGCGTCGAGGCTCTTCACCGCGCCCAGCGAGGTGCTGATCGCCTCGCCGATCGCGGTGCCCTGCACTCCGGTGATCCCCTCGGCGAGCCGTTCGATCCCCTCGTGCAGCGCCTCGCGGTCGGTGCTCGGCGGCACCAGCACCGCCGCGCTGCCGGCGAACGCGACCAGGCCCACGTTGAACTCGTCCGGCAGCCCGTCGACGAACTTCCGGCCGGCCTCCTTCGCCGCGGTCAGCCGATCCGGGTCCACGTCACCGGCGAGCATCGAGGTGGAGACGTCCACCGCGACCATCACGGTGGCCCGCTCCCGGGGCACCCGGACCTCGGTCTCGGGTCGGGCGAACCCGACCACCAGCAGCGCCAGCATGCCGAGGAAGAGCCCCGCCGGGACGTGCCGCCGCCAGGCCGGCCGGCGCGGGGCGACCCGGTCCAGCAGGCGCAGGTTGGTGAAGCGGACCGCGTACCGGCTCTGCCGGCGCTGGAGCACCAGGTAGCCGGCGACCAGCGCGGCGACCGCGAGCAGCAGCCAGAGGCGGGCGGGCGACTGCCAGCTCATACGGCGCCTCCCCGGGCCGCGGCCGGCGCGGTGGCCAGCCGGCGCTGCTCGTGCACGTGCCGGACGACGTCCACGCACCAGTCCCGGTCGGTGCGCAGCGCCAGGTGGGTCGCGCCGGCCCGGTGCAGGGCGCGGCGCACCTGGTCGCGCTGGGCGGCGGCGGCCCGCGCGTACCGCTCGCGCAGCGCCGGGTCGCCGGTCCACACCTCGCGGTGCCGTCCGCTCTCCGGGTCGACCAGGGTGATCAGCCCGACGTCGGGCAGCTCCAGCTCGCGCGGGTCGGTCACCTCCACGGCGAGCACCTGGTGCCGTACCGCCAGGCGGCGCAGCGCGGTCGCCCAGGGCGGCGGTGCGTCCGGGTCGTCGGGCAGGTCGTCGAGGAAGTCGGAGACCACCACCACCAGGCCGCGCCGGGTGGCCACCCGCTGGAGGCCGGCCAGGCCGTCGGCCAGGCCGGGCACCGGGGTGGCGCGGCGCCCGTCGGCCCGGCCCGCCACGCCGGGCCCGGGCGCGTCGCCGGTACGCGGGGCGCCGAGCAACGCGCGGAGCAGTCCGAGCAGATGGATGCGCCCGCTGCGGGCCGGGAAGCGCCGCAGCCCCTCCGGAGCGAGCACCTGGGCGCCGAGCCGGTTGCCCACCCCGGCGGTGAGGAAGCCCACGCAGGCCACCGCCGCCACCGCCAGTTCCCGTTTGTCCAGCGTGGACGTTCCGTACTCCATGCTGGCGCTGGCGTCGACAAGCATCCAGGTGGTCAGCTCGCGGTCGGCGTCGACCTCCCGCACGTGCGGCACGGTCGTCCGCGCGGTCACCGCCCAGTCCATCCGGCGTACCTCGTCCTCGCCGGGTCGGTACTCCCGGCTGCCGGCCGCCTCGCTGCCGGGCCCGGGCAGCAGGCCCCGGTATCGGCCGTGCAGCAGTCCGTCGAGCCGTCGGGTCACGGTCAGCTCCAACCGCCGCAACCGTTGGTCGGGGGCGAGGTCGGCGAGCCGCGGTTCGGTGGCGCCGAGGTCGTCCCGGCGGGCGGGCGCGGGGGCGGCCCGGCGGGTCACGCCGCCGCCAGGTCCGGCGCCGCCGGCGCGGGTCCGGTCACCAGACGGGGCGGTGGCACCGCCTCGACCAGGCGACGCACCACGTCCTCGCCGGAGACCCCGTCGGCCACCGCGTCGAAGGAGAGCACCAGCCGGTGCGCCAGCACGTCCACCGCCAGCTCGCGCACGTCCTCGGGGAGCACGTAGTCCCGGCCGTGGACCAGCGCCTGGGCGCGGGCGGCCGCCACCAGGCCGAGCGTGGCGCGTGGGCTCGCCCCGTACGCCAGCAGCGGCGCGACCTCGGGCAGGCCGAAGCGGCCCGGGTCGCGGGTGGCGAGGATGAGCCGGACCACGTACTCGGCCAGCGCGTGGTGGACGAAGACGTCGGCCGCGCGGCGTTGCAGCTCCCGCAGCCGGACCGGGTCGAGGACCGGGCGGGCGGTCGGCCGGTCGGCGCTCATCCGGTAGAGGATGGCCAGCTCGTCGGCGTCGCTCGGGTAGTCCACCACCACCTTCATGAGGAACCGGTCCCGCTGCGCCTCGGGCAGCTGGTAGACCCCCTCCGACTCGATCGGGTTCTGGGTCGCCAGCACCAGGAACGGATCGGGCACGGGCCAGCTCCGCCCGGCGATGGAGACCTGCCGCTCGGCCATCGCCTCGAGCAGCGCCGACTGCACCTTGGCCGGGGCCCGGTTGATCTCGTCGGCGAGCACCAGGTTCGCCATGATCGGTCCCAGCTCCACGTCGAACGCTTCGGTGGACGCCCGGTAGATCCGGGTGCCGACGATGTCCGACGGGACGAGGTCGGGCGTGAACTGGATCCGGGAGAACGTCCCGCCGACCACGGTGGCGAGCGTCTGCGCGGCAAGCGTCTTGGCCACCCCCGGCACGCCCTCCAGCAGGCAGTGACCGTCCGCGATCAGCGCGGTGAGCAGGCGGTCGACGAGCCGGTCCTGCCCGACGATCACGCGTTTGACCTCGAAGAGGGTCTGGTCCAGCTCGACGCCGCTCGCGTCCGCATCGACCGGGGTGGGCACGCTGGCCAGGGTGTCCGAGATGTCCGTCACGGTGCTTGCTTCCCGTGCCGGAGCCGCGACAAACGTCGGATTATCGGCCCCAGCACGACCCGGGACGGGCCGGACCGGGAGGACCTCCCCGATCGGGCGGCAACCGCGCGAAGCGGTGCGCGGAGCACCGGATCGGGACGGAAGACGACACCGGCCCCCGCCGTGGCGGGGGCCGGTGCGCGGCGGGGCGGGTCAGTTGGTGACCACCACGTGGAAGGGACGGTCCGCGTAGCCACCGGTGGAGTTGCGGGTCTGCACGAAGACGCCGTTCGGCGTCAGCAACCTCGGCGCGACGGAGATCTCACCCGGGGGTGGGACGTTCGCCGGGTCGACGGTGCCGATACCGGCCAGGAACGCCTTCCGGTGGATGTCGTAGTCCAGCAGCACCTGGTACTGCCCGGCGAACGAGCCCGGTCCGGAGAACTTGGACGCGGACACGACGTTGCCGGAGTGCTGGAGCAGCGTCCCGTTCTGGGCGACGACCGCCCAGGCGGTCTGGCCCGGCGCGGGCGGCGCCAGGGTGGCCCGCATGGCGGCCTTGGCGACCCGCTGCTCGGCGGCGGTCACCGGCGGCTGCTGACCGGCCTGTCGTACGGCGGGCTGCCCGCCCTTCGACTCGGGCTGGGCGGCGACCGCGATCCCGCCACCGGCCACGGTGAGGGACAGCGCGGCGATCGCCACCACCGTCGCCTTTCGCTTGAAGAATGTAGCCATGACAGATCTCCCTCTTTTGACCATGGTGATACGGCGGGCGCGAACAATTGCGGATCATCGGGGATCCGCGTCGGAGCACACCGCTGCTGAGCTGGTCTTACTACGGAGAGTTGAGCGCCTCAACAGGTGGAACCTAACACCGCGAAATGGGGCGGTCAATAGTGCCTATCGCGTGTCCACGACCGTTTAAGAACGAGCCGGAAATTGTGAGAAGGAAGCGCTCGACCATTCACGAAATCGCTTCGTAGGACCCCGGTAGGGTGACCGACGTGATCACGGTGGACACTCCCCCGAGCGGCGGCATCCGGGGCGGCCGGTGGGCGACGGCGGCGTGCTGGCTGACGGTCGCGCCGGTGGCCGCCTGGGCGCTGCTGCGCCTGGCCGGGCTGGAACGGGGCCCGCTGGTGCTGACGACGGCCTTCACGCCGTACGTCGCCGCGGTGGCGCCGGCCGTCGCGGTGCTGGCGCTCGCGCTGCGGCGCCGCGCGCCCGCGGTGGTCGCGGCGCTGGCCGCGCTGGCGCTGGTCGGCGCGGTGGCCCCACGAGCGGTCGCCGATGACCCGCCCTCGGCCGGCGGCCCGGTGCTGCGGCTGCTCACCGCCAACCTGCGCCTGGGCTCGGCCGACGCGGCGGCGCTGGTGGCCCTGGTCCGGGCGCACCGGGTGGACGTGCTCACCGTGCAGGAACTCACCCCGCAGCTCGCCGCCGACCTGGACCGGCTCGGCCTGGCCACGCTGCTGCCGCACCGGTCGCTGAGCCCTGAGGTGGGCGCCACCGGCTCCGGCCTCTACGCCCGCCAACCGCTGCGCGACACCGGCCACCGCCGCAACCGGGGCTTCTTCTTCACCCAGGCGTATGGGACCGTGGCCGTGCCGGGAGCGCCGCCGCTGCGGGTGGAGTCGGCGCACCCGGCCGCGCCGTACGACCTCGACGTGGTGCCGGACTGGTGGACCGACCAGCGCGCCCAGCCGCCGGCCACCCCGGGCGCCGGGATCAGCGTGCTGGCCGGCGACTTCAACGCCACCCTGGACCACGCCGCGCTGCGTGAGCTGATCGCGACCGGCTACACCGACGCCGCGGACGCGGCCGGGGCCGGGCTCGCCGGCACGTGGGGCCCGTACGACGGCGACCCGATCCCACCGGTCACCATCGACCATGTGCTGGTGGACCGGCGCATCGCGGTCCGGGCCGCCGGCACGTGGCCGGTGCCCGGCAGCGACCACCGGGCCCTGCTGGCCGAGCTGCGCCTGCCGGCGGCGTGAACCGCGTCAGGGCGTCGGGGCGCCGCCCGGCACGCGGGCCCGGTCGAGGCCGTAGGTGAGCGCGTCGACAAGCGCGTGCCAGCTCGCCTCCACCACGTTGGGGTGCACGCCGACCGTGGTCCAGTCCCGGCCGGCGCCGGCGGTCTCCACCAGCACCCGGGTCACCGCGCCGGTGCCGTGGCTGCCCTCCAGGATCCGGACCTTGTAGTCGGCGAGCTCGAACTCGCGCAGCTCCGGGTAGTGCCGGGCCAGCCCCACCCGTAGCGCCTCGTCGAGCGCGTTGACCGGGCCGTTGCCCTCGGCGGTGGCGATCACCCGCTCGCCCCGTACCCGGATCTTGACGGTCGCCTCGGAGACCACCGCGCCGTCCTCGCGGTGCTCCACGAGCACCCGATACGACTCCAGCGCGAACGGCCGGGCCGGCGCCGCGTCCGGCAGCTCCGAGCGGACCAGCAGCTCGAACGACGCGTCGGCGGCCTCGAACGACCAGCCGCCGGCCTCCAACTCCTTGACCCGGCCGGTGACCCGGGACAGCGCGTCCGGATGGCCGGCCAGGTCCAGACCGAGCTCACGGCTCTTGAGCTCGATGCTGGCCCGGCCGGCCATCTCGGTCACCAGGATCCGCATGTCGTTGCCCACCACGGCGGGGTCCACGTGGTTGTAGAGCAACGGGTCGACCTTGATCGCGCTCGCGTGCAGCCCCGCCTTGTGGGCGAAGGAGGCGGCCCCGACGTAGGCCTGGTGGGTGTCGGGGGCGATGTTGGCGATCTCGGCGATGGCGTGCGAGACCCGCACCATCTGTTCCAGGCAGCCCTCCGGTAGGACGGGCATGCCGAGCTTGAGCTGGAGGTTGGCGACGACCGCGAACAGGTCCGCGTTGCCGGGGCGTTCGCCGTACCCGTTCGCGGTGCCCTGCACGTGCCGGACGCCGGCCTCGACCGCGGCGATGGTGTTGGCCACCGCGCAGGCGGTGTCGTTCTGGGCGTGCATGCCGAGCCGCTCCGGCGCGACCCCGGTGCGCGCGACCAGGTCCTCGATCGCGGCGGTGACCTGGGAGGGCAGCATGCCGCCGTTGGTGTCGCAGAGCACGAACCGCTCGGCGCCGGCGGCCAGCGCGGCCTGCGCCACGGCGGCCGTGTAGCCGGGGTCGTGGCGGAAGCCGTCGAAGGTGTGCTCCCCGTCGACGAAGACGCGCCGCCCCTGCGCCACCAGGTACGACACGGTATCGGTGACCATCGCCAGGTTCTCCTCGGCGGTGGTGCGCAGCGCCCGCTCGACGTGCCGCAGGTCCGCCTTGGCGACCAGCGCCACGGCCGGGGTCCCCGCGTCGAGCAGCGCGCGCACCTGGGGGTCGTCCTCGACCGCCCGGCCGGCCTTGCGGGTGGCGCCGAACGCGACCAGGACCGCGTGCCGCAGCTCCAGCTCGCCGCGGGCACGGCGGAAGAACTCGGTGTCCTTGGGTACCGCGCCCGGCCAGCCACCCTCGATGAAGCCGACCCCGAGGTCGTCGAGCAGGCGGGCCACCGCCAGCTTGTCGACCACCGAGTAGCTGAGCCCTTCGCGCTGGGCGCCGTCGCGCAGCGTCGTGTCGTACACCTGGAAGGTCATCGGAGTCCTCTTCTCGTGCCTGGGGTAGAGCAACAAAAAGACCCCCCGCGGATGCGGGAGGTCTGCGCGCTCGGCGAGGGGGAAGGCCGGCGCGCTAGCTGCTAATGATCAGGACGGAACTGGTCACGACCGGTACTCTGCCACTTCCGCCGGTCCGTGGGAGGAGTAATCCACATTCCGGGACGCGGGCGCGAGGATTGAGAAGGCGGCCGACGGGTAGAAACGCCGCAGCAACGACACATCGCTCCCCAGGACGACCGACAGGTCGGGACAGGAGTCACCCCTATGGACAGGCTCGACCCGCACACCACGCACGGCACCACCGACCCGGTCGCCGACGGCGGCCAGGGCGCCTACGCCGGCGGCGCGCCCGGCGGCGCGTTCGACCCGTGGCGTTACCGCGACGAGGCCGGCGTGGCCAGCGCGGACCTCACCGGCTACAAGGTCGAGGCCACCGACGGCAGCATCGGCAAGATCGACAAGGCGAGCCACGAGGTCGACGACAGCTACCTGGTCGTCGACACCGGCCCGTGGATCTTCGGCAAGAAGGTCATGCTGCCGGCCGGCACCGTGAACCACGTCGACCACGACGAGCGGAAGGTCTTCGTCGACCGGGACAAGGACCAGATCAAGGCCGCCCCGGAGTACGACGAGGCCAACCACGCCGACCCGGCCTACCGGGACAAGCTCGGCGGCTACTACGGCGAGAACCACTCCGCGCTGCCGCCGGACGGCCCGGCCCGGATCTGACACCCGGCACCGGCCGGCGGGGGCACACCGATGCCGCCGCCGGCCGTTACCGTGTCAGAGGTGGACGCCCCGGAGACACCCTTCCCCGCGTTGTTCAACTTCCGCGACGTCGGCGGCTACCGCGCCCGCGACGGGCGCACGGTCCGCCGCCGCCGGCTCTACCGCTCCGACTCGCTGCACCGGGTCGACGAGACCGATCGGGCGGCGTTCACCGCGCTCGGCATCCGCACCGTGATCGACCTGCGCCGCCCCACCGAGGTGGAGCGCGACGGCCGGGTGCCCGCCTACGACGGGCTGGTCTACCGGCACATCCACCCCGAGCACGAGGACTGGGCCACCCGGCAGTACGCGTCGTCCGGCGTCAGCCTGGCCCGCTACCTCGCCGACCGCTACGCCGACCTGGCCCGCACCGGCACGGCAGGGCTGGCCGAGGCGGTCGGTCTGATCGCCGACAGCGCCAACGCCCCGGTGGTGGTGCACTGCGTCGCCGGCAAGGACCGCACCGGCATCGTCTGCGCGCTCACCCTGGCCGTGCTCGGGGTGCCGGACGACGACATCGTCGCCGACTACGCGTTGAGCACCGCCGCGTCCGGGCGGTTCAGCGCCTGGGTGCGGGCCACGCTGCCGGACGCCGACGAGCCGCCACCGCCGTTCCTGGCCTCCCCCGCCGAGGCGATGGAGCTGTTCCTCGCCGAGCTGCGCGCCGGCCACGGCTCGGTCGAGGGCTACCTGACCCACGCCGGCGTCACCGAGGCCCAGCTCGAAGCGCTCCGCGCGCACCTGCTGGCGGGACCGGCGCGGCCGGCCCCGCCCGAGGACGGAGCCGGCCGCGGGTAGAGCCGTCAGAGGATGTTCGTCACCCAGCCGTGGCGGTCCTCGGCGCGACCGCGCTGGACGTCGACAAGCTTCTGCCGCAGGGCCATGGTGGTGCGGCCCGGCTCGCCGCCACCGATGAGGAACTCACCGTCCGGGAACCGCACGCCGCCGATCGGGGTGATCACGGCGGCGGTGCCGCAGGCGAAGACCTCACGCAGCCGCCCGCTGGCCGCGTCCGCCTGCCAGTCGGCGAAGCTGACCGGCCGCTCCTGCACCCCGTGCCCGGCCTCGGCGGCCAGGGTCAGGATCGCGTCGCGGGTGATGCCCGGCAGGATCGTGCCACCCAGCGGCGGCGTGACAAGCGTGCCGTCGTCGTAGACGAAGAAGACGTTCATGCCGCCCAACTCGTCGACGTACCGCCGCTCGACCGCGTCCAGGAAGACCACCTGGTCGCAGCCGGCCTCGATCGCCTCGGCCTGGGCCGACAGCGAGGCGGCGTAGTTGCCGCCGCACTTGGCCGCGCCGGTGCCGCCGGGCGCGGCCCGGGTGTAGTCCGGGGAGACCCAGACCGTCACCGGCTTCACCCCACCGGCGAAGTAGGCCCCGGCCGGCGACGCGATGACGCAGTAGAGGTATTCGCTGGCCGGGCGCACCCCGAGGAAGACCTCGCTGGCGAACATGAACGGGCGCAGGTAGAGGCTGCCGTCCTCGTCCTCCGGGATCCACTCCCGGTCGATCTCGACCAGCCGGCGCAGCGACTCCACGAACGTCTCCGGCGGCAGCTCCGGCATGGCCAGCCGCCGGGCGGACGCGACGAACCGGGCCGCGTTGGCCTCCGGCCGGAACATGGTGACCGACCCGTCGCCGGTGCGGTAGGCCTTCAGACCCTCGAAGATCTCCTGCGCGTAGTGCAGCACCGCCGAGGCCGGGTCCATCGGGATCGGCGCGCGCGCCTCGACCCGGGCGTCGTACCAGCCCTTGCCCTCGGCGTAGCGGACGGTGACCATGTGGTCGGTGAACACCCGACCGAAGCCCGGGTTCACCAGCAGGGCGGCCCGGTCGGCGGCGGATACCGGCGCGGGATTCGGACGGATCTCGAAATCGAGCTTGTCACCACCGCTCATCGCGCTGACCTCCTGGGGATCCCACGGCGTACGGATCGCACGCCGATGTCACTGGTGCCAGAAACCTACCCCGAACGGTCGTTCAGCGGATACCTCCGCCCCAGCACATCGACGATGCCAATTGGCAGGAGCTGGACCGGAAGACGGGTCCGGCGGCCCGGTTCCGGGCCGCCGAGGAGGGTCGGCCCGGTCAGGCTACGGCGTGGCCGGCGAGCCGGTCGCCGACCTCCTCCGTGCTCAGCGGCGCACCCGGGGTACGCCCGGCCAGCTCGGCGGCCACGGCGGCGGAGACCCGCGCGGCGGCCTCGGCGTGGCCGAGCTGGTCGAGCAGCAGCGCGGCGGAGAGCACGGCCGCCACCGGGTCGGCGACGCCCTTGCCGGCGATGTCCGGCGCGGAGCCGTGCACCGGCTCGAACATCGACGGGTAGCGCCCCTCCGGGTTGATGCAACCGCTGGCGGCCAGGCCGATGCCACCGGTCACCGCGGCGGCGATGTCGGTGAGGATGTCGCCGAAGAGGTTGTCGGTCACCACCACGTCGTACCGGGACGGATTGGTCACCAGGAACATCGCCGCGGCGTCGACGTGCTGGTACTCCGTGGTCACGTCGGGGTGCTCGGCGGCCACCTCGGCGAAGGCCCGGGACCAGAGCGAGCCGGCGTGGGTGAGCACATTGGTCTTGTGCACCAGCGTCACCTTGCGCCGTTCCCGGCGGCCGGCCCGGGCGAACGCGTCGCGGATCACCCGCTCGACGCCGTGCCGGGTGTTCAGGCTCTCCTCGGTGGCCACCTCGGCCGGGGTGCCCCGGTGCAGGCTGCCGCCGGCGCCCGCGTACAGCCCCTCGGTGCCCTCCCGGACCACCACGAGGTCCACCTCGCCGGGCTTGACGGCGGCCAGCGGGCCGGTCACGCCGGACCAGAGCCGGGACGGGCGGAGGTTGACGTATTGGTCGAAGGCGAACCGGAGCTTCAGCAGCAGGCCCCGCTCCAGCACGCCCGGCGGCACGGTCGGGTCGCCGACCGCGCCGAGCAGGATGGCGTCGTGGCCGGCCAGCTCGTCCAGGACGGTGTCGGGCAGCACCTCACCGGTGCGGTGCCAGCGCGCGGCGCCCAGGTCGTACTCGGTGGCCTCGATCCCGGGCAGCACCGCGTCGAGGACCTTGCGGGCCTGCCCGACCACCTCGGGACCGATGCCGTCGCCGGCCACCACCGCGATGCGTGCCACCTGGCGCTCCTCACCTCGTCGTTCTGCGCAACGGTACGTCGCCGTCCCGCACCCCGGTACGAGTCTTCCATAATTCGGGATTCGCGATGCACAGGAGGCTCCCAGCCGGCATTCATGGCGCGGTCATCTCCACTGCCTATGGTCAGGACGAGCGGGTCGACGAGGACCCGGACCGGCATCGCCGCTCGGGCGGCGGCGGCCAGCGAGGGGGCGGGTGTCATGCGGATCGACCAGCGGCGGACGCACTGGGCGGACGAGCAACCCCGGACCCGCTGGGTCGACCAGTCCGCGTTCCGTCAGCCCCGCCCCGACCTGCGCCTCGGCGCCCGCAGCCACCGGGTGGAACGGGACGGGACCGCCGCCCACGACCGGATCAGTGTCCGGCACACCCTGAGCACCTCCACCGCGGACTACACGCTGCTGCTCAACGCGCCCGACTGGTTCGGTCACCGGGGCGTCGGCGAGGCGCTCCGGGACGCCGTGGCCGAGCTGCGCGCCGTCGACCTCACCTACGGCCCCAACCAGCCGGACAGCCTGGTGTCACGGCTGCGCCGCGACGAGATCAGCCCCGATTCGTACCCCCCGCTGGCCGACCTGGTCGACCGCTGCGCCGCGATGCGGGCGGCGACCGACGGGTGGTTCGACGCGTGGGCGGTGCCGGGCGGCTTCGACCCGGGCGGCCTGCTCGGCGGCTGGGCGGTGGAGCGGGCCGCGGCCCGGTTGCGCGCCGCCGGCATCCACGACTACGCCGTGCTCAGCGGCGCCGACCTGACGGTACGCGGGCACGCCGCGCACGGCGGCCCGTGGCGGGTGGCGGTGCACCACCCGACCGAGGCGCGCCGGGCCCCACTGGTGCTGGAGATGACCGCGGGCGCGGTGGGCACGTCCGGCGTCACCGGTCGGCGCGGGCACGTCGTCGACCCGCACACCGGCGAGCCGACCGACCGGCTGGTGGCCGCCACCGTGGTCGGCCCGGACCTGGCGGTCGCCGACGCCTACGCCACCGCGCTGTACGCCGCCGGCCCGGCCGGCCTGGCCTGGTTCCGCGACGGCTCGGACTATCGCCCGCTCTTCGCGCACCACCGCCGCTGACACGGCCGCGCCCCGCTCTCGCATCCTGGGCGTGGGCCGCGATCGGCCCCCGCGGTCTCGGCAACGACCGTGGGGGCCGGTCAGCGACGAGTGCGCGTGGCTCGCGCAATCGAGGGGTGCGGGCCGACAGGTCGGACGCCCGACCACGCCACCCGAAGGCGGGCCGGGAAATCGACTCAGCCGTGCACCGCACCGGTACGCTAGCGAATCGACGCAACTCGACGCAAGAGTCTCCACAGCGGACCCATCGCCACCGTGTCAACAATCAGCAGGTGAATCCCGGGGGTGGGGCAGAAGTGACGTGGGCCGCCCGGGATGGCACGCTGTCCGCCGTGAGTTTCGATCTGAGCGTGTGGGCCCTGCCGAACGGGGCGACACCGGAGCAGGTGCGGGCGGCGGTACGGCAGTGCCGCGAGGGGTGGCACGGCGAGCAGCACCCCGACCCGCGGGTGGTCGGCTTCTACCGGGCGATCACGGCGAGCTACCCCGACCGTCCGGCCCGGCCGGGCACCCCGTGGGAGGTGGCGCCGCTGCACGCGGCCGCCGACCACGTCGAGATGAACCTGCATCCCGCCTGTCCGGACCAGGTTCTGCTGGACATCGAGCGGCTGGCCGGCGAGCACGACCTGATGCTCTTCGACGCGCAGGACGGCTCGGTCTACCCGCCACCGGCCCGCGCCCGCTCCTGACCCCGACACGACGCAGGGCCCGACCGCAGCGGCCGGGCCCCGATCCGTCCTGTTCGGACTACTCGTCGCGCAGGTCGGCCGCGCTGGCCGCGACCGCGCCGATCGAGTCGGCCGCGGAGGTGAGCAGGTCGGCGCCGAGCGCCTGGTCGACGGTGAGCGTCATCAGCGTCTCGCCGCCGGCCTCCCGCCGGGCCACCTGCATGGCGGCGATGTTGACGCCGGCCTCGCCGAGCAGCGTGCCGACCGTGCCGACCACGCCGGGCCGGTCGACGTAGCGCAGGAAGACCAGGATGCCCTCCGCGCCGATCTCCACGTCGAAGCCGTCCACCTCGGTCACCTTGAGCACGTCACGGGCGCCGGCGTGGGACACCGTGCCGGAGACCCGGACGGTCCGCCCGTCCGGCAGCGCGCCGCGCACGGTCACCAGGTTCGGGTGGTCGACGGTCTCGGCCGGCGTGGCCAGCGTGACCTCGACGCCCCGCTCGGCGGCCAGGTGCGGCGCGTTGACGTAGGTGACCTGCTCCTCCACCACGGAGCTGAACAGGCCCTTGGTGGCGGCGAGCTTCAGCACCGACACGTCGTGGGTGGCGATCTCGCCGCGCACCTCGACGGTGACGCTGGCGGCCACCCCACCGGCCAGCGCGGTGAAGGCCCGACCCAGCTTCTCGGCCAGCGGCAGCAGCGGCCGGACGTCCTCGGCGACCACGCCGCCGGCCTGCACGTTCACCGCGTCCGGCACGAACTCGCCCTGGAGCGCGAGCTTGACGCTCTTCGCCACCGCGAGGCCGGCCTTGTCCTGCGCCTCGTTGGTGGAGGCGCCCAGGTGCGGCGTGGCCACCACGTTGTCGAACGCGAACAACGGCGACGAGGTGCACGGCTCCTTGGCGTAGACGTCGATGCCGGCGCCGGCGACCCGGCCCTCGGCGATCGCGTCGGCGAGGGCCTGCTCGTCGACCAGGCCACCCCGGGCGGCGTTGACGATCCGTACGCCCGGCTTGACGACCGCCAGCTCCTTCTCGCCGATCAGGCCCACGGTCTCCGGCGTCTTCGGCAGGTGGATCGAGATGAAGTCGCTCTCCCGCAGCAGCTCCTCCAGCCCGACCAGGCGCACGCCGAGCTGCGCGGCGCGAGCCGGCTGGATGTACGGGTCGTACGCGATCAGCCGGGTGCCGAACGCGGCGATGCGCTGGGCGAACAGCACTCCGATCCGGCCGAGGCCGACCACGCCGACGGTCTTGCCCTGCAGCTCCACGCCGGTGTACCTGGACCGCTTCCACTCGCCGGCCTTCAGCGCGGCGCTGGCGCTGGCGGTGTTCCGAGCCACCGCGAGCAGCAGCGCGACGGCCTGCTCGGCGGCGGAGACGATGTTGGAGGTGGGCGCGTTGACCACCATGACGCCCCGGGCGGTGGCGGCGGGAACCTCGACGTTGTCCAGGCCGACGCCGGCCCGGGCGACCACCTTCAGCCGGGGCGCCGCGGCGATCGCCTCGGCGTCGATCTGGGTGGCGCTGCGTACGATCACCGCGTCGGCCTCGGAGAGGGCGGAGAGCAGGGCCGGGCGGTCGGTGCCGTCCACGTGGCGCACGTCGAAGTCGTGCGCGAGCACCTCGATGGCGGCGGGGGCGAGTTCTTCGGCGATCAGTACGACAGGATTCATCGGTCCTCGTAGACGCTCGGTGTCGGTTCGGCCTGGGGCGTCGGGACGCCGCGCTGCGCCCTGCGCCGATCCGTGCCACGGCCGTCTGGTGCGCCGGGGCACCACACCAAGGATGGTAGGGGGCGGTCCGCCCTCCAGGTCCCGGACCGCCGGGTGAGCGCCCTCACACAGCCCGTCGAACGCTCGACATCCGCCGTTCACGTGCTCGGCGACTGGCGAAGCCCTCGTACGACGGAACCAGCATCCGCACGGGGGAGGGAGCCAGTGATGTCGCTCGTGGTCCGGATCGCGTTGCTGCGGCCGCTGGCCCGGCTCGGCCCGCACCGGTGGGGGCCGACGCTGGCCGAGGTCTTGGTCACCCGGTCCCACAAGGTGAACGCCCTGCCGGGTTCGACGGTCCGACGCACCGGCGTGACGGACCGCGGCCCGCCACCCGACGCCGGGGAGAGCGTCAGGTCGCGGGCCGCGTGGCGTGCCGGCTCAGGCGGTCTCGGTGATCGGGCGGTCGACCCAGCTCATCATGGCGCGCAGCTTCTGCCCGGTCTCCTCGATCGGGTGCGCCGCGCCCTCGGCCCGCCACTTGGCGAAGTTGGGCCGCCCGGCCTCGTCCTCGGCCACCCACTCGCGGGCGAACTCGCCGGATTGGATCTCACCGAGGATCTTGCGCATCTCCTCCTTGACCCGGGCGTCGACGACGCGGGGGCCACGGGACAGGTCGCCGTACTCGGCGGTGTCGGAGATGCTGTAGCGCATCCGGGCGATGCCGCCCTCGTACATCAGGTCGACGATGAGCTTCAGCTCGTGCAGGCACTCGAAGTAGGCCACCTCGGGGGCGTAGCCGGCCTCGGTGAGCACCTCGAAGCCGGTCTGCACCAGCGCCGCCGCGCCGCCGCAGAGCACCGCCTGCTCGCCGAAGAGGTCGGTCTCGGTCTCCTCGGTGAACGTGGTCCGGATCGCGCCGGCCCGGGTGCCGCCGATCGCCTTGGCGTACGCCAGCGCCAGGCCGAACGCGTTGCCGCTGGCGTCCTGCTCGACGGCGACCAGGCAGGGCACGCCCTTGCCGTCGACGTACTGGCGGCGCACCAGGTGACCGGGGCCCTTCGGGGCGACCATCGCCACGTCCACCTCGGCCGGCGGCGTGATCAGGCCGTACCGGATGTTGAAACCGTGCCCGAAGAAGATGGCCTTGCCGGGCGCCAGGTTCGGCGCGATGGCGTCGGTGTAGAGGGCGCGCTGGGCGGTGTCCGGCGCCAGGATCATGATCACGTCGGCCTCGGCCGCCGCCTCCGCCGGGGTGAGCACCCGCAGGCCCTGCTCCTCGGCCTTGGGCCGGCTCTTCGAGCCGGCGGGCAGGCCGATCACCACGTCGACGCCGGAGTCGCGCAACGACAGCGCGTGCGCGTGGCCCTGGCTGCCGTAACCGATCACGGCGACCCTGCGGCCCTGGATCAGGCCCAGGTCGGCGTCGTCGTCGTAGAAAACCTCAACGCTCATTGACTTCCCTTTCGTACGGCGGTGCCCGTCGGCCCGTCGAAAAACTTGTGGGTACGGATCAGGCGGCGCGCAGCGCCGGGCCGGCGGTGATGGCCCGGGAGCCACGCCCGATGGCCACCGTGCCGGACTGGACCATCTCCTTGATGCCGAACGGCTCCAGGTCACGCAGCAGCGCGTCGAGCTTGTCCGGCGTGCCGGTGGCCTCGACGGTGAGCGTGTCCGGCGCGACGTCGACCACCCGCGCCCGGAACAGGGCGACCGTCTCCAGCACCTGGGCGCGGGCGCTGCGGTCCGCGCGGACCTTGATCAGCAGCAGCTCCCGGGCCACCGACACCTGCGGGTCCAGCTCCACGATCTTGAGTACGTTGACCAGCTTGTTGAGCTGCTTGGTCACCTGCTCCAGCGGCGAGGACTCGGCGTTGACCACGATGGTGATCCGGGAGACGTCGGGGTTCTCGGTCTCGCCCACGGCGAGGCTGTCGATGTTGAACCCGCGCCGGGAGAACAGCCCGGAGACCCGGGCCAGCACGCCCGGCTTGTTCTCGACAAGCACGGACAACGTATGCAGCGTCATTGCTGTGCCTTCCTCGTCATGCCCTCATGGCCCTCGCTGCGCTCGGTGCATTCGGTCATGACTAGATGTCATCCTCATCGAACGCGGGGCGGACGCCCCTCGCGAACATGATCTCGTCGTTGCTGGTGCCGGCGGCCACCATCGGCCAGACCATCGCGTCCTTGCCGACCACGAAGTCGATGACCACCGGCGCGTCGTCGATCGCCATGGCCGCCTCGATGGTCTTGTCCACGTCCGCGGCGTTCTCGCAGCGCAGCCCGATGCAGCCGAGCGCCTCGGCCAGCTTGACGAAGTCGGGGATGCGGTGCTTGTGCGTGCCCAGCTCGGTGTTGGAGTAGCGCTCCCCGTAGAACAGGGTCTGCCACTGCCGGACCATGCCCAGGTTGCCGTTGTTGATCACGGCGACCTTGATCGGGATGCCCTCCAACGCGCAGGTGGCCAGCTCCTGATTGGTCATCTGGAAGCAGCCGTCACCGTCCACCGCCCACACCGTGGTGTCCGGCCGGCCGACCTTCGCGCCCATCGCGGCCGGCACGGCGTAGCCCATGGTGCCCAGGCCGCCGGAGTTGAGCCAGGTGTTCGGCTTCTCGTACGAGATGAACTGGCTGGCCCACATCTGGTGCTGGCCGACGCCGGCCACGTAGATCGTGTCCGGCCCGGCGATCTCGCCCAGCCGCTTGATCACCTGATGCGGGGAGAGCGTGCCGTCGGCCGGCTCCTCGTAGCCGAGCGGGTAGCGCTCGCGCAGGTCGTCGAGCTGGGTCCACCAGTCGGCCAGGTCGGTGGCCGGGTGGGCGGCCTGCTCGGCGGTGACCGACGCGATCAGCTCGTCGATCACGTGCCGCGCGTCGCCCACGATCGGGACGTCGGCGTGCCGGTTCTTGCCGATCTCCGCCGGGTCGATGTCGGCGTGCACCACGGTGGCGTCCGGTGCGAACGAGTCCAGCTTGCCGGTCACCCGGTCGTCGAAGCGGGCGCCGAGCGCCACGATCAGATCGGCCTTCTGGAGGCCGTAGACCGCCGCGACGGTGCCGTGCATGCCGGGCATGCCCAGGTGCTGGCGGTGCGAGTCGGGGAACGCGCCGAGCGCCATCAGCGTGGTGACGACCGGGATCCCGGTCTGCTCGGCCAGCCGGCGCAGCCCCTCGGTCGCGCCGGCCTTGAGCACGCCGCCGCCGACGTAGAGCACCGGCCTTCGGGCCGCGGTCATCAGCCGGGCCGCCTCGCGGATCTGCTTGCCGTGCGGGTGCAGGGTGGGCCGGTAGCCGGGCAGGTCCAACGTGGGCGGCCAGGAGAAGGTGGCCGGCGCCTGGAGGACGTCCTTGGGGATGTCGACCAGCACCGGGCCGGGTCGGCCGGTCGAGGCCAGGTGGAACGCCTCGGCCAGCACCCGGGGGATCTCGTCGGCGGTCTGCACCAGGAAGTTGTGCTTGGTGATCGGCAACGTGATGCCCTGGATGTCGGCCTCCTGGAAGGCGTCCGTGCCGATCGACGGCCGGGCCACCTGGCCGGTGATCGCCACGATCGGCACCGAGTCCATGTAGGCGTCGGCGATCGGGGTGACCAGGTTGGTCGCGCCGGGGCCGGAGGTGGCGATGCAGACGCCGACCCGGCCGGTGGCCTGCGCGTAGCCGGTGGCCGCGTGCCCCGCGCCCTGCTCGTGGCGGACCAGGATGTGCCGGACCGTGGAGTCGTAGAGCGGATCGTACGCGGGCAGGATCGCGCCGCCCGGGATGCCGAAGACCACGTCGACGCCGAGCGCCTCGAGCGACCGCACCAGCGAGGCGGCGCCGGAGACCTGCGCGGTGGCGGACTGCCGTACGGGCGTGGCGGTGGTGTCCGCGCCGGCCGGGACGCTCCGGCTCGTGGCGGGGACGGCGCCGGCGCGGGCCGCGGCGGGGTCGGGGTCGCCGGCAGCGCCGGCACCCGGGCGGGCCCGCCGGGCGGAGTGGGCGAGGGTCTCGGGCGTGGGTCTCGTCATGGCGGTTCAGGCCTTCGGCTGTGAGTGGGTGACGCGGTTGTCAGGGTGGGACGCGGGCGCCCCGGCGATGGTCCGACGGCAACAAAAAAGCCCACGTGCAGGATGCACGGGGCCAGCGCACTCTCAGGAGGAGAGTGCGCTCAGGTAAGTACTCGCAGCGACCGGTTCGACGACATGTGGCTAAGCCTGACGCATCTCACGCGATGAGTCAACTGATCCCACATTCTGGTTCACGGACGTGGGCGTGTCGGCCGTCGGCACCCCGTCCGCACCGGGTCCGAGCTGCGACGACGCGTCGATCGGGGGGCGCGGGGCGGGCGGGTTGTTCCGCAGCCGGGGCAGCAGCGGCGACGGGGTACGCACCGGCGGGGGCGGCGGCGCGGGCGGGAGCGGCGCGGGCCGGTTGCCCGGCGCGGTGGCCGCCTCCAGCATCGCCTCCAGGTGCTCGGCCGGCACCCCCCAGCCGAAGAGCGCGCCCTGGCCGAAGCGGCAACCGGCGGCCACCACGGCGGCCAGCTCCATGGGATTGGTGACGCCCTCGGCGATCACCTCCAGCCCGAACTGGTGACCGAGGCGCATGACGATGTCGACCATCGGCGCGAACGCCGGGCCCTCCCGGCCGACCGGGCGCACCGGCTCGTGCTCGGCGACCAGACCGTGATCGATCTTGAGGATGTCGATCGGCAGCCGGCGCAGCTGCCCCAGCGAGGAGTAGCCGGCGCCGAAGTCGTCCAGCGCGATGCGCACCCCGGTCAGCCGCAACGCGGTCAGCCGCCGGATCAGCTCGTCCAGGTCGGTGGCCACGGCGTGCTCGGTCACCTCCAGCACCAGCCGCTGCGGCGGCACGTGGTGCGCGCGCAGCGCGTCGGCGACCTGGACCACGTACTCCGGGGCGTGCAGCTCGCGCGGCGACACGTTCACCGACACCCAGACGTCGTGCCCGTCGGCCAGCCACCGGGAAAGCTGGTAGCAGGCCTGGTGCAGCACCCACGCGCCGAGCTTGGCGATCATCCCGCACTCCTCGGCGAGCGGGATGAACTCGTCCGGCCGGACGTTGCCCAGCTCGGGGTGGTGCCAGCGGAGCAGCGCCTCGGCGCCGACCGGCCGGACCGAGGGCAGCGAGGCCACCGGCTGGAAGACCAGCCGCAGCTCGTCCCGCTCGATCGCGCCGCGCAACTCGTGCTCCAACCGGGTCCGCCGGCTCAGCAACTGGTCGTACGTGGCGTCGTAGCGCTCGATCCGGTTCTTGCCCCGCTGCTTGGCGTAGCGCAGCGCCAGGTCGGCGTTGCGCAGCAGCAGCTCGACGTCGTGGTCACCGTGGCCGCCGGCCACCCCGATGCTGACCGAGAGGAAGACCGGCCCGTCCCCCTCCTCGTACGGGCGGCCGAGCACCCCGAGCAACCGATCGGCCACCGGGCCGGGATCGGCCGACCCGTGCATCAGCACCGCGAACTCGTCGCCGCCCAGCCGGGCGGCGAGATCACCCGGGCGCAGGTTGCCGCGCAGCCGCCGGCCCACCTCGGCCAGCACCGCGTCGCCGACGTCGTGCCCGCGCATGTCGTTGACGTTCTTGAAGCCGTCCAGGTCGAGCCCGAGCAGCACGCACGGGACGCCGGTCTCGGCGCATCGTTGCAGGGCGCGCAGCAGGCCCCGCCGGTTGGCCAGACCGGTGAGCGGATCGGTGTGCGCCAGCTCGCGGAAGTGCGCCTCCCGCTCGGCCAGCCGGGCGGCGTAGCCCCGGACGTCGTTGAGGGCCAGATATTGCCGGGCCACCAGCGCGAACCCCTCGACGCTGCCGGCCACGATGCCGTACCCGTCGAACCGGCCGCCCTGCGTCAGGTGGTACATCGCGGAGGCGGCGATGGCGAACATCGGCACGAAGGCGTACTCGCCGTCGCGGCGGATGAGGTCGACGTCGAACTGCGTCGAGTCGGCCCGGCGCCCGGCGACGGCGACGGCCAGCAGGCCCGAGGCGGTCATCACGGCGCCGATCGCGAGCATCCCGGGGCCGCCCTGACAGAGCCCGGCCGACACCCCCAGCCCGCCGACGGTCACCGCGATCGTCCCGGCGCCCAGCAGGGCCAGCCAGCCGCGCGGCGGGGCGGCCCGCAGCACCAGGATCAGCGTCAGCCCGGCGGTGAGCGCCGCGCCGACGGTGGCCAGCAGGATGGGCAGGCAGCCCACCGGGGTGGCCCCGCCGAGCAGGCGGGTCGGCTCGCTGAACGCCACCCAGCCGACGAACCAGAGCGCGGTGGCCATGATGACGCCGTCGAGGAGCAGCCGGGCGGTCGCGGCCCGGGTCGCGGCGGCGCCGGGCAGCCGGAGCAGCGCGGCGCCGAGGCCGAGCCCGGCCACCGTGACGGACGTGGAGACGAGCATGGCCCAGCCGGTGCGCTGGCCCTGCCGGTGGGCCCAGTGGTCCCCGGCGACCAGCAGACCGACGAGACCGAGGAGCAGGCTGAGCAGGGCGGCCGCGCCGGCGACGGCCAGCAGCACGTGGGCCTGCCGCCGGGGGCACGTGCGGCGACGGGCCGACCCGGCGAGCAGCACGGCGGCGCTCGCCGCGGCGAGACCGCTCAGCGCCGCGACGGTGACCATCCCCGGGGACGACTGCACGGGTCAACTCTGCCGGATTCGCGCCCTCCGTGGGGCACCGGGTGTGCAACTGTTGGGACACAGGGTGTAGGGCCGGGATCCGCCGGGCCGGCGGTGTCAGACTGGTACGCATGCCTGAGCTGCGGTCGAGGACATCCACCCATGGTCGGACGATGGCCGGCGCCCGGGCCCTCTGGCGGGCCACCGGGATGACCGACGACGACTTCGGCAAGCCGATCGTCGCCATCGCGAACAGTTTCACCCAGTTCGTACCCGGTCACGTCCACCTGAAGGACCTCGGCGGCCTGGTCGCCGACGCGGTGGCCGAGGCCGGCGGCGTGGGGCGGGAGTTCAACACGATCGCCGTGGACGACGGCATCGCCATGGGCCACGGCGGCATGCTCTACTCGCTGCCCAGCCGGGAGCTGATCGCCGACGCGGTGGAATACATGGTCAACGCGCACTGCGCGGACGCCCTGGTCTGCATCTCCAACTGCGACAAGATCACCCCGGGGATGCTGCTCGCCGCGCTGCGGCTGAACATCCCGACCGTCTTCGTCTCCGGCGGCCCGATGGAGGCCGGCAAGACGGTGGCGATCGAGGGCGTCGTCCACTCCAAGATCGATCTGATCGACGCCATGATCGCCTCCTCGAACGAGGCGGTCACCGACGACCAGCTCGGCGAGATCGAGCGCTCGGCGTGCCCGACCTGTGGCTCCTGCTCCGGCATGTTCACCGCCAACTCGATGAACTGCCTCACCGAGGCGATCGGCCTGGCGCTGCCCGGCAACGGGTCGACGCTGGCCACCCACGCCGCCCGCCGGTCGCTCTTCGTCGAGGCCGGCCGCACCGCCGTGGAGATCGCCAAGCGCTGGTACGACCAGGACGACGCCTCGGTGCTGCCCCGCTCGATCGCCGGTCGGGCCGCGTTCGAGAACGCGGTCGCCCTCGACGTCGCCATGGGCGGCTCGACGAACACGATCCTGCACCTGCTCGCCGCCGCCCGCGAGGCGGAACTGGACTTCGAGGTGGCCGACATCGACGCCATCTCCCGGCGGGTGCCGTGCCTGGCCAAGGTCGCGCCGAACTCACCGAACTACCACATGGAGGACGTGCACCGGGCCGGCGGCATCCCGGCCATCCTCGGCGAGCTGGACCGCGCCGGCCTGCTCCACCGCGACGTGCGCGCGGTGCACTCCCCCAGCCTGGACCGGTGGCTCGCCGACTGGGACGTCCGGGGTGGCGCGGCCACGCCGGAGGCGGTCGAGCTGTTCCACGCCGCGCCGGGCGGCGTGCGTACCACCGAGCCGTTCTCCACCGGCAACCGCTGGTCGTCGCTGGACACCGACGCGGCCGGCGGTTGCATCCGCGACCTGGAACACGCCTACAGCGCCGACGGCGGGCTGGCCATCCTGCACGGCAACCTGGCGCCGGACGGCTGCGTGGTGAAGACCGCCGGGGTGCCCGACGACTGCCTCACCTTCCGCGGGCCGGCGAAGGTCTACGAGTCGCAGGACGACGCGGTGACCGCCATCCTCGCCAAACAGGTCGTCGCCGGCGACGTGGTGGTGATCCGCTACGAGGGCCCGAAGGGCGGCCCCGGCATGCAGGAGATGCTCTACCCCACCTCGTTCCTCAAGGGCCGCGGCCTGGGCCGCTCCTGCGCGCTGCTCACCGACGGCCGGTTCTCCGGCGGCACCTCCGGCCTGTCCATCGGGCACGCCTCACCGGAGGCCGCCGCCGGCGGGCTGATCGCGCTGGTGCGCGACGGCGACGAGATCGTCATCGACATCCCGGGCCGGTCGATCGAGCTGAACGTCCCAGCCGACGAGCTGGAGGCGCGCCGGGTGGCCGAGGAGAAGCGCGACCGCCCCTACACCCCCGTCGACCGGCAGCGCCCGGTGTCGGCGGCGCTGCGCGCGTACGCCTCGATGGCCACCTCCGCCAGCGACGGCGCCTACCGCCGCGTCCCGGAGTAAGGCGGGGCCCCCTGTTAACGCCTGCGGTACAGGAGGGGCCCCCGCTCAACACGCGCCGCCGGTAAGGTCCGGCGGCGTGGAGACGACGGTGAGTTACGCGCGACTGGTCCGACCGGCGATCGACCGGGTCTACGTGGGCGCCCGCTGGGCGGCCCGGCCCCGGATGGAGGCGTTCTACGCCGAGCGCGGCTGCGACCTCGGCGCGGAGAACAGCTTCTTCTCCGGGGTGCTGGCCCGCCCGATCCCGGCCGAGGCGCTCGCCGACGGCCTGGTCTACACCGACGGTGACATGAGCCGGGAGTTGAAGCAGGGCATCTTCGTCCGGGACGACGATGGCGCCTGGCACCTGACCGAGCTGGGCCGGGAGTTGACGCTGTTCGCGCAGCGGGCCACCGGCGAGGCCGCCGAGGAACTGTGGGCCATGCTGCCCTGGGTGCTGCCCGGCCTGGGCATCGTGCCCCGGCTCGCCGACCTCGTCGGCCGGGTGCTGGCGCACGCGCAGGCCACCGGCGGGCCGGCGTTCCAGGCGATGTCCCCGCCGTACGAGCCGGAGGACGCCTCCCCGGCGCTGCTGCTGGTCACCCGGCTGGGCTCGCTGCGGCACCACCGCGCGGACGCCCACCGGGCCGCGTGGCGGGCCGCCGGGCTGACGGCCGACGAGATCCGCGCGCTGCCGGACGGGCCGCAGCGCGCGGCGATCGAGGCGGACACCGACCGCCGCGACGAGCCCGCGTACACGGTGCTCACCGAGGCCGAGCGGTGGGAACTGCTGGCCGGCCTCGCCGCCCTGCCCAACTAGTGCTCACCCGCAGAGCCGTTGGGTGCAACGCCATGGGTGTCTCTGGTCCCGTTTGACACCCATGGCGTTCCACTCGCCGCGAGGGCCCCGCACGAACCAGCGGGGGGTTCAGGGGTGCGGCAGGTGACGTTCGAGGCCGTCGAAGAGCAGGTCGAGGGTGAACTCGAACTCGGTCTGGCTGTCGCACCACCCGAGCGTCGGATCGGCCGCGTCGTGCGTCTCGGCGGCCACCATCGCGGCCAGGTGCGGCAGCCGTTCGGCCAGCGCCATCATCTCCGCTTCCGCGGCTGCGGCGTCGGCCGCCCCGCCCGCGTCCGGCCGGAACACCTCCTGCGCGAAGCCGAGTTCGGTCTGTGGCTGGTGCCGATGGGCTGGTGCGTGCTCCGGTCGGGCTGGCTGCCCCGCCCCCTCGGCTGGGTCCTCGTCGCCGGTGGCGTCGGCTACGTGCTCATGACGTTCGTCGCGTACCTCGCCCCCGGCGCCGGCATCGCCGGTGACCTGCTGGTGGTTCCCGACACCGTGGGCGAGGTGTGGATCCTCGGCTACCTGATCGTCTTCGGCGTGCGCAGGCGGGCACTCGAAGGGACCGCAGTCTAGGCGGGGCTCGCGGCGAGGGCGACACCCCGGGCGTACCGGATGGCGGCCGGGGTGTCCGCGAACACCAGGCCCTCGCGGCGCAGCTCCTCGGCGACGCCGAGCGTGCTGAGCACCTGGTCGTGGCCCGGGGTGATGCCGGAGAGCAGCACCGTGATCCCCCGGCCGCGCAGCCGGGCGACGGCGTCGCCGAGCACCTGGGCGCCGGTGGCGTCGATGGCGGAGACGCGGGACATCCGTAGGATCACCACCCGCACGTCGGCCACCTCGGCCAGCTCCAGCAGGAAGGTGTGCGCGGCGGCGAAGAACAGCGGCCCGTCGAGCCGGTACGCCACGATGTGCTCGGCGAGCAGCTCGTGCTCCTCGGCGCTGTGCTCGCCGGTGTCCAGCGGCACCTGTTCCAGCCTGGCGCTGCGGGCCACCGCGCGCAGCGCCAGCACGACCGCGACGGCGAGCCCGACGACCACCGCTGTCACCAGGTCCCAGATCACCGTGACGGCGAACGTCAGCACCAGCACCACCGCGTCGGCCCGGGTGGCCCGCATCAGCGCCAGCAGGGAGGCGGCCTCCACCATCCGGACGGTGGTGGCGAGCAGCACGCCGGCCAGGGCGGCCAGCGGGATGCGGCCGACGAGCGGGGCGGCGGCGAGCACGATCGCGGCGAGAGCGACCGCGTGGGTGAGCGCGGCGAGCTTCGAGGACGCCCCGGCGCGGACGTTGACCGCCGTACGGGCGATGGCGGCGGTCGCCGGGATGCCGCCGAACACCGGGGAGGCGAGGTTGGCCAGGCCCTGGCCGAACAGTTCCCGGTCGGGGTCGTGCCGCTCGCCCACCGTCATGCCGTCCGCCACGGTGGCGGAGAGCAGGCTCTCCAGCGCGGCGAGCGCGGCCACGGCCAGGGCACTGGGCAGCAGCACGCCCACCGCGCCGAGGTCCAGGAAGCTCAGCGACGGCGCGGGCAGCCCTTGCGGCAGCTCGCCGATCCGGGCCAGGTCGATCGGGGCCAGCTCGGCGAGGATCGTGGCGGCGGCCACCCCGACCAGGGAGAACGGCACGGCGGGCCGCCACCGGGCGCCGAGCAGCATCAGCGCCGCCACGCCGAGCGCCACCGCGATCGCGGCGGGCCGGGGATGCGCGGCGAACCGGGCGACCGCGTCGGCGGCCACCGCCCACACCTTCTCGCCGTGCGCCCCGGCGACGCCGAGCGCGGCCGGCACCTGTTGCAGCGCGATGACGACGGCGATGCCGGCGGTGAAGCCCTCGATCACCGGAGTCGGCAGGTAACGGACGTACCGGCCGAGGCGGGCCAGGGCGAGCGCGATCAGGATCAGCCCGGCCAGCGCGCCGACCATCAGCACGCCACCGGCGCCGAACTGCTGCACCACCGGCACCAGCACGACAGTCATGGCCCCGGTGGGGCCGGAGACCTGGAGGTTGGAGCCGCCGAAGGTCGCCGCGACGGCCCCGGCGACCACGGCGGTGACCAGGCCGGCCTGCGCGCCGAGCCCGGAGGTGACGCCGAAGGCGAGCGCCAGGGGCAGCGCCACCACGGCGACGGTGAGGCCGGCGAGCAGGTCGCGCCGGGGCGAGCGGCGCACGGCCGCCCAGTCGGCCCGGCCGGGCAGCAGCCCGCCGAACAGCCGGCCCGCCTGCCGCACGACCTCGGCGGCGCGAAGGCGACCGGCCGCCGCCGTGCTCACCGGTCCGCCCCGGAGGCCCGCAGCTCGTCCAGCAGGGCGTCCCGGTCGGTGAGGACCGCGCCGAGAATGCGCCGCCCGGCGGCGAGCAGATCGGCCACGTCGGGGGTGCTGAGCGCGTACATGACCAGGGGGCCGTCCCGGTAGGAGGTGACCATGCCGGCGCGGCGCAGCACGGCGAGCTGCTGGGAGAGGTTCGAGGCCTCCACGTCGATGGCGGCGAGCAGGTCGCGTACCGGCTTCGGCCCGTCCTGGAGCAGTTCGAGCACCCGGATGCGGACCGGGTGCCCGAGGGTCCGGAACAGCTCCGCCTTCGCCTGGTACAGCGGCACCGACATGACTCAACCCTCCGACGACTCTGAAGACTTTAGCACTTGCAGAAGTCTTCAAATCGACGGAGATGGGCGTCCGCCTCAGGTGAGGTCGTTGACGCAGCGCAGCACCGGTCGGGAGGTGAGCGCGGCGGCGTCGAGCGGGCGGGTGGCGCGCACGGTGAACGTCACGCTCTCCCCCGGCAGCAGCGTCACCAGCGCCCGGTCCACCTGCGCGGCCGGATCGAGGCGGTCCGGGAACAGCGTCAGGTCGCGCAGCACGGTCCGAGCGGTCACCCGGACCCGCCGGCCGCCGTCCGCCGACTCGACGGTCGCGTCCCACTCCGCCGTCGGCCACCGCACGTCGCGGTCCTCGGCGAAGAACCACAGCGCGCGCTCGGCGGCGTCCCCGGCGTCCGCGACGAGCAGTTCGGCGCGCCTGTCGTCCGGCCGCGCCAGCTCCGCCGGCAGCGCCAGCACCACCGAGGAGTACGCCGGGACGTCGAGGTCTACCGAGGTCTTCGCCCTCGGCTCCCCGGTGAGGGCGAGCCGGGTGACGGTGGCCGGCACGGTCCACGCCTCGGCGGTCTCGTTCACCGCGACCAGTGCCAGCCCGCCGTCGCGCGGCTGCACGGTGAGCAGCCGGTCGGCGTAGGCGCGGCGCAGCGCGTACCACAGGGGTTTGCGCCGGCCGTCGCCGTCGACGGCGGCCCAGGAGGTGACCGGCCAGCAGTCGTTGAGCTGCCAGACGATGGTGCCCATGCAGATGGGCCGGTGCGAGCGGAAGTGCTCGACACCGAGTTGGATGGCGCGGGCCTGGTTGAGCTGGGTGAGGTAGTGCCAGTCGTCGAAGTCGGCGGGCGGCGGCAGGTGGGCGTCGAGCCCGCGTCGGAGCTTGCCGTCCCCGTCCATCGCCTTCTGGTGGTGGGCCATGCCGGGCGAGTCGTGCGCCAGCGGCTCGTCGGAGATGGCCCGGCGCAGCGTCGCGTACGCGGGTGGCGCCTGGTAGCCGAACTCGGCGACGAAGCGCGGCACGTACTCGCGATATTTGGTGTAGTCGTCGTCGTTCCACACGTCCCAGATGTGCATGGTGCCGTGCGCCGGGTCGTTGGGGTGCAGGTCCTCGCGGCCGGACCACGGGCTGCCCGGCCAGTAGGGGACGGTCGGGTCCAGCTCGCCGACGATCGCGGGCAGCATCTCCAGGTAGTAGCCGCGCCCCCAGGTGCGGCCGGCGAGCGGCTCCTGCCAGTCCCAGTCGTGCCAGCCCCAGATGTTCTCGTTGTTGCCGGTCCAGAGCACCAGCGACGGGTGGCCGGCGAGGCGGGCCACCTGTTCCCGCGCCTCCGCCTCGACCTCGGTGCGGAACGGCTCCTCCTCGGGGTAGGCCGCGCAGGCGAACAGGAAGTCCTGCTGCACCAGCAGCCCGAGTTCGTCGGCCAGTTGGTAGAAGTCGTCCGACTCGTAGCGGCCGCCGCCCCAGATCCGCAGCAGGTTGATGTTCGCCCCGACCGCCTGACCGAACCGTTCGCCGAGGCGGGCCCGGGTGACCCGGTTGGGGAACGCGTCGTCGGGGATCCAGTTGACGCCCCTGACGAAGATCGGCACGTCGTTGACGTGCAGCGTGAACGGGGTGCCGTGGGCGTCGGGCGTGGTGTCCAGCCGGACCGAGCGGAAGCCGACCCGGCGGGAGGCGGTGTCCAGCTCCCGGCCGTCGGCGGCGTGCAGGGTGACGTCGAGGTCGTGCAGCGGCTGGTCGCCGTACCCGACCGGCCACCACAGCGCCGGGTCCGGCACGGTGAGCGTGAGGACGGCGGCCCGCTCCCCCGCCGGCACGGTGACGTCGGCGGCGACGCCGGCGACGGTGGCGCGTACGGTCAGCGGCTCGTCGCCGGCCCGCTCGACGTGGACGTGCAGCTCCACCCGGCCGGCGCCGTCGGACACCGTGACCAGCGGCCGGACCGACGCGAGCCGGGCGGTGGACCAGGCGTGCAGCCCGATCCGCTGCCAGATGCCGGCGGTGACCACGGTCGGTCCCCAGTCCCAGCCGAAGTTGCAGGCGGTCTTGCGGATGAAGTGGAACGGCTCCGGGTACGCGTTGGGCCGGTCGCCGAGCCGGTCCCGGTGCGCCTCGGCGTAGCGGTAGGGCGAGGCGAAGCGTACGGCCAGGGTGTTCTTGCCCGGGCGCAACAGCGACCGGACGTCGAACCGGTAGGAGCGGTGCTGGTTCTCGGTGCGCCCCGCCTCGACACCGTTGAGCGTGATCGTGGCGACCGTGTCCAGGCCGGCGCAGGCCAGGTCGACCCGGTCCGCGCCGTCGCCGGGTTGCCACTCGAAGGTGTTCTCGTAGCGCCAGTCGGTGCGCCCGATCCAGGTGAGCCGGTTCTCGTTGTCGTCGAGGTACGGGTCGGGGATGAGGCCGGCCGCCAGCAGGTCGGTGTGTACGCACCCGGGCACGGTTGCCGGCACCGATGTACCGGCGATCTCCGGCGGCACCTGCGGGCCGGGTTCGGCCCGCAGCGTCCAGCCCTCGTGCAGCAGCGTGCAACGGCTCACGACTTCACCGCGCCTTCCATGATTCCGCGGACGATCTGACGTCCACCGATGAACAGCATGAGCAGCAGCGGGATGGTGGCGATGAACGCGCCGGCCAGCACCCGCCGGTAGATCACATAGTTGCCGCTGGCCAGGTCGGAGACCGCCACCATGGAGGTGGGGAAGTCGGTGCCGCTCAGCGTGATCAGCGGCCACTGGAAGTCGTTCCAGGTGGCCACGAACGTGAGCAGGCCGAGCACCGCGAGGGCCGGGCGGATCGCGGGCAGCACGATGGTGGCGTACACCCGCATGGTCGTGGCGCCGTCGACCCGGGCCGACTCGACCAGCTCGTCGGGGACGGTGTTCACGATGAACTGCCGCATGTAGAACACGCCGAACGCGGTGACCAGGCCGGGCGCGATGACCGCGAGCAGGGTGCCGTTCCAGCCGAGCTTGCCCATCACGATGTAGAGCGCCACGATGCCGAGCTGGTTCGGCACGGTCAGCGTGAGCACCACGAAGAGCATCAGCGCCTTGCTGCCCTTGAAGCGCAGCTTGGCGAACGCGAACCCGGCCAGCGAGCAGAAGAACAGCACCGAGGCGGTCACCACGGTCGACACGATGACGCTGTTGACAAGCGAGGCGGCGAAGTAGACGTCCTGGAGTGAGAAGACCTCGTCGACGTTGGTCAGGAACCGGTCGCCCGGGACGACCGCCGGTGGCAGCTTCGCCAGCGCCTCGTCGTTGCTGGTGGCGATGACGAACATCCAGTAGAGCGGGAACGCGGCGAAGAGCATGCTGACCGCGAGGAGCAGGTAGGTCCAGAGGCCGGCCGGGGTCTCCTGCGGGGCACGGGCGATGGGGCGTCGCTTGCGGCGGAGCGGCGGGGAGGCGACGGCACTCATTTACGACCTCCGGACAGTCGGTTCGTCAGCAGGTAGTTCAGGCCGGCGACGACCAGGACGATCAGGAACAGGGCCCAGGACATGGCGGCGGCGTAACCGAGGTTGAGGTCCTTCCAGCCGACCTTGTAGATGAGCTGGGCGATGGTCTGCCACTCGCCGTTCGGCCCGCCGGTGGCCGCCTGGGCGTTCGGGTCGAAGAGCATCGGCTCGGTGAACAGCTGCAACCCGCCGATGGTGGAGAGGATCACGGTGAACACCACCACCGGCTGGATCATCGGGACGGTGATCCGCCAGAGCTGTTTCCACTGGCCGGCGCCGTCGATCGCCGACGCCTCGTAGACGTCGCGCGGGATGGACTGCATGGCGGCCAGGTAGAGCAGCGCGTTGTAGCCGATCCACTTCCAGTTGACCATGGTGGCGATGGCGATCCAGGCGTGCGTCTTGTCGGCCCGCCAGTCGATCGGGGCGTCCGCGCCGCCGATGCCGAACAGCCCGAGAACCCAGTTGGCCATGCCGAAGTCGCGGGAGAAGAAGACGCTGAACACCATGGTGGAGGCCACGATCGGCGTCACGTACGGCAGCAGCACGCCGACCCGCCACCAGGTCTGCGCCCGCAGCCGCCGGTTGAGCAGCGAGGCGACCAGCAGGGCGAGCAGCAGCTGCGGCACGGTGGAGAGCAGGAAGATGCCGAACGTGTTGTAGAGCGCGTTCCAGAAGTCCTCGTCGGCGAAGAGCCGGCTGAAGTTCGCGAACCCCGCCCAGTAGGGCAGCGTCGGGTCGTCGAGGCGGTAGTTGCGCAGCGAGACCACCGCGTTGAACAGCAGCGGGAAGAGTCCGAACACGAGGAAGAGCAGGAAGAACGGCGCGATCATGAGGTACGGCATGTAGCGCATGTCGAAGCGGTACAGCCGGTTGCGCCAGGTCAGCCGCCGCTCGTCGGCCCCGGGTCGGCCGCGCTCCGGCGCGGGTCGGCGGCTCGGCGGCGCGGGCGCGGCACGGGTGCTGGACATCGGATCACTCCAGAGCCGAGGAGGGTGGACGGGTACGACGGCGCCGGAGCGGGTCGGGTCCCGCTCCGGCGCCGGTGGCGCGTCAGGACTTGGCGGCCTTGTCGGCCTGCTTGACCGCCTCGCTCCAGGCGGCGTCCGGCTTCAGCGACTTGTTCTCCACCCGCCGGATCACGTTCTCCACCGCGACCCGGGTCGGGCCGTTCTTCTTCCCCAGGTACTGCGGGGTGAGGCCCTGCGCCATCTTCGGGAAGATCTGGCCGACCGGGGCGTCGTTGAAGAACGGGTTCTTGAAGTCGGCGATGGCCGGGTCGGCGTAGAGCGCCGGCTGCGACGGCAGGTTGCCGACCTTCTTGAAGATCTCGATCTGCTGTTCCGGCGCGACCAGCCACTCCAGCAGCTTGTACGCCTCGTCGACGTTCTTGCCCTGCTTGGGGATGGTCAGGAACGAGCCGCCCCAGTTGCCGCCGCCTCCGGGGACCGCGGCGATGTCCCACTTGCCCTGGGTGCCGGGCGCGGTGTCCTTGATGTGGCCGAGCATCCACGCCGGGCAGGCGAGCACCGCGAACGCGCCGCTGGTGAAGCCCTTGTCCCAGTCGGCCTGGAAGCTGACCAGGTTGGCGGAGAGCCCGGCGTCGACGGCCTTGACCGTGTAGTCGAAGGCGACCTTCGGGCCGCCGTCCATCTGGAGCTGCTCCTGGTCGTTGTAGAAGCCGACCTGCTGCTGTCCGAGGACCGGGTTGAACAGGTTGGTGCCGGCGTCGATGAACTTCTTCTTGGTCTTGCCGGTGTACTGCTGGCCGACCTCGATGAACCTGTCCCAGGTGGGCCAGAGCGCGGAGACCTGGTCACGCTCGGTGGGCAGGCCGGCGGCCTTGAACAGGTCGGTGCGGTAGCACATGGCCAGGCCGCCGACGTCGGTGCCGAGGCCGATCTGCGTCTTGCCGTCGGCCGACAGCGACTGCTTCCACTTCCAGGGCAGATACTTGCTCTCGTAGGAGCCCGCGCCCTTGTCGAGCAGGTTGACGAACTTGTCGGACTGGCTGCGGAACTGGACCATGAAGCCCTCGTCGATCGCCGCGATGTCCGGCGCGCCGTTGCCGGCGACGAGCTTCTTCTGCAGGTCCTCGTGCTGGGCGTTGTACTCGCCCGAGTTGAGCTGGATCTTGACGTTCTTGTGCTCGGCCTCGTACTTGGTCTTGAGGTCCTGGAGGCCGAAGTCGCCCCAGAAATTGATCTTCAACGTGACCTGACCGTCGGCCGCGTCCGAGCCGCCGGTGGTGCTCCTGCCGCTACAGGCGGCGATCATGACCAGGCTGACGGCACCGACGGCGGCCGTGCGCGCCCAGTGCGTCCAGGACCGTTTCATGTCATCCTCCGCGCCGAATGGGAACGCTCCCGATATCGAGAGACGTTGACTGAACCGGATAAGTGAGGCCACCGTACGGTTCACCCCCTGCACTGTCAACGGCCGGTCAACAGCGAGGCCGTCCGGTAACCTTCGGGCCTCGGTGGGAGCGCGACCATGCGTGGTGGAGCGCTTTCCGGAGCAGTTTCGAGAGCGGACGGGTGTGGGCAGGAACGAGGCTGGCCGTACGCTGAACCGCACAAGTGACCAACTGTGCGGTTCAGTCGCCGGCACACTGCCGTGCCGACCGGGCGGCGGGCCGGGTGCAGTAGCGTCACAGCCGCCGGCCACCGCCGGTCGGGAAGCGCCCGCGAGGGCCGGACACAGTGGAGGAACGCTTCGGTGAAGCGGCCGACCATCGCCGACGTCGCCCGGCGCGCCGGGGTCTCCAAGGGCGCGGTGTCGTACGCGCTGAACGGACAGCCCGGCGTCTCCGAGGCGACCCGCCAGCGCATCCTGGCGATCGCCGCCGAGATCGGGTTCAGCCCCAGCAGCGCCGCCCGGGCGCTCTCCGGCGCCACCGCCAAGGCGGTCGGCCTGGCGCTGTGCCGGCCCGCCCGGATACTCGGCATCGAGCCGTTCTTCATGGAGCTGATCAGCGGCGTCGAGTCCGAGCTGTCGGCCCGCTCGTACGCGCTGACCCTCCAGGTGGTCACCGACCAGGAGGCCGAGATCGCGGTCTACCGGCGGTGGTGGGCCGAGCGCCGGGTGGACGGCGTCTTCGTCTGCGACCTGCGTACCGACGACCGGCGGGTGCCCGCGCTGGAGGAGCTGCAACTGCCCGCCGTGGTCATCGGCGGCCCGGGGCACACCGGCAGCCTGGCCAGCGTCTGGTCCGACGACGCGGCGGCCCTGGTCGAGACGGTGGAATACCTGGTCGCGCTCGGGCACCGGCGGATCGCCCGGGTCGGCGGGCTGCCCTCGCTGCTGCACACCGAGATCCGCACCGACGCGTTCACCGACGTGTGCCGGCGGCTCGGGCTGGACGAGGCGAGCACGGTCTGGTCCGACTACACCGGCGAGGAGGGCGCGCGGGCCACCCGCCGGCTGCTCAGCTCCGCCAGACGCCCGACCGCGGTGATCTACGACAACGACGTGATGGCGATCGCCGGCCTTTCCGTGGCTCAGGAGATGGGGCTCGCCGTTCCCGGCGACCTGTCCATCGTGGCCTGGGACGACTCACCGCTCTGCCAGCTCGTGCACCCGCCGCTGACCGCGCTGGGCCGGGACATCCCGGCGTACGGCGCGCACGCCGCCCGCCGGCTCCTCGCGGTGATCGCCGGCGAGGAGGTGACCGTCGTGCAGGACGAGACCGCCCACCTCACCCCGCGCGGCAGCACCGCGCCGCCACGGGTCCACTGAACCGGTTAAGCAACTCGCTCACCTCGACGCCGAGGGGAACTCCTCGAACCACGCCTCGACCCGTTCCGCGGTGGCCGGCCGGGCCAGCGCGAAGCCCTGCCCATACCGGCAGCCGGCCCGCCGCGCCCCGGCCACCTGACCGTCCGACTCCAACCCTTCCACCACCACCTCCACGCCCAGCCGGTCACCCAGGTTCGCCACCACGTCGATCAGCGGGCGCTGCCCGTCGGCGCCCGGCGCGACCAGGTGCGGGCCGACCTTGAGCAGGTCGATCGGCAGCCGGCGAAGCTGGGCCAGCGAGGCGTGCTCGGCCCGGAAGTCGTCAAGCGCGGTGCGGACGCCGAGCGACCGCAGGCCGGCGAGCCGGGCCACCACGGTGGACAGCTCCGCCCCCACCGCCGGCTCGGCCACCTCCACCACCAGCCGCTCCGGCGGCACGTCGTACGCCGCCAGCGCGGTCGCGGTCCGCGCCACGAAGTCCTTCGCGGCCAGCTCCCGCGGGGTGACGTTGACCGCCATCCACAGCTCGCGGCCCCCCTCCGACCAGGCGGCGAGCTGCCGGCAGGCCCGGTCCACCACCCACCACCCGACCTCGCCCAGCAGGTCGAGGTCGGTCGCCACCGGCAGCAGCTCCGCCGGCAGCACCGTGCCCAGCACCGGACTGCGCCAGCGCAGCAGCGCCTCGGTGCCCGCCGGCATCCGGTCGGCCAGCGCCACCACCGGCTGGTAGACCAGGTCCAGCTCGCCCCGGGCCACCGCGCCGGGCAGCTCCCGCTCCAGGTCGAGCCGGCGGACCAGCTGCTCCTCCAGGTAGGCGTCGTACCACTCGACCCGGTCCCGGCCGAGCTGCACCGCCCGCCGCCGGGCCAGGTCGGCCTGACGCAACACGTCCTCCGGGTCGCCGCCGGTGGTCTCGGCCAACCCGATGCTGACCCGGATCCGGGCCGCACCGCCCGGACCGGGGTACGGCTCGCCGAGCGCCGCCAGCAGCCGGATGCCCAGCGCGTACGCGGGCACCGGTCCGAGGTCGGTGAGCACGGCGTACCCGGTGTCACCGACCCGGGCGAGAAGGTCGTGCGGCCCGCATCCGGCGCGCAGCCGCCGCCCGACCTCGGCCAGCACCGGCCCGTTCGGCGCCGCGACGTCGTCGCCGTGCAGGTCCACCACGAGCAGCGCGCCGCCGCTGCGCAGGGGAAGCGCCCGGACCAGCTCGGCCCGGGTCAGCGGCGCCGGCTCACCGGTGTCGCCGTCCGCGCCGACCAGACGCCGCAGCCACGCCTCGCTGGCGACCAGGCGCTCGACCCGGCGGCGCTGGTCGGCGGCGGCGAGCAGCTCACCCACCATGATCGGCGGGATGACCGACAGCCCGAGGGCCATGGCCGCCGGGGTGAAGTTCCCCCCCGTACCCAGATGCACCCCGGCGGCGACGGCGGCGATGCCGGCGGGCGCGGTGAGGCGCGGCCAGGCGGCCGGCGCGGCGCCGTGGTGCGGTCGCTCGCCGGCCGAGGTACGCCGCGCGCCGGCCGCGGTGAGCAACGCCCCGGCCAGCACCGGCGGCGCGACGGCCGACAACGCCCGGTCCGGGGCGTCGTACGCCAGCAGCACCACGAGCAGGGCCAGCCCGCCCAGCGTGAGGCCGGCCCCGGCGTGGCAGCGCGCGGCACCCGGCCGGCGGCGGCGTTCGGCCAGCGCCGCGATGGCGAGCACGGCCAGCGTCACCGCCCCGCCCACGATGGCGATCAGCGCGGCCGGCGGCACCGGACCGGCGGGCATCAGCATCCAGCCGGCGAAGACCAGGCTGACGCCGAGGGCGAGCACGTCGACGCTACGGCGCAGTCGCTCCCGGCCGGGCAGCCGGGACCGGCCGGGCAGGCGGAGCAGGGCCGTGGCGTGCAGCGCCCCGGCCAGGCCGAGCCCGGTCAGCGCGACCGGCAACCGGTGCGCCGGATCGCTGAGCGGCAGCACCGCGACGGTGAGCCCGGCGACCAGGACGGCGGCGTCGAGGATCGCGGCGACCCGGCGGGACAACGCGACCCGGCGGGCCTGTCGCCCGGTCGTCGTGCCCGACACGGCCCCGCCCGCCCGGCCGGCCGGTCCTTCCGGCGCACGGCGCTCCGGCGCCAGGGTGGCGTGGGGCGGCGGGGAGGGCGTGGGTGGGACGCCGGCCAGCCAGGCGAGCCGGACGCAGGCGAGGGCGCAGCCGCCGGCGACGGCGAGCGCGGCCGCCGCCGGGCCGGGCATGATCCCGGCGATGCCGGCCAGCAGGAAGAACGCGCCGGCCAGCGAGACGGCGAGGTCGGGCGGTGCGAGCCACCGGCGGGGACCGGCGGGAGGGGTGACGGGCACGACGGTCGCCTTCGTGAGGGGGCACGGGGCGGTGCGGTTGCGGTGCGGGGTCGTCGGGGCGGTCACGGCCGCACGGCGGGGATCGCTGCGGCCATGCCTAAGAACGATCCCGGAAGCAACCGGTTACGCAACACGACTAGTGACGTGCGTCACAAACGACCCGCGCGTCTCCGCAGCCAGCATCGCGCTCATCGCCCACGAATTGACGAGCCGAACGCTCACGGGCACTCCACCCGATTCACTCCCAGCAACCGGGATCCGTGTTCCATTAGCCGGGACAACAAGAGATCTTGGTACGAAACGGCCCCTGGAGGGGCCGTCCGGTACCAAGATCTCGGGAGGCTGCTCGAACGACCTGGTGGGCCGGGGCGCCCGGCTCGGAGGGCCAGGCGGCGACCGTCTCGGCAGCCGGCGAGAGTCTCGGCAGACGAGGTGGCGGTGCGATCGGACGCGCGCGGTCGCCACCGGCGCCCGGGTCGCCCGGGAAGGAGGCCGGGTCGCCCGGAGGGGAGCTTGAGCTGGGCGGATGCGATCATCGGAGGGTGAGCCGCGCCGACACCGTCCGTTTCCGCCACAACCAGGCCGTCCTGGCCGCCGCGATCGTCGCCTTCATCGGCGCGCTGCCGCTGGCCACCGCCCGCTGGTGGCTCCTCTGGGTGCTGCTCGTCCCGCTCGCGGTCGGGGCCTGGGCCTGGCGGGCCGGCACCGACGCCGATCCCCGGGAACTGCGGCTGCGCGCCCTCGTCGGGCAGCGGCGGGTGCCCTGGACCCGGGTGGTCGAGCTGGGTGGGGATCCGCGCGGCCGGGCGGTCGCCCGGCTCGACGACGGTCAGGTGCTGGTGCTGCCGGCGGTACGCGCCACCGACCTGCCCCGGCTGGTCGCCGCCACCGGGCCGGACCTGCCCGGCGACGACACCGGGCCGGCGCGCTCCGGCGACGACGCCGGTCAGTAGCCGTCCGTCACCCGGTTCACCAGCTCCGCGCCGGCCACGAAGCGGCGCAGCTGCTCCCCCACCAGCCGGTACGCGCGCGGCAGCAGGCCCCGTACCGAGCCGGCGACGTGCGGGGTGAGCAGCACGTTCGGCAGCTCCCACAGGGGATGGTCGGCCGGTAGCGGCTCCGGATCGGTGACGTCCAACGCGGCCCGCAGCCGCCCCGACGCCAGCTCGGCGACCAGCGCCGAAGTGCGGGCCACCGGCCCCCGCGCGGCGTTCACCAGCAGCGCGCCGTCCGGCATCGCGGCGAGGAAACGCTCGTCGACCAGGCCCCGGGTCTGCTCGGTCAGCGGCACCAGCAGCACCACCACGTCCGCCGCGGGCAGCAGCGCGGGCAGCTCGGCCACCCCGTGCACCCCCTCGTCCGGGCGCGGCGTGCGGGCGACCAGGGTGAAGCTCACCTCGAACGGGGCGAGCCGGGCCCGCACCGCCGTGCCGATCGAACCGGCGCCGACGATCAGCACCCGCTTGCCGGCCAGCTCGTCGGTCGGGGCGACCTCGTCGTACGCCCACTCCCGGCGGGCCTGGGCGCGGGCCAGCGGCGCGAACCCGCGCAGCGCGGCCAGGATCGCGGCGACCACCCACTCCGCGGTGGCCGAGTCGTGCACGCCCCGGGCGTCGCAGAGCGTCACGCCGGCCGGCATCCGTCCCACCCACGCGTCCGCGCCGGCGGAGAGGAGCTGCACCACCTCGACGTCCGGCAGCTCGGCCAGGAGCGCGCCGGCGTCCGGGCCGGACAGGAACGGCGGCACCCAGAACCGCACCCCGGCCGGGGACGACGGGAGCCGGGCCGGATCCGCCAGCACCTCCACGGTGACGTCGGGTGGCAGCTCGCCGAGGAGCCGGCGGCCGTCGGGGTGCGGGAGCCATACCTTCACGACTGTCGACGATATCCGTACCGCAGCTCGGCGCAGCGTCGGCCGTGACGAACGCCCCGCCACCGGTCGGACACACGTGCGACAGGGTTTAATCGAGGGCGGGACGCCGACCGGCGCCGCGACGCACCGGACAGGGGAGCGATGAGCGACGACGACCCGGAGCGGAAGGCGGCGCCGATGCCGGCGCTGACCGATCCCGACCGGCTGCGCTCCCTCGACGAGACCCGCCTCGACGCGGTGCCGGACGAGGCGTTCGACCGGTTCGCGCGCCTGGTCGGCGACCTGCTCGACGTGCCGGTCGCGCTGGTGTCCCTGGTCGACGCTCACCGCCAGTTCTTCCCCGGCGAGACCGGGCTGCCACAGCCCTGGGCGGACCGTCGGGAGACGCCGCTCAGCCACTCGTTCTGCCAGCACGTCGTCGACATCGAGGCGCCGATGGTGCTGCCCGACGCCCGCCTCTACCCCCGCGTGCGGCTGAACCTCGCCATCGAGGACCTGGGCGTGGTGGCGTACGCCGGGATGCCGCTGACCGATTTGGACGGGCGGGTGCTCGGCTCGCTCTGCGCGATCGACAGCAAGCCCCGGGCCTGGACCGGGGAGCAGCTGCGGACGCTCGCCGACCTGGCCGCCGCCTGCTCCTCGGAGCTGCGGCTGCGGATCGCGGTGCGCAGCTCCGAGCAGGCCCGTCGCCGCGCCGAGGAGGCGCATGACCGGCTCGCCATGCTGGCCGGGATGAGCGAGATGCTCGGCGGCACGCTCGACGTGACCACCGCGGTCGACCGCCTCGCCCACGCCATGGTGCCGCTGCTCGCCGACTGGTGCCTCATCACGCTTGTCGACCCGGCCGGCCGGCCGCGCGGCGTCTCCGGCGCGCACCGGGACCCCGAGCGCGGCGCCGACCTGACCCGCTTCGCCCAGCTGCTGGTCACCGGGCTCGGCCCGGAGTCGCTGATCCGGTCGGTGCTGCGCACCGGCCGGCCGGTGATGCGCGGCGCCGCCGGCATCGAGGACGTGGCGCGCGGCACCACCCGCCCGGAGCTGGTGCCGCTGGCCGACCGCCTCGGCATCAGCTCCCACCTGACCGTGCCGATCACCGCCGCCGGCGGTGACCGGGTGATCGGCACGGTCACGCTGGTCAACCGGCCCGGCCGGCGCGGCTTCGACGCGAGCGACCTGCGGACCGCGCAGGACATCGGCGTACGGGCCGGTCAGGCGGTCGGCAACAGCCGGCTCTACGGCGAGCAGCGGCACGTCGCGGAGGTGCTCCAGCACAGCATGCTGCCGGTGCTGCCGACGGTGCCGAAGATCGAGCTGGCCGCCCGTTACCTGCCGGCGGCGGACCGGGTCGAGGTCGGTGGCGACTGGTACGACGCCTTCGTCCAGCCCGACGGCGAGCTGGTCGCCGCGATCGGCGACGTCGCCGGCCACGACATCGAGGCCGCGGCCACCATGGGCCAGTTGCGCAACCTGGTCCGCGGCAACGCGTACGGGCGGGACGACCCGGTCGAGGAACTGGTGGCCAACCTCGACCGGGCCATCGGCGGACTGCGGGTGCCCACGGTCGCCACCGCGGTGCTGGCCCGGGTCCGCCCGGACGACGGCGGGCTGCGGGTCCGCTGGTGCAACGCCGGGCACCCGCCGCCGCTGCTGCTCCGCGCCGACGGCACGGTGTCGGTGGCGGAGGGACGGGGCCCGTTGCTCGGCCTGACCCGCCCGCCCCGGCGCACCGCCCGGACGCTGACCCTCGCCCCGGGCGACACGCTGCTGCTGCACACCGACGGGCTGATCGAACGCCGGGACCAGCCGATCGACGAGGGTCAGGCGGAGCTGCTGGAGCGACTCGCCGCGGTCGGGCCCGCCGTCGGACTGGTCGCCCTCTGCGATCGGCTGCTCACCGCCGCCGACCGCCACGAGGACGACGTCGCGGTGCTCGCCCTGCGCGCCGCCTGAGCGCGCCACGCCGCCGACCCGCCCGGTTCGCCGTTTCGTCCGGCTAGGCTGGGCCGGGTGAGCCCGCGTCTGTCGTACCCCCGTGTTCGCCGCCTCCGGACGGCGTTGGCGGCGTCCTGCGCGGCGCTGCTGCTGGGCACCGCCGGATGCGCCCTCGGCGAGCCCGAGCCGGACCCGGCGGGCGAGCCGCCCAACCTGCCGACGCCGTCGAACACGGCCAGCCCCGGCGGGGCCGGCCAGCAGGTGGTGGCCACCGTGCTGGCGAAGGGCCTGGAGGTGCCGTGGGCGATCGCGTTCCTGCCCGACGGCGCGGCGCTGGTCACCGAGCGCGACAAGGGGCGGATCCTCCAGGTCGGCCCGGAGTCCGGGCCGGACGGGCTCGCCGTGCGACCGGTGCAGACGGTGCCGGGTGTGGCGTCCGGCGGTGAGGGCGGCCTGCTCGGCATCGCCGTCTCCCCGGGCTACGCGCGCGACCGCACGGTCTTCGTCTACTACACCGCGCAGGCCGACAACCGGGTCGCGAAGTTGCGGCTCGGCCAGCCGCCGACGCCCATCCTCACCGGCATCCCCAAGGCCGGCAACCACGACGGCGGCGGGTTGGGCTTCGGCCCGGACGGCTTCCTCTACGTGAGCACCGGGGACGCCGGGCAGACCGCGAACGCGCAGGACCCGAAGAGCCTCGGCGGCAAGATCCTGCGGATCACGCCGGACGGCAAGCCGGCACCGGGCAACCCGACCGCCGGTTCGCCGGTGTGGTCGTCGGGGCACCGCAACGTGCAGGGCTTCGCCTGGATGCCGGACAAGCGGATGTACGCCGTGGAGTTCGGCCAGAACACCTGGGACGAGATCAACCAGATCAACCAGGGCGGCAACTACGGTTGGCCGCAGATCGAGGGGCGCGGCGACGACAAGCGCTACGTGAACCCGATCGTGCAGTGGCGCACCGCCGACGCGTCCTGCTCCGGGCTGGCGGCGGTGCAGCGGCTGCTGGTCACCGCCTGCCTGCGCGGGCAGCGGCTGTGGCTGGTCGAGCTGGCCGGCAACGGGACCGTCCTGGGCCAGCCGCGCGAGCTGCTCACCGGCCGGTACGGTCGGCTGCGCGCCGCCGCCGTGGCGCCGGACGGCTCGATCTGGGTGAGCACCTCGAACCGGGACGGCCGGGGCAAGCCGGCCGCCGAGGACGACCGGATCCTGCGGCTGGTCTTCGCGGACGGCGGAGCCGGCCGGAGCTGATCCACTCGGCGGGTTTGCCAAGATCACACATTGGGCAGGTCAGAATCTCAGCATGGACGGCCAGGAGAACGAAGAGCAGCGCGCCGGGGACCGGACGTCACCGGAGACCGGGCGCGTCCACCGCCTCACCGCGTGGCGGCCCGGCCACCGGCTGCGCCGGGTCGGTGTGGTGCTGGCCCTGCTCGCGGTCACCCTGGGCGGCATCGTGGTCGGCACGTACGCCGGCGGTCACGTCGGCACCGACATCGGGCCGTTCCGGGCGGAACTCAAACTCAGCCCGTCGCTGACCGGCGGCACCACCGTCGACATCCCGCCGCTGGGCGCGCTGCTGCTGAACAGCCACGACGGGCCGGCGTACCTGACCGTCGAGGTGGGCTCGCTGGACCAGGGGCGCACCGAGGCGCTGATCGACGACCCGGCGAGCATCAGCCGGGCCAGCCAGTCGGCGGTGCAGGACGTCCGCGACGGCGTGATGCGCCTCGGCTTGAAGACGCTCGCCTCGGCGGTGCTGGCCACCCTGATCCTGGCCGGGCTCGTCTTCCGCGACGTCCGGCGCACCGCCTGGGCGGGCGGGCTGGCGCTGGCCGTCACCGGCGGCAGCCTCGGCCTGGCCGCCGCCACCCTCCGACCGCAGGCGATCGAGGAACCGAGGTACGAGGGCCTGCTGGTCAACGCGCCCGCGATCGTGGGTGACGCGCGGCGGATCGCCAACGACTACACCAAGTACGCCGAGCAGTTGCAGCGGCTGGTCGGCAACGTCAGCAAGCTCTACACCACGGTCTCCGCGCTGCCGGTGGTGCAGCCGTCCCCCGGCACCACCCGGGTGCTGCACGTCTCCGACATGCACCTCAACCCGACCGGGTGGCAGTTGATCCGCACGGTGGTCGAGCAGTTCGGCATCGACGTGGTGATCGACACCGGCGACATGACCGACTGGGGCAGCGAACCGGAGGCGTCCTTCGTCGGCTCGGTCGGCCTGCTCAAGAAGCCCTACGTGTTCATCCGGGGCAACCACGACTCGCCGCGTACGGCCGCGGCGGTGGCCCAGCAGCCGAACGCCGTCGTGCTGAACAACTCGACCACGACCGTGGCCGGGTTGACCATCGCCGGCATCGGCGACCCCCGGTTCACCCCGGACAAGGAGACCTCACCGGCCGGCAGCGGCCTCACCTCGGCGGTCGCCGACCAGGTGATCGGCGCCGGCGAGCAGCTCGCCACCACGATCGGGAAGTCGCCCCGGAAGGTGGACATCGCGCTGGTGCACGACCCGGCGTCGGCCGGGCCGCTCTCCGGAGCCTGCCCGCTGGTGCTCGCCGGGCACACCCATGCCCGGCAGGTGTCGAAGCTGCCGCAGGCGCCGGGCCGGCAGCCGACGACGTTGATGGTGGAGGGTTCGACCGGCGGGGCCGGGCTGCGTGGGCTGGAGGGCGAGAAACCCACCCCGCTGACCATGACGGTGCTCTACTTCGACCAGCAGAAGCTGCTCCAGGCGTACGACGAGATCACCGTGGGCGGCACCGGTCAGTCGCAGGTCAACCTGGAGCGGCACGTGATCCGGGACCCGACCAAGGGCGACGAGGTGCCGGTCACCCCGACGCCGACGCGCGGGGCGCCGGAGTCGCCCTCGACGAGCGCGACCCCGGCCCCGACCTCCAGCTGAGTCAGCGCAGGGCGAGCGCGGCCAGCGCGGCGTTGACGATGCTGCCGGGCAGCAGGTCGTGCAGTTCGTACAGCTCCCGGACGGTGCCGGACTGGCCGAACTCGTCCACGCCGAGCGGCACCGCCGGCGCCCCGACCGCCGAGCCCAACCAGGCCATCGCGTGCGAGGCCGCGTCGTGCACGGTGACCACCGGCACCCGGTCGACGAACGCCGACCGCAGCGCGCCGGGCACGCTCGGCACGGTGGCGGTCCGCACGCCCTGGCGCAGCGTCCGCTGCCACGCCCGGTAGAGCCGGTCCAGGCTGGTCACGTCGACCACGTGCGCCGCGACGCCCTCCTCCGCCAGCTCCGCGGCGGCGGCCAGCACCTCCGGCAGCACCGCGCCGGAGGCGGCGAGCTGCACCACCGGCGCGTCCGCCAGCTCGGGGTACGCCTGGTGCGCGTCGACCAGCCGGTACGCCCCGGCCACCACCTGCCGGCGCAGCACCGCGTCGCCGAGCCGGGCCCGGGCCGCCTCGAACGGGGCCTGGTCGATCGGCCGGGTGCTCAGCCGGAAGTAGTACGCCCCGTCCTCGGCCGGCGCGGCGGTGGCGGCCGGCGCGCCGCCGCCGGCGATCTGCCCGAGCGCGTCGCAGAGCAGCCAGTCGAGGCTGCCGGCGTACGCGGGCTCCAGGAACGTCACCCCGGGCAGCTCCAAGCCGACCGAGGCGGTGATGGTGGACTGGTGCGCGCCGCCCTCGGGGGCCAGCGTGATGCCGGACGGGGTGCCGGCCACCACGAACCGGGAGCCCGAGTAGGTGCCGTAGAGGAACGCGTCCAGCCCGCGCAGCACGAACGGGTCGTAGACCGTGCCGACCGGCAGCAGCGGCTGGCCGGACAGGTCCCACGACAGGCCGAGCTGGCCCAGCAGCAGGAACAGGTTCATCTCGGAGATGCCCAGCTCGATGTGCTGCCCGGCGGGGCTCTCCGTCCAGCGCAGCATCCGGTCCTCGGTCCAGGACCGCTGCTCGGTGGGCGCGAACACACCGGTCTTGTTGATGAACCCGGCCAGGTTGGTGGAGGTGGCCACGTCCGGCGCGGTGGTCACCAGGTACGGCGCCACCTGCGGGTCGCGGGCCAGGTCGACCAGCACCCGGCCGAACACCTCCTGGGTGGAGACCGGCTTGTTCGCGCGTACCCGGGTGGTTTCCGGAACGGTGACGCCGAGCGCCCGCTCGCGCGGCGCGCGGGACAGCGCCTCCCGGCGCTCGCCGGCCCGGATGCCGGCCGCCGACGCCGGGTCGAGGCGGTCCCACTCGGTCTCCGCGGTCAGGCCGTTCGCGGCCCGCAGCGCGTCCACCTGCTCGGTGCTGAGCAGCGCCGAGTGGTTGCGCGGGTTGCCGGCGATGGGCAGGCCCCAGCCCTTGACCGTGTAGGCGAAGACCACGCTGGGCCGGTCGGTCACCGCGTCGCACTGGGCGTACGCGTCCAGCATCGCCTGGGCGTCGTGCCCGCCCAGGTCGGTGACGAGCGGACCCAGCTCGTCGTCGGCGATGTCGGCGACGAACGCGGCCACCTCGGCCGGCGCGCCGTCCAGGAACTGCTTGCGCAGGGCCGGCCCGGCCAGCCCGAACAGCGACTGGTACTGCTCGTTCGGCATCAGGTCGATCCAGTCGCGCAACGCCGCCCCGCCCGGCCGGGCGTACGCCTCGGCGAGCTTGCGGCCGTACTTGACCTCGACGACGTGCCAGCCGGCGGCCTCGAACTGGCCCCGCCACTGGTTGATCCGGATGCCGGGCACGACCCGGTCCAGCGACTGCCGGTTGAAGTCGACAAGCCACATCACGTTGCCCAGCCCGGTGGTGGCCGGGTCGGCGACCGCCTCCCAGATGTTGCCCTCGTCCAGCTCGGCGTCGCCGATCAGCGCGATGAACCGGGAGTGCGGCCGCTCGCCGAAGTGCGCGTCGACGTAGCGGCGGGTGACGGCGGCGAACAGCGGCGCGGCGGCGCCCAGGCCGACCGAGCCGGTGGAGAAGTCCACCTGGTCCGGGTCCTTGGTCCGCGACGGGTACGACTGGAGGCCGCCGCGGGCGCGCAGCCTCGGCAGGTAGGACCGGTCCAGGTTGCCGAGCAGGTACTGGATGGCGTGGAACACCGGGGAGGCGTGCGGTTTCACCGCGACCCGGTCCTCGGCGTCGAGGTGCTGGAACCAGAGCGCGGTCATCGCGGTGACCAGCGAGGCGCTCGACGCCTGGTGGCCGCCGACCTTGACGCCGTCGCCGGTGTCCCGGTCGTGGTTGGCGGCGTCGACGATGCGGGTGGCGAGCCAGAGCACCCGGCGCTGGATCTCGTCGAGGACGTCCTCGTTCACGGTGACTCCATCCGGGGCGTCGCCGTTGACGCCCTCTCCAGGGGTGGGGGTAAGGAGGGGCCCCCGCTTAACGCATTCTGCATAGGCGGGGGCCCCTTTCAACACTTCTCAGGCAGCGCCGAGGCGCTCCAGGATCAGCTCGCGGACGGTCTTCGCGTCCGCCTGGCCGCGGGTGGTCTTCATGACCGCGCCGACCAGCGCGCCGGCCGCCGCGACCTTGCCGCTGCGGATCTTGTCGGCGATGCCCGGGTTGGCGGCGATCGCCTCGTCCACGGCTGCGGTGAGCGCGCCGGTGTCCGAGACGACCTCCAGGTTGCGGTTGGTCATGATCTCGGTCGGCGAGCCCTCGCCGGCCACCACGCCCTCCAGCACGGCCCGGGCCAGCTTGTCGTTGAGCTTGCCCGCGTCGACCAGGCCCTGCAGCTCGGCGACCTGCGCCGGGGTGGCGCCCACGTCGGCCAGCTCCACGCCGGTCTCGTTGGCCCGGCGGGACAGCTCGCCCAGCCACCACTTGCGGGCCGCGGCCGGGGTGGCGCCGGCGGCGACGGTCGCCTCGATCAGCTCGACCGCGCCGGCGTTGACCACCGACTCCATGTCCAGGTCGGACAGGCCCCAGTCCTGCTGGATCCGCTTGCGGCGCAGCCGCGGCAGCTCCGGCAGGGCGGCCTTCAACTCGGCCACCCAGGCGGTGTCCGGCGCGAGCGGCACCAGGTCCGGCTCCGGGAAGTAGCGGTAGTCGGTGGCGGTCTCCTTGGACCGGCCCGAGGTGGTGTCCCCGGTGTCCTCGTGGAAGTGCCGGGTCTCCTGGACGATCCGGCCGCCCGCGTCCAGCACGGACGCCTGGCGCAGCATCTCCGAACGGACCGCCCGCTCGACCGAGCGCAGCGAGTTGACGTTCTTGGTCTCGGTGCGCGTGCCCCACTCCTCGCCCGGCAGGTTCAGCGAGGTGTTGACGTCGCAGCGCAGCGAGCCCTCCTCCATCCGCACGTCCGAGACGCCCAGCGAGCGGATCACGTCGCGCAGCTCGGCGACGTACGCCCGGGCGATCTCCGGGGCGAGCGCGCCGGTGCCGGGGATCGGCTTGGTGACGATCTCGACCAGCGGAATGCCGGCCCGGTTGTAGTCGACGAGCGACTCGGTGGCGCCGTGGATGCGACCGGTGGCGCCGCCGACGTGCAGCGTCTTGCCGGTGTCCTCCTCCAGGTGCACCCGCTCGATGCCGATTCGCACCAGCTCGCCGTTGACCTCGACGTCCAGGTAGCCGTCGAAGCAGAGCGGCTCGTCGTACTGGCTGATCTGGAAGTTCTTCGGCATGTCCGGGTAGAAGTAGTTCTTCCGGGCGAACCGGGACCACTCGGCGATCGAGCAGTTCAGCGCCAGGCCGATCCGGATCGTCGCCTCGATGGCCGCCTTGTTGGCCACCGGCAGCGAACCGGGCAGCCCCAGGCAGACCGGGCAGACCCGGGTGTTCGGCTCGCCGCCGAAGTCGGTCGGGCAGCCGCACCACATCTTGGTGTTCGTGCCCAGCTCGACGTGGGTCTCCAGGCCGATCACCGGTTCGTAGCGCGCGACGACCTCGTCGTACGCGGGCAGTGTCGTCGTCATCTGAGCTCCAGGCGCGATCCGGACAGAACCGTTCCAGCCTAATCGGCTGGTTCGGCCACCCCGCTGCCGGGCTTCGAGATCGCCGCGCGGGGGCCCGCCGCGCCGGCATGGGAAAAACGACCCGGGGGTACGTGTCGACCATGACGAATACGGGGGACAACTCGACGGCACGGCTCGGGCGGACCGGGACGGTGCTGCTGGCGGTGGTGGCGGTGTGGCTGCTGGCCGCGCTGATCGCGTGGGCGCAGTGGCTGATCGACGACGACCGCGATCCGGACAACCTGGCCCTGATGGTGGCCGGCACGGCGTTGCCCGGGTTGGTGGGGATCGCCGTCGCCCTGCTGGTGACCCGGCGCACCCGGGGCCGGCGGTGACCGGGACGGACCGGGGTCGGGACGGGTGGGCGAGAAAGGGGCCGGTGACGACCGGCGCGCTGCTCGTCGCCGGAGCGGTGGCGCTCGGCCTGCCCGCACTGCTGACCGGGATCTGGGCGGCGGACGGCGACCACGACTTCCACGGCGTGGTGGGCCTGTTCGTCCTGACGGCCATGCCCGCCGTCGTCGGGGCCGGGGCGGCGCTGCTGCTCGGCCGGTGGCTGGTGCCGCGGATGCGTACCCCGGCCGGAGGCCCGACCGGCTCGGCGCGGGAGGCGTTGCGGGCGGGCCGGGCCACCGACCCGGCCGTCGACGCCGCCGCCCGCCGGGAGGCCCGCCGCCGGCTCGGCCAACGCTGGTACGTGTGGTTCTGCGTGGTGCTGGCGGCGCTCCAGGCGGTGGTGCTCGTCGGCGCCACCCGGTGGTCCACCCGGCTGACCGCAGGCGTGCTCGTCGTGCTCTGGTCGGCCACGGCTTGGTGGCGCGGGCGCGGCGTCCGGGAGGCCCGCCGCTACCTCGACGCGACGCCGGCCCACCCGGACACGGCGACCGGCGCCGACGGGGATCCGTCGACGCCGGTCGGCGGTGGCGTTACAGGGCCGGCGGGGTGAACGTGCCGACGCTTGACTCCAGCGCGGCGGCGACCCGGTACATCCGGTCGTCGGCCATCGTCGGGGCCATGATCTGCAGGCCCACCGGAAGCCCCTCGGACAGCCCGCACGGCACCGAGATGGCCGGACCGCCGTAGAGGTTGGTCGGGATGGTGAACAGGTCCGCCAGGTACATCTGGTAGGGGTCGGAGGTGCGCGCGCCGATCGGGAACGCCACGAACGGGGTGGTCGGCGAGATAAGCGCGTCCACCTGCTCGAACGCGGTGGTGAAGTCGCGGGTGATCAGCGTGCGGACCTTCTGCGCCTGGCCGTAGTAGGCGTCGTAGTAGCCCGACGACAGCGCGTACGTGCCGATCATGATGCGGCGCTTCACCTCGGGCCCGAAACCGGCCTCGCGGGTCAGCGACATGACCTCCTCCAGCGACCGGTTGCCGTCGTCGCCGACCCGCAGGCCGAAGCGGACGCCGTCGAACCGGGCCAGGTTGGAGGAGCACTCGCTCGGCGCGATCAGGTAGTAGGCCGGCAGCGCGTACTTGAAGTGCGGGCAGGAGATCTCGACGATCTCGGCGCCCAGCTTGGCCAGCGCCTCGACCGACTCGCGGAACGCGGCCATCACGCCCGGCTCGGTGCCCTCGCCGGCGAACTCGGTGACCACGCCGAGCTTCACGCCGGTCAGGTCACCGCTCGCGCCCAGCTTCGCGGCGCCCACCACGTCCGGCACCGGGGCCGGGATCGAGGTGGAGTCGCGCGGGTCGTGGCCGCCGATCACCCGGTGCAGCAGCGCGGCGTCCAGCACGTTGCGCGCGCACGGGCCGGGCGTGTCCAGCGACGAGGAGAACGCCACCAGGCCGTACCGGGAGGTGCCGCCGTAGGTGGGCTTCGCGCCGACCGTGCCGGTGACCGCGCCGGGCTGGCGGATCGAGCCGCCGGTGTCCGAGCCGATCGACAGCGGCGCCTCGTACGCGGCGAGCGCCGCGGCGCTGCCGCCGCCGGAGCCGCCGGGGATGCGCTCGGTGTCCCACGGGTTGCGGGTCGGCCCGTACGCGGAGTATTCGGTGGAGGAGCCCATGGCGAACTCGTCCATGTTCGTCTTGCCGAGCATCACCGTGCCGGCGGCGCGCAGCCGCTCGACGATGGTCGAGTCGTACGGCGGGCGCCAGCCCTCGAGGATCTTCGACCCGACGGTGGTCGGCACGCCCTTGGTGGCGAGCACGTCCTTGACCGCGACCGGCACGCCGGCCAGCGGGCCCAACTCCTCGCCGGCGGCCCGGCGCTCGTCCACGGCCCGGGCGGCGGCCAGGGCGCCGTCGGTGTCGACGTGCAGGAACGCGTGCACCCGGTCGTCGACGGCGCCGATCCGGTCGAGGTGGGCGCGGGTGACCTCGACCGCGGAGGCGTCACCGTTCGCGACGAGCCCGGCGATCTCGACGGCGCTGAGCTTGGTCAGGTCGGTCATGAGGCCACATCCTCGTCCAGGATCCGCGGGACGCGGAACCGCTGCTCCTCGGCGTCGGGTGCGCCCGACAGCACCTCCTGCGGGGTCAGGCTGGGCGTCACCACGTCCTCGCGGAGCACGTTCGTCAACGGCACCGAGTGGGACGTCGGCGGGATGTCCGCCGCGGCGACCTCGCCGACCTGCGCGACCGACTGGAGGATCACGTCCAGCTGGCCGGCGAAGGTGTCCAACTCCTCCTCGGTGACGGCGAGCCGCGACAGTCGCGCGAGGTGCGCGACCTCCTCGCGGGAGATGGCGGCCATCGGGTGCCCCCTTCGTGGCTGTCCTGAGACGTCTTCGGTGTGCCGGCCGCGCGCGAGGCGAACGATGACGCGCGGTGACCGGAGCGAGTCTATTGTCCCGCCGTCACGACGACGCCCTCGACTCCCCCTCCGCCGCCGGGCCACCCCGCCCCTCGGCCTCCCCCGCCGCCGGGCGGACCGGGCGGTAACGCGACAACCAGGTGATCAGGTCGTCCGCCGGCATCGGCCGGGCGTGGAACCAGCCCTGCGCCACGTCGCAGCCGGCCGCGTGCAACAGCCGCCAGGTGCGTTCGTCCTCCACGCCCTCGGCGACCACCCGCAACCCGAGCGCCCCGGCCAGCTCGATCATCGACCGGACGATCGCCGCGTCGTCCGGGTCGTCGGCCATCCCCAGCACGAACGACCGGTCCACCTTCACCTCGGAGAGCGGCAGCCGGCGCAGGTGCTGCAACGAGGAGTAGCCGGTGCCGAAGTCGTCGAGCGCGATGCCCACCCCGATCCGGTGCAACTGGGTGATGCTGGCCAGCACCCGTCTCGGGTCGGCCATCAGCGCGCCCTCGGTGATCTCCACCTGGAGCCGCTGCGGCGGCACACCGTACCGGGTCAACCGGTCGGCGATCTGGTCGGCGATCTCGCCGGTGTGCAGGTCCCGCACGCTGACGTTGAGCGCCGCGCGCAGCGTGAGGCCGGCCGCTGACCACTTGGCGAGCTGCTCCACCACGTCGTCCACCACCCGGCGGGTGAGCAGGCGCATGACCGCGCTCTGCTCGGCGACCTGGATCAGCTCCCCCGGGTCGACCATCCCCCGGCGCGGGTGCCGCCAGCGCAGCAGCGCCTCCACGCCGACCACCTCACCGGTCGCGATGGCGATCTGCGGCTGGTAGTACATGGTGATCTCGCCCGGGTCGCCGGCCGGGTCGTCCGGGTCGCGCGCGCCGGGCACGGCGGGAACGACGCCGGGTGCGGCCGGCTCGCCGCCCGACCGCCCGACGGCCGCCGTGGCCGGGTCCGCCGACGCGGACGACGCCGCCTGCGCGGCCCTCGCGGCCGGCGTGGTGTCGCCACCCGCGGAGGCGGCCGGGCCGGCCGGGTCGCCGGTGTGGGCGGCCCGGCGGCGGATCGGGTCGGCGCCGGTCAGGATCCGCTCGATCAGGTCGTCGTCGGGCCGCGCCTCGACACGCTCCCGGCGGCGTCGCAGCCGCCACCGGGCCGGACCGGCGTCGGGTCGCACCCGGCCCGGGCCGTCCTCGTGGGACCGTCGCTCGTCGCGGGCCGGCCGGGCGGCGGGCAGGCTCGGCCCCAGCGCGGCGCCGTCGCCCCCGCGTACGCCCGCCGGCTCACCGGCCGGCGCGGACAGCGGGGACTCCAGCACCCGGCGCAGGTCGGCCAGGAGACTCAGCCGCTCGGCCGAGTTGTGGTCGGACTCCGGCGCGTAGACCGCGACGGTGTCGGTGCGGTGCTTGGCGTCGTACATGGCGACGTCGGCGTGCCGCATCAGGGTGGCGAAGTCCTCGCCGTGGTCGGGGAAGAGCGCGACGCCTATCGAACCGCCGACGTCCAGCGGCAGCCCGTCCAGCGGCACCGGCTCGGCGAGCGCGGCGACCACCCGGTCGGCCCGCTCCCGGGCCTCGTCGACCCCGGCCAGCCGGGGCACGACGATGGCGAACTCGTCACCGCCGAGCCGCGCCACCAGCTCACCCTCGTCGGCCACGTCGCTCAGCCGGGCGCTCACCTCGACCAGCAGCCGGTCGCCCACCGCGTGCCCGAGCGCGTCGTTGACGTGCTTGAACCGGTCGAGGTCGAGCAGCAGCAGGGCGAGGTGGGCGTCCGGCTCGCCCCGGGCGGCCCGTTCGGCGTGCAGGTGCACCTGCTCGGCGACCTCGGTGAGCAGCGCCTTGCGGTTGGGCAGCCCGGTGAGCGGGTCGACGTCGGCGAGCTGTTCCCGCTCGGCGGAGAGCCGGGCCATCCGGTAGACCGCGAAGAGCGGCACCAGCACCAGCGGGATCAGCGCCGCGCTGACCCGGGCGGCGGCCACCAGCACCGGCGCGAGCAGCAGCAGCGAACCGGTGGAGAGCAGTTCGTAGGCCAGCCCGAGCCGGACGGTGGGCCACCACCGGTCGCCGAAACGCAGCCGGATGGCGGAGTTGACCAGGCCGTAGTTGACCACGAACCAGGCCACCGTGGCGCCGCCCAGCGCCGCCACGTCGGTCCAGTGCAGCCGGCCGCCGCCGAACAGCTCGCCCGCGCCGAGCCGGCTGACCGCGTACGCGGCGGCGAGCGCGCACGCGTACTGGGCGGCGTTGAAGCCGGTGCGCCAGGCGGCGTAACCGAGCCGCCAGCCGGACACGGCCACCGCCACGGCCTGCACCGCCACGGCCGGGCCGAGACCCCAGCCGAGCAGGATGGCGAAGGTGAAGCAGGTCGACGGGAAGAGCGCCGAGGTCTGCCGCCGCCCGGGCGGGACGAACGGACGGGCGTCGCAGGCCACGGCGAGCGTCGCCATGGTCCAGAACGCGACCGGCAGCTCGGTCAGCCGGCCCGGGAGCGCGGCCAGCGGCCCGGCCGAGACGAGCACGGCAACCGCGCCGACCGCACCGACGAAGCCGAAGAACGGCCGGGCCCGCCCGGGCGGGACGGAGTTGCGTGGGTCGCCCGTCGCCATCGCACCCCCCGGGAGCGGTCGTGGCGCGCGCCGTCACACGCCGTACGCCAATGAAACGCCCTCCGGGCCGGTTTCCCCGACATGACAGCCACGAATCGGTCGCAGTCGTAATTAAGTTGGTATACGCCGCGTGCGGCCCTCAGCCCTCCACCCGGGCCACCGCCCGGGCCGCCTCCGGGCCGGAATCCAGCAGCACCCGGAACCCGTCCTCGTCGAGGATCGGCAGCTTCAGCGTCGCCGCCTTGTCGGCCTTCGAGCCGGGATTGTCGCCGACCACCACGAAACCGGTCTTCTTGGAGACCGACCCGGTGACCTTTCCGCCCCGGCTCTGGATCTCCTCGGCGGCCTGGTCGCGGCTGAACCCGGACAGCGTGCCGGTGACCACGACGGTGATCCCGTCGAGCGGCCGGGGCCCCTCGTCACCGGCCTCCTCGACCATCCGGACGCCCGCCTCGGCCCACTTGCGGACCACGTCGCGGTGCCAGTCGACGGCGAACCACTCCTTGAGGCTCGCGGCGATGGTCGGACCGACGCCGTCCACCGAGGACAGCTCCTCCTCGGCGGCCTCCTCGATCACGGTGATCGACCGGAAGTGCCGGGCCAGCGCCTGGGCCGCGGTCGGGCCGACGTGCCGGATGGAGAGCGCCACCAGCACCCGCCACAGGTCGCGTTCCTTGGCCACGGCGAGGTTGTCGAGCAGCTTGGTGGCGTTGCTGCCGAGCGTGCCGTCCTTGTTGACGAAGAACGGCGAGCGGCTCAGCTGCTCGGCGTCGAGCGCGAACAGGTCGCCCTCGTCGGTGATGATCCCGGCGTCGAGCAGCGCGGCGGCGCCCTTGTAGCCGAGCACCTCAATGTCGAAGGCGCCGCGACCGGCCAGGTGGAAGACCCGCTCCCGCAACTGCGCCGGGCAGCTGCGCGAGTTGGGGCAGCGGATGTCGACGTCGCTCTCCTTGGCCGGCGCCAGCGGGGTGCCGCAGGCCGGGCAGGTGGTCGGCATGACGAACGCCCGGGCGTCGGGCGGGCGCAGCTCGACCACCGGGCCGAGCACCTCGGGGATGACGTCGCCGGCCTTGCGCAGAACCACGGTGTCGCCGATGAGCACGCCCTTGCGTTCCACCTCGCGGGCGTTGTGCAGGGTGGCGAGCGCGACCGTGGAACCGGCCACCCGGACCGGCTCCAGGACGGCGAACGGGGTGACCCGGCCGGTGCGCCCGACGTTGACGTCGATGTCGAGCAGCTTGGTGTTGACTTCTTCCGGTGGGTATTTGAAGGCGATCGCCCAGCGCGGCGCGCGGCTGGTGGAGCCGAGGCGGCCCTGGATGGAGACCGGGTCGACCTTGACCACCACGCCGTCGATCTCGTGCTCGACGTCGTGGCGGTGCTCGCCGTAGTGGGCGATGTATTCCGCCACGCCGGCCAGGTCCTCCACCACCTTCCAGCGGTCGCTGGTGGGCAGCCCCCACGCCTTGAGCGCGGCGTAGGCCGCGGACTGCGCGGCCGGCCGGTAGCCCCGGCGGGCGCCGATCCCGTGCACGACCAGGCGCAGCGGCCGGGAGGCGGTGACCCTCGGGTCCTTCTGCCGGAGGCTGCCGGCGGCGGCGTTGCGCGGGTTGGCGAACGGCGCCTTGCCCTGCTCGACCAGGCTCGCGTTGAGGTCGGCGAACCCGGCCACCGGGAAGTAGATCTCGCCACGGACCTCGAGCAGCTCCGGCACGTCGGGGAAGTCGTCGGCCGGGGTGAGTCGCGCCGGCACGCCCCGGATGCTGCGCACGTTGGCGGTGACGTCCTCACCGGTGCGGCCGTCGCCGCGGGTGGCCGCCCGCACCAGCCGGCCCTTCTCGTAGGTCAGGTTGATGGCCAGCCCGTCGACCTTCAGCTCGCACAGGTAGGGCACCGGGCCGCCGGCGTCGCGCTCGACCCGCTCGGCCCAGGCCGCCAGCTCCTCGTCGGCGAACGCGTTGTCGAGCGAGAGCATCCGCTCGGCGTGGGTGACCGGGGTGAAGTCGGTGGAGAACGTGCCGCCGACCCGCTGGGTGGGCGAGTCGGGGGTGCGCAACGCCGGGTATTCCGCCTCCAGCGCCTCCAGCTCGCGCAACTGCCTGTCGAACTCGGCGTCGGTGATCGTCGGCGCGTCCAGCACGTAGTAGCGGTATTGGTGCTCGGTGAGCTCCTGGCTCAACGTGGCGTGCCGCTCCCGGACCGCCGGGGTCGGCTCGGCGCCGGCCGCTGCCTCCTGGGCGGCGTCGACCGTCTGGGGAACCGCTTCTTCGGACACGCCGCCTTCGGACACCGCTGTCGACCTCCCGTGCTCGCGCTACCCGAGAACCGTAGCGGTCGGGGGTGACAACCGTCCGGCCACCCGCGCTGAGCAGGCGTGCGGGCGTGCCGGCGGCGCGCCTCGCGCCGGCCGGGCGGATGGGTCGCGACCGTGCGACGATCGCGACGGCGGCGGTGGGCCGAAACGGACGGAAGGCGACGACTGATGCGCGACGGGTTGATCTGGGCGCTGGTGATCGTGGCCTGCGTGGCCGCGGGATGGCTGTGGAGCGAGTGGCGCCGCCGGTCCGCCGACCGGACGGCCGGGACGGGCCGGCGCGGCCGGGCCGGGGACGGCCGGCGACCGGGCCCCGGGGACGGCGGCCGGCCCGGGAGACCGCCCCGCGGTGGCCGCGCCGCGGGCGGGCCCGGTGGCGGCCGGACCAGCGCCCCGCCCCGGCCGCGTGCCGCCGGGCGGCCGGACCGGGGCGCCCCGCGCCCGGGGGAGATCTGGTGGGCCGACGTGCCCTATGCCGACGGCACCGGCTCGAAGGTGCGGCCCTGCCTGGTGTTGCGGGTCGACGGCGCCGACGCCGAGGTCCTGAAGATCACCAGCCAGGACAAGTCGGACCGGGACGACCACGTGGCCATCCCCACCCGGAGCTGGGACGCCGACGCCGAGCACGACAGCTGGCTGGACGTCAGCGAACCGATCCCGGTGCCGGTCGCCGACTTCGCCGACAAGGCCGGCGACTGCGCCCCGGAGCTGTGGCGGCAGGTGCGCCGGCTCCCCCACCTCGCCGCCTGAGCAGGACCCGCCATAGTGGTGCGGTGACGACTCGTACCCCCGACACCGGGCCGGCCGTGCGGACCCGCCGGGTGCTGGCGGTGCTGGCATCGCTCGCCGGCGGGCCGCTGCTGCTGCTCTACGGCTATCTGCTGGCCTGGTTCAGCCCCGAGGTGACCTCGGACCGGGCCGCCGACCGCGGCGCGGTCCTCTGGGTGGTCCTGTTGGCGACCTGCGTGGCGGCAGCCGGCTGCCTGCTCGGCGGCTGGCTCCGACTGGGCCGGCCGGGGCGCTGGTGGCCCTGGCCGGTCGGCGTCGCGGCGGCGCTGGCGGTGGGCTGGCTCGCGGCCGGCGCACTGCTCTGAGCCACCCGGCGGGCAACCGGCGTACATATCTCCCGATCGATCCATCCGGATGATCCCCGCAGCCACCGGGCGCTGATAACTTCCCAGGACCGAGCGCGTCTAGGCGCTCGACGGGGGGCGCCCGGGCGCCGGGAAATGAGGACGGACCATGGGGGGACACTGGCGTGCCCGAATCGCGGCGGCCCTGGTTGCCGCGGTCGGCTGGGCCGGGCTGGCGGTGCCGGCCGCGCCGGCCCGCGCCGCGGAGTTGCCGTCGGGCGGGATGACCGGAGCGCAACTCACGACGCTCTTCAACGACTACGGCAACACCAGCGGACGGTGGAGCGGCGCGGACAGCACCGCCTCGGTGGCGCTTCCGGACGGCCGGGTGGCGTGGCTCTTCTCCGACACCATGCTGGGCACCGTCAACGCGGACCTCAGCCGGCCGCGGAGCAGCCCGATGATCAACAACTCGGCGGTGGTGCAGGACGGCGCGGCGCTCACGGCGACCGTCCACGGTGGCAACACCACCTCCCCGCAGTCGCTGATCCCCTCCGGGGTGCCCGGCGAGTGGTACTGGATCGCCGACGCGACGGTGGAGGGCAACTCGGTCCGGGCGCTGGTCAACCGCTACAAGCGGACCGGCGAGGGCAGTCTCGACGTCGCGCTGACCGGCACCGCGCTGGCCACCCTGGCGCTGCCCGGCCTCACCACCACCTCGGTCACCGAGCTGCCGTTGGGCAGCGCGATCGCCTGGGGCGCCGCCGTCCTGGAGGACGGCCCCTGGACGTACGTCTACGGCTCCGAGTACGTGGCCGCCGACCAGCAGCGCTTCGCGCACCTGGCCCGGGTGCCCGCCGGCGGGCTCGCCGGCGGCTGGCAGTTCTGGACCGGGACCGGCTGGTCCGGCGCGGTCGCCGACTCGGCGCGGCTGCCGCTCTCCGGCGTCGGCACCGCGTTCGGCGCGCAGCGGGTGGGCGACCAGTACGTGATCGTCACGGTGCAGGGCAACGTCACGTTCGGCACCCAGGTGATCGCCTACACCGCCGCCGCGCCGACCGGCCCGTTCAGCGGCCCGATCGACCTGTTCACCGCGCCCGAACCGGCGGCGCGGCAGGGCGTGATCGTCTACGACGCCCGGCTCCACCCGGAGCTGGCCCCGTCCGGCCGGCTGCTGGTGTCGTACAACGTGCACAGCCTCAACGCCGACGACCTCTACACCGACGCCCGGATCTACCGGCCCCGCTTCGTCGACGTGGCCTGGCCCCGGCCGGTGCCCGACCCGGCGCTGCTGCCCGCCGCCCCGACCGCGCTGACCGCCACCACCGACCCGACCGGCGCGATCCACCTGTCGTGGCCGGCGGTAGCCGGCACCGGGATCAGCTACGAGGTCCACCAGCGCGACGTCACCGTCGGCCAGACCCACTTCGCCCGGGTGGCACAGCCGACCGGGACCACCGCCGACGTGGGCGGCACGAAGACCGGGCACACCTACGAGTTCAAGGTGGCCGCGCGCAACTCCACAGGCGTGGGACAGCCCTCGCCGACCCGCAACGTCGCGGTGACCATCGCGCCACCGCCCACGCCCACCAACCTGACCGCGACCGCCGGCACCGACGGCTCGGTCAAGCTCACCTGGTCCGCCGTCCCGTACGCCTGGCGCTACGACGTGCTGCGACGGGACGTCACCGCCGGGGAGACCGAATTCGCCCCGGTCAACGACGACAACCCGATCGACCTGACCGCCACCGCCACCTGGCTCGCCCGGGACCACGAGTACGAGTTCGTCATCACCGCGAGCCACGGCGGTGGTGAGTCGCCCCGGTCGGCGTCGGTCCGCGCCACCGCCCGGTACGCGGTGCCGGCCGCGCCGGCGAACCTGACCGCCACGGCCCGCGCCGACGGCCAGATCGACCTCGCCTGGCAGGGCCCGTCCGAGGGGGTGCAGTTCCTGGTACGCCAGCGGGACGTGACGGCCGGCGAGACCGAGTTCACCCAACTGCCGCTGCCGATCACCAGTTGCTGCGCGATGACCGCCGGCTACCTGACCCACGGTCACGAGTACGAGTACACCGTCAGCGCGAGCAACCTGGGCGGCGACTCGGCGGTGTCGAACACCGCCCGGGCCACCTCCACGTACCCGAGGCCGTCGGCGCCGGGCACCCTGACCGCCGTGGCCGGTAACGGCCAGGTCCAGCTGACGTGGGGCGCGAGCGCGACACCGAGCGCCTGGTACTGGATCTACCGGCGGGACGTCACCGCGGAGGAGACCGAGTTCACCCAACTGCCGCTGCCGGTCGCGACGTGCTGCACGGTGGACATCGGTTACCTGGCCAACGGGCACACCTACGAGTTCAAGGTGACCACCACGGCGCAGGGCGGCGAGTCCCTGCCGTCGAACCTGGTGCGGGCGACGCCGCGCCGCCCGCTCCCCGGCCAGGTGACCGCGCTGTCGGCGACCGCGCTCAGCGACGGGAAGATCAAGCTGAGCTGGACCAAACCGGAGGACAACCTCTACTACTGGGTCTACCAGCGCGACGTCACCGCCGGCCAGACGAGCTTCACCAAGCTGGCGTACCCGGTGACCACCTGCTGCACCATCAGTCTCGGGCTGCTCGCCCACAACCACGTCTACGAGTTCAAGGTGGCCGCGAACAACGAGACCGGCGACGGGCCGACCTCGACGGTGGCCCGGGCCACCGCGTTCTACCAGCCACCCGCCGCCCCGGCCGGGCTCACCGCGGTGGCCGCCGGTGACGGCAGCATCGACCTGGACTGGGACGCGCTGGGGCCGGACCTCTTCTACTGGATCTACTTCCGGGACGTGACCGCCGGGCAGACCGCCTTCACCCGGTCGGTGTACCCCACCGACCGCACCTCGGCCACCTGGGGCTCGCTGGTGCACGGGCACGTGTACGAGTTCAAGGTGGCCGCCAGCAACGCCGGTGGTGAGGGAACCGCTTCCGGCGCCGTGCGAGCGACGGCGCTCGGCGGACTGCCACAGCCGCCGTCCGGGCTGAGCGCAAGCGCGGGCGACGGGAAGGTGACGTTGCGCTGGACCGCCAGCCCCACGGCCAACGTCTACTACTGGATCGAGATGCGTTCCTCCGGCGGCGCCTGGAAACGCCTCCCGTACCCGGTCAGCACCTGCTGCTCCTTCACCGTCGACCTGCTCGCCAACGGCACCACGTACGACTTCCGACTCCGGGCCAACAACGTCTCGGGTGACTCGGGAGCCTCCAACGTGGCCAGCGCCCGGCCGCTGCCGCCGCTGCCGCAGGCGCCGTCCGGGCTGAGCGCGAGCGCGGGCGACGGGAAAGTGACGCTGCGCTGGACCGCCAGCCCCACGGCCAACGTCTACTACTGGATCGAGATGCGCCCCTCCGGCGGCGCCTGGAAACGCCTCCCGTACCCGGACAGCACCTGCTGCTCCTTCACCGCCGAACTGCTCGACAACGGCACCACCTACGAGTTCCGGGTCCGGGCCAACAACCTCGCCGGCGACTCGGGGGCGTCGAACACGGCCAGCGCCCGGCCCATGCCGCCGCTGCCACAGCCGCCGACCAGCTTGACCGCGACCGCCTCCGGGGACACCGCCGCCAAGCTTTCCTGGCGGGCCAGCAGCACCGGCAACGTCTATTACTGGATCTACTACCGGCTCGCCGGGCAGTCGGCCTGGACCAAGGCGCGGTACCCGCTGAGCACCTGCTGCACGTTCACGATGAGCCTGCTCACCCCGGGCAAGACGTACGACTTCCAGCTCCGGGCGGAGAATCTCACCGGCTACAGCTCGGCGTCGAACACGGCGAGCGTGACGCTCACCATCACCGCCCCCGGCACCCCGCAGGACGTGCGGGCGGTGCCGCAGACCACCTCCTCGGACGTCCGGGTGTCGTGGAACGCGGTGAGCGCGGCGACCGGCTACACGGTCGAGGTGAAGGCCTGCCGGGGTGACTCGTGGCGAGTGGTCGGCATCATGATCACCAGCACGTACGCCACCGTCCGGTACTCCGCCGGCTGCTACCAGTACCGGGTCATCGCCGACCGGTACGGCAAGCAGGGATCCGCCTCCTCCGGCAAGTTCGCCTTCGGCACGGTCGACGACTACCCGTGGGGTTCCGGCTTCCCCTGGATCGACCGGTACGGCTTCGTGCTGCAACAGTGCACGTCGTTCGTGGCGTCCCGGGTCTACAAGTACATCGCGCACGACCCGCCGGGCTTCACCGCGCTGAACTACTGGCACGCGAAGAACTGGGACAACGCCGCCCCGGACCACGGCGGCATGGTGTCGCAGACGCCGGCGGTGGGTGCGATCGCCCAGTGGAACGGCGGCGACTACGGCCACGTCGCCTGGGTGGCCGGCATCGACGGGTCCTACATCATCATCGAGGAGTACAACTACACCAACGAGAGCGCCTACTCACGACGCCGGATCCTGGCGTCCAGCGTGGACAACTACCTGTCGGTGATGTGACAGGCGCGGGGCCGGGCGGGCGCGTCCGCCCGGCCCCGCCCGCCAGGTCAGTCGGCGGCGGCGGCCAGGGTGGTGAGCTGGTCGGCGTACTCGATGCGGGTGGACCAGGCCGCCGGCCAGGCGGCCATGCCGTGCGCGGCCCCGACGAATGCGCCGGCCAGCGCGGCGATGGAGTCGGAGTCGCCGGCCGTGGTGGCGCCGCGGGCCAGCGCGCCGACCGGGTCGTCGGGGTGCCGCAGCGCGCAGAGCAGCGCGGTGGCCAGCGCCTCCTCGGCGATCCAGCCCTCGCCGGTGAGCCGGCACGGGTCACCGCCGTCGTCGGGGCGGGCCAGGGCAGCGTCGAGCCGACCGAGCACCCGCAGGCAGTCGTCCCAACCCCGGGCGATGAACTCGGCGCCGGTGGTGCCGCCGGGACGCTGCCACAGGTCGCCGAGCCAGTCGCCCCGGTAGACCGTGCGCTGCTCGTGGGCCCGCGCGGTGAGCAGGCCGGGCAGCTCGGGCAGCGCGGCGCCGTCGCGCAGCAGCCGGACCGCGTACGCGGTCAGCTCGCTCGCCGCCAGCCCGGTCGGGTGACCGTGGGTGAGCCCGGCCTGGAGCTGGGCCAGGCCGGCCATCGTGTCGAGGTCGACGTCGATCAGCCCGACCGGGGTGACCCGCATGTTCGCGCCGCAGCCCTTCGAGCCGGCGACCGTGGCCTCCTGCCAGCGGGTGCCGCGGCTCAGCTCGGCGCAGGCGCGCAGGCAGGTCATGCCCGGCGCGCGGTTGTTCTCCGGGCTGACCGACCAGTCGACGAAGCGCCGCCGCAGCAGCGGCTCCACCGCCTCGGCCGTGTGGGTGGGCGCGTCGTGCAGCGCCCAGGCCACGGCCAACGCCATCTGGGTGTCGTCGGTGACCTGCGCCGGGTCACCCTCCAGTTCGCGCGGGCCGGCCGGGCCGTAGCGCTTGACGATCTCGGCGACGGTGAGGAACTCGGTCGGCTTGCCCAGGGCGTCGCCGTAGGCCAGGCCGAAGAGCGAGCCGGCGGCGCGACGGTCGGTGGAGGCGGTCACGGTGGTGATCATGCACCGACCGCGCAAACTCGGCGCGGTCAGTCCCAGCAGAGGCAGAACGGGTGGCCGACCGGGTCGGCGTAGACCCGGAAGTCCTCCCCCTCGCCGGGCAGCCGCCGCGCGCCCAGCGCCAGCGCCGCCTTCTCGGCCACCTCGATGTCGTCCACCGTCACGTCCAGGTGGAACTGCTGCGGCCGCTCCGGGTCGGGCCAGGCGGGGGCGCGCAGGTCGAGCGCCTTCTGGAAGGCCAGCCGCGGCAGGTGCCCGGGTGGGCCGCCGAGCACCACCCACTCGTCGCCGTCGGAGTTCTCCTCGATCAGCGGCAGGCCGAGCAGCTCGGCGTAGAAGCCGGCCAGCGCGCGCGGATCGGGGCAGTCGATCACGGTGGAACGCAGTCGTCCGATCATGTGAGCCATCCTGCCCCCGGGGTACGACAGGAGAACGTCACTCCTCGGCGAGTCGCCGGCCGGCGTCGCGGCAGGCGGCAAGCACCGCCCGGGCGTACGCCGGGGTGGCGCCGGCCAGGCCGCACGCGGGCGTGACCACCACCTGCTCGGCCAGCCGGCGGCGGGGGAAGCCGAGCTGGTCCCAGACCCGGCGGACCCGGTCGGCGACCTCGGCCGACGTCGGCGCCCGGCCGGACGGCGGCGGCAGGGTCGGCGCGGCGCCGGCCAGCAGACCGAACCCGGCGTCGATCGCCGCACCGAGCGGGTCCAGGTCGGTGACCAGGGACAGGTCGAGGGCGACGCCGGTGGCGCCGGCCGAGCGGATCAGCTCCAACGGCACGTCCGGCGCGCAGCAGTGCACCAACGTGGGGACCCCGGCCGCGTCGAGCACGTCGCCCAGCAGCGCCCGTGCCACCTCCGCCTCCACCGCACGGTGGGTGCCGAAGCCGCTCTCGGTGGGCACCCGGCCGGCCAGCACCGCCGGCAGCGACGGCTCGTCGAGCTGGAGCAGCACCGAGGCGCGGGGCAGCCGCCGGGTCACCGCCGTCAGGTGCCCTCGCAACCCTTCGCCCAGCGAGCCGGCGAGGTCGCGCACCGCGCCCGGGTCACGCAGCACCCGGCCGCCGAGCGGCAGTTCCAGCGTGGCGGCCAGGGTGAACGGGCCGGCGGCCTGGACCTTCACCGGACCCGCGTACTCCTCGGCCTGCTCGGCGAGCTGGTCGAGGTCGCGTTCCATGAGGTCACGCGCCCGGCGCAGGTCCCGCCCGGGCCGTGGGGCGATCCGCCAACGGGCCGCGTACAGCTCGACCGGCAGTTCGACCAGTAGGCCGGCGGTGCGTCCGACGAGGTCCGCGCCCGGACCCCGGGCGGGCAGCTCCGGCAGGTGCGGCAGGGCGGGCAGCTCACCGAGCACGATCCGCTGCGCTTCGGCGATGTCGGTGCCGGGCAACGAACCGATTCCGGTCGCCGCTCCGGCCGGCCAGGGCCACTGCTGATCAGTCACCGCCGAAGCCTATCCACCGTGCCGTGCGGCGCGGGCAACGCGGGCCGGCGCAGGCAGGCACGGCCGGCGCGGGCAGGCACGGACAGCCAATGGTGACGCGGGGTGCGGGCGGACGACCGATGCGCCGTGGACCAGCGGCATCGACGCCCCGAGTGCCTACGAACTTGATGGCGTGGATGACTCGGTGGGAAACAGTCCGGGCACGGGTTCGCGCCGACGGGAGGTCCACCGCCGTTCGTCGCGGTGACTCATCCGTGCCATCAGGTTTGTAGGCATCCGCGGCGAGGTGCGCTCCCGCCGTGTCGGCATGTCCGTGCCGGAGAGACAGGAAGCACCGGAGCGGCTCAGGCGGAAGCGGAGCGGCGCGTCCGGGCGGTGATCCGTCAGGCGGCGATGGTGGCGGAGCCGAGGACCACGTCGCCGGCCGGGTCCGGCCGGTAGGCCACGATCGCCTGGCCGGCGGCGACCCCGCGCAGCGGGCGACGCAGTGAGGCGTGCAGCCCGTCGGCGTCCACCGAGACGGCGGCCGGCACCACGTCGCCGTGGGCCCGCAGCTGCACCTCGCACTCGATCGGCCCGTCCGGGCGCGGCCCGCCGGTCCAGACCGGGCGGGTGGCCCGCACCGAGGAGACCTCCAGCGCCTCCGCCGGGCCGACCGTCACGGTGTTGGTCTTCGGCGTGATGGAGAGCACGTAGCGGGGTCGACCGTCCGGCGCCGGCCGATCCAGGTGCAGCCCGCGCCGCTGCCCGACGGTGTACTGGTAGGCGCCGCTGTGGTTGCCCACGACCGCGCCGGTGAGCGCGTCCACCACCTGGCCCGGCGCCTCGCCGAGCCGCTGGGCCAGGAAACCACGGGTGTCGCCGTCGGCGATGAAGCAGATGTCGTGCGAGTCCGGCTTGTCGGCCACGGCCAGGCCGCGCCGGGCCGCCTCGGCGCGCACCTCGGCCTTGGTGGAGTCGCCGAGCGGGAAGACCGACCGGTCGAGCTGCGCGCGGGTCAGCACCGCCAGCACGTACGACTGGTCCTTGGCCGGGTCGACGCTGCGCCGCAGCAGGCCGTCCGGGCCGAGCCGGGCGTGGTGGCCGGTCACCACCGCGTCGAAGCCCAGGGCCACGGCCCGGTCCAGCACCGCGGCGAACTTGATCTTCTCGTTGCAGCGCAGGCACGGGTTCGGGGTACGACCGGCGGCGTACTCGGCGACGAAGTCGTCGACCACGTCGTCGTGGAACCGGTCCGCCATGTCCCACACGTAGAACGGGATGCCGAGCACGTCCGCGGCGCGCCGGGCGTCCCGGGAGTCCTCAAGCGTGCAGCAGCCCCGGGCGCCGGTGCGGTAGGTCTGCGGGTTGCGCGCCAGCGCCAGGTGCACCCCGGTCACGTCGTGCCCGGCCTCCACCGCCCGCGCCGCCGCGACGGCGGAGTCCACCCCGCCCGACATCGCCGCCAGAACCCTCACCAGCCGACTCCCCTCGTCCTCAGCACCGAGGGTATCCGGCTCAGCGGGGGGTGCGGAGGGCGGCCGCGCGGCGGGCCCGCTCCACGGCGGCCGGCAGCGCGGCGATGAGCGCGTCGACGTCCGCGTCGGTGCTGGTGTGACCGAGCGTGAAACGCAGCGAGGAGCGGGCCCGGTCGTCGTCGGCGCCCATCGCCATCAGCACGTGCGAGGGCTGGGCCACACCCGCCGAGCAGGCCGAGCCGGTCGAGCAGGCGATGCCCTGGGCGTCGAGGAGCAGCAGCAGCGCGTCCCCCTCGCAGCCGGGGAAGGAGAAGTGCGCGTTGCCGGGGAGCCGATCCGTCGGGTCGCCGTTGAAGACCACCTCGGGCACCGCCCGCCGGACGCGCTCGACCAGCTCGTCGCGGAGCGCGGCGACGCGGGCCGCGTACTCCTGCTGGCCCTTCACCGCGGCCTCGACGGCGACCGCGAACGCGACGATGCCGGCGGTGTCCAGCGTGCCGGAGCGGACGTCCCGCTCCTGGCCGCCGCCGTGCAGCAGCGGCGTCGCGGCGACGTCGCGGGCCAGCAGCAGCGCGCCCACGCCGGTCGGCCCGCCGAGCTTGTGCCCGGTCACGGTGAGCGCGGACACCCCGCTGGCGGCGAAGTCGACAGGCACCTGCCCGACCGCCTGGATCGCGTCGGTGTGGAACGGCACCCCGTGCGCGGCGGCGACCGCGGCCAGCTCGGCCACCGGCTGGACGGTGCCGACCTCGTTGTTGGCCCACATGGCGGTGGCCACCGCCACCCGGTCGCCGTGATCGGCCAGCTCGGCGCGGAGCCGCTCCGGGTCGAGCCGGCCGGTCGCGTCGACGGAGAGCCAGCCGACCTCCGCGCCCTCGTGACCGACCAGCCAGTCCACCGAGTCCAGCACCGCGTGGTGCTCGACCGCGCTGGAAACCACCCGGACCCGCTCGGCCCGGGCGTCACGGCGGGCCCAGAAGATGCCCTTCACGGCGAGGTTGTCGCTCTCCGTGCCGCCGCCGGTGAAGATCACCTCGGACGGGCGGGCGCCGAGCGCGGCGGCCACCCGCTCGCGGGACTCCTCCACCCGGCGTCGGGCACGACGGCCCGCCGCGTGCAGCGACGACGCGTTTCCCACCTCGCGAGCGGTGGCGACGTACGCCTCGAGTGCCTCGTCGAGCATCGGGGTCGTCGCCGCGTGATCCAGGTATGCCATCACGGCTCAGCCTAACGGCCGGTGGACCGGCCACCGCTGGCCGGACCGCCCGTCCCGCACTCGCCGGGACGGGCGGTCCGGCCCTTCATGCGGGAACCGCGGTGACCACGATGTTGTCGCGGTAGTGCCGGGTCCTCGCATCGAACGGGCCGCCGCAGGTGATCAGCGTCAGGCGCGGCTTTCCGTCGCGGGCGAAGTACCGCTCCAGCGGGATCTTCGTCTTCGTGTACTCCTCCCGGGCCACCACCCGGTAGCGCAGTTCCTTCCCGTCCGAGCCGGTGGCGGTCAGGGTGTCCCCCCGGTCCAGCTCGCGGAGCCGGAAGAACGCCCCCTTGCCCTGGTCGGCGCTGTCCACGTGCCCGGCGATCACCACCGAGCCAACGGCCGCCTCCAGGCCCGGGCCGTAGCGGTACCAGCCGACCTGGTCGACGCTGGGCGGCACCTCGAACTCGTCGGTGCGCTCGTTGATGCCGACCGGGTTGACCGAGGCGGTGACCCCGATCGGCGGGATGCGCAGCCGTACCGGTGGCACGGGCTTGTCGTCCGCCGGCAGCGTGCCGGCGCCGACCGGCACGGACGCGTCCCCGGTCGCCGCCGCCGTCGGCGTCGCGGCGGGGGTGCTGCTGGCCAGCGCCGCCGCCTCGTCGCCGCCGACGTCCTCGGCGGGTTGGGACCCGCAGGCGACAAGGGTCGCCACGGTGAGCGCGGCGGCGCCGGCGGCGATGGCCGCCAGCGCCCCGCGGTTGCGCACCGTCATCGGCGACCGGCCCGGGCGGTCGCCACCCGCGCCCCGCCGCCGACCAGGAGCAGCACGCCGGCGCCGGCCAGCACGTACCACCAGGTGTCCACGCCGGTGCCGGCCTGGCCACCGGTGCCGCTGGGCACGCCGCCCGGGGCCGAGTGCAGACCGCTGATGGTCTGCGCGACCAGGTCCAGGTTCTTGGCGTCGGCGGAGCCGATCGCGTAGACGATGGTGGCGGTGCCCTCCTTCAGGTTCAGGTCGGCCGGGCCGATGGCGACGGTGTCGGTGCCGGCGAGCACCACGTCCGCCTTGACGGTGCCGGCGGCCAGGTCGGCCTTGGCCTCCTTCGGGTTGGTCAGACCCTCGAAGACCGGCTTGCCGCCGGCCCGCACGTCGACGGCCGGGGCGGCGGCGGTGTGCCGGACGATCAGCCGGGCCTTGCCGGCGCCCACCTTGGACACGTCGTTGACGAACGGGGTGATCTGCGGCTTGCCGTCGGCGCTCAGGTGGGCGGCGAGGCTGATGTTGGCCCCACCCGGCACCGCGGCGTCGTCGACCTTGAGGATCGCCTTGTCGATCGCCTCACCGGGCTTGGTCAGCGCGATGTCGTACTCGCCCTCGGGGAGGGTGAGCGGGCCGGCCACGTCGCCGGGCTTGAAGTTGTTCAGCGTCTTCTTGCCGTTGACGTAGACGTCGACCGGGGTGTCCGGGATGCCGTGGACCACGGAGACCTTCGACGAGGCGGCGTAGGCCGGGCTCATGGTGGCGGCGCCCACGCCGGCGAAGGTGAGGGCGGCCACCGCGCCGCCTGCGGCGACCCGACGGAACATGGCGAGCTGCATTTGACTGCCTCCTGGTGGTTGGTGCTGATTCGTCAGGCCTGGCTTGCAGAACGGGTTACGCCGGCCCGGACGCCGCCGGATGCGCTCCGGATCGGGTTTCTTTTTCCGGCCGCGGACGCATCCGCCGGCGCCCTCGGCGACGAAGGGGAGGTGACGGGGGTTGCGCGACGCACACCGGGAGAGTGGGGCGGGGGCGGTGGGAGTTACAGTCGGGTATGCCCCACGGAAGGCGAGCCGCCCGGTGACGGCGGCCAGGCAGGGCCCCGAGCCGCCGGTCGAGGACGATCTCGCGACGCGGTTCCGCGACGGCGACGAGGCCGCCCTGCGCGAGGCGTACGACCGGTTCGGCCGAGCGGTGCTGCATCTGGCCAGCACGACGCTTGTCAACCGGAGTGACGCCGAGGACGTGACCCAGGCGACGTTCGTCGCCGCCTGGCTCGGCCGGGAGACGTTCGACCCGGCGAAAGGCTCACTGATCGGCTGGCTGCTCGGCATCGCGCGACGCAAGGTGGTCGACCGGATCCGGGCCGCGGCCCGGGAGACCCGGGTGGTCGAGACGGTGAAGCAACTGCCCGAGCCGGTGGACACCGGCCCCGACCCCGACACGGTGGTCGACCGGCTGGTGGTCGCCGACGAGCTGGCCCGGCTACCCGACGAGCAACGTCGGATGCTGGAGCTGGCGTTCTACGACGACCTGACACATCAGCAGATCTCGACCGTCACAGGAGTGCCGCTCGGCACGGTGAAGAGCCACATCCGACGCGGAATGCAGAGCCTGAAACGCAGATGGGAGGTGGACGGTGCAGCACCTGGACCACGACCGGCTGGTCTTTCTGGCGCTCGGTGAGAGCGAGGCGGCCGACGGAGAATCCACCCATCTCGACACCTGCGGTCACTGTCGGGGCGAACTGGAGACGCTCCGGCACGTCGCCGGGCTCGGCGCCGGCACCCAGGGCCTGACCGACCTGCCGGCTCCGCCGGAGCACGTCTGGCAGGGCATCGTCGCCGAGATCCGGGCCGCCGAGGAACTGCCCACGTTGAACGGTCGCCGCCCGCCGCGGGCCGGCGACGAGGCCGGTGACCCGGCCGGACGGGCGGCTGTCGCGACCCGTGGCCGTCGGTGGCCCCGCTGGGCGAGCACGGCGGTCACCGCCACCGCCGCCGCGATCATCGGGGTGGCGGGCACCGCCGTGGTGCTCGGCGGCGGCGACGAACCCGCGCCGCAGCCGACGGTGCTGGCCAGCGCGCCCCTGGCCGCGTTCGGCTCGACCCCGAAGGACGCCTCGGGCGACGCCCGGGTGCTCGGTGACGACCAACTGCATCTGCATGTGGCGAATCTCCCGAGCGTTCCGGGGTACTACGAGGTCTGGCTGATCGACCCGAAGACGATGAGGATGTTCTCGGTGGGCACGTTGAGCAAGGGATCGGGGGACGCGTTGCTGCCGATCCCCCGCAACGTGGACCTGGGCACCTTCTCCGTCGTCGACGTCAGCGCCGAGCAGTACGACAACAAGCCCGCCCACTCCGGCGACAGCCTGCTGAGGGGCACCCTGACGGGCTGATCGGCGGGCCGGCTCAGCTCCCCGGCCCGCCGATCAGCTCCCTACGTGGCAGAAGGCCGCCGCCCGGATCACCGGACGGCGGCCTCTTCCTGCGGACCCGGAGGTCACTTGCGCTTGCGGATCTCCTCGGCGGCCTGCGGAACGATCTTGAACAGGTCGCCGACCACGCCGTAGTCGGCCAGCTCGAAGATCGGCGCCTCGCCGTCCTTGTTCACCGCGACGATGGTCTTCGAGGTCTGCATGCCGGCCCGGTGCTGGATCGCGCCGGAGATGCCGAGCGCGACGTAGAGCTGCGGGGAGACCGTCTTGCCGGTCTGGCCGACCTGGAACTGGTGCGGGTAGAAGCCGGAGTCGACCGCCGCGCGGGACGCGCCGACCGCGCCGCCGAGCAGGTCGGCCAACTCCTCCACCAGCTTGAAGTTGTCGGCGTTGCCGACACCGCGGCCGCCGGAGACGACGATCGAGGCCTCGGTCAGCTCGGGGCGGGAGCCCTTCTGCTCGGCGACCCGCTCGACGACCTTGGCCAGCTTGTCCGCGTCGGTGACCGACACGGTGAGCTGCTCGACGGCCGAGGTGGCCGCGGCCGGAGTCGGGTTGAGCGAGTTGGGCCGGACGGTGACCAGCGGCAGGCCCTTGGTGACCTTGGCCTTGACGATGGTGGAGCCGGCGAACGCGACCTGGGTGGCGGTGCCGTCGGCGTCCAGGCCGACCACGTCGGTCAGGATGCCGTTGCCCAGCTTGACCGCCAGGCGGGCGGCGATCTCCTTGCCCTCCTGCGAGGAGGCGAGCAGCACGGCAGCCGGCTGCACCCGCTTGACCAGCTCGGCGACCACGGTTGCCTTCGGGGCCACCAGGAAGCCGTCGATCTCCTCGCCCTCGGCGGCGTAGATCTTCTCCGCGCCGTACTCGCCAAGCTTGGCGCTCAACGCGTCGGCCGCGCCGGCGCCGCCGAGCACGACCGCGCTCGGGGTGCCCAGCTCGCGGGCGAGGGTGAGCATCTCCAGGGTGACCTTCTTGACGCCGAATTCCCGGGTGGCTTCGACGACGACGAGAACCTCAGACATGTCCAGACCTCTCACACGAACTTCTCGGTGGCGAGGAACTCGACCAGCTTGACGCCGCCCTCGCCCTCGTCGGTGATCTTCTCGCCGCCGGAGCGCGGCGGACGCTTGGTGTGCTCCAGCACCGCGCTGGTAGCGCCGTCGAGGCCCACCTCGGTCGGAGCCACGCCCAGGTCACCCAGGGAGAGCGTCTGCACCGGCTTCTTCTTCGCGGCCATGATGCCCTTGAAGGACGGGTAGCGCGGCTCGTTGATGGTGTCCCAGACGGAGACCACGGCCGGGGTGGAGGCGGTGACCACCTCGTAGCCCTCCTCGGTCTGCCGCTCGGCGGTGAGGGTGGAGCCGTCGACGGTGAGCTTGCGCGCGCCGGTCAGGGCGGCCACGCCCAGCCGCTCGGCGATCATGTGCGGCATGACCTGCACCCGACCGTCGGTGGACTCGGCGCCGCAGATGACCAGGTCGGCGTTGAGCTGCCCGAGGGCGGCCGCGAGCACCTTCGAGGTGGCCACCGCGCAGGAGCCGTGCAGCGCGTCGTCGACGACGTGGACGGCCTTGTCCGGCCCCATGGAGAGCGCCTTGCGGATCGACTCGGTCGCCCGGTCCGGCCCCATGGTCAGGATGGTGACCTCGCCGCCGTGCGCCTCCTTGATCTTCAACGCCTCTTCGATGGCGTACTCGTCCATCTCGTTGATGACGTTGTTCGCCGAGCCGCGGTCGACGGTGTTGTCGTCAGGACGCAGGTTGCGGTCCGCGCCCGAATCGGGCACCTGCTTGACGAGTACGACGATGTTCATCGCGCTTCGACGACCCTCCTGTTTGGTGTAGCGATCACTCGCCCGGTCACGGGCGCAGCCTCCCGCGTGACTTAACGCTCGGTCAACCGCGAGACGCTGTGCACTTGCCCACGGAGCAATGTTACCCGCAAGTAGCATCGACTCCCCGGGGACCCGGGGTGACGCAACTCACCGTAGCCGAGGGGGCTCAGGCCGCGTCGGCAAGCGCCGCCCGGACCTTGTCGATCGCCGCCGCCTCGGCCGGCTCCATCCCCCGGTGCGCCTGCGCCACCCGGTCCGCCGCCGCCAGCACCACCGACCGGTACGCCTCGACGTCCCCCGGCGACTTGGCCCGCAGGATCTCCACCGCCCGGCCCAGCGCGGGCAGCACCACCGACTCGATCTCCAGCGCCGAGTCGCGGGGCAGCTGCGGCAGCGGGCCGGTGGTGAGCGCCTCCTTGACCACGCCGCCGGCGTCGCCGAGCGCCCCGGAGGCGGCGATGCTCTCCCGCACCATGGCCAGCATCCCCGGCACCGCGTTGGAGACCAGGAAGACCGCCCCGAACGCGCCGGTCTTGAGGGTGAGCTGCTCGTCCGCCGTCAACCGGTCCATGATCACGGAGTGTAGACGTACGGCGTGGTGGTGGTGACCGCAACGAGCCCGAGTCGCTCCAAAATGGGCCGGCTGTCCGGCGAGCAGTCCACCTGCACCAGCGTCTTGCCGCGCTGCTGCGCCAGCCGCGCCCGGTAGGCCACCAGCGCCCGGTAGATGCCCTTGCGCCGCCACTGCGGCAGCGTCGACCCGCCCCAGAGGCTGACGAAGCCGCCGTCGCCCTCGTAGCGGATCCACCCGGCGCTGACCACCGTCTCCCCGGCCTCGGCCACCACGATCGCGATCGACTGCGGGTCCGCCTCGATCTCGCGGGCCAGCCCGGTCACCAGGTGACCGCGGTCGGAGTGCCAGACCTCCTCCTCCATGGCGGCGATCCGCTCCAGGTCGGCCCGGCTGGTGACCTCGCGCAGGCGTACCCCCTCGGGGAGCACCGGGACGGCGGCGGCCAGCGGCGCCACCGGGCCGATCACGACGGTCTCCTGGTCCTCCGGGACGAAGCCGGCCGCGCGCAGCCGGTCACCCAGATCGGCCGGCTCGTCGTGGCCGGCGAGCTTCCACTCGACCGCCTCGCCCCGGGCCCGGAAGAACTCGACCTGCCGGGCGATCAGCGCGTCCAGCTCGGCGCCGGCCAGGCCGTCCAGCGTCCGGTAGGTGAGGAAGCCGCGCTGGTCCAGGCCGAGCACCCGGAACAGCGGGCCGTCCCGGTCCACGGTCACCCCGGCGGGCACCGGGTCGGGCAGCTCCGGGCGGATCTGGCTGTCGTAGGCCTCACGCAGGGCGCGCGCGTCAAGATCGGTCATCCCCCCAGGCTAGGCCGGAGGCCAAGCGGATAATCGGTGCCGTGTGGGAGTCGATCAGGCGCTGGTTCGACCCGCGGGAGCTGCGTTCGGTCGGCACCCCGCCGGACTACCGTTTCTCGCTGGCCAACGAGCGGACGTTCCTGGCCTGGCTGCGTACCGGGTTGGCGCTGGTCGCGGGCGGGTTGGCCGCCGCGCAGTTCCTCCCCCCGCTGCCCCTGGCCCACCTGCGGGAGGCGCTCGCCGTCGGGCTGCTGCTGCTCGGCGCCACCGTGTCGATCCGCGCGGTGGACCACTGGGCCCGCACCGAACGCGCGATCCGGCTGGGCGAGGAACTGCCGGCGTCCCGCTTCCCGGCCGTACTGGCGCTGATCGTCGCGGCCGGCGCGCTGCTGCTGGTGATCGCCGTGCTGCTCCGGGGGACCCCATGACGGACACTCCGGGGGACCCCATGACGGACATCGGGCTGCCCGCGGAACGTACCCGGCTCTCCTGGCGGCGCACCCTGCTCACCCTGACCGCGGTGCTGCTGCTCCAGCTCCGGCCGGCGTTCACCGGCCGCGTCGTGGACGCGGTGCTGGCCGGGGCCGCGGTCGTGGTCTGGCTGGCCGTGCTGGCGGCCGCCTGGCGGCGGGCCACCGGCGCCGGCCCACGCCGGCTCGGCCGCATGTCGATGCCGCTGGCCGCGCTCGGCGCGGCCGCCCTGGCCCTGCTCGGCGTGGCGCACGTGCTCGGGAAGGTGCGCTGACCGCGCCCGGTGCGCCATCATGAGGCATGGCCCGCCTCTACGTACTGCTGTTCCTGGTCCAGGTCGTGCTCGCCGTGTGCGCGCTGATCAGCTGCCTCTCCGCCGAGGACGGGCAGGTCAAGGCGCTGCCCCGGCTGGTCTGGGTGCTGGTCATCCTGTTCTTCCCGCTGGTCGGCTCGATCGCCTGGTTCGTGGCCGGTCGTGAGCGGCCGACCGGCGTCACCGCGTCCGGCGGGCCCGCCGCCCCGGCCCGCCGCCCGATCGCGCCGGACGACGACCCGGACTTCCTCGCCTCGCTCGACGAGCGCTCCCGCACCGAGGACCGGGAGCGTCTCCAGCGCTGGGAGGACGACCTGCGCCGCCGCGAGGAGGAGCTGCGCCGCCGCCCGGACGACCGGGACCGCCCGGAGGTCTGAGCGCCGCACGGCCGCCGCCGGTCACCCGGCGAGCGGCCGTGGCGGCGTCGCGGTCAGGCCAGGTTCGACGAGCGGGGGTACGCGTCGGCCGGATCGGTCAGCACGTTGACCAGGTACGGCACCCCGGCGTCGAACGCGCGGCCGAGCGCCGGCTGAAGGTCGGCGGCCTTCTCCACCGTCTCGCCCGCGCCACCGAGCGCCTCGACCACCTTGTCGTAGCGCAGCCCGGGCTGGAGGTCGGCCGCCACGTCGTAGCCGTACATGGCGCGCATCGGGTGCTTCTCCAACCCCCAGATGCCGTTGTTGCCGACCACGATCACCACCGGCAGCTTCTGCCGGGCCAGCGACTCCACGTCCATCAGCGAGAAGCCGGCCGCGCCGTCGCCCATCAGCACGCAGATCTGCCGGTCCGGGTGGCTGACCCGGGCGCCCATCGCGTAACCCATGCCGGTGCCGAGGCAGCCGTACGGGCCGGGGTCGAGCCAGGTGCCGGGCTGGGCGGGCTCCAGGTACTTCCCGGCGTACGAGACGAAGTCGCCGCCGTCGCCGATGGTGATGGCGTCCGGGGCGAGCACCTTGCGCAGCTCGCCGTAGACCCGGGCCGGCCGGATCGGGTCGGTCTCGGCCCCCATCGCCTCGGCGTCGCGCGCCTTCGCCGCGTCCTCGGCGGTACGCAGCTCGGCGATCCAGTCGTCGTGGTCGGCCCGGTCGCCGGGGTGCTCGGCGAACGCGCCGAGGATCAGCCGCAGGTCGCCGGCGGGCGCGGCGGCGGGCTGCACGTGCCCGGCGCGCTGGCTGGGCGCGTCCACCACGTGCACGACCTTCGCGTCGCCGAAGTCGCCGAAGGAGAGCCGGAAGTCCAGCGGCGTGCCGATCACCACCACCACGTCGGCGCCCTTCACCGCGACGCGGCGGGCCTTGGCGAAGGCGAGCGGATGCGTGGGCGGCAGCGCGCCCCGGCCCATCCCGTTGGTGAACACCGGCACCCGCAGCGCCTCGGCGGCGGCGCGCAGGGCGTCGACGGCGTCCCCGGCGTACACGTCGGAGCCGGCGATGATCACCGGCCGGGACGCGCCGGCGATCAGGCCGGCCGCCTTCGCCACCTCGTCCGGGTCGGGCTCGATCGGCGCCGGCGCGACGACCGCCGGCAGGTCGGCGTCGCCGACGGAGAAGACCGCCTCCAGCGGGAAGTCCAGGAAGACCGGGCCGCGGTGCGGGGTGAGCGCGGTGGTCAGCGCCGCGGAGACGGCCCGCGGGATGTCGTCGGCGCTGAACACCGTCTCGGCGTGCTTGGTCACCGGGGCGACCAGCGGCAGGTGGTCCATCTCCTGGAGGCTGCCGGCGCCCCAGCGGAACTGCGGGGCCCGCCCGCCCATCACCAGCACCGGCGAGGCGTTGAAGAATGCGCTGGTCAACCCGGACACGCCGTTGGTGACGCCGGGGCCGGCGGTGAGCACGGCCAGGCCGGGGCGGCGCTGGAGCTTGGCCACCGCCTCGGCGGCGAAGACGGCCGACTGCTCGTGCCGGACGTCGTAGAGCGGGAAGCCGGCGGAGTGCGCCGCGTCGTAGAGCGGGAAGACGTGCCCGCCGGAGAGGGTGAACATCTCCCGTACGCCGTGCGCGCGCAGTGCCGCCAGCGCCAGCTCGCCGCCGTGCCCCTCGACCCGTTCCGTCATGCCACTCCCCTTTCGTCGCGCGACCGGAGTCACACGCTACTGGCCGGTAGACGAGATGTGAACAGCTCTCGCGTCAGCGCCCGGTGAAGCCCGGCTTGCGCTTCTCCACGAACGCGGCCATGCCCTCGCGTCGGTCCTCGGTGGCGAACAGCGCCGCGAAGAGCTGGCTCTCCCAGGCCAGACCGGAGGTGAGATCCATGTCCAGACCGGCGTCGACCGCCGCCTTCGCCGCCCGCAGCGCCTGCACCGGCCCGGTCAGGAACGGCTTGACGTACGCCAGCGCGGCGTCGTAGACCTCAGCGGCCGGGACCACCCGGTCGGCCAGGCCGATGCGCAGCGCCTCCTCGGCGTCGACCATCCGCCCCGTCATGATCAGTTCCTTGGCGCGGGCCGGGCCGACCAGCCGGGCCAGCCGCTGGGTGCCGCCCGCGCCCGGGATGACGCCGAGCTTGATCTCCGGCTGGCCGAGCTTGGCGTCCTCGGCCACGATCCGCCAGTCACAGGCCAGCGCCAGCTCGCAGCCGCCGCCCACCGCGTACCCGGTGATCGCGGCGACGACCGGCTTGGGGATCCGGGCGATCGCGCCCAGCGCGCTGGACAGGTCGGCGGCCCGCTCCGCCATGTCCACGTAGGACATGTCGGCCATCTCCTTGATGTCCGCGCCGGCCGCGAAGACCTTCTCGCCGCCGTACACGACGACGGCGCGGACCTCGGCGTCGGCGGTGGCCGCCGCGGCGGCGGCGCGCAACTCCTCCTGCACCTGCGTGTTGAGCGCGTTCATCGGCGGCCGCTCCAGCCGGATGGTGCCGACGCCGTCCTTCACTTCCAGCCTGACGAACTCGCCCACGCTGCCCTCACTTCCTCGTCGAAGTCGCGTGCCAACCTTACGGCCCGCCTCGTTGGGGTAGACATTGCGGTAGACGCCGAGCACCGGGAGTGAGGCCATGACCACCTACTACGACGACCGGTCGGTCCGGGTCACCGCCACCGCGTTGCGGGTCGACGACCGCAGCTACCCGCTGGCCGAGCTGACCACGGTCTGGCACCGGCGGGGCAGCCGCTCCTGGCGCGTGCTCGCCGGCCGCGGCGCGATCGGCGCCGCGCTCGCCGGGCCGCTGGTGGCCGCGCTGCTGGGCATCGCGCTCGCCGTCTGGCTGCACCGCTCGCTCACCGTCACCATCGCCATCGTCGGTGCCTCCCTGCTGGTCGGCCTCGCCGTCGGGCCCCTCGCCGACGTGCTCTTCGAGCACCTGGACCGCTCCTACGTGCGGGGCAGCCGGGAGCTGGAGATGTGGGCGACCTGGCAGGGCCGGCCGGTGCGGCTGTTGAGCACCGGCGACGCGCTGCGCTTCGGCCAGATCTACCGCGCGGTGCAGCGGGCCATGGAGCGCGTACCCGCCGCCCCCGCTCAGAACGTGATCGGCTCGTCCGGCAGCAGGCCGAGCCCGCGCAGCAGGCCGTAGGTGTCCTGCTCGCCCCAGAACTGCACGATCCGGCCGCCGGCCAACCGATACATCTTGCACGCGCTCTGCACCGTGGTCGCCCCGGTCGCGTCCCGCCGGTAGGTCTGCGCCATCGACACCACCACCCGGTCACCGGCCGCGAAGATCTCCAGGATCTCCTGGTCGAGGACCGTCAGGCCGGGCGAGGAGACGGCCGCCTCCGGCCACCGCCGGCCGCGTACCGCCGTGCCGGAGCCGTAGACCTCCACGTCCTCGTCCACCACCTCGGCCAGTTCGGCCAGGTCCTTGGTGACGAAGGTCCGCAGGTAACGGCGAACCGCCTCGATGTTGCGCGCCCGCTCGTCCCCGTCCGTCATGCCGGCCACGCTACCGGCTCACCTTCTTTCCATGATCCACTCCATCTCGCCGAGGTGGCGTGAACCAAGAACGCGGACCTGACCATCCCGGCGAGGTGGCGTACGGATGGTTAGGCTTATTTATGACCCTCTATTACCGGGACGACGCGGTACAGGTCACCTCGCGGGCCATCCACGCCGGCGGGCAGGTCGTCGCGCTCGCCGACGTCACGTACGTCTGGCACGCCCGGGGCCAGACCACGCTGGCGGTACGCGGGCGGGTGCTGGGTCGGGGCGCGCTGGTCCTGCTGCTGTCGCTGCCACCGCTGGTGGCGCTGGTCTGCGTGCTCTCGCTGGCCTGGGCGGCGCAGGACCGGGGCGACTGGAAGCTGGCCCTGATCATCGTGGCCGCGTTCGTGGTGGTCGGGCTGGCGCTCACCCCGTTCCTGGAGGTGCCGCTCGGTTGGCTGGACCGCTCCTACGAGCGCGGCAACCGGGTGCACGAGCTGTGGGTGCAGGTCCACGGGCGGGAGACGATGCTGGTCCGGACGCCCGACGCCTTACGGTTCGGGCAGATCTACCGGGCCGTGCAACGCGCCGTCGAACAGCAGGGGGACCGACGATGACGTGCGCCCCCGGCGGGAGGGCCCGCGTGACGTGCGCCGCCCCGCGTCGACGGGCACCGCTGGCCGGCACCACGCACACTGGTGGGCATGGCGATCCCACTCCCCCGGCCCGGTGCCGTCGTCGGCCTCACCCGTTCCGCCCTGGACCAGGCGTTGGGTTCGGCCGCCGCGTTCGCCGCCGTGCCCGCCCGCGCCTTCGCCGTGCTCGACGAGGTGGAGGCGCTGCTCCGGCGGATCAACGGGGTGGTCGACCGGATCGAGGGCACCCTCGACCGCACCGACCGGGTGCTCACCGACGCGGAGACGGCGGTGCGCGAGGTGGGTGTGATCAGCGCGGCCGCCACCACCGCGATCGACACCGCGACCGAGGTGGCCGCCGCGGCCGCGGTGGTGGTCGGCGAGGCGGAGCGGGTCTCCGCCGCCGCCGGCACGGTGGTCGGCGAGGCCGACCGGGTGGCCCGGGCGGCGGCCGGTGTGGTCGCCGAGGCGGACACGGTGGCGGCCCGGGCCGCCGGCACGGTGGCCACCGCCGAGGCGGCGGCCGGCACCGCGGCCGAGCTGCTGGCGGCGTACGAGGCGACGCTGCGCCGGGCGGCGCCGATGGCGGCCCGCTTCGTCGAGCAGCTCAGCCCGGAGGAGGTGACCGCGGCGATCCGGCTCGTCGACGAGCTGCCGAAGTTGAAGGAGCACCTCACCTCGGACGTGCTGCCGATCCTGGCCACGCTGGACCGGGTCGGCCCGGATCTGCACGACCTGCTGGACGTCACCCGCGACCTGAAGCTCGCGGTGGCCGGCATCCCCGGCCTCGCCATGCTGCGCCGCCGGGGCGAGCGCGCCGAGGGCTGAGGCGCAAGGAGGGGCCCCCGGTTGACGCGTTCGGTAGAGGCGGGGCCCCCTGTTGACAGCGAGGACCCGCTCAGCCCTCGCCGAACAGCGCGTCGATCTCGGCGCGGTGCGGCAGCGCCACCGAGGCGCCCAGCCTGCGGACGCAGGCCGCCCCGGCCGCGGCGGCCCACCGCACCGCCTCGGCCAGGTCCCGCCCCTCGCCCCAGGCCACCGCGAGCGCGGCGGTGAAGGCGTCCCCGGCCGCGGTGGAGTCGACCACGTCCACCGGCACGGCCGGCACGTGCACGGCGGCCCGCTCCCGGTCGACGTACCAGGCGCCGTCGCCGCCGAGCGTGAGCACCGCTCGGGGCACCAGATCGAGCAGCGCCGCCGGCTCGTCCCGACCGCGGCCGGTCAACGCCTGCGCCTCCGGCTCGTTGACCACCAGCAGGTCGGTCGCGGCCAGCAGCTCGGCCGGCAGCGACCGGGCCGGCGCCGCGTTGAGCACCACCCGGGTGCCGGCCGACCGGGCCACCAGCGCCGCCTCGGTCACCGTCTCGACCGGCACCTCCAGCTGCGCGACCAGCACGTCCGCCTCGCGTACGGCGGCCAGCTCGTCCTCGGTCGGCGCGACGAACGCCTCGTTCGCGCCGGGGGTGACCAGGATGGCGTTCTCCCCCGCGCCGCCGACCATGACCAGGGCGACGCCGGACGGGCCGTACGCCACCCGGAGGTGGCTGGTGTCCACGCCGGCCGCGGTGATCCGGGCCCGGAGCGTGACGCCGAACGCGTCCGACCCGATCGCGCCGAGGAAGACGCAGGAGGCGCCGGCGCGTACCGCGGCGACGGCCTGGTTGGCGCCCTTGCCGCCGGGAAGCATGACGAAGTCGGTGCCGAGCACCGTCTCACCCGGCCGGGGCAGCGCGGCGGCGGTCCCGACGAGGTCCATGTTGGCGCTGCCGACGACGGCGACGCGGGTCTGCGGCACGGTGGGCGTCCGGTCGGCTCAGGCGGCGCGCGCGGTCCACCGGTCGCCGGCGCGCGAGACGAGCAGCGGCAGGCCGAAGGTCTTGGACAGGTTGTCGGCGGTGAGCACGTCGGCGAGCAGGCCCTGCGCCACCACGCCGCCCTCGCGCAGCAGCAGCGCGTGGGTGAAGCCGGGCGGGATCTCCTCCACGTGGTGGGTGACCAGCACCATGGCCGGCGCGTCCGGGTCGTACGCCAGCTCGGCGAGCCGGGCGACCAGGTCCTCCCGAGCGCCCAGGTCGAGCCCGGCGGCGGGCTCGTCGAGCAGCAGCAGCTCCGGGTCGGTCATCAGGGCCCGCGCGATCTGCACCCGCTTGCGCTCGCCCTCGGAGAGGGTGCCGTACGCGCGGTCGGCGAGGTGGCCGACGCCGAGCTGGCCGAGCAACGCGGCGGCGCGTGCCTCGTCGATGCGGTCGTAGTTCTCCCGCCAGCGGCCGACCACCGACCAGGCGGCGGTCACCACCACGTCGGTGACGCGCTCCTCGGCGGGGATCCGCTCGGCGAGGGTGGCGGTGGTGAGGCCGATCCGGGTCCGCAGCTCGTTGACGTCGGTGCGGCCGATGCGCTCGCCGAGCACGTGGGCGACGCCGTGGCTCGGGTACATCCGGCCGGCGGCCAGGTTGAGCAGGGTGGTCTTGCCGGCGCCGTTCGGCCCGAGCAGCACCCACCGTTCGTCCAGCTCGACCTGCCAGTCGACGTCGCGCACCAGCGCCGTGCCGGAGCGCCTGACGCCGACCCCGGCGAGGCTGACCACCAGATCCGCGTCCACGGTCGAGGGGGCGGGGGCGCCGGCGGCGCCGGGGATCAGGTCACCAGTCACCGCCCCATCCAACCACGCACCGGCCCGTCGCCCCCCACCGGCGGCGTCGCGGCCGTAGGGTGGGGCCCCGTGTCGTTGGTCACCGCTCCGGAAGGACGACCCATGCCCGACCGCTGCCGGGAGGCCTGCGGATGAGCCCGGTCATCGAGATCGCCGGTCTCCGCAAGACGTTCCACACCCTGCGTCAGGGGCGCCGCGTCGCCGTCGACGGTTTCGACATGCTGGTCGAGGCGGGTCAGGTGCACGGCTTCCTGGGCCCGAACGGCTCCGGGAAGACGACCACGCTGCGGGCCCTGCTCGGGTTGGTGCGCCCGGACTCCGGCCGGATGAGCGTGCTGGGCGCCCCTTCCCCGGACCGGCTGCCCGAGGTGGCCGGGCGGGTCGGCGCGATCGTGGAGAGCCCGCAGTTCTTCGGCAACTTCACCGCGCACCGGACGCTGCGCCTGCTGGCCGTGGCCGGTGGAGTGCCGACCGGCCGGGTGGACGAGGTGTTGGAGCAGGTCGGCCTGCGGGACCGGGGCGACGAGCGGGTCAAGGGCTACTCGTTGGGCATGAAGCAGCGGCTCGCGGTGGCCTCGGCCCTGTTGAAGAACCCGGAGCTGCTGATCCTCGACGAGCCGGCGAACGGGCTCGACCCGGCCGGCATCCGGGAGATGCGCGACCTGACCCGGTCGCTCGCCGCGGCCGGGGTGACGGTGCTGCTCTCCAGTCACATCCTCGCCGAGATCCAGCTGATCTGCGACCACGTGACGATCGTCAGCCGGGGCCGGCGGGTCGCGTACGGGCCGGTGGACGAGGTGCTGGCCGGCTTCGACGAGCACCAGTGGCAGGTCCGGGTGGCCGAGTCGGAGCGGGCCGCGCAACTGCTGGGCCGGGCCGGCCTGTCGGTGACCGGGCACGCCGACCACCTCGTGGTGACCGGTGTGGAGGATCCCGAGGTGATCAGCCGCACGCTGGGCGAGCAGGGGCTGTGGGTGCGTGAGCTGGTGCCGCTCCGGCCCGATCTGGAGAGCGTCTTCCTGGAGCTGACCAGCGGCCACGAGCCGGTGCCGGCGGTGCCGCGCCAGGTGGACGGCGCGCCGGCGCACGACGGAGTGATCGATCTGGACGTCCGGGACGGCCGGGAGGTGGACGCGTGAACCTGGTCCGTGCCGAGCTGGAGCGGCTGGCCGCCCGGCGCTTCGTGCAGCTCATGGTGGCGTTGCTGGCGGTCGCCTTCGCGGTGACGGTGGTGACCACGCTCGGCGGTTCGCACCGGCCGACCGCGATCGAGCTGAGCCGGGCCCAGGCGCAGGCCGCGCAGGAGGTCCAGCGGCTGGAGCTGACGCACGACCGCTGCGTGCAGATCAAGGCGGGCACGGTCGCCCCGGTCGAGAACGACTACCTGCCGCGGGACTGCGCGCAGATCGACCCGGCCCGGTCGGAGCAGTTGCCGACCGCGTCCGACTATCTCAGCGGCGTCTTCGTCTTCGCCAAGGAGGCCGGGCCGCTGCTCTACTTCCTGATCGCGTTCCTGGCGCTGTTCGGGTTCCTGGTCGGCGCCTCCTACATCGGGGCGGACCTGAACTCGGGCGGAGTGGTCAACCTGCTGCTGTGGCGGCCGCGCCGGCCGACCGTGTTCGCGGCCAAGCTCGGCACGCTGCTGGGCGGCGTGCTCGGGCTCTCCGTGCTGGCGTCGGTGGCCTATCTCGGCGCATTCTGGTTGATCGGTCAGGCGTCCGGGCTGACCGGCCGGATGGGTGGCGAGTTCTGGGCGTCGCTCAGCGCGACCTGGGTGCGCGGGCTGGTGCTCGTGCTGTTCGCCGCGGCGCTCGGGTTCGCCGTGGCCACGCTGGGCCGGCACACCTCGGCGGCGCTGGGCACGGTGGCCGCGTACCTGGTGGTGTGGGAGCTGGGCGCGCGGTTGGTGTTCCAGATCCTGCAGGTCGCCCGGCCGGACCGGTTCATGCTCTCCAGCTATCTGGGGGCCTGGCTCACCGGCGAGGTGCGGTTCTGGGACGGCAACGCCTGCGGCGCCGGGATCTCCGGGTTCTGCGACGGTTCCTACACGCTCGGCTGGCCGTCGGGGCTGGTGGTCCTGGGCGCGCTGACCGGCGCGCTGGTGGCGGCCGCGTTCGTGGTGTTCCGCCGGCGTGACCTGATCTGAGCGTGGGGCTCGCAGAACCGGCCCACTCCTCGCGCTCAGCCGACCGTCGAGCCGAACACCTCGTCGCGAACCGCGTCGAGCGCGGTGCGCAGCGCGCCGCGCAGGATCGGCTCCTCGGTCAGCCCGGTGCTCACCACCCGGGGTCGGACCAGCGTGATCGCGGCGACCTCGTGCTGCACCCGCTCGGCCAGCGCGGCCCCGCCCGCCCGACCGACCGCGCCGGCGAGCACCACCAGCGGCGGGTCGAGCACCACGCAGGTGCTCGCCACGCCGAGGGCCAGCCGGCGAGCCAGCTCGTCCAGCACCGGGCCGCCGGCGTCGCCGGCGGCGATGGCCGCGCCGACCGCCTCGGCCGCCCGGGCCGCCGCTACCCCCTGCTCAACCGCGTCCGGTGTGGCGAAGCCGTGCTCGGCCGCCACCGCGCGGACCGCGTCGGCGCCGGCGAGCTGCTGGAACGCCGGCTTGGCGCGCCGGGACACGTCGCGCGGGATGGGCACCCCGGGCACCGGCAGGTAGCCGATCTCGCCGGCCGCGCCGCTGCTGCCGTGGTGCAGCCGGCCGCCCAGCATGATCGCCAGGCCGACGCCCGCGTCCACCCAGACCAGCACGAAGTCGGCGGTGTCCCGGGCCGCGCCCGACTGCGCCTCGGCCACCGCGGCCAGGTTCACGTCGTTCTCGAAGACCACCGGCGTGTCCAGGTCCTCGCGGAGCGCGGCGAGCAGGCCGCTGTGCCAGCGCGGCAGGTTGAACGCGAACGTGATGTCACCGGTCTGCGGGTCGACCAGGCCGGGCGTGCCCAGCACGACGCGCCGGACCGCGGACAGCTCCGCCCCGGCGCTGCTGGCCGCCTGCACCACCGCGTTGTGCACCACACCCACCGGGTCGTCGGTATCCCGGGTGGACTGCTCGACCCGGCCGGCGACCGTGCCGGTGATGTCCGCGCAGGCGGCCACCACCCGCTCCGCGCCGACGTCCACGCCGACCACGTACGCGCTGCCCGGGCGCACCGCGTAGAGCTGGGCGTTCGGGCCCCGCCCACCGGCCTGCTCGCCGACCCGGGCGACCAGGCCACGTTCCTCCAGCCGCTCGACGAGCTGGGACGCGGTCACCTTGGACAGCCCGGTCAGCTCGCCGATCCGGGCCCGGGTCAGCGGCCCGCGCTCGAGCAGCAGCTCCAGCGCGGCACGGTCGTTGAGCGCCCGCAGGAGTCGGGGGGTGCCGGGCAGCCGGGTCGCACTCATGCCAAAGGTCCTCGATTTTTCAGTAAGGTTTCTAACCATAAAACGCCTGCCGAAGGGTGCCCGTTAGCGTATCGGCCACCCCGTTCCGAGAGAGGTCGGACGATCCGGCAGGGAAAGGGGCACAAGTGGGGCTGGATCCAGGACTCCGTCGGCTCGCGTTGGGCACGTTGCTGGCCGCGTACGCCGGCCCGGTCCCGCCGGACTGGGCGGTCGACCTGCTCGCCGACGGACTCGCCGGGCACACCCTGTTCGGCACCAACGTGCACGACCCGGGGCAGCTGGCGGCGTCCACCGCGGCGCTGCGCGCCGGCCGCCCGGACGTGATCCTGGCGATCGACGAGGAGGGCGGCGACGTCACCCGGCTGGCCCACGCCACCGGCAGCCCGTACCCGGGCAACGCCGCGCTCGGCGCGGTCGACGACCCGGACCTCACCCGAGCGGTGTACGCGGCGATCGGCGCCGAGCTGGCCGCGCTCGGCCTCACCCTCGACCTGGCGCCGACGGTCGACGTGAACACCGCCGACGAGAACCCGGTGATCGGCACCCGCTCGTTCGGCGCGGACCCGAAACGGGTGGCGGTCCACTCGGCCGCCGCGGTCGCCGGCCTCCAGTCGGCCGGCGTGGCCGCCTGCGCCAAGCACTTCCCCGGGCACGGCGCCACGGTCACCGACTCGCACCATGAGCTGCCCACGGTCGACGTGCCGCCGGCCGTGCTGCGGGAGCGGGACCTGCCGCCGTTCGCCGCGGTGATCGACGCCGGCGTACGGGCGGTGATGACCGCGCACATCCGGGTTCCGGCGCTGACCGGGGACGGACCGGCGACGTTCAGCCGGGCGGTCCTGCACGACCTGCTGCGCGCCGAGTACGGCTTCACCGGCACGGTGATCACGGACGCGCTGGAGATGAAGGGCGCCGCGCTGGCCGCCGGCGGGGTGGGTCCGGCCGCGGTACGCGCGCTGGCCGCCGGCGCCGACCTGCTCTGCATCGGCGCCCAGGTCGACGCCGATCTGGTGGAGCTGGTCGCGGCCGAGATCGTCGCCGCGCTCGGCGACGGCCGGCTGACGCGAGCCCGGGTGGAGGAGGCCGCCGGCCGGACCGCCGCGCTCGCCGGCTGGACCGGGCCGGCCGGCGCCCCGCCCCCGGCCACCGACGACCTCGGCTACGCCGCCGCGCTGCGGGCGGTGCACGTCGAGGGCGAGCTTCCCGGCCCGGCCCCCGCGCTGGTGGTGCAGGTGCACGCCACCTCCACCGTCGCCGAGGGTCGGGTGCCGTGGGGGCTGGGCCCGCACCTGGCCACCGGGGTCGAACAGGCCCGCGCGGTGGCCGGCGAGACCGACCCGGCCGAGCTGCGCCGGCTCGCCGGGGAGCGGCCGGTGGTGCTGGTCGGGCGGCACCTGCACCGGCTGCCCGGGGCGCGGGAGCTGGTCGAGGCGCTGGCCGCCACGCACCCGGTGACCGTGGTCGAGATGGGCTGGCCGGGTGGCTGGCGGCCGGCCGGGGCGCGCGCGTTCGTCGCCACCTACGGGGCCAGCCACGCCAACGGTCGTGCGGCGGCGCGGGTGCTCGGCCTGACCGACTGATCCGTCCGTACCCGCCGCCCGCCGTCCACCCGGCGGCGGCCGGCGGCGGCGTCCGTGGTCCGCGAACACGCCCGGGAGCCGGGATACGGTGACCACGATGACCGAGCAGAGCGCGCCGACGACCGCCGCGGGCAACCCGGGCACCGGGGCGACCGCCCGGGGTGAACAGACCCGCCGGCTGATCCTGGACACCGCCATGCGGCTGTTCCGCGAACGGGGGTACGCGCGCACCACCATGCGGGCCGTCGCCGAGGAGGCCGGCGTGTCGGTGGGCAACGCCTACTACTACTTCGGCTCGAAGGAACACCTGATCCAGGAGTTCTACGCGGACACCCAGCGCGAGCACCGGACGGCCGCCGCGCCGGTGCTCGCCGGGGAGCGGGACTTCGCGACGCGGTTGGCCGGCGTGCTGCACGCGGGTGTGGACGTGCTGAGCCCCTACCACTCGTTCGCCGGGACGTTCTTCAGGACGGCGGCCGAGCCGACCTCGCCACTGAGCCCGTTCTCCGCCGAGTCGTCGGCGGCCCGGGACGCGTCGGTGTCGCTGTTCCGGGAGGTGCTCACCGGCTCGACCGCCAGGCTGGACGAGGAGTTGCGGGAGGCGCTGCCGGAGCTGCTCTGGCTCGGCTACCTGGGTGTGGTGCTCTACTGGGTGCACGACCGCTCGCCCGGGCAGGCCAGGACCCGGCAGCTCGTCGACGGCGTGGTGCCGCTGGTCGACCGGCTCGTGGGGCTGTCCCGGCTGCGGGTGCTGCGCCCGGCCACCCGCCAGGCGCTCACCCTGATCCACACATTGCGTCACTGACCTACCGAGTCGACTGCGACGGCGATTTCGCAGGTCAAGTCCACAACCGGACAAGGCCAGCATCTTGCCCGGCCCGCATACGTTCACCTAGCGTTACCGACATCGGAACCTGGGGGGAGAGGCCGCGGACCGTGGATCCGGCCCGGGATCCACGGTCCGCGCCCACGCCGCCGGTCAGTGCGGGAAGACGCCGAACGAGGTCCAGCCCCGGTCCGGGAACCCGGCCGCCTCGGCCACCCGAGCGGAGGCGTGGTTACCCGGGCCGTGCACGTAGATGGGGATCGCCCCCTCGGCCAGCACCCGCCGGGCCGCCTGCGCGACCAACCGGCGGGCCAGCCCGCGCCCCCGCGCCGCCGGGGACGTGCCCACCGCCAGCTCGTGCCCGTACGCGTCGTGCCGCTTGATCCCCACCCCGGCCAGGTACGCGCCGTCGGCGTCCCGGACCACCAGCACGTCGCGGTCGAACAGGCCCAGCCAGGGCGGGGCCCCGGGCATCTCGGGCGGCAGCCACTCCCCCACGTCGGGCAGCGGCGCCGGGTCGGTGCACCAGCGGAAGACCCCCCGGTGCGAGGTGAGTTCCGGCGTGCCGACCGCCGCCGGCAGCGCGGGCAGCCATTCTTCGAGCGGCCGTCCCCGGACCAGGGCCCGCACCGCCTCGATCCGCTGCGGCGGCACCGACAGGACCGTGCTGCCGCCCGCCGAGACCGCGACGGCGGGGCGCGGCCGCCCGTCCCAGGCCGGGCGGGCGCGGCGCCAGGACCGGACCACGTGCAGCCCCGGGCCCGCCGGCCACTGCCCCAACCAGGTCGCCAGGTGCAGGAGGATCCGCCGGTCGAGCACATGATCATGGTACGCCCCGCGGGCCCGCCCGTGCCGTAAGAACCTGGCAATGGATCACCTGTTCGCCCGTGGCTACGCTGGCCTCTCGGTACGCGGGAGGTGCGGGGTGGCGCAACGGGTGCTGGTGGTCGACGACGACCGGACGGTCGCCGACGTGGTCTGCCGCTACCTGGAGCACGCCGGCTACGAGGTCGAGCACGTCGGCGACGGTGCGGCCGCGCTGGACACCGTGTCCCGCCGACCGCCGCACCTGGTGGTGCTGGACCTGATGCTGCCCGTGCTCGACGGGTTGGCGGTGTGCCGGCGGCTGCGGGAGCGGCCGGACGGCCTACCCATCGTGATGCTCACCGCGCGCGGCGACGAGGCCGACCGGATCCTCGGCCTGCAACTGGGCGCGGACGACTACCTGAGCAAGCCGTTCTCCCCGCGCGAGCTGGTGCTGCGGGTCCGCTCGGTGCTGCGGCGGGCCGGTGGCGAGCCGGCCGGCGCGCCGCCGGTGCTGCTCGCCGACGGCGGCCTGGAGGTGGAGACCGGCCCCCGGGTGGCCCGCCTGCACGGCCGCGAGCTGACCCTGACGCTGCGCGAGTTCGACCTGTTGGCGCATCTCATGCGGCATCCGGCGCGGGCGTTCCGCCGGGCCGAGCTGCTGGAGCGGGTGTGGGGATGGAGCTTCGGCGACCAGTCGACGGTGACCGTGCACGTGCGACGGCTGCGGGAGAAGATCGAGGCCGACCCGGCCCGGCCCCGTCGCATCGTCACGGTGTGGGGCGTCGGCTACCGCTACGAGCCGGCCGATGCGTGACCTCGCGCTGATCTTCGGCGTGGCGCTGGCCGCCGCGCTCGCGGTCGGGCTGGCCGGCGCGGTCGCGCTGCGGCTGCTGCGCGGCCGGTCGATCACCGTGCACATCTCGGTGTTGCTGGCCATGACGGTCGCCGCCGTCGCCGCCGGGGTGGCGGGGGTCGCCCGGGCGATGTTCCTCTCCCCGCACGACCTCCAGGTGGTGCTGATCACGGTCTCCGCCGCCGCCGTGGTGAGCCTGGCGGTGGGCTGGCTGTTCGGCCGCCGACTGGCCGCCGCCGCGGTCTGGGCCGACCAGGCGCGGGCCCGGGAACGCCGGATCGAGAAGGGCCGCCGGGACCTGGTCGCCTGGGTCTCGCACGACCTGCGTACGCCGCTGGCCGGGTTGCGGGCGATGGCGGAGGCGCTGGAGGACGGGGTGGTCGACGACCCGGCGACGGTGGCCGAGTACCACCGCCGGATCCGGGTGGAGGCCGACCGGATGACCCGGCTGGTCGACGACCTGTTCGAGCTGTCCCGGATCAACGCCGGCGCGCTGCGGCTGTCGCTGTCCACGGTGGCGCTCGGCGACGTGGTCTCCGACGCGCTGGCGGGCGCCGCGCCGCTGGCCGCCGCCCGCCGGATCCGGCTGGTCGCGGCCGAGGCGGGCTGGCCGACGGTGACCGCCGGCGAGCGGGAGCTGGCCCGGGTGGTGGGCAACCTGCTGCTGAACGCGATCCGCTACACCCCGGCCGACGGGACGGTGTGGGTGGACGCCGGGCGGGACGTCGACACCGCCTGGCTGGCCGTCGCGGACACCTGCGGCGGCATCCCGGAGGACGACCTGCCCCGGGTCTTCGACGTGGCGTTCCGGGGGGAGCCGGCCCGCACCCCGGCGGCGGTCGAGCCGGGCGGCTCCGGCGGGCTCGGGCTGGCGATCGTGCGCGGGCTGGTTGAGGCGCACGGCGGGCGGGTAGAGGTGCAGAACGTCAGCGACGGATGCCGATTCGTGGTCCGCCTGCCGGCCGCCGGGATCTGACGCGTCCCGGGAACCCGACGCATCCTTCCCCCGTCATATTCATTTCCATACATGGACAAGTTTCTCTGGGACGGTAGTGGTCATGCCTCAGAAGCCGAATGACCGATTCCAGCAGGACGCGGAGCGGAGCTGGCGGGCCGCCGACTCCACCGGACGCTTCCCTGCCCAACCGGAGTACCGCGAGGCCCGCCACCGGCGGGGCTCCTGGGCCGAGCTGAACGCACAGCCGGCCGGCACCTCCGCCTGGCGCGGCCTCACGACCGGCTGACACCGGGGGGCGGGCGGCGACACACCGGCCGGCGGGCGTGGCGACCTTCGTACGCCTGTGCGGTAGCGTCTTGTGGTCCGATTTCCGGCCTACGACAGGAGAAGCTCCGCGCATGGGCAAGAAGACGATCCACGTCTCCGACTTCACCGGCCAGGTGCTGTCCCCCGACGACGAGGTGGTCAAGGTCGTCGTGCTGGAGCACCCGGACCTGGTCGCCGGGCCCGTGCAACTGGACGCCACCCCGGTCGACGTGGAGAGCATCGACGACGCGGCGCTGGACGTGGCCGTGGTGGAGATCCACGACCGGCACGGCGGCGGCGAGCCGCGCCGGGTGGTGCTGACCGCCAGCGAGTTCGACGCGATGGCCACCGACGTACCGATGGCGCGGCTGCTGCGCACCGCCGAGCGGGTGAGGCCGCCGAAGGCCCGGCGCACCGCCGAGAAGATCGACTACGGCACCGTCGAGCACGCCGGCCGGCCGCACCGCGGCCGGGTCACCGAGGAGGAGGCCCGGCTGGTCCGGGACCGCCTGGACGAGGTGAACAAGCGCCTCGCCGACGCCGGCATCCGGCAGGTCGATCCGGCCGACCCGGAGCACGCGGCACGGTACGGCTTCCCGACCGCCGACTGACCACCCGAACGCCGGGCGCGCGCCCCCGTGGCGCGCGCCCGGCGTGGTTCAGGCCCGCTTGCGGGCGAGCTCGGCAAGCGCGCCCTCCACCGCGGCCTCCAGCGACTCCTTGGCCAGGCCGAGCCCACCGAGCACGCCGTCGCCACCCTCCTCCTCCAGCAGGGCGAGCAGGATGTGTTCCGTGCCGATGTAGTTGTGGCCCATCCGCAGCGCCTCCCGGAACGTCAGCTCCAGGACCTTCTTGGCCCGCGCGTCGTAGGGGACGAGGTCCGGGACCTGGTCGGCCTTCGCCGGCAGGGTCGCGGTGACGGCCTCCCGCAGCATCTCCAGGGGTACGCCCCGCGCCTTGATCAACGCGGCCGCCAGCCCTTCCGGCTCGGCGAGCAGCCCCAGCGCGACGTGCCCCGGGGTGATCTCCGCGTTGCCGGCCGTCCGCGCCTCCTCCTGCGAGGCCAGCACCACGTTGCGGGCGCGCGGGGTGAACCGGCCGAACCCGGCGTTCGGGTCGAGCGCGGCGGCGGTCTCCGCCTTGGCGGCCGAGCGCTTCTGGGCGGCCTGCTTGCTCACCCCCATGCTGCGGCCGATCTCCGTCCACGAGGCGCCCGAGCGGCGCGCCTGGTCGACGAAGTGGCCGATCAGGTGGTCGGCGACGTCGCCCAGGTGGTCGGCGAGGAGGACCGCGTCGGCGAGTTGGTCGAGTGCGTCGGGGCGCGCCTTCTTGATGCCGTCGATCAGATCGTCGAGGCGCACCGGTTGGCTCATCTTGAGCGGCTCTGTCTCGGTCATACGTCAACCATAGGTTGACGATCTCCCACCGTCAACTCTCGGTTGACGCTCCATCCGGAGACGCCGGGCCGGGTTCCGCCGGCAGACCCACCTCGGCCGGATAACTGTCGAACCGGCGCAGGCCCAGCTTGCGCGCCGCGGCCGGCCACGACGTCTCGGTGGCGAGCACCACCAGGTGCTCGAAGTTGGCCAGGTATCCCCCGCCGCGCACCTCGCGCTCGGCGAGGATGTACGGCTCCAGCACGGCCCACGCCTCCCGGGCGCGGACCCCGCCGGCGCCGAGCAGCAGGATCGGCTCGACCACCTTGAAGGCCAGCATCTGCCCCAGGCCGTTGTAGTAGAGCGCGATCCGGTTCACGTGCCGGCGGGCGTCGGCGGGCAGCTCGCCCACCGGCACCGGCGGCGGGCAGGCGGCCCGCAGCTCGGTGAGCACGTACTGCTGGCTGTCCAGGAACGCGTCGCTCATCCGGTCGCGGGTGAGCAGCTCGATCGCGACCATGGTGTGGTTCGCGCCCTGTGCCAGCCGCAGCTGCCGGAGCGCGAAGAACGCCGAGACACCGACGGTGATCACCGAGACCGCGGCCACCACCGCGTTGGTCACCATGGCCACATCCATGGCCGTCATGGTAGAGAGATCGCGCCAGCCCGACCGCACCCAGGTGCGGCCGGGCTGGTGAGGCGTCCGGGTGGCGGGGTCAGCCGCGCACCCACTGCTGGTTGCTGCCGCCGTTACAGGTCCAGATCTGGACCGCGGTGCCGTTGGCGGTGCCGGCGCCGTTGACGTCCAGGCAGAGCCCCGAGGCGACCCCGACGATGGTGCCGTCGGCGTTGAGCCGCCACTGCTGGTTGCTGCCGCCGTTGCAGGTCATGATGCGCGCGCGGCTGCCGGACGCGGTGCCCGGCACGTCGAGGCACTTGTTGCCGTAGACGGTGAGCTGGTTGTTCGTGCCGGCGGTCCACTGCTGGTTGGCGCCGCCGTTGCAGTCCCAGATCTGCACCACCGCGCCGTCGGCCTGGCTGGCGCCGTTGACGTCCAGGCAGCGGTTGGCGCTCGCACTGCGTACCTCTCCGGTCGGGCTGCTGGAACCGTCGCCCGGCGTGATCGAGAGGTTGTCGAACTGGGCGGTGACGCCCTGGCCGGTGCCGTACCCGATCTGGCCGGCGACCCAGGTGGAGTCCGACACGGTGCCGACGGTGGTGCCGTCGATCGCCGCGGTGAGCGTGCTGCCGTTGAGCTTCAACGAGAGGTTGTGCCAGCGCCCGGTGCCCAGCGCCGCGGTGTTGCCGCTGGCCAGGGTGCGCCAGTTGCCGCTGGTGTTGTTGCTCCGGATGGACCAGGCGCCGCCGTCGGTGACCCGGAAGTAGTAGCCGTTCAGGTTCTGCGGCCCCTGGTGGTTGTAGGTGTTGCCGCGCCCGATGAGTTGGGCGTAACCGGACTTCTCCAGCAGCACGTCCGAGGAGACGGTGTAGTTGCGCCAGGTCAGGTCGCCGAGCAGGGTGTACGGCTCGGCCTGGCCGGACGTCCAGAAGATCGGCGTCTGTTCGGACATCTGGCGGACGCACTGCCCGGTCCGGCCGCCACCGCAACCGGCGATCTCGAACGAGCCCTGCTGGTCCATCAGGTACTTGGCCTCGCGGCCGGTGGCGTAGCTGTCGAAGTTGTCGGCGTACGGCAGCTTCAGGTTGCCCTGGGCCGGGCTGACGGCCGTGCCCTTGCCCTGCCCGGTGGTGGTGGTGATGCTGTAGACGTAGCCGGGCTGGACGGTGAGCGAGAAGCGCCCGCCGTTCGGGGTGATGTCACCGCCCCGGACGAAGTGGTCAGCGCTGTTGTTGGACCTGACGTTCGTCGCCCAGACGCGCACGGTGCCGTTGGACAGACCGCCGGTGACGGTGAAGTCGAGCTGCTGGGCCGAGCCGGCGTCCTGCGTCTCGATGATGGTGCTGTAGTCGCTGTTGTTGGTGGACTTGAGCGACACGTAGCTGCCGTTGTTGCGGTTGCCGCCGATGTATCCGCTGGACGCGTCGAGGTAGCGCCAGCCCGGCGCGGTGAACTGGGTGGTGTGCGCCATCACCCAGGTGCTCTTGCCGATCGAGTAGGCGCCGGACCACGGCTGCTGGGCCACCGCGACGCCGGTGGTCGCCCACGGGATGTTTGGGGTGATGGCGGCGATGGCGGGCCAGTTGATGTAACCGGTCATCTTGCCGTCGATGTAGCCGCGGTTGATGCCCCGGGCGAGCGCCGGCGCGCCGGCGTTGTAGTCGTCGGAGCCGTTCTCGCTGGCCCACAGCTGCTTGCCGGTGGACACCGCGTTGCCGGAGCTGGGGCAGCTGGTCTGGGCGCTGCGGTAGCCGCAGACGTAGTGGCTGCCGAAGACCTGCACGGCGTTGGCGAAGGCCGGGTCGCGCAGCGAGTCGTCGGCGGCGCCCCAGCCGAAGTCGTCCGAGGCGACGATCTTCACGTTGCCGTAGCCGCGGGAGTTGAGGGTGGAGCGCAGGTTCTTGTACCAGGCGATGTTGTAGCCCTTCTCGTTCCACCCGCCCAGGTAGTTGATGGTCAGCCCGTGCGTCGCCGCGCAGTCCAGCCACCCCACCAGGTAGTTGATCGAGTCGGTGGACCAGAAGTTGCCGTTGCCGATCCAGCCGGGCGCGCCCCAGGCCAGGCCGGCCAGGGCGATGTTGGGATTACGCAGCCTGGCCTGCTCCATCAGCCACCACTCGTAGCCCCGGTTGCAGTTCACGCTGCCCCGGGTGTGTTCGTGGCTGGGCTCCGCGCCGGAGGTGGAGTTGGTGTCGCCGCCGATCTCCGTCTTCAGCAGTTGCATGGCGGCGCCGTAGCCCGGCTTGAACAGGTAGTCGAGGAGGTCGCTGCGCTGCGGCTCCGGATAGTCGATCAGTAGTCTGCTGTTTCCGCCGCCACCGCTGACCGCGCCGATGCCGTCGAGCGCCCGCCCGCCGGACGCGCCGTTGATGGTGATGGCGGTGGCGGCCTGCGCCGGGGAGGCGGATGCGGTCAGTACGGCCGCCGCCGCCAGGAACGATGCCGCCACTGCGGACATCACCGCCCGCCACGAACGTCGTGGACGACTCACTGTGCTGAACATCCGATCCGCCTCCCGAGCACATTCAATCGACGTAGATCAATCTAAAGACATCACATGTTAACGTTCACACAACATGACCGTCAACGGGTCCACCGCTGGCCCGCCGAACCGGTGCAGTCCCGGATCTGGGTCCGGGTGCCGTTGGCCGTACCGTCACCGACCACGTCCAGGCACCGGCCCGAGCCGACGCCGGTGATCGTGCCGTCGGCGTTGATCCGCCACTTCTGGTTGGACTGCCCGTTGCAGTCCCAGATGATCACCGAGCTGCCGTTGGCGGTCGCGGCGCCGTTGACGTCGAGGCACTTGCCGCCGAAGACCCGCAGCTCCTGTGCTGCGGTCGCGGTCCAGGACTGGTTGCTCTGGCCGTGGCAGTCCCAGATGATCGCCGCGGCGCCGTTCGTCTGCGAGGCGCCGTTGACGTCCAGGCACCGGCCGGAGGCGACGTTGCGCAGCGCCGAGGTCCCGCCCGGCGGCGGGGTGGTCGGGCTGGTCGTCGGCGTGGCCGTGGGAGTCGGCGTCGGGCCGGCGCCGTCGAACTGGGTGAAGAACCGCCACACCTCGGTCTTCGTCCAGGTCCGGGCGCCACTGTCGCCACCGCCGTCGACCGGCCCCGGGGTGTGGCCGCCGTCGAACGCGGCCCAGACGACCGGGTAGCCGGACCGGCAGCCGGAGTAGGTGGTGGTGACGTGCGTCAGGCTGCCCGCCCTCGGCTCGGGCGGGTTCTGCGCGGTGCACCCGTTGGCGCGCACGAACGTGTCCCGCAGGGACCGACCGGCGGAGACGTTGAGCACCGGGTCGCCGATGCCGTGGATCCCCATGTAGGCGATGGGCTGCGTGCCGCCGGAGCACCCGCTGAGCTGGCCGCCGGAATAGACCGCGACGGCGCGGAAGACGTTGGCCCGAGCGCAGGCCAGGGCGTAGCTCATGCCGCCGCCGTAGCTGAAGCCGAGCGCGAACCGTTGCGTCGTGTCGACGCAGAGGTCCGCCTCGATCAGCCTGATCATGTCGTCGACGAAGGTGGTGTCCTGGCCGCCCGGGTTGGCCCAGCCATTGCCGTTGCCCTGGGGCGCGACGAAGATGGCGCTGTTGTTCGCCTGCTGCCGCAGACCGTAGTAGGACCAGGCCTCCCGGTCCGCTCCGCCGGAGTCGACGTCGCCCGCGGTGCCACCGTTCCAGTGGAATCCGAAGATCAACCGGTAGCCGTGGTTCCGGTCGTAGTTGTCGGGAATCCGGAGGATGAAGCTGCGGTTCTGGCCGCTGCTCTGGATGGTCCGTGAACCGCTGGTCAACGTGGGCGCCTTGCCGCACCCCGCGGTCACCGCGGCAGTGCCGGCCGCCGCGGCCGACGCGGCGCCACCCGCGCCGCCGGCCACTGTGGCCCCGGCCGCCGCCACGACCAGGATCGCCGCGGCCGCGAGGGGTCCGAAGAGAGTTCTGCGTAATGCCATGATGCGGCTCCTTCGCCATTCGGTATGAACCGATTTCGGGGTACGGGGGGCGCTGCGCCATGCCACCGACCGGCGGCGGAGGGCGGGCACGACGGGCGCGCGGCATGGTCGACTCGGATGCCCGGACCAGAACCGTCCGACGTCAGCGCTGGAACGCCACAGCACGGCGTCGAATCGATTCGAGCCGACCCTAGGCGGGGCAGTGAAATATGTCAATGCCGTGTCCGGCAGGTGAGGCGCCGGCGTCGGACTGAGCCGGTACGGTGTTCCGACCGAGTCCCGCCGGCCGGACCGGGGCCGGTGCGAGGGAGGGCCGCGTGGCGTCCAGGGCAGCCGACATCGCCGCCGAGCAGGCATACTTCGACGCGGCGGCGGAGCACCGCGACCGGCGCCGCGACACCCTCGCCCGGCTGCCGTCCGCCGCCGCACACACCGCGGCCGCCGCCCACCTGCGCCGCTACGCCGATGCCGCCCGGCGGGCGCTCGGCGCGGCGGACGAGGCGGTGGCGTTCGGCCGGATCGACGACGAGGCCGGCGAGGTCCGCTACGTCGGACGGCACCTCATCCGGGACGCCGACGGCGAGGTGCTGGTGGTCAACTGGCACGCCCCGGCCGCCGCCGGCTGGTTCGAGGCCACCCCCGCCAACCCCGCCGGGGTCCGCCGCAAGCGCGCCTTCACCTGCACCGGCAACACCATCGACGACCTCACCGACACCATCCTCGCCGAGATCGCCGAGGCGGTGGACGCGCACCTGCTGGCCGAGCTGAGCCGCGGTCGCACCGGCACCATGCGGGACATCGTGGCCACCATCCAGGCCGCCCAGTTCGCGCTGATCCGCGCCCCACGCGACCAGGTGCTGGTGATCGAGGGAGGTCCCGGCACCGGCAAGAGCGCCGTGGCCCTGCACCGGGTGTCCTGGCTGCTGTTCCACCACCGCGCCGACCTCTCGGCCGCGGACGTGCTGGTGGTCGGGCCGCACCCGACCTTCGTGCGCTACATCGGCCAGATCCTGCCCGCCCTCGGCGACGACGGGGTGGAGCTGCGCGACGTCGACCGGCTCGCCCCCGACGTGCCGCGCGGTCGGGTCGAGCCGGACGGGGTCGCCCGGATCAAGGGCGAGGCGCGGATGGCCGGCCTGCTGGCGCGCGCGCTGGACGCCCGGGTCGGCGTCCCCGACCCGGCCGAGCGGCTGCTGGTCGGCGGCCGGTTCGTCACGCTGCCCGGGGCCGAGGTCGCCGAGGCGCTCGCCGTGGCGCGGGCCGGCGACCTGCCGTACGCGGGCCGGCGACGGTTGCTGCGCGACCGGCTCGCCGCCCTGGTGGCGGCCCGCACCGGCGCCGATCCGGGCCGGGCCGACGCGGTAGGCGACCTCGCCGAACGGCTCTGGCCGCAGCAGACTCCGACCGGCCTGCTGCGCGACCTGCTCGGCTCCACCGCGCGGCTGCGCGCCGCCGCCGGGGACGCGTTCACCCCGGCCGAGGTGGCGGCGCTGCACCGACGCGGCGCGGACCGGCTGTCCCGGGAGACCTGGTCGCCGGCGGACCTCCCGCTGCTGGACGAGTTGGCGCACCTGATCGACGGGCCGGGCCGGCGGTACGCGCACGTGGTGGTCGACGAGGCGCAGGATCTGTCCCCGATGCAGCTTCGCGCGGTGGCCCGGCGCAGCGCCGGCGGGTCACTGACCGTGGTCGGTGACCTCGCCCAGTCGACCGGCAGGTGGGCGCGCGACTCGTGGGACGAGGTGCTCGCCCACCTGCCCGCCGTGCATCCGGCAAGGATCACCCCGCTGCGGTACGGCTACCGCGTACCCCGGCAGGCCTACGCCACGGCGGCGGCGCTGCTGCCGGTCGCCGCGCCGGGGGTGACGCCGGTGGAGGTGGTCCGGGACGGGCCGGCGGACACCGGCGTGCACCGGGTCGGCCTCGCCGAGCTGGCCGCCCGGGCGGTCGCGGTGGCGCGGGAGCACGCCGAGGCCGGCCGGTTCGTCGGCATCGTCTGCCCGCCCCGGCAGCGGCGCCCGGTCGAGGCGGCGCTGGCGGCGAACGGCATGACCTGGAGCAGCGCCGACCGGGGCGAGCTGGGCGGGTCGGTCAACCTGATCAGCCCGCAGGAGGCCAAGGGCCTGGAGTTCGACGCGGTGGTGGTGGTCGAGCCGGCGGAGATCGTGGCCGGCGACGAACGCGGTCACCGGCTGCTCTACGTGGCGCTGACCCGCACCACCGGGCACCTCGACATCGTCTGCACCGGCGACCCGGTGCCGCTGGACGCGCCGGTCCGGCCCCGGCCACGGGTGGGCGGCGAGGCGGACCCGCCGTTCACCCGGCGGGAGGCGCACCGGCTGGCCGAGCACCTGGCCGGCCAGCTGCGCAGCGCCGCGCCACAGGCGTTCTGGGCCGACGTGCTCGCCGAGGTGCGCGCGACCCTCCTGCCGGAGGACGCGGTCAGTGCCGGGCGGCCGGCGGGCGACTGACCGCGGCCGAGTCCAGCCGCCGGCCCACCGTCCACTGCACGATGCCGTGCTCGATGTCGGCCTTCCTGGCCTTGCCGGGCACCGTGATGCCCAGCTCCTCGGCCAGCGTCCGCAGCTTCGCCACGGTGAGCTTCAGGTCGGCGAGATAGCGCACGCCGGCCGCACGGTCACCGATCGCCGCGAGGTCGGCGCGGACCCGGTCGGTGTCGACGCCGGCCGAGGCCGCGGCGGTCTTCCGGGCGGCGGTCCGGGTCCTGTCGATCACGGCCAGCTTCGCGGTGCCGTCGGCCAGCGCGGCGAGTTGGTCGGCGGGCAGCGCGCGGACGAACTCCGCCACCCGCAGCAGGACGGCGTGGGCCAGGTCGGCGGGGTCGGACACCGGGAGTCTCCTTCTACAGGCGGGTACGGGCCAGGAACTCGCTGGCCAGCTGCCGCAGCTCGTGCTGCACCGTCTCGTTGGCGTTCGGCACCAGCACCGCGGGCAGCCGCCGCTCACCGGCGGTGCCGAACAGGGTCTTGTTCTCCCGGATGGTCTGGCGGAACACCGGGACCTCCAGGCTGTCGGTGAACTTCATGTAGTTGCGGGACGCGTTGATCGGCCCGCCCGCGGCGTACTGGATCATAGTGAACACCACGCCCAGGTACTGCGGGTCGATGGTCGGTCCGGGCGCGGCCACCCGGTTGAAGTCGCGGACCAGCTCGGAGACCTTGCTGCGCAGGTAGTCGATGCCCAGCGTGGACAGGTAGTCCGGCCGCGCCGGGGTCAGGATGTGCTCGCTGGCCACGATGCCGGTCCGGGTGACCATGGTGAAGTTCGGCGCGCAGTCGATCAGGATGTCGTCGTACCCGGCGAACTCCTCGCCGGCGAGCGCGTCGGCCAGCGCCCGGTGCAACGGCAGGAAGTGCGGGCTGCCGTGCTGGAAGCGCGACCCGCCGAGCGCCGCGGCGATGTCCAGGTCGACGTCGACCAGGCCCAGGTGGGAGGCGACGAGGTCGAGCCGGCCGCCCTCGGGCAGCAGCGCGTTGGCCGGCTCCGGCGTGACCACGTACGGGTGCAGCGGGCCGGTGGGCTCGTCGGCCAGCACCGATCCGTACCACTGCAGGATGGTCTTCTCGTACGCGAGGTCCTTCTCCCACTCGTCCGCCGGGTAGAACGAGAAGGTGAGGCTGGCCTGCGGGTCGAGGTCGATCAGCAGGACCCGGCGGCCACGCGCGGCGAGCTCGGCGCCGAGGTTCGCGGTGACCGTGGTCTTGCCGACCCCGCCCTTGTAATTGATCACCGAGGTGATGCTCATGCCGCTCCCCGCATCGCATGATGATCGCAGGCGTGGGTAGGCTCGGTCGAGGTGAGCCTCCACTCGATGTTGTTGTTCGTGCTCGCCGCCGTCGCAGTGATCGTCGCCGTGCGCTGGGTGGCCGCCCGCACCGGGCTGCCGGCGGCCGCGCTCCTACCGCTCATCGGCATCGCGTACGCGCTGCTCCCCGGCCCCAACATCGGCCTCGAACCCGACTTCGTCCTCATGGTCGTGCTGCCGCCGTTGCTCTACAGCGCGGCGCTGGACTCCTCGCTGCTGGACCTGCGCCGCAACCTGCGCATCGTGGTCAGCCTGTCGGTGGTGCTGGTGCTCCTCACCGGGCTGGTCGTCGGCCTCGGCTTCCATCTCTTCGTCGCCGGGGCGACCCTGGCCGCCGGCATCGCGGTCGGCGCGGCAGTCGCCCCGCCCGACCCGGTGGCCGCCCTGGCGGTGGGGCGCCGGGTCAACCTGCCGCCGAAGATGGTCACCATCATCCAGGGCGAGGGGCTGCTGAACGACGCCACCGCGCTGACCATGCTCAGCGTCGCGGTGGCCGCCGCCGTGGGGGGCCAGTTCTCGTTCCCCGCCGCCGTCGGGCAGTTCGTGCTCGCGGCGGTCGGCGGCGTCGCGGTGGGCGCGGCCGTCGCCTGGGCGAAGCGGCTGGCCCGGCCGCTCACCGCGGACCCGCTGCTGTCCAACGCGATCTCGCTGGCGACGCCGTTCGTGGCCTACCTGCTGGGCGAGGAACTGGGCGTCTCCGGGGTGCTCGCCGTGGTGGTCGCCGGGCTGATCGTCGGCCACCAGACGCCCCAGTTCGGGTCCGGGGCGGCCCGGTTGCAGACCAACGCGGTCTGGCGGCTGGTCGACTTCCTCCTCGAGGGCTTCGTCTTCCTGCTGATCGGCCAGCAGCTCCCCGAGGTCGTCAAGAACCTGCGCGAGTACGACACGTCGACAATCGTCGCCGCCGTCGCGGTCTCCGTCGGCGTGGTGCTGCTCCTGCGCCCCGCCTGGCTGATCCTGACCCAGTCGCTCCCCCGGTCGCTGCACACCCGGCTGGGCGGCATCAACGAGCCGGACGACGCCGACGAGCCGGCGAGCGCCCGGCAGGTCGCGCGCGCCGACCGCAACGCCGACCGGCTGACCTCCCGCGAGGTGGCGGCGCTGAGCTGGTCGGGCACCCGGGGCGTGATCAGCCTGGCCGCGATCTTCACGCTGCCGCTGACCACCGACAGCGGGGCGCCCTTCCCCGACCGCGACCTGCTGCTGTTCTGCACCTTCGTGGTCGTCCTGGTCACGCTGGTCGGGCAGGGCCTGACGTTCGCGCCGCTGGTGCGGCGCCTCGGCCTGCGCGCCAACGAGGCCGACCAGGCCCGGGTACGCAACGAGGCCCGCTCGGCCGCGGTGGAGGCCGCCCTGGCCCGCCTGGACACGGTCGCGGCCGAGGAGCCGGACAGCGCGGTGGCGGTCAACACCACCCGTACCCAGCTGCTGACCCGGCTGGCCCGCTACCAGGGCCGGCTCGACCTGATCCAGCAGAGCGGGTCGTCCGAGCGGCCCACCTCACCGGAGTACGAGACGGCGCTGCGGGTCCGCCGGTCGGCCATCGACGCGCAGCGCGAGGAGCTGGTGCGCTGGCGTGACGCCGGCCGGCTGCCCGACGAGGAACTGCGCGTGCTGGAGCGCGAACTCGACCACGAGGAGCTGCTGCTCCCGAAGCGGTCGGGCTGACCGGCCCGCGCCGGCGTTCGACGGACCGGCGGCCTATGGTGGGGCGATGTCCGAACGCTGGTCGTTGACCGTTGACTGCGCCCGCCCACGCGACCTGGCGGCATTCTGGTGCCTCGCGCTGGGATACGTCCCGGGCGCCCCGCCGGAAGGGTTCGCCACCTGGGAGGCCTGGCTGGTCCACTTCCAGGTGCCCGAGGACGAGTGGGACGACGGCGCGCACATCGAGGATCCGGACGGCGTACGACCCGGCATCTCGTTCCTGAAGGTGCCGGAGTCGAAGGTGGTCAAGAACCGCATGCACCTCGACATCCACGCCGGCGGCGGCCGGCACGAGTCGTTCGAGGTGCGCTGGCCGCGGGTCCAGGCGATGGTCGACAAGCTGGTGGCGGCCGGCGGGTCCGTGCTCCGGGTGGACGAGATGGACGGCACGCCGGACCACGTGACGATGGCCGACCCGGAGGGCAACGAGTTCGACGTCCTCTAGGCCGGCACCGCCCCTGCCGACCGCTCAGTGTCGCCGCTGCGGCAGGACGAGCAGCGTCACGGAGTTCGCCGGGTACGTCGCACTGACACCGCCACGGGTCACCCGCAGATCCGCACCCCGGACGATCGAGGTGAGATCGGCCGGGCCGTAGGTGAACCGCTGCGCCGTGTCCCGGCCGTGGAGTCCGGCGAGCGCCATCCGTGACGTCAGATCGTCGCCCGTCTTGTTGACCACCATGACGGTGAGCGCCTTGTCGGACGAGCGTTGCGCGGCGTAGACCGCGAGCTTCCCCTGGTCACCGCTGACCGCCGACACGCTCACGTCCCCGAACCTGCTCCCGGCGCCGTCGTAGTTCCGGTACATCCGGAACGCGTACGCACCGGGGTCGGTCGGTTTCGGTTCGCCCCAGATGGTGGCCAGGTCCAGGCCCTCGCGCCCGAAGATGCCGAGCACGTCGGCCTGCGCGAGCGCGCCGTTGATGTCGTCCAGCGCGCCCCAGTTGTATTCGGTGATGGCGACCTTCGTACCGGGGTAGTGCTGCGCGACCCACGCCTTCATCTGGCGGATGAACTGCAACGGCGGCGCGTTCACCCCGCCCGGACCGATCCACGACTCGTCGACGTACGTCGGATCCCACAGCGACCGGGTGGAGCGCAGCCGCAGCGCGTTGGCGTCCGGGTCCTTACCGCCGCTGATCTGCGGATAGTAGTGCTGGTCGAAGTAGTCGAGGAAGCGCTTGCCGCCGTGGGCGTCGCTGTAGTCCTTCATGTTCTTCAGGTACCACTGGGACAGGTTGAGCCCGCCGTGCGCCGCCGCGTCCGCACCCGGCCCGCAGCCGTCCACGCCGGACGCCACCCATTCGCAGTAGCCCCAGCCGGACGGGCCGAGCACCTTCGCGCGTGGGTCGGCGGCCTTGATGGCCGCGGCGGTCGCCGTACCCTTGCCGCCCAGTTCGTCGTAGCTCACCGGCTCGGGATGCACGTCGCGGTGGGTGGAGTTCCACAGCACCGGCTCGTTGTCGAGTTCGTAGATCGGCACGCCGCCGCGTGCCGCCGGGCCGAACTGGTTCACGAGATGGGACACCATCTCGCCGGCGAACGACGCGTCGGCCGGGATCGAGGTGTCCGTGGGGTCCGCCCCGGTCAGGTTCGCGTCGGCGTGCCGGCCGTTGCCGCAGTTGGGGTCCCACTGGTCGAACGAGTCCTGCTCCGGAAAGCGGGTGGCCGGGAAGCCGCAGGCGAACGGGTGCGACGAGGGCGAGTCCTTCGCCACCCATCCGATCAGCGGCACGGCGACCACCTGCTTGGTCCCCCGGTCCCGGTTTCGCTGGACGAACGCCTCGAGCGTGTTGTCGGGGCCGGCCACGATGTTCTCGAAGTACCAGTCGCTGCCCGTGTTGTAGGTGTGGTTCTTGAAGTTGTAGCGGCTGCTCGCGTTACCGCCCCAGCGGGCCACCGGCGTGCCGAGTTCGGCGACGAGCGCGGGGTCGCCGCCGTTCATGCCGTAGATGTCGGGGCTGATCGCGTGCCGGGCGGCGGACACGTCCACGGCCAGGGTGAGCCCGTCGGCGGCCGCCGCCGGACCGGCGACCGCCTGGGTGGTGAGCAGCCCCGCCACGAGCGATCCGGCCACCCCGATCACCGTGGTCGGACGTGGCCTGCGCCGTCGTTGCACACCCATGAGAGACTCCCGCCGCCGATCAGCCCAGGACGGACCGAACCCGCCGTATATATTACTGAGCGTCTATATCAAGTCAATCCATCGACACTTAGCAATGCAATGAGTTCGACGTCCCCCAGGCTCGGCCGCAGTCTGTCAGGATCGGCGGATGGCGAGGGACCGCACCACGCGCGCGCCGGTGACCCAGGAGCGGGGTACGCGGCGCGCCTACAGGGTTCTCGCCATCTGCTACCTGGCGGTCTGGTGCCTGCCGGCCATCCTGGCGGCGCTGGTGAACGCATCGGGGACCGGCAGCACCCCCGGCTTCACGCAGTCGGGCGTCACGGGCCGCCTGGAGAGCTGCGTGGGCCGCCTCGGATGTCCCACGCAGCCGGCGGACATCGTTGTCGTTCTCGGGAAGACGGCCCTGGTCCTGACCCCGAGCCTCCTGGTGGCGGTGCCGCTGTGCCGGTACCTCGCTCGCGCGTGGCAGGCGCCAACCCTGGCCGGAATCGTCGCGGCCGTCCTCGGCTGGACCGCCCTCTGCCTGGGCGGCCTGGCCTACCTCAGCCTCTGATTCACCCTCGAGTTCCCTACCGCTCTTCCCATCCGCCGAAAACGCACAGCCAGCCTCGCCACTGACAGCAGGCACGGCCCCGGGCCGGCGCGAGCCGTCTATCGTCGGTTCACAGCAGGCGGTGCCGGCGCGCGTAGGCCGGGAACTCAGCGCCCGAGCAGGGCAGGCGAGCACTCGTCGCCCGCAGCGCGTCGATGAGGTTGCCCGCACCTGCCTCGGTCTGCTTGCCGGTCCGACAGGCCGCAGCGAGAAGCCAGATCGTGCCATGGACCTCTGCATCGTAGGAGCGGGCAACCCTGGTGGCCTGCCGGTCGTCAGTGATCGCGACGCCGCTCCGCAACTCGGCAGCCGCGAGGACGGACGCTTCGCCGAGGTTGCGCTCCGCGGCACCCAGTCTTCTGACCCACGCGGTGAAGCACCTGATCTCGTCAAGCGTGTCCAACTGCGCCCGCCTCAGCCAGTCCGCCTCGCAGGCGACCAACAGTTCCGGTCGGGTCGCGGCTCCGGCCCGCAATTCCTCCACCACCACCTGCGTCGTCCAGCACTCGGCGTCCAGGAGCAGGTCCTGTAGAACGTCCAACCGGTCGGCAAGAGTGAAGTGGGACAGAAGCATCGTGTCGAGCACGAGGATCGACCCCGGCGGCAGCGACTGGTTCACGGAGCCGCCTCCAGGTCATCCTCCTCAGGCAGATCAGCATCGGTCAGCTCGCCGTACATCAGCTCGATCGCTCGGGCTCTGGTGATTCGGCTGGCCCGCCATGCCTCGATGACCGCCTGTGCGTAGCCCGGTGATACACGCACCGAGGCAAGATCCGGCTGGGGCGCCCAGCCTAGAGCCTCCATGAACTCTGCCCGGGTGGGCCGAGGGACGCTCCATGCCTGACGTGTCGCGGCATCGATCACCCCCGCCCGCTCGGCCTGTCGTAGCGCCAGCACCCAGGACGTGCGGTAGCGAGCGGCATAAGAAATGAGCCAACCCCGACTCGCGCGCCCACCGCCCAAGGCCCCGGTCATCGCATCGACCGGCAGCAACAACTCTGCGGCGAACGCGTCGATCACCCCTTCGCGCTCCGCGCGAGACGTGCTGACTCCCAGATCACTGGAGTATTCGTCGCCGACGACCAGATGACCCAGCTCATGTGCGGCGGTAGCTCGCCGACGACCAGGGTCACCTTCCGTGCTCACCACCGCGACAGCCAGATCTCCCTCGACGAGGGACGCACCGTCGCCTGGCAGGTCGGTCACCAGCACCCACTGCCCGGCGCGCTCACAGAGATCCATGACGCTACCGACCGGCTCACTACCGAGGCCGATCTGCTGTCGCAACCACCGGGCCGCCTGTCTCGCGTCAGCCTCGGACGCCACCGTGCCGGGGTACCGAAGTAGCGGCACTGACCGCAGAGCGCCTACATCCACGAGTTGCTGCACATTACGCAGCCACTCGACCAAGGCGATCTCCAGACGCTCGGAGGATCGCGCGGCCACCGTGTCGGTCTCTTCGGTCAACATCGCGGCCCGTCGGGACAGCACCGCTGGCCGCGGCTCGATCAGGTACTCCATCGACACCCTGAGCACACGGGACAGCCGCGCCAGTTCCACTCCGTCGAGGCGTCTGCTGCCCGCCTCGACCTTGGCCAGCATGGTGCGGTCGAGCCCCACGCCATCGGCGAGGTCCTGCTGGGACATGCCCACTGACAGGCGCGCCTGCCGCACCTGCTCACCTATGCGGCGCCAATCCTGCTGCTCCACGGCCATAGTGCGATAATCGCACAATCTGAGGCCGGCATGGGTGGCGACTGAGATTGCCCGCAACGAGAACGGCTCAGTGGTCGCCGCCCACCACCTGGCTGAGCTCGGTGCGGGCCCGGAGGTTAGGAGGGGGCCCTCCTATACAGGAAGCGCTAAACAGGGACCCCTCCTTACCGGCAGGGGGCGCCGTTGAGGGAGAAGCTCGTGGGGGTCGCGTTGCTGCCGCTCCACGTGGCCTGGAAGCCGAACGAAACGCTCGCGCCGGCCGCGATCGTGCCGTTCCAACCGACGTTGCGGACCGTGACGGCGGAGCCGGACTGGGTGTAGCTGGCGCTCCAGAGCGTGGTGATCCGCTGGTCACCCGGGAACGTGAAGGCCAGGGCCCAGCCGTTGACGGCGGTCGTGGCGGTGTTCTTGATCGTGACGTCGGCGATGAACCCGCCGGACCATTCCGACTGCTTCTGGTAGGTCACCGTGCAGGTGGGGCTGGTTGGCGGTTGGACACCGACCTCGTTGGTCGCGATCGACACGTTGCCCGCCGCGTCCCGGGCCCGTACGTAGTAGCGGTTGGGCCCGGACGGCGCGAGCGACACCGTGTGGCTGGTGCCCGGCACGGTGGCCACCAGCGTCGAGACGAAGACCCCGTCCCAGCGGTAGACGTTGTAGCCGGTCACCCCGACGTCGTCCGTCGAAGGCGTCCAGTTCAGCGTGGCGGAGGTGGTGGTCACGCCGCCTGCGGTCAGCGTCCCCGGGGCGCTCGGCGGCACGGTGTCGGGGCCGGTGTCGGTCGCCGGGGTGATGACGGTGAGCGGATCCGACCACTGTGAACTGTGCCCGCCCGAGTCACCGGCCTGCACCATGAAGCGATATTGCGTGGCCGGCTTGAGGGTGACCGTGGCCGTGGTGACGTTGCCGACCCGGACGGAACCCCCCAGGTCGTAGAACGCCTGGAAGTATCCGAGCGTGTATCCGGTGACGTCGCAGCAGCCGGGCTCGGCTGCCGTCCAGGTGAGGGTGACCGACGTCGAGGTGATCCGGCTGACCGCCAGGTTCCTCGGCGCGGTCGGCGGGAGGTCGGCCGGGGGCGTCGAGCTGGTCGCGTCGACCGTGTTGGACGCGGCCGACAGGTTGCCCGCGGCGTCCGTGGCGCGTACGTAGAACTGGATGTGCGGGCCGGGTCCCGTCGTGGCCGAGGGCGGCAGCTGGTACGTCGTCGACGTGGCGGTGCCGAGCAGCGTGGAGGTGTACCAGCCGTCGAACCTGTAGACGTGGTAGCCGGTCACGCCGACGTTGTCCGACGCGGCCGACCAGTACAGCGTGCCGTTCCGGTTGGTCAGGTTCGTCGGCGAGCCCGGTGGCACGGTGTCCGGGCCGCTGTCGGTGACCGGAGCCACCACGATGATCTGGTTCGACCAGGGGGAGGTGTGTCCCACCGAGTCCTTGGCCGCCACCCTGATGTTGTACTGGTGCGCCGGCGAGATGGTGATCGTGGTCGTGGTGACGTTTCCGACCGTCACGGTCGGGATCACGTCGCTGAACGGCTCGGGGTACATGATGGTGTAGTTGGTGATGGCGCAGCAGCCGGGAGTGGCGGCGGTCCAGCTCAGGGTGACCGACGTCGAGGTCACGGTGGTGGCCGTGAGCAGCGCGGGCGTGGCCGGTGGCGCCGGCGAGATCGGCGGGAGCGATGGCGGGACGGTGCTGGCCAGCGCCGACACGGCGCCGGCGCCGGCCGGGGGCGCGGTGACCAGACCCACGCCCAGCACCGCGACCGGCAGCGTGGCCACGGCCACGAAGGCCGGCCACAGGCGACGGACCAACGATTTGAGACCAGTGCCCACCATGCGTGGACCATCTCGCTACAGATAGATGAACGTCAAGGTAATGCTCGACAGCTGAGATGCGCGACGGCGCAGCGTGGGATGCGTCCAACGGCACCACCCGCCGCCCACCCACTGACCCGAAAAAGGCCCGACCCGGCGATAACCGCCAGGTCAGGGCCTTGATCGTTGGTGCGCCGCCAGGGACTCGAACCCCGAACCCGCGGATTAAGAGCCGGCGTTGGCCGATTTTTCCTAGTCCCTGTGCATCCCACCAATCCACGTTCTGCCGGATTTTCCTGCCTGCGCCCCGCGATGGTGCCGAAGAGTCCACCCCCGATCAAAGCTGTCGATGGGCGGCCGAGTACCCGCGGAGCACCCCATGACACGGTCGCGGGTTGTCCATGGTTAAGGCGCTGATTGGTTCGTCAACAGCAGCGGCAACAGCGAATCGCGCAACTGCTCCGCAACCTCGACGATCTCCCGGTGTAGTGCAACCTTGTCGTCAAGAGCACTCATGGTGTCACCGATGGTTTCTTGGACGGCGGAGGGCGGAACCAGTACCGGCATGGTCCGGAGGGTGTTTAGGGTCAGCGTTGGCACGGTGGCTGTCGAGGCATGCCTGTCGATCCAATCCCGGACCGCCGGATGTCGCATGTAGTGCAGCAGGTACCGGGGATCGACGGATGCTTCGGGACGTAGCCGGAAGCAGGCTGTCCCGATTACCCATCCCTCGTGCTCCGGGCCGGCGAGGGCCTGCTTGCCGAGATCTCCGGTACGCACACAGATCAGGTCGCCGGGGACGAGTCGATACCGATCCAGCTGCGCGGATGCCTTAGCCGCCACCAATACAGTGCTGCTACCCGCGATGCGCCCGTACATCAAGTGCTTAGGTGCGACGACTTCAACCGGCACGCCATCGGCGTCGAACGGCCGAATCATGCTGTTCGACGGGCCCGCTACCACGTCACATACCTTGCCTAGCGGCATCTCCTGCCAGCTGGCTGGGACAGGACCGACCAGGAAGTTCACAGGGAAAGCTCCTTCAGGTGCTCCTCGAGGATCCGATCGAGACGCGCGGCTTGTTTGGCAAGCCGATCCAGTCGCCGCGTGAGTTCGCCTACCTCCCGGGCTCGCGTCCGCAAGTCTGGCGCGTCCCTGATTGACGGGATATAAGCGCGGGGGTTCAGCCGGTACCCGTCGCTGCGAATTCTCTCAATTGGTACCGCAGCGGCGAACCCTGCGACCTGATCAAGTGAATGCTTCCACCAGTTCCGGTACGCCTCGACGATCCTGTCAATGTCTTCGGGGTCGAGGGTTCGGCGGCGCTGCTGGATGCTGCCGAGTTCGGTCGCATCAACGAACAGCACCTCGAAGGGGCGGATGATGGGCGAGCGCTGCAGGAGCCACAACGTGACTGGGATGTCGGTGCCGGCGAACATCTGACCGGGTAGCGCAATGACTGCCGAGACCACGCCGTCGTCGAGCATCGCCTCCCTGATATTGCGCTCCTGTGGGTTTTCTGAAAGCCCGGCACCGTGTGGCATTACCACTGCCGCCCGGCCACCGGGCTTAAGCGAGGCGATGACGTATTGCAGCCATGCAAAGTTGCTGTTGTGCGTCGGTGGCGCGCCGTACCTCCAGCGTCCACTGAATCGACCATCGCCGTGCCAGTTCGACAAGTTGAACGGCGGATTCGCCGTTACCACGTCGTAGCCGTTCTCCGGTGCCCCGGATGGCAGGCTGTCGGCAACGCTTGGCAGCACCTGCGGCGTTACCCCTCTCAGACGCAGCTGCAGGTACGCCAACGCGCACGACCGCATCGAGTAGTCGGCAATTGCCACCGCCATCCGGTCGACGGCCTTCCCCTGCCGCATCAGCCGATCGGCGATCGCGGCGGGAAATCCGCCTGCCTTACAGCAGGGATCGAGGATCTCGTCGCCCTCTTTCGAGTCGAGCAGCCGTGCGGACAGTTCCGTGATGGCCCTGGGAGTGTGAAAATCCCCGCTGCCCTTGCGGGTCGTTAACCCGCTCACCCGATCGAGTACCGCACTGAAGACCTGGGCAAGAGAGACTTGATCATCCGGGCCAAGCCGGTCGACCAGCTCCACGAGCGGTGCCAACTGACGCAGATCACTAGCCTTGCGCACCGACTCCAGCAAGGGACGAAGGAGCAAGGGATTCTCCCTGTCTGCCGGCAGGTCAGAGCGAAGTACCCGCTCGACGTCTGAGGCACCGTCAACCAAAACCTGCCATGCGGGACGGCACCTCAGGTACAACAGGACGAGCACGACATCGCCAAACTCGACGACATTGAGTACCCCGCGGTATCGGTCAAGGTCTTGCCAGACCGCTTCAGCGATACGCCGCGCCGCCGCGCCTACCGTCACTGGCGCAAGCTCGCCCGGTCCATGGTTCATGCGTCCCGCTCCTTGTCCCGCTTGTCCGTTGGCCCGCTCCGGCGCGAGATGATCCGCAGCCAGAGATTAAGTAAGTCCTTCGAGTCCCGAGGCAGTATCCGATTCGCCAGCGCAAAAAGAAACGCACCGGCGACCACCCACCACGGCGCCTCGGCCAACGCCACACCGACCGGCGCCACCACGCCGGCCAACGCCCCAGGCGGCAGCTTGGCAATCATCGAAGCTCGCCAGGCAGTCGGAAGTTCCGGCCGCGCGGTACGCCTGCAGCGGCGTGCCCCACAGCCAGGGACCTCATCACATCCAAGGGTGCGCTCCTCTCATCGGTAGCTGGCTCCACTGTAGATGCGTATTGCCCTGCGCGTCAACGCGCAGGGCAATACGCGCGACCTCTAAGTCGCACCGTCGATCCAACGGCGAACCTGGCGACGAGCTCGCGCCGAGGGTCGTGCCGCCGGGCGAGTCAATCGGCCGAAGCCGTTGTGAAGGCGGCGTGAGCAGCGACGACGCCGTCCCTAGTGGCCGGATCGTGAGCGCGGCCAGAGCCTGATGCACTGCGGCGCTCTGCACGGGCAGGCGGGGACGCCGGAGGCGAGCCCCATCCACTGGCGGACGAGCACGTCGTGGCGTACCTCGATATCACCAAACACCGGATCTCTAGCCCTGAAGGCCGGCACCTCCAAATGCAAGCCTCTGTCTTCTTGCCGGCTGAGAGTCGCGCTACGGCGTGTCCCCCTGGAAGCATGCCGCTGATGCGGTGATCGTGGTCGCCGCGACGATCTGAGCTGCAGAACGTCGAGCAAGCAGGTGGCAGCGATGAGAGGAGCCCGAGGTTTCCGTCCTGACGAACCTGCGTGAAGGCAAGGTCGGCAGCGACTTCATCCAGCTGCTGACCAAGGTCATGCGAACACGGTTGGAACGCCTTCCGGTCCTGCACGCTGACCGGCGCCTAGATGATGATCTTGTGGCTGACTACGTGCAGGACTTTGCCGAGCAACGTTGGGAGCGTACGGTCACCGCGATCTTGACCATGGCAAGCGACGACGAGTCCGTGCACCCGCTGCTATCCAAGATCGTGCACCACTGGCTAATCGACCAGGTCCGCAAGACCGACGTCGGATCCGTGCTGCGCCGACTTCGAAAGCACATGGCCGAGGACTCGACGTTCGAGATGGTTGCCGACGGCGAGCCGGGCGCGGGGCGGTGGCGCTTGTCAGACACCGACGGGCCGCCCTGGGGTGGGCGCATCGAGGACCTAGTTGCCGCTGCATATCGGGTGCCTGCCCGAGCGGTTCGCTGGAGTGATCCGACTCGGCGACCTCCGATCGCCCACGCTGCTGATTTGACGGCCGTATTGCGGGAGGTGCTTGAAGCCGCCGGTGGTCAGAGTGTCGAGCTGCATCAGCTCGTAGTGGTGATCGTGCAGCGCTTCCCTGCGACGCTCGACCCGGAGTCCCGTGCGATCGACGAGGAGCGCCACCCAGTCCAGGCAACCGAGCTGCCTCCGGACCTTGCATGGGAGGTTCAGTTGGAGGCGTCAGAGCAGATCGACCTCGCAGCCAGCATCTTCGCCCAGCTCACGACCCAGGAGCGGCATCTGCTACCCCTGCTCGTCGACGTCTCGGCCGTTCAGGCGCATCTGGGCTGTGGACGCAGCACCGCCTACACCAAGATTAAGAAGTTGAAGGTCCTGATTCAGGAGCTTACCGGCGCCTGCGACGACCCCGAACAGGTCGGGCGGGAGGTACTGGTGCTGTGTACCGGCCAATAGGTGCCCTAGAGGGGCACGCCAGCGTCGCCCGCTTGCTGGGATTGGACAATCTGGCTGGTGTGCCGTCAGTTCCTGGTAGAGCGTGCCCTAGCGCCAGAGGAGGTTCATAGTGATGGCCGAGCTGCCTGACCGTCTGCGCCGCCTCGCGGAGTCGCTACAGGTCCCCCGCACACTGACCACTGCGGCTGCGCGTGACCGGCTCGGCGATCCCTGGGAGGTCGACCCGGCGACCGGACAGGTGTGGCAGGCCGAATGGGACAGCGTCTCGCAGCTGGTATTACTCCTCGCTGCGGAGGGGCGGCACTGGCAGGTCGTGCCGGTGTCGGTCGAGCCGACCGGGGAAGATGAACAAAGCCTCCTCGTTAGCCCGAACTGCACAGCGCTTCCAGTCGAGGTAACAGCATGGGCAGGGCTGGCCACCTCGATTCCGACCGGGACGCTTAGCCGCGCTATCGACAACTGGTCCGCCAACATCACCGCCTGGTGCGCCGACACCTCGGCGGGCACCATCCGCACACCCCCGCCAGGTACCCGTCGAGGACGGCTGCCCGTCGATCCTTTCGCTAGCAGTATCGCGATCCGTGCCAGCCTGTTGGACGACCTTGATGTCCTGGCAGCTGCGCCGCTGGTCCCGGTACAAGCAGCGCAGGCCGTGAACCTCAAGTCGGCTGCCGCCCGTGTGGGACTACCTGCCGTGATCACCGCTCTCGGGCTCCCACAGCCCACCGTGATGAAGATTTTGCAGGGTAAGCAGCCGGTGACCCTGCACCAGGCCGAGGTCCTGGCTCAACTGCTTGGCTATGCCGCCGAGGAAATCATGGCGACGACGGACGGGCTGCCTGCGGGCCTTGCGGTGGAATTGGAGCAGCCGCGATGGCGAACAGTATGGCGGTCGATCGCCCGTCGTTTGGGCGTTTCAGAAGACGTCGCACGGCTTCGAGCCGGGACTGGAACGTTCGCGATGGCGTTTCGTCAGACTGGCGGCGCCGCCCCGGACTGGCGCAGGCGGATCGGCCAATGGCTCGCAGCCTCCGAGACCGCGACAAGCGGAGCCGAGCATGGCGAGTAGGGCAAAATCGGCCGCCGTGAAGACGCAGGCTATGGCCATGCTGGACCGGGTGGAGCAGCGCCAGCCCGGCGTACTTGACCGGCTGCGCGTCGATGCGCTCGCCGAGGTGCAGACCTGGCCGGACGTGCAGGTGCGGCTGGTCGATGAGATCTCGCCGACCGCCGGGGGCTGCTCGGTGGCGGGAAGCTACAACGACGAAACTCAGCCGCCAACGCTCTGCGTGGCCGTGTCGGCCTCACCAGGTCGTCGTCAGTTCACCGCGCTGCACGAGCTCGGCCACCATCTTCAGAACACCGACACAGATCTCGGCACCAGGATCCTGACGGCCGCCGACGACCGTTTCGAGGACGACGCCTGCGACCTGTTCGCTGCCCGAGTGCTGCTGCCCGACGCGGTGGTGTCCGGCTGCTTCGGCGACCAGACGCCCACGGCCGGCGACATCGTCGCGCTCTACCGGAAGTCCAGCGCGTCGCGCGCCGCTTGCGTCGTCCGTGCGGCCGAACACCTTGCCAGCTTCGGCGCGGTCGTGCTCTACGACGCAGACGGCGCCGTGTCGTTCGCCACGGCCAAGGGCATCTACCCGCCGGCTCGCAGCAGCGACCAGTCCCAGACAAAACTGGTCGCTGCCGCATTGCGCGACCCGTGGCGTGCCGACGGCGCGGCGTTCACCGTCGACAGCACCACGATCCGCTACCGCTCCGGACACAGCAGCGACCCGCTCTACGGGCAGGCCGCGTGGTGCGACGGCTACCTGATCGCCGTCCTGGTGACGGACCACGCCCCGTGGCAGACGTTCTCCCCACCCCGGCCCGGCGTGCCGGCCCAGCGGCAGCCGACCGAGGCCGAGTGCGAGGTGTGCGGCAACCTCTTCGAGGTGACCGGCCTTTGCGCCACCTGCAACGAGCCCCGCTGTCCCTCCGGACACTGCACATGCACGCTGAAACGCGAGCGCCGCTGCGAGCATTGCATGTTGACGTACGGGCTGGCCATGTTCCCGGCCGGCGGAACGGTTTGCCGGGACTGCCTCTGACCTGCGCCTCATCGCAGGGTTGGACGGATCCCGAGATGCGTCGTCAGAGGTGGATGAGGGCCAACGACGGCCCTTCAGCACCCCGACCAGGGTGCTGCCGACGAAGCGCTGCGCCGCGATGCAGCGCGGATTGGGGGCCACCATATGGGTCACACCGCCGAACTCCTGTCCACCGTCCGTCTCCAGATCGACGCCAGCGACGTCCCGCTGAAGGAGGCCCGCGTCCGGCTGCAGCTGGTGCGTGACCTCGCGACGGGGTTGCCCGGCTCGCTCCGGACCTACGCCAGCGGTTCTCTGGCGCACCACACCATGAACCACCCGGTGACCGACGGCGACGGCGGGCTCGTGCTCGACCGTCGCTGCTACCCCAACCTCGGCCCGGAGGGCGGGGGTGAGACGCCGACCAGGGTGGCCGAGCAGCTGTGTGCGCTACTCGGTCCGGGAGTCCGCAAGACGTACCCGAAGGCACGCTGCGGCACCTCGAAGCGTGGACCGAAGTTGTCGTTCAGCGCCCCGGTCGATGGCCAGGACCCGACGGTCGACCTGGTCGTGGCACTGACCCGCCGCGACGGCGACGGCCTGTGGATCCCGAACCTGGAGAAGGACCGCTGGGAGGCCTCGCACCCCGAGGGCCATGTCGAGCTGTTCAACGCCGGCCCGGCCTCGCTGCGCTCGACCCGCCGGATCGTGATCCGGCTCCTCAAGGCCTGGAACAAGCAGTACACGGCCCCGGGCATGTCGTCGTTCCACCTGTCCACGCTCGCGTGGGAGTTCGTCGACACCGGCATGGGCGTGCCGACCGCCCTGCACACGGTGCTCGAAAGCGCGGCCACCCGGATCAGCCGCGGGTACGCCACGCCCGACCCCGCCGGGGTGTCCGCACCGTTGAAGCTGCTGCTCGACCGCACGGTCGTGGCGACCCGGCTGCGCAAGGCCGCCGACGCGCTCGCCGAGGCCCTCGCGAACGACGCCGACGAGATGGCGGTGCAGGCGGCGCTGCACAAGATGTTCTGGAAGTACATCGACGACCCGAACAACAACGGGCTGGCCGCCGCAGCCGACCTGCTGCGCCAGCGCCAGCCGGTACCCACCACCGCGCTGGGGCTCGCCGGGCCGGCGGCGCTGGTGGTCCCGACCCGCGCCTACGGCGGCCGGTCGCCGCGGTGACCCGGAGGCCCTGGCGGGAGCCGGCCTGGTTCGCCAAGCCGGCTCCACGGCTACGGTTCGCTGCTCAGCTCGCCGCCACCGGCGTGCCAGTCGGGGTAGTTCGCCCACCTCGGCGGTTCCGGGGCGGGTACGCGGTGCGGTGCACCGTGTACCCGCCGGGTATCGAACCGAGGCAGGTGACCATCGTGTTCTCCACCGGCTCGCCGGAGGTGCCACGGGTGTTCGTAGACGGACCCACTGAGTCCCCGCACCGCTACGACGGTGGGGAGCTATGCATGTGGTTGCCGTTCGACGACCCGGAGCAGCGGTGGCTGCGCCGCGACGGCGCTGCAGCGCTGCTCGGGCACGTCATCGCGCATCTGGTTCGGGAAGAATGGTGGCGCCGCACCGGCGAGTGGGTTGGCAACGAAGCACCCCACGACACTTAGGAGAACGTGTGCCCCCTACGCCACCGCCGACAGCATCGGCCGGCCCCATGCCGGCCGTCTCCGGCACCGCCCCACCGGTTCGGTCCTCAAACAGCCCAACCACCGTGGCGACGGTCGGCACCGGGTCGCCGCCCCAGGCCCCACAGCCGCAGGCGGTCTCCACCTTGGCAGTGGCTGGCGTGCTGTCTGGGGCGGTGTTCGCTGCGGTCCTAACCGCCTGTATCACGGTGTGGACAGCGCGGCGCAAGAGTCGCGAGGAGGAACGAGCCCGGCAACGTGACCTCTTCGCCAGCGCGTTTCAGGCGTACGCGACATACAAGGAGATGCCGTACGCAATCCGCAGGCGCCGCCACGACGACGGGGCCGCCGAACGTGTCCGCCTGTCCGAAGCAACGCGCGAGATCCAAAGCAAACTGAGCTACTTCACCGCCTGGACCGCCGCCGAGTCCAGCACTGTAGGCGAGGCGTACACCGCCCTCGTGCGCGAACTGCGGAAGGTCGCCGGGGGTGCGATGCGCGAGGCATGGCAAGCCACGCCAATCACCGAAGACCCCGGGATGAACATCCCGCCGACAGTCATCGACCTATCGTCGCTGCCCCCGCTGGAGACCGCCTTCACCGATGCCGTACGCGCCCACCTCGACGCGCTTGCTCCCTGGTGGGCCAGATAGGCGGCACCTTCAGGTCAACTTGGAGAAGCGCTCGAAGTATTCGGTCAGCTTCGCGATGACGCGCTCCTTCTTGGCGCCGAGGTTGTTGTCCTTCGCGAAGCGCGAGACCGGCGGCAGGACCTGGGTGATCGCCGTTCCGTTGGTTGCGATCGCGCCGTCGCGGAAGGCCGCTTCAATAAACGATTTCGTCTGCTCGGCCCGAAGGCGCTCGGCGTCGATGATCTCGGCGAGTTCGGCTTCTCGTCGTCGAGTGACGAAGACGCGCCAGTCGTCGTTGACATCGCCGGTGACCGACATGGAGTCGACAAAGTCCATGATCAGGTCCTTCTTGTTCCGCAACGATGGGCTGGCATCGATGGCGTCCTCGATGGCACGCAGCGGCATCCTGCCGTCCTCACCGATATTGGCCTGACCCTCGTCACGCCACCTCTGTACTAGCATCAGGATGTAGTCGAAGTTGACCTCAACCTGTTTGATGAGCTCGATCTCGAAGACGACATCGTCGAGGATCGACTCCTTCTCGCCGTTGTCCCGCTTGCGGTGCCTCTCCCACAGTGCGTTGTAGACGCTCGTGTAGTTCTGTAGTCGCCTCGGTGGCAGCGACTCGTCGTGAGCGAACTCGTCGAAGGAGGTCAGGATGTTGCGCACTCTGAGAATCCGGCCGAAGAGCACGACGAACGCCCTCTCCTGAGCCTCCCCGAACGGCTCGGTTCCGGGTGGGCACTGCTCCAGGAGTTGCTCAACCAGGCCGACGTACGCAGCGTGGTAGTAGGTGTACGGCTTGAGCAGCACCACTTCGTTGGCCTCGGAGTTGCCGAAGAGCACCAGAGCATCGTCGACGGCCTGCTCCAGGTTGCGGAAGCAGACGATGTTGCCGTAGGCCTTGACCGAGTTGAGGATCCGGTTGGTGCGGGAGAACGCTTGGATCAGCCCGTGGGACTTGAGGTTCTTGTCTACCCATAGCGTGTTCAGTGTGGTTGCGTCGAACCCGGTCAGGAACATATTGACCACGATGACCAGGTCGACCTCACGATCCTTCACTCGACGCGCGAGGTCCTTGTAGTAATTCTCGAACTTGGCCGCCGAGGTGTCGTACGTCGTGCCGAAGTCGGCGTTGTAGTCGCTGATCGCGCGTGCGAGGAAGTCGCGGGAGGAGGCGTCGAGCTGGTCCGCGTCCATCGCCTCGTCATCGAGGATGCCGCCGACCTCCTCGTCCTCGTTGACCGCGTAGCTGAAGATCGTGGCGATCTTCAGCCGCTGGTAGGCCGGGTCCGCGACCGCACGCTCGGTCTGCTGCCGGGCGAACTCGTCATAATAAATCTTCAAGGCGGGGATTGACGCGGTCGCCAGCATCGAGTTAAAGCCACGTACCCGCTTCTCACCCAGGCTGTACCCTTGGGTGCGCATGGTCTTGGTATCGAAGTGGTCGAGGACATACGCCACGATCTTCCGAATTCGCTCGGGATGGCGCAGCACTTCTTCGGTGTCGATTCCGACGACCTGCTTGTCTTCGACGTCGTCCGCTGCACGCACGGTGTTTTGGTAGGAGACGCGGAAGGGCAGCACGTTTCCATCGTTGATCGCGTCCAGGATCGTATAGCTATGTAGTCGGTCGCCGAAAATCTTCTCGGTAGTATCCTTTGTCGCCCCGCCGGCGTTCTGCGGAAAGATCGGGGTGCCGGTGAACCCAAAGAGGTGGGAGCGGCGGAACGCCTTGCGCACCGCGGTCCCCATGTCCCCGAACTGGCTCCGGTGGCACTCGTCGAAGATCAACACCACGTGACCCTCGGTGATCTCGTGGCCCTTGTTCTGCTCGATGAACCGCGACAGCTTCTGGATCGTGGTGACGATGATCGAGGCGTTCCGGTCTTGGAGTTGACGCTTGAGCTCGGCGGTCGAGCGTGACCCGTTGACCGAGTCCTTCTCGAAGCGGTTGTACTCCAGCATCGTCTGGTAGTCGAGATCCTTGCGGTCCACTACGAAGAGGACTTTGTCGATACCATCCATCTTCGACGCGAGCTGCGCGGTCTTGAACGATGTCAGCGTCTTTCCCGACCCGGTGGTATGCCAGATGTAGCCGCCGGCCTTCGGCCCGGTCGCCTTCGCCGAGGACTCCACTCGCCGCATAATCCGCTCAGCCGCCACGATCTGGTAAGGCCGCATCACCAGCAGGGTACGAGAGACATCGAAAACACAGTACTTCGTCAACACGTTCAGCAACGTGTGCTTGGAGAAGAATGTCCGCGTGAACGCGGTGAGGTCGCCGATGCGCCGGTTTTCCGCGTCGGTCCACCACGAGGTGAACTCGAACGAGTTTGATGTCTGCTTCCGCCTACGTTTGCCGCCCTCGGACTCAGCCACCTTTCGGGCACGAGTCGTGTTCGCGTAGTACTTGGTGTGCGTGCCGTTGGAGATCACGAAGAGCTGGATGTACTCGAACAGTCCGGCATCGGCCCAGAACGACTCCCGCTGGTAGCGGTTGATCTGGTTGAACGCCTCCTTCAAGGGAACCCCGCGCCGCTTCAGCTCCATATGCACCAGCGGCAGCCCGTTGACCAGGATCGTCACGTCATAGCGGTGCTTGCGAGCCGTCCCGGCACCTTGACCGACCGCCTCGTACTGGTTGATCACCTGGAGTCGGTTGGAATGGATGTTCGACTTGTCGAGCAGCTTGATGTTCTTGCTCGTGCCGTCGTCACGCGCGAGGACCTGAATCGGGTCCTCCTGAATGCGCGCCGTCTTCTCGACGATGCCCTCATTCTTCGAGGCAATCTTTTTAGCGAAGAACCATTTCCACTCGTCGTCACTGAAGACCACATTGTTCAACAACTCCAACTGACGCCGCAGGTTTACCTCCAGGTCGGTCGACGACTTAATGTGGAGACGCTCGTACGCCTGTTGCCTCAGCATCTCGATGAACTTGGCCTCGAGCTCCGCCTCAGACTGGTAGCCCTGATCGCTGCCGTTGTCCGGTTCGTACGTCGCGACCACCGTCGCCTCGTCGCTTACCACGATCGGCTCGTACCGCAGCCCCGAATTCGGTGCCTCCACACCGCCGCCCTGACTCACGCCACCCGCTCCTTAAACGTAAGAAGCGTGTTCCGGTAGTGCTCGTACTGCTTCCGCCGAGCTTCGATCTCCGCTAACAGGCCGGCAGACAAGTCGGTCACTATTCTGTCAGACTTGTCGAGCATCGACACGATCAGCGCCTGCTCCTCAAGCGGGGGCACAGGAAGAATGATTTCAGACAGATCGCGCTGACTGACTTTCCACACTCCCGAGGTGAGCTTCGCCGATCTCTGGAGCTGCACTCGCGTCGCGGGACTCTCCCAAACATGAAACAGATATCGCTGCGACACCTGACTAAGATCGGGCCGAACTCGAATCATCGTGTCCGGGAAAGCGACCTCTTCCGTGCGTTCCACCATGCATGCCCGCGCGATTAGGTCCTTCGAACCATTCCCACGCACAATGAGCAGGTCTCCGGACTCGATGCGGAAGCGCCGCCCAGTCGCGTCATCCCAATTGCCAAGTTTGTGCTGGCCAGTATCCACAACAGACCCGTGCAGTGCCGTAAGACGAAGAACCGGATATCCAGATCCATCTGGGACCGATCGCCCGTTAGTCAAAGGCTCTCTCAGCAGTTCGCCCAACCTTGCATGCCTGGCGCCTTCGCCTTCAGTAAGAGTAAAAACTCGGTCGCGGTAGTACTGGTGCTGGCGCGTGCGGCCCAGCAGCTCGGCTCGCAGTTCACTTCGCAGCTCAGTTCGTAGCTCAGTCATCTTGTTGAGGATCCGTACGATCTCGCTCTGAACCTCAGCGGGAGGAACCGGGATGGTGACCCTACTCAGACCGCTACTGGAGAGCCTCTTCACCTTGGCGCGAGCGACATGCTGCTCCTTCTCGGCGTGGAAGGCGCTGGTCTGGAAGTAGTAGGCAACGTATGTCGGATTGAGTTCGCTCCGGAACAGAAACGAGTCATCGTGAATCGCCACCTGTTCTTCGCCGAGCCACGCCACGGCCTTGCCGACATCCTCGACCGTCTCACCGACGCCAGCGACGATCACGTCCCCCGGGCGGGCGTAGCGCAGCTGATTGCGCAGGCCCTCCCTCACATACGAGATGGTCGTGCGCGCGGACACGCCATATTGTGTGTAGATCTCCCCGTAGTGAATACAGGGGATTCCTTTCTCGACCATGTCAGCCTTGGTAAAGCGACGTCCGCGGACAAAGCTTCCGATCTCGCCGAGCGTCATTACCTCGACACCATCCGGACAGTGCTCGGCGAGTAACCTATCGATCTCGCTCATGGCGCCATCGCCCCACTCGAAGGCAGGTTCACCCTGTCAACATTCCATCCGAGTGCGTCGATTGCCCGCTTCATCTCCTGATCGCTAGCGACATTCTGGATGATTCCGATGACCAGTCTTCGGCATGGGTCATACTTCTGCAGGGCCACTTCGTCACTTGAATCTCCGTGGACGATTTCACTCAGCTCTTTGAACAACTTATATCCGTCACTGGAGAATGCCAACGGGATGATGTGGTGCTGCTCATCGACTTCTTGCAGGAGGTTGCGGAACGGCTTGCGACCGCCGTTGTTGCCGGTGGTGGGTATGCCTGCGATATTGGCGACCTGGTTGGTGATTGCTTCGAAGATCTTCCGGAGGTAGACCATGCTTCCGGCACCGAGCTGTACCTCGTAGGCAAGCTGCGCGCGCTCCAGCAGATCATCGAAACCACCGGCGCCAACTCCCACCCGACTCGCCATGCCGCGCCGGTTTTCTACATAGCGCTCCAACCGTACGGTTGGTGCCGGCCCGTCCAGTTCATCCCTGGACACCACAAGGAACCAGGCTTCTATGGCCGCTTCGCAGACTGGGCATTTTAGGCACGCGTCGATGCTGACCACACGGTCACCAACACCAAGGCAGGACAGCTTGTCGCCCGACATGAACGTCCGAACGTCGTCGCAGTTCTTGCACTTGAAGTTGATGGCGACCTTGCCAACCTCGATCGTCTTGTGCTTGCCCCAGGCTAGGCGGGTATTGAGGAATCGCTCGACCTGCGCCTCTTCGTTGGCAGGGGCTTTGGACAACAATTCAGACAGTCGCATCGTCGGATTCCAGATCACCGACAATAGCGTCGATTTGGGTGCGCAGCTCAGCCTGTCGGGCGACTATCCGGGCGATTTCGGCATTAAGCGTTTTGATGTCGACCGCTACGCGGACGTCCTCAGCCGCGACGTAGGAGCTAACCGCAATATTGTAGTTATTGTCGCGAATGATCTCGTAGTCGACCAAGGCTGCGAAGTGGTCGACGGCCTCCCGGCGGGTGAACGCCTCCAGGATCTTGGCTTGGTGGTCGGCGGCAATCTTGTTCTTATTTCCCTGGCGCGTGAACTCTGCCGCGGCGTCGATGAAGAGCACCCGATTGTCGATCTTTGACTTTTTCAGCACGATGATGCAGGTCGCGATCGACACCCCGAAGAAGAGGTCGGGTGGGAGCTGGATGACGGTATCGACGTAGTTGTTGTCGATAAGGTACTTGCGAATCTTCTGCTCCGCACCGCCGCGGTAGAGCACACCCGGGAACTCGACGATCGCGGCCGTGCCGTTGACCGCCAACCACGACAGCATGTGCATCGTGAACGCCAAGTCAGCCTTCGACTTTGGCGCCAGCACACCGGCGGGGGCGTACCGCTCGTCGTTGATCAGCAGCGGGTTTGAGTCACCTTCCCAGCGCGTGGAGTAGGGCGGGTTGGAGACGATCGCCTCGAACGGCTCGTCGTCCCAGTGGTACGGGTCGATCAGCGTGTCGCCGTGGGCGATGTTGAACTTCTCGTACGGGATGTCGTGCAGGAACATGTTGATCCGGCACAGGTTGTACGTGGTCAGGTTGATCTCCTGACCGAAGTAGCCCTGCCGGACCCCATTGGGCAGCACCTTCTTGAACTTCAGCAGCAGCGAACCCGAGCCGCAGGCGGGGTCGTAAACCTTGTTCACCTCGGTCTTGCCGACCACCGTGATCCTGGCGAGCAGCTCGGAGACCTCCTGCGGCGTGTAGTACTCCCCGCCGGACTTGCCGGCCGAGGAGGCGTACATCTGCATCAGGTACTCGTACGCGTCACCGAACAGGTCGATGGTGTTCTCGTTGAACTCACCGTTGCCGAAGTTCAGCGATCCGATCGCGTCGAGGAGCTTGACCAGCCTCTCGTTGCGCTTCGCGACGGTGGGGCCGAGCCTGCCGCTGTTGACGTCGAGGTCGGCGAAAAGGCCCTTGATGTCGTCCTCGGAAGCGGTGCCGACCGCGCTGGCTTCGATGTTGGTGAACACCCGCGTCAGAGTCTCGTTGAGATTCTCATCCTTGCTGGCCCGCTCACGCACGTTCGCGAACAGGTCCTGGGGCAGGATGAAGAAGCCCTTCTCTTTCACCGTCTCCTCGCGCCCGAGCTCGGCGTCGGCGTTGGACAGGTAGCGGTAATCGAAGTCCCCGTTGCCTGCGCTGCGCTCCGCCTCGTTGAGGTAGGCCGTCAAGTTCTCGGAGACGAATCGGTAGAAGAGCATCCCCAGCACATACGCCTTGAAGTCCCAGCCATCCACGCTTCCACGCAGGTCGTTGGCGATCTTCCAGATCACCCGGTGAAGTTCAGCTCGCTCCCGCTCCTTCTTGCGGTCCTCAGCAGCGGTGGTCCAGGCTGGCTCTGTCGTCACAGGGTGAAGTCTTACCAGAGCTCGTCGGCGCGACAAGGGAGTGGCCTCGCCGAACATTCCGTATGCCAACTGCGAGGTAACCTCCGGTTACCTGCCCGTCACCTTAGGCGAGCGTGCGGTTTGCCGCCGAACTGGGTCAGCCAGCTGAAAGCTGGTCCTGATCTACTCGTCTGTCCGCTGCATCGCATCGCGTCCTACCGACGCCGATCCCGGTCCAACAGCTGCCCAGCACCCATCGAGCCACAAACCACCACCGGCGTACGTGAAGAAGGCCCTGACCTGGCCGAGATCTACCAGGCCAGGGCCTTGATCGTTGGTGCGCGTCGGCAGCGGCAGCGAGGCACCGCCGAACGCCTTCCAGATCGCCTTCGAGGCCGCGACCCGTCTCCGCGGCTGATCTTGATTGTTCGGGGTCAGTGGTCGACAGGGTGTTGGGCCGGGCTACGCCGACCTTGAGCGGCGCGCTGGCGCGGGACGATCGAGGCAGTTGCTTCGGCGGCGGCGTGGGAGAGCTCGGGGAGGACGTCGCCGTAGAACTTGGCGGTGAAGTGTGGGCTGGAGTGGCGGAGCCGGTTGGAGATGACCTTCATCTGAACGCCAGCGGCGAGTCCCATGGTGGCAGCGCCGTGCCGAAGGTCGTGAAGCCGGATGGGTGGTAGCCCGGCTTGCGTGGCGAGGTGATGGAAGTGGTCGGTGACGTGGGCAGGGTGGAGCGGGCCACCGGTGGGCGTGGTGAACACGAGCCCGGTAGGGGTCCAGGCAGCACCTGCGGCGAGGCGTTCGCGGTGCTGCCGGGCGCGGTGGGCGCGTAGCGCCGCGACGGTCTCGGTGTCGAGGGCGACCGCGGCCTCGCTGTCGGTGGTTTTGGGAGTGTCGACGGCGGTGGCCCAGCCGTGTTGGACGAGTTGCCAGCGGACGGTGAGGGTGGCGGCGTCGAGGTCGAGGTCGTCCCAGTGCAGGCCGCAGGCTTCCCCTCGGCGTAGGCCGGTGAAGGTGATGAGGTGGTAGAGGGCGTAGAGCCGGTCGCCGGCGTCGTGGGTGTGGTCGAGGAATTTGCCGGTGTGTTCGGGGGTCCAGATCATGACAGGGCTGGGGGTTTTGCCGGTGTCGCGCCAGGTGCGGATGCGTTGGTCGGTCCAGATGGTGGGCTTGGGTGGTCGGGCTGTGGGTAGTTCGATCATGAGGGCGGGGTTGGTGTCGATGTAGCGGTGGCGGCGCATCGCGTCGTTGAGGGCCTTGCGCAGGGTGGCGTGGATGACGTGCAGGGTCCGGTTACCGACGGTCCGCTGGTTCTTGACCTGGTCGCGCTTGGCGGGGTGGCGGCTGGCGCGCAGGGTGGCGATGGTGGTGTTGCGTTCGGCGATGGCGTCGTACATGGCGTCGATGTGGCCGGGGCGGAGCCGGTCGATGCGCAGGTGGCCGAGGTGCGGGATCAGGTACAGGCGGATGTGTCCTTCGTAGGAGCGCAGAGTCCCCTTCTTGATGTTTTTGCGCCCGGCGAGCCAGTCGGTCAGGTACGCCTGCATGGTGGGCAGCTCGGTGGGGGTGATATCCAGGTGCAGCGCCCGCCGGACCTGATCCGGGGTGGGGATAGGTGCGCCGGTCTTGACGGCGGCCTCGATCAGGTCGCCGGTCTTGACAGTGGTGTGCGGGTCGGTGGGGTCGGGGACGGCGAGCGCGGCCCGGATGCGGTCGAGGACGGCGTCGGCGTCGGCCTGGGTGGCGTAGGGGCCGTGGCGGAGTGGGCGGCGGGTGCCGTCGGCGCGGGCGGGGATTTCGATCTGCCAGTGCCAGTGGCCGTGGGTGCGGGACCAGCCGCCGCCGGGCCGGCGAAGCTGGGGACAGGAGCGTCCCAGTCGCCGGCCGGTGGTGGTGTCGCGGCAGCCGCAGCGTTTGAAGGTGGATCCCTTCACTCATCGTCTCCCGGATGCTTCGTATGGTGCCGCCAGCGGTGTCGGGTGGAATCCGCTGGTGGCGGGGTCATCGCATCCACGCTCACCTTCGCGTCGGCATCAAGTTGTCGGTGGTCGTTGGTCGAAGCGGGGTCCGCGACCAGCAGGAGCTGGAGAAGGCCGGCGACCGGGACGATGATGCGGCTGCCGGCCCGGATCAGCGGGATGGGGAACTGGTCGGTGGCGGCGAGCCGGTACGCCTGGGATCGGCTGATCCCGAGCACGGAGGCGGTGGTGGCGAGGGTGGTGGTCACGCCGAGGGCACGGACGCGCTCGATCGTCCACACCTCCCCGATGCTGGACGCGGTGGTGGTGCTGTCGGTCGTGGTGCGGGTGGTCTGGTCAGCTGGGTTCGCTGGGCTGTTCATGATCAGGCTTCTCCTGGCTGTGAGAGGGATGGCAATGCGGTAGGAGCGGGGTAGCCCCGTCAGGGTCGACCGGCGCAGGGGTGGCTGCTCCGCCACCGTTGCGCCGCTCCGGTGACAGAGGCGGTGGCATCGGATTCGTCGGCACGGCCGGGCTAACGATCAGCTCGGGTGGTGCCGACGACTCGACCTTGAGGGTCTTGAGGAGTTCGGATACTCGGGTGTTGGACACGGTGTGACCGGCTGCGCGCAGCGCTTCGGCGAGCGCCGCCCGGGTCAGTGCCTGACCGTCCGCGGCGAGCCGGTCCCGGACCTTGCGCGCCGCCGGCAACAGCTCGGCCACGTCGCCGGACGGCTGCGCGGACCGTCCCCGGTCCGCTCGCTGCCGGGTCCGTCCGCCGTATCGGCGACGAGCATCCGGTGAGCGGACGGTCCGGGTCCGGGACCGCCGCTCCCCCGCCGTGACAGCGGACTGGGTCGCCTCGTCCAGTCCGCTGTCCGGAACGGTCCGCCCGGCCGAATCCCGTCGGCCGTCCCCAAGCGTCCAGGCGGGTGTGGTGGTGCTGGTCCGTCCGAGGGCGATCTTGACCATGACGAGGAATCCGAGCGCGGGTACGGCGGCGGCGATCCAGCCGATGATCGAGGGTTCGGCCTCGACGACCTGGGCCGCCAGGGACAGGGTGACCGCGCAGGCCAGTACGGTGGCCGGGAAGACGGTGGAGGTGTGGGTGCGTTTGCGGCGGCGTAGTTCCAGGCCGGAGGCGATGGACATCAGTTCCAGGACGATCGCGTCGGCCCAGGCCAACCAGCCGGGTTGGCCGTGCGCGGCGGCCACGTTGTGGACGTGGGTGAAGCTGGCCGCCCCCGCTGCGCCGCCGATGGCCAGCATGATGACGACCTGGACGACGCCCTCGACGCGGCTGCCGCGCGGACGGGCGTTCGGGTCAGGGATCGGTGCCGTCGTGGCCGATCACCTCCCCGACCCGGACCGGGGCGACGGCCCGTCCGCCAGCCGAGGTGGCCGGACCAGATCGCGGACCGGCCCGACGGCGGACACCTGTCGGCACGGGGCCCAGGCGCCGGCTGCGGACCGCCTGCCACGGACGCCGGACGGGGCCGCGGTCACCGCGCGGTGGGAGCGGATGTCCGGGGCTCTCACGGATCTGTCAGCACCGGCCGAGCCTCTTACGACAGATCCGTGACAGACGCCAGCCCTCACGGTCCGCTCCTCGACAGAGGTTGCGTCCGCCGCCGCCGTGCTGTCGCCGATCACGCGGCCTCACCCGCTTGGCTGGAGGCGTCAACGGCGTACCGGGCAAGATCCACCAGCCGCAGCCGCTGCCCTTCCCCACCGGCTACGGCCCACACCGCCTCTGCCGGGCCCAGGCCCGCCGTCGCGGCGTGGTCGCGGGTCCCGGTGGCGACTGGCACCGACAGCGGCACGTCTGCCAGCACGCGGCGCAGGTTGCGCTCGCGAGCGGCCGAGGGCAGCCAGAACAGAACCGGCCACGCCCGCCCGAGCATGCCGAACAGCTCCTGATAGCCGTCCACCTTGCCAACCAGGATCGACAGCTGTTCCGCGCCGGTGTCGTACTCGACGAAGAACGGCACCTCGACACCGCCATCGACCCACCGGCCGTAGCCGTCCGGGCGTACCCGCGGCTGAAACGCCCGTATCAGCCCCGGATCCTGCCGGCTGGTGAACGTCCCGGCGCGCTGGCACACCGCCTCCGGCAGCCACTCCACCAGCCCGGTGCCCGGATGAGTACGGGCGTGCCCGGCCAGGTCGGTGAAGAAGCCGTTCACCCCGAGCCGGTGGGCGAGGCTGCGGGTCGAGGTCCAGCGCCGCCGCTCCACCCGGGCGTGGTCCCGCCGCGGTGGACGTTCGTCCCGGCTGGCCGCGACGACTTCGGCGCCGAGCTGATCTATCACGTAGTGGTACGGGTACGAGCCGCCGTCGGCCCGCTGTGGCCGGAACCGAGCGACGAGGCGCAGCCGGTACAGGGTCCGCAGTCGCCGCTGGCAGAAATCGAGGGACGGGAACAGGGCGGTCGCGAGCTGGAACGACGTCAACACGCCGTGGTCGTACAACCAGCCCAGCAGCACACGGTCACGGCCGGTCAGCTGGGACTGGACCCGAAGGACCGGATCATCCACCGGCTACCACCTCCTTCCCGGGTAGGGAATGCCAGCCCCAGGGGAGAGACCCGAGACCAGCAGGGTCTGTCGCAGGACAAGCCGACGGCGCTGACAGACGCGCTGGCCTGCTGTGTGAGAGGAAACAGGGGGTCGGTTCGGGGGTCCGGCTGAAGACTGACGTCAACGCTGACGCCAAGCCCGACCCCCGAACGGGGATCAAGCCGGACCTCGTCACTGCCAATGCCTACGGCAGTCGTTGAAGGTGTCAACGAAAACACGGGAACTCCTTGGTTGAGGATGTGAAATGTGGTGCTGGTGGCCTGGTCCGGGCACGACAGCGCCGCCGAAATGGAAAGAGCCCGGTGAGATGAATCCCGGCGCCTCCCCTGCCGTGGTAGCCGTCAGCGGCTCGTAAGTGCCGACCGCCGGGAGCAACGGCGCGACGAATGGCCTTGGGGCAAGCGCGTGGAGGTAGCCGTTGGCGGGGTGAGGGCTAGCCTCTCGGTCATGTCCGCCCCTGCCACACGCCCGTTGCTGTTCCTCGACGTGGACGGCACCCTCATCCCGCTCGGCACACCCACGGCGGTTCAGCAGGGGATGCGGCACGGCCACACCGAGACACCGGCCCTACCGGCCGACGCCCATCCCCTGCTGCACAAGGTCAATCCGGAACACGGCCGCCGACTGAGGGCCCTGCCGTGTGATCTGGTCTGGGCGACGACCTGGATGAGCGACGCGAACGACCTGCTCGCACCGCTGCTCGGGCTCCCGACCCTGCCCGTGGTGGACTGGCCCGATTCCGACGAGATAGGCCCCCTGCACTGGAAGACCCGTGGGCTCGTCGAGTGGGCGCAGGGACGCCCCTTCGTCTGGGTCGACGACGAGATCTCCCACGCCGATCAGCAGTGGGTATCGATTCATCACCCTGGCCCGGCCCTGCTGCATCGGGTCGATCCACATCGCGGCCTGACCGAGCAGGACTTCACTGTCATCGGGAGCTGGCTCAGGCGGGCGCAGTAGGGCCAGCTTCCAGCCGTCGCGGGTGCCGCGCCGGACGGCTGTCTGCCAGTCGGGGCCGTCGCTGGTGAGGTCCCCCACCATCCCGCTGGCGTCGGCCGCAGCCCGGGAATCGTGACGTGGTGCGGTCAGGATCCGACCTCGATGAGGCGACGCATGCCACTCTCGCCCGGTACCTGCCATACCTGGTCGTCCGGCCAGTGGCGGTACAACAACTGCTGCGTGGTCGTGGCGACCACGTTCCGCAGCGGCTCGCGGAGCAGGTCGGCCCGCAGCCGTTCCTCCCGCTCGGCGTCCTGAGCAATCACCAGAACCGCCCCGACCGGCACCAGCCGGTCCGCACGCCGGTACCCGGCCAACAATCCACCCAGACCTGACGTCGCTCGCTCGTGCTCGGCGACAACGCCGCCGATCGGGCCACGGTCGACGTGGACCAGGAACCGCAGGCACCGCCCGTCCTGCAGCCAGACGCCATAGCCATCGGCCCGCACCTGCGCCAGGTCGTGCTGGCGCAACCACGCCGAGGTCTCCATCATCGCCAGCCACTGGAACAGCTCGCACCGCCCCGAGTCGCGCCGCGACACCTCCACCAACGGCAGGAACAGCAAGGCATCCGCCCGACCGGAGGAACGCTGCCCCAGCCGCAGCGGAACCGGCCGCCCCGTTGCTGTCAGGGCTCGCCGGAGCACGTCGGTTCCCTCGGCCGTGACCTCGTACCACCAGGTGTGGGTCCGGTCCTCCGCCGAGCGGTCGCGGCGCACCAATCCCGCCTCGTGCAGCCCCACCAGGTCCCGGTGAGCCGTCAGCCGCGACACTCCGCAGACAAGCGCCACGTCCAGTGTCGTCGTGGCACCATGCTGCGCCAGGTATGACAGGATCCGCCACCGCCGCGGGGACAACCGCCGCGTGGCACCCTGGTCGCCCATCCCCTGATGATCCTCCTGGCGTCGACGGTCCGACATCCGGTCCTGACAGCAGTAACAGAGAGTGGTCAATGCGCCGACGGGAACATCGGAAGCCGGGACCGCCGTGACCGGAGACAGCGCTCGCCGTCGGCCGTCGACCGGGGCGTCGGCGGGCCGTGCGAGCACCCACATATACAAACCGGGGTTTTGGGGCCGATTTTGATGATCACTGTTCAGTGAATCAGCCGAAGAGCTGAGGATAGAAAACGCGGTACGGTCAAATCAGACCGCCGTTAGTTGATCTCCGTGATCGACGCCGGACTGCGGCACCGATCTGTCGGAGGCCCGAGACAAAGCCAGGCCGACTCAACGATAGAACGCCACGCGCCGAATTGACGGTTACTCCGAGTAACAACGCCCGGGGGAATGTTGCCGCGTCTTCCTTCAGGAACGGGCGATGCGCCGAGGGCAAGCCCGTAGGGTCGGTCGCGTGGCCGAGACGTGGACCGAACCGGACCTGTCCTATATCGCCAGCGTGACGCGGGTCCGCGCGGCGGCCGGTGTGATTCTCCGCGACCAGGCCGGCCGGGTGCTGCTGGTCCACCCGGTCTACAAGGACGTGTGGGAAGTTCCCGGCGGTACCGTGGAGCCGGACGAGTCCCCGGCAGACGCCTGCACCCGCGAGATCCGAGAGGAGTTGGGCCTGTCGATACCCGCAGGAGGGCTGCTGTGCGTCGACTGGGTGCCGGCGAACCCACCGTGGGACGGCGGACTCATGTTCGTCTTCGACGGCGGAGTACTGACGGCGGATCAGATCGCGGCGATGCGACTGTGCCGGGACGAGTTGGACGGCTTCGAGTTCGTCGAGCCGGAACGCCTGGACGAGATGTTGATTCCCCGACTGGCTCGGCGGGTCACCGCGGCGATCGCCGCTATCGGCCATGGCGGTGTCTACCTTGAGGATGGAGTCGCGACCTCGAACAGTTAGTCGTCAACACGGACCCTCGACCACAGCCCGGTACCGGGACATAGGGGTCGCCCCCTGCACACGAAGCCGGCGAGGTCTCCTCACGCCACCGGCGTCATCGACAACGACCGGCTCCGAACCACTCACCGGTCGACAAGATCTTCCCCGCCGTGCACACCCCACCAACTCGGCGCGTGCCTGCGCAGCGTTCCCGAGAGCCGGGTCAGCAGCAGCCAGTCAGCGTCGAGGATCAGCGCGGCGTCCTCCGACCGCTCGCTCAGGACCCGGGCCACGGACGCCAGCATTTCCCGCGTCGCCCGCTCGGAGGACTCGTCCTTGCGCAGCCGGAAGCCGATGGTGACGTACCGCTCCGGTTCCCACTCCCACATCGAGCCGTCACCATCCTCGGCCTCGAAGTAGCCGTGGGAGCCGCCGTAGATGCTCACCGTGTAGCCACACCGATCGCTCAGGTCCGCACTCAACACCCGCGACCTGCCATCTCCCGCCGACTCCAAGGCACCGTCTGGGGCGACGACGCCGGCCAGCACATCGAGCGGAACGTCGCCGGCCAGCGTCAAGCGGTACTCGGTCGCCATGGATAGCCCTTCAGTCTCGTCGCAGGATCTGGATTATCGCCCCACTGCGCGTCACCGCCACCAGTTCCTTCAACCCTGCGATCGGCCAGTCGTCGAACTGCTTCTGCAACGCCGCGAGATCGCCACGCCAGTCGTGGAGGTTGACCACCACCCGTTGGGTCTGCTCACTGGCGATCTTGTCGGCAACCCCGCTCCACACGCCTCGCACACTCTTGGCCGGCGTCGGGGAGTAGCAGTCGAAGACGTGTCCCTCGACCAGGTAGTCGGGGTCCTTACCCGGTTTACCGGAATCACCGGTACCGAGCCGGGCGTCAGCGACCTCCTGCCGGGTCGGGTTCTGGTGGAGCCGGTAGCTCTTCGCGGCGACGGTGTCGGCACACTGGTTCTCCAGTTCCAGGGAGCGCCGCACGCGTTCGTCCTCCTTCGGAGGGATCCGGGTACGCCGACCGGTGGGCGAGCCGCCGTGCTCGCCGGTGGGCTTGCGCGTCCACGGTGTCGTCACTGGTGTGCCGGCGGACGGTGTGGGATCCGAGGCAGGGCTGGTCGGCACGGCACCGCCAGCCCCGCTCAGTTTCCCGACGACCCCAGCTGTCGTGCCTCGGCGATCGCCGCGTCAACGGCCTGGCGGGTCGTGGCGGTGCGCTGGACCAGCATGACAAGCACCTGTTTGATGCTCTCCAGGGCCTGTAGCAGCGGGCCCGGTTGCCCACCCTGTAACACCCCGACGACAAGCTGCTGCGCCTCACCAACCTGGGTGATCGTGGCGGCCGTCTGGTCGCGGATGCTGTCGACCGCACTCTGCACCGGAGTCAGCCCGCTGATCGTCTCCCCCGGACTGGCCTGCTGCGGAACACCAGCGGTCACCTTCGCGGCATCACCGACAGCACCAGCGAGTCCACCCAGTCCACCCCGGATGGTGGCGATGGCACCGCGAAGCCGCGCCACACCGGCGGCGACCGCAACGAACCCGGCACCCGCCGCGCGCAGCGCGATCTCCTGCGCCTGCTGATCAGCAGCGGCAGCCAGACCCTGCGCACGCTCGACCCCGACGGCCAGCGTACGTAGCTCAGTAGTGATCCTCTCGACGTGCGACACGCTGCCGGATCCCTCCATATAGCCACGAGAGCTCTCAGGAGGGTTGAACCTACCGGCACGGCACCGACGCCACCAGACGTCGTAACGGAGCTATCGGTTGTCGCCGAGGCGAGGGTGGCCTCGGCGGCGGCGATCGTCGCGGCGGCCTGCCACAGGTTGCAAATGGCGCTCCTCAGCCGGGGACGGCACGGCAGGAGGTTTTGTGCTCGCTCAGCAAGCCCGTCGTCCGAACTCCTCGCGGGTGATGTCGGCGCCGAGGGCGGTGAAACGGCCGGTCAGGTCTGCGTGGCCCCGGTCGATCATGGCGCCGTTGCCGATAACGGTTTCGCCGTTTGCGACAAGTCCGGCCAACACGAGGCCGATGCCGGTCCGCAGATCCCGGGCGATGACCTCGGTGCCGCGCAGCGGCTTACCACCGTGGACCACGGCTTTCTCGCCGTCGACGGTGAGGTCCGCGCCGAGCTTGGTCAGTTCACCGGCGAGGGCGTAGCGGGCGTCGTGTATGCGCTCACGGAAGTAGCTTGTCCCGGCTGCTTGGGTGGCGAGGGCCATCAGCGGAGGCTGCAGGTCGGTGGCGAACCCGGGGTGGGTGTCGGTGATGACGTTGATCGGATGCAGTTGACCGGGTCGGATGACGCTAGTGACCGCTCCGGCGGCGCTGAGTTCGATGCCCATCTGGTGGAGCTTGTGCGCGGCGACTCCGAAGTGATCCAGTACGGTCCCACCGACGAGGTTGATCGCCCCACCGGTGATGGCAGCCGCGATGGTGAGCACGCCGGCGTCCATACGGTCCGGCATGATCGTGTATTCGACCGCGTTGAGCACGTCGACCCCGGTGACGGCGATGCGGCCAGTTCCTGCGCCGGTGATCTGGGCGCCCATGGCCGTGAGCATCGCGACTACGTCGAGAACTTCGGGTTCCAGCGCGGCGTTCTCGATGACGGTCCGGCCGGGCGTCAGGGCTGCGGCCATGACGAGGTTCTCGGTGCCGGTGTGCGAGGGCGTGTCGAGGTAGAGGTCCGCGCCGCGCAGGTTGCTGGCTTTGATGCTGATCGTGGTGCCGTGTTCCTCGATGTGTCCGCCGAGGCGGGCCAGGCCCCGGTAGTGGAAGTCAAGCCCCCGGGTGCCGAGGGCGCAGCCGCCGGCACCCTCGAAGATCACCTCGCCTCGACGGTGCAGCACCGGGGCAAGGAACAAGACGCTGCCCCGAAACTGGCGGGTGAGATCGGCTGGTAGCCGTGAGCTGGTGATCTCGGTGGCGTCGATGACGAGCAGTCGGTCGCCCGGGTGGTACTCGACCTCAGCGCCAAGAAGCCGGGCGAGGTCCACGGCATGCTGGACATCGGTGATCGCGGGGACGTTACGCAGCACCGTCTGACCGCGTCGGGCGAGCAGCGCGGCACCGATCATGGGCAGGGCCGCGTTCTTGGCGCCCTGCACGACGACGGTCCCGTTGAGCGGGCCGGCGGGGCGGACACGATAGCGAACTTCGGTCATGTGACGTTCCTTTAGCAGAGGAAGTGGTTGAGCAGGCACGGGCGGGACAGTCGGCGGTTACGCAGCCAGGGACAAACCGTTCGATCCTTGGCGGTAGAACCGCCCGCAGGCGGGGCAGGTGAGGTTGTCGTCGAGGCGGTGTCCGCACCTGCAGGCCCAGCCGATCTGCCGGGCCGGGTTGCCCATGACGAGGCCGTAGTCCGGCACGTCATGTCCCACAACGGTGCCGATGGCGACCATGGCGTATCGGCCGATGGTGACGCCTGGGGCGATGACCGCGTTGGCACCGACGGTGGCGCCGTAGCGGATCGTCACCGGTTCCCGCCGCCAGTCGTCGCGGCCCTTCAGGTGGCCGGCGGGGTTGACAGCTCGAGGTGCGGAGTCCTCCAGCAGGTAGACGCCGGGGGCAAGCATCACGCCGTCCTCCAGAACAGCCCCGTACACTCCGCATCCGTCCTGGATCTTGACCCGGTTGCCGATGACCGCTGCCGAGGCCACATGAACGCCTTTGCCGAGTACGCAGTCCTCGCCGATCCGGACGTCCCCGTCGACCTGAGCGTGGTGCCAGATCCTGGTTCGTGCGCCGACAAAGGCTGCGTCTGCGACCTCAGCCGACTCAGCGATGAAGGGCGTGTCCGACGTGCGCCCGGGTGTCGGTACTGGCGTCTTGGTCATACCGAACGCTCCGCGGGTTTCAGGAGCCGCTCCAGATCGCTCAGCGTCCTGACGCTGATCAGCTCGTCGTCGGGCAGGGGATGACCGGTTCGTTCCTCCAGCAGCACCGCGAGTGTGAGCCGGTCGAGCGAGTCCAGACCGAGATCGGACAGCCGCGTGGAGGCGATGATCGTGTCGATGGCCCGGCCGCTGATCTCTACGAGAATCTGCCGGACTACTGCCTGCCGGTTCAGAGCGCCCGTGCTCATCGGACCCGCCCGGCGGCGTCGAGCAGCAGCGGCAGGCACTCGGCCATCGGCGCACGCTGCCAGAGCCTGCGGACGGCGACCGCCCTGGTCGAGGTGCCGGAGGCGAACTCTTGCAAAGCCGCCTCGAGGAACCGCTCCAGCATCTCGTGCGTGCCCGGCGGGAGGCTGCCACCCGGTTGGCAGAGCATGTCCACCAGGCCGCGGGTCGCGCCGCCGATGAGGTCGTCGAGTGCTGGCAGGTGCATCGCGCGCCGAGGGCTGTAGGGATGGGTGGCGGTCGAACCAGGAGCGGTGATCCCGTCGGCGACGATGACTGCGGCGTGCGGAGCCAGCAGCACGCCGCACCGGTAGGTGCCGGTCGCAAGGTGGATCATCGGATGTCCGGTGCAGCCGATCAGTGGCAGGTGATCGAGGGTTACCGGCCGGTGCCCCACTCGGACCTCGATCAGCGCGGCATCGCGCAGCTGAGTGTTGAGTTCAGCAGTCGCGTCATGGATCAAGGTGGCGATCTCGTCAAGAGCGGCGGGTTGGCTATAGTCGGGTGCGGTGGAGAGCCTATTCGTCGCCCCCAGATAGATGGTGCCGTCGCCGCGCGGGACCATGTGGCTGCCACAGGCGAAGCCCCGGTTCGGGGTTCGCACCGCAGCGGGCAGCGAGAACGGGACGCGGGCCAGAAGTGACACGCCTCGCCCGGACCGCAACGGAGGTGCGTCGACCTGCTCGGCGAGCGCTGGGGCGAGCAGACCCGTCGTCCCGGTACCGGCGGCGAGCACCAAGTGAGCGGCCAGGACGGTGCTGCCGTCAGCCGCGTCAACGGCCAGATGCTCGCCGCGCTCCTTGACGGCGGTGACGTTGGTGTCGAGCCATCGACAGCGGGGATTGACGCTCAGTGCCGTGGCCAGCGCCTCGACCAAGAGCATGGGGTCCACGCTTGCCTCGTCCGGCAGCCATAGCGCCTCGTGCGCCCGGACTTGCGGTGCCAGCCCCGGTACGTCGGTCGGTGCGGCGGACTCGGCGCGGCACCCGTGGGTCTCGGCGGCCATCACGATGGCCCGGAGGTTCGCTGCGTCGTCCGGCCCGTAGCCGTTGCTGATCACCCACACGCCTGGGACCAGCGGTAGGGTCCGCTTGCTGGCCGTGCCGACGCGGTCCAGCCAGGCTTCGTATCCGGTCCGGGCGGCCAACCGTTCGCCAACTTCGAGGCTGACGCGCTGGGGATCATGGCTCGCCTCGACCTCGCTGAACACGGTGAGCATCGCCCCGGCGGCCCGCGATGCCTGCCCCGCGTGGTCACCGGTCCGAGGCCCGACCACGGTGACGTCCAGGTCCCGGCTGAGCAGCTCGAACGCGGTAGCGAGCCCGAGCAGGCCGGAGCCGGCCACGACAACATCGGTTACGAACTGGTTCATGTCACTCACCTGATCCGTCCAGGGAATCGATTCGGGTGGCAGCGAGGGTGTGCACCTCGAACCGGAGGCCACGGAAAGCTGCCCGTTCGGCGGCCCTCAGTGGGTACAACCGCGACAGCAACACGTCGCGGTGCTTCGCGTAGCGGCGCATGGGGATGTCCAGCTCGCAGATCTGCACCGTGCGGCACTCGTATCCGTTGCGTCGTAGCGTCTGGCGAGTATGGGGAATATTGGTCAGGGACGAATGCGTCAGCAGCAGGGTGCCGCCCGGAGCGAGCAGCTCGTCGAGGCGGGCGAGTAGGACGTCGTACAACGCCCGCCCGTCACTGCCACCGACCAGTGCGGCCTCAATGCCATCGTCAGCGGCGTAGGCCGGATCATGCGGGAAGTGCGGAGGGTTGCAGACGACCAGGTCCCAGGGTTCGGAGACTGCCATCTCGGCAAGGTCCCCGACGATTGTGGCCACCTGGGCGGCCGGGATGCCGTTGCGGGACGCGTTGTCGCGGGTCACCTCCGCGCATGCCGGGTTGACGTCCAACGCGGTCACATGTGCCGCGCCCGCCGAGGCCAGCGCCACGGTATACAAGCCGGAGCCGCACCCGATATCCAAGGCACGGGCGCGCGCCACAGGCAGGCCCGGGTCGGCGTTGAGCGCGCTCAGCAACGTGAGCCCCACGTCAGTCGGGATGAGGACCGTGCCGGCGGCCGGCGCCTCGATCTCGATCCGCCCGCCGCGCACCTCCACCGTGGCCGAGATGGTGCCGTTCAGCGTCGGCCCCAGTTGGCAGAGTGCATTTGCCGCTCCTGCCGGGACCCTCAACCGGATCGTCTGCGGCGGGGCGTTGATGACGTCAGTGCTGCTCATGGAGATTCCTCCTCATTGAGAGAAGTTCTGGTGGAGAGCCGGTAGGAGCGGGTGTGCCGGGCGGGCCAGCCGAGGAAACGGTCGAAGACATGGGCGGTGCTGCCGGTGTCGCTGGGCCGGAGCTGGTGCAGATCGTCGATCGCGTCATGCAGGCAGCTGGCCAGGTAGAGAAAGAGACTGACCAGGTCGTCCCTGTACTCCGCCAGAAGGGCGACCTTCGCCGCGCCGCAGGGCCACGGCTGGCCGCACCGTCGGCACAGCCACAGTGGCCGCATCGGCACGTGCGGCCGGGAGTGCTCGTCAGAGGCCGTCATCCCGACCACCCCGGCAGCGCCAGCCGACGCACCGCAGATGCGCCAGGGATATAGGCGGACCGATCTCCGCGTAGGGGCTCCGGTCGCTGCTCATCGAGCCTCACGCTCCCGCGTTTGCCTTTCGAACAGGATCTGCCAGACATGCGTCAGCAGCGGCGGATCGACCGACGCTGGTCGCACCGCTTGAGCCGCTGCCGGGCAGTCTCTCGTTGGGTCGCCCATCGTCACGTTGCGCGAGAGATAGACGGTCACGGCCGGTCTCCGCTCGGGTCCGCCGCCTGAGTGCGGTGGGCTCGCCGGCGTGCCGGCAAGCCCACCGCCGTCGGCCGGCGGCGGGGAGCAGACCGCCGGTCACCCGCCCACACAGCCTCGCTGGCGGTACGCGAACGGGGATTCACCCGTACGGTCGACGGAGTGCTCGGCGCGAGCACTTGCCGGTGCGTCGGGTCGCATTCCGACCTGTCGCCGATCGACACGTCCATCTGGTTCTCCCTGGCGTGACATTGCCGCTGACCCGCCAGCGCCATGGGATCAGGATGATCCTGGACCGTTCCGCCGACGTGTTCCTGACGTCCACAATCGCGGGCGGCACGGGCCCAAGACAGACCCAGCGTGGTGGGCCACGGTGAGCCTCACTGTGGTCGGCCTCGACCGATACGAGGAGGACAGGCGGTACTACCCGTCCCTACAAGACTCATCTCAAAGGATGTGCCAGCGGCGGAGTTCCGGCCCGTCGTGAACAAGGCCTGCGATCCGGTGGTGCACCTCGTCGGCGGCGTCGGTTCCGGGCCGGGACTTGCGGGCGTTGGTGGCGATCATCTGCAATTCGCGGAGCTGGCACAGCTCCTCGAACCCCGGCCAGCATGTGACATCCCAGCCGTAGGCGACGGTGAAGCCGGCGAACGCCTCGGGACCGGGCGGGTCGAACCGGCGGCAGTGGACAGCGACCGTGGCGATGTCCCACTCTCGAGGCCCGACGGCGGCGCCGTCCCAGTCAGCCAGTACGGGCCTGCCGTCGAAGCGCCGGAGCGCGTTGCGGATCTGCGGATCGGACTGGATCAAGCTCGTGCCGCGGGGAAACCGCATCGCCTCCCAGCCGGCGGCCAGCGCCTCGAGCCGGCTCATCAGCAGATCCTGTTCCTTGCCGTTCAGGATCTCCGAACGGGTCACGGATCGCTCGATGCCGTGGATCGGCCGTAGTACCGGCAATCGCACCGGCGGTGCCGGCAAGGCGTGTAGGTCCCGGAGAAGGCTTCCGAGTTCGGAGACGGTGATGGGACGGTCGTGTGCGGGGTCCAGACGCTGCCAGACCGTAACGGCGTGTCCGCCCACCTTCAACGGCTGAGACAGGCCCGGGTGAAGGCTGACTGTGGGGAAATCTCGGTCCACCAGCCAGTCGACCACGGCCACCATCGCGCGCACCCGGTCCAAGTCCTGGTCACCAGGGGCGATCTTGATGACGACGTCCCCGACGGCGTAGACGGCGTTGGTGTGATGCCGCAGCAGAGCCGCGTCCGAGTCGGGGTAGCCGAGGAGACGACATACCTCGGCGAGCACCGGCCGGGTGCGCGCCTCGACGAACATGGGGCTCCTAGGGACCGAGTGCGGCTGTGGTCCCAAGCCTACGGGCGCGCTCGCGGCAGGCCCGTACGTAGTCCGTCAAGGTGGCGACCTCACCCCGCTGGCTCTCTTCGGGGATCGCTGTGGCCACGTCGGTCGCCCGGGTCAGGATGATCTCCGTCCGCTGCGTCTCGGGCAGGTCCGCGACGGCGTCACGCGCGGTCACCGCCGCCTCGGTCGCCCGCCGGTCCCGCGCGAGACACATCGACCGGTCCAGAGCGATGAGCGCCACGTCGATCGGTACGGCCGGAGCCGTGCCATAGAGCCGCAATGCCTCGTCCTGAACCCGGTACGCCTCCACCGTGTCACCGAGCCAGGTGTACGCGCCGGAGAGGTAGAGCAGCAGCCGCTTCGCCGGGAACCTGAACGCCACGTCGGTGTCCTCGTCGCCAGCCTGATCGAACAGCCGGCGTGCCTGATCGACGGCCGACCGCGCCTGCTCGGTGGCACCGATTCTGGCCAGGGCACGCGCCCGGCCCGCAGCCGCCAGGGCAGCCGACGACGATGCGGCCTGGGTGACCGCCAGAGCCGCATCAGCCAGAGCGACGGTCTGGGCGGGATCCCCGAAGTAGTACGGCAGCATCGCCGCCTGGGCCCGCACGAGCACCATGAAACGAGCCTCCCCGCTGTCGTCCGCCGCGTGGATCGCCGTGCCGTACCACCGTCGAGCCTCGGCAACATCCCCAAGCCTCATCAACGCGTCAGCGCACATCGTCGCCAGCAGCGCCGCCACCCCGGACAGCCGGGCCTGGACCGCCGCCGGCTGGCGCCGAAGCGACAGCACCTGCACCTCTCGGCAGTCGGCGGCCAGCAGCGCCAGCATGATCTGCGGCGAAGCCGAGGGATAGACCCGCAGGTGTTCGCCAGCGCTTTGCTCGATCAGCTCAAGCTGCCGAGGGGCGACACTCGACGTCGCCAGAGCCTCCTCCAGTCCCAGACGGAGTCTGACCAGACCTCCGGCCTCGTTGCTCCCCACATGGGCAGGCGATCGATCCGCTCCACCGGCCACGGTCTCGATGCTGACGTCACGCGGCATAGTGCTGTCCTCGTCGCGGCCGAGCCCCATGACCGGACGCGGAATGTGAAGACCCACGGCGATCCGTTCCAGCACCTCGTACGCCGTGACCTGCCGGACGCCTTTGGCGATCTCAGTAGCGCGGTGAGGCGAGAGGCCTACGAGAGCGGCGATCCTGCCGTAGGACACGCCTCGGGCGTGAAGGAAGCGGAAGACCGCAGTGATGTCGCGCCGTTGAAGAAACTCGCTGATCGGTCGGCCGTTCCACAGCGCTGAACTCCACCACTCAGGATCCACCTGCGCGGCCACGATCACCTCCGATCGGACGACGACCACCTGACAGCACAACGCATCCGCGCCATCACATCAAGTCAATGGCGGTCGAGTCGACAGCCCAACCAGAGTCGAAGCTCAGGGTGGCATCCGGAAGACCCACGATGAGCCCTCAGCGTGTCCCCTCCTGGATCAGCGCAGGTTCCGGAGCGCCACGACCTGTCCAGCCCGAGCCTTGGTCACCGGCCTGCGATCGGAGCAAGTGACTGCAGATAAGGGAAGAGGCGTCTATCAATCATCCGTCATAGCCCAGCAGACGAAGTAGATCTATAGGCGCTCACCAGGCAGAACGCCCGCAGAAGCCGGACGCCGAAAGTCGAGCTGCCCCGACCCGGTCATGCACCCATTGGCACCCATCGTTGTACAACGTAAAGTCACTAGCAAGTCACGTTAAGTGCAACGGACCGGGCGGCGACTTGCGGATGATGACCAACACCCACAGAGCTAACTGCGCAAATGCCCAGAGGCCGGGCTGCACATGCTCCGGCTGCGGGGGCTCACAACACGGCTGGCAAGGATGGACAACTCTGGCCGCCGACCGGCCAGAGAAGCGCGACGACCGGCGGAGTGAACTCAAGGAGAAGGTGGAGGGGGACAGACGATCCGGACGCCAGAAGTTCAACGCCCACAACCGGCAAATTTACTTCGACCTCGCACGCCTGGACATCACCGACTACCTGTGGGCCGCCGACGGCCGAACCAAGATCAATGGCCGACTGCCACGCGACGTTGAACCTACATCGACGTCATCAGACCTTGGCCGGATGGACACCCTTGCCCACGAGGTCATGGAGAGCACGTGGCCCGAGATCTCAGCTGGCATAGACAGCCTCGTCCGGAATGAGTCTGACGCCAGGGAGGTCAAGAAGCGCCTGGCCGATCACACGTGGTGCGGTCTACTGGTGGCCCTGATCCAGTTGATCGAGAGAATCAACAAGGCCGTCGACCTACTGACGGATACCGTCAAGCAGTTCATCACCGGCGCGTTGTCGCGTCGGTTCGATTCGGGGCTGCCCCGGCTGGTGACCGACGCAGTCATCCGCCTTGTCGTGGACAAGGTGTGGTCAGCCCTGACAAGGCTGCTGGAAGCTCACTTTCCCCTCCTGGGAACAGACACCCTGCGCGTCCTGAGGATGCTGGCCATCTTCACCTGCCCCTCGGTCGAACACCACCCAGAGGTCTACAAGCACGCCGTCAGGCCGCTCATGGGCGACGCGCACGAGATCATCACGGACGAGATCAAGACGCACGTTGTAACCCTCTTCAGTGCGTGGTGGCGGCGGCGCGCCCCGGAAGCTCTCGCCTGACGCTCCCCCGGCACGAACCACACGTCCGGTCCATCGACCCCGTACCAGGCAAGAACCAGTGATCTGCACCGCGCATCCACGAGGCCTGCGTCCAGTCCCGGCGACACCCGACCCGTCCAACGGCTCCCGAGCACCCACCGAGCCACCACCACCGGCCAGCAGGCACGAAAAAGGCCCCGACCCAGTGTGAAACACCAGTTCAGAGCCTTGATCGTTGGTGCGCCGCCAGGGACTCGAACCCCGAACCCGCGGATTAAGAGTCCGCTGCTCTGCCAGTTGAGCTAGCGGCGCTCGCCGGCAACGGGACGGAACGTTAGCAGCCCCCGCGGCGCCCCCCGCACGCAGGGGGCGGCCTCACCGCACCGCCACCGTGACCTGCCCGGTCGCGGCCCCCGAGGGATCGACGAGCAGCGTGTACGCCCCGGCCGCCGGCAGCGTCGTCGCGGTGATCCCGCCGGCGCCGTTGATCACGCAGCCGGTGGTGAGCGTGCTGCCGTCCGGGGCCCGCAACGCCAGCACGCCGCACTGGTCGGGCAGCGTCGCGGCGGTCGCGGTCACGGTCACCGAGGTGCCGGCGGCGGCGGTGAACCGGTAGCCGGTGACCGCGCCCGGCCGGTCCACGTCCGCGACCACCGGCGGGCCGCCGACCTCGATCGTCGCGTCCCGGTCGCGGCCGGCGACCAGGCGCAGCGTGGCCGTGCCGGTGCCGCGTTCCACCGGGTCGACAAGCACGGTGTACGTCCCGTCGGCGGGCAGGAGCGTGCCGTCGATCTCGCCGACGCCGTTGACCACGCAGCCGCTGCGCAGCAGTTGTCCGTCGGCGTCGCGCAGCTCCAGCGGGGAGCACTGGTCGGTGAGCGTGCTCTCGGGCACGTCGACGAAGACCCGCTCCCCCGTGCGGCCGGTGAACCGGTAGCGCGCCCGGGCGCCGGGCTGCTCGATCGACGCGGTCACGGTCGGGCCGTTCGGTTGCAGCGTGCCGTCGCTGTCGCGGGCGGCGTAGACCCGGACCGCGGCGCGGCCGGTGTCGCCGGCGGCGGCGACGACCCGCAGCGCGTACGTGCCGGTGGCGGCGAGGTCGACCCGGTCGACGTAGCCGGCGCCGTTGATGTTGCAGCCGCTCGCGATCTCCCGCCCGGCCGGGTCGGCGAGCAGGTACGGCGAGCACCGGTCGCCGATGCCGGGCGCGGTGGCGTCGACGAAGACCGCGTCCCCGGCGCGGCCGGCGAACGTCAGCGGCTCGCCGCCGGGCGTGAGGCTCGCGGTGGCGACCGGCACGGCGGTGATCGGCGCGCCGGTGGGCGGGGCGATCCGTTCGGTGGTGGACCCGGCGACGGCGAACTCGGGGCGTCCGCTGACGGCGACGTCGAAGACGCAGTCGGCGAGCGGGCCGGGGGCGGTGACGCCGGCCCATCGGCAGATCTGTTCGGCGGCGGCGCGCCGGGCCGGGTCGAGGCCGCCGGCGGTCACCTCCCGCTCGGGGAAGCTCCGGTCGGTGAACGTGCCGGTGTCCTCCCCGGCGTCGTAGTGCAGCAGCGAGCGGTCCGCGGTGATCCGCCAGCTGTCCGCGTACGCCGGGTAGAGCGTGGCGAACGGCACGGGCTGGGCGAGGGCGGGGCCGGTGGCGGGCGCGATGTCGTCGCCCGCGTCGCCGTCGAAGTCGCCGAGCAGGCCGCGTACCTTTCCGGCCCGGCCGTCGGCGAGCCGGACCAGCACCCGGTAGCCGTAGCGGCCGATCTGGTCCACCGCGGCCGCGGAGCCGTCCGGCCAGGTCACGTCGTACCCGTCGGTGGCGCCGGTGTCGGAGGGGCGGCGGGTGAGGGTGCCGCCGCCGGCCAGGTCGGTGTGTTCCGGCGGGGCGGCGAGCGGCGCGCCGTCGACGTGCACCCGGGTGGCGCCGTCGGTGAGGGTCAGCGCGACGCGGCGGGCGCCGATCCGGAACCCGACCGCGGAGTTGACCGAGGCGGTGCGGGTGCCGGCCATCGGCGCCTGCCGGACCTGCACCTCGAGCGGGTCGCCGCCGGTGGCGGCCACAAGCGTGAACTCACCGACGGCCTGGAAGTCGTAGTAGACCCGGTCGAAGGTGACCAGGTGCGGGTCGCCGTTGCTGCCGCCGCAGTCCGCGCCGTCCTCGCAGAGCTTCACCGGCCCCTTCGGCGGGGGCGTCTTCTTCGCCGGCTTCCTGCACTCGTCGAGGCTCTTCGGCAGCGGGTTTCCCTTGTACCGGGTGCGCGGCGGCAGGCCCTTCGCCGCCCGGTAGCGGTTCTCCGCGAGCGTCGCCTTCACCTCGGCGGTGGGGATCCCGGTGCTCCCGCACTGGCCCGGCGGGACCGCGTCGCGGGAGATGTCGTCGGCGTGGTTCAGCTCGTGGTAGAGCGCGGCGCAGGGGTCCCGGGCCACCCCGTCGTCGTACGGGTCGGTGGAGGTCGGGTTCCAGGTGACCGTGGACGAGCCCTTGCCGTCGGCGCTGTCCGGCGTCTCGAACGCGCCCGAGCCGCCCGGGGTGGGGACGATCCGCACCTTCGGGGTCTTCTTGTCCTTCAGCCGGGACAGCACGCCGGACGGGTCGCCGCCGGGCTCGGCGAACCCCTTGAGGCAGCCGTCGACCGCGGCCTGGAAGTCGACGCCGCTGACCGGCACGCCCGCGGTCGGGTCGACGGTGTAGTCCGCGCGGGCCGGCCGGGAGCCGCCGCCGACCAGCGCGCCGACGGCCACCAGCAGCAGGGCCACGGCGACGGCGGTCGGCCGCCGTCGGCGGGCCCGCAGCAGCACCACGAGCGCGACCAGGAGCAGCACCAGCAGCAGCGCTCCGGCGGCCGGCCACAGCCAACGGCGGCCGTTCGCGCCGCCGTCGCCGACCGTGAACGTGGTGCTCCGCAGCGCCGTCGCGCCGGGGCAGAGGTTCGTCGCGCCGGTGACCGGCAGCGGCACGTAGCCGGCCGTGACCTCGTACCGGCCGGGGGCGCCGACCGGCCAGAGCGAGTCCAGGCCGCCGCCGTCTCCAGTGGCGGCCACCGAGCGGAGCACGACGTCCCCGGGCGCGCCGCCGTCGTGCAGCCGGATTCCGGTGAGCGCCACGGTCGCGGTCGCGCCGGGTTCGACGGTGGTCAGGCCGGCGCCGGCCGAGGCGGTGATCCCGTCGTCGTGGAAGCTGCGGGCGAGCGTCGGCGTGAGGTCGCGGCCGTCCCGGCGTACCCCGGTGATCTGGGCGGTGCCGACGGCGCTGGTGGGCAGCGCGCACGCCGACCCGGTGGAGTTCGTGACGGTGAGGTCCAGGCGGACCTGGTCGCCGGCGCGGTAGTCCGCCTGCGCCGGGCGCAGCGCCAGGCCGAGGCCGCCGTCGGCGGGCGCCGCGGCGGCGCTCACCGCCCCGGCCACCAGGGCCGCCACCAGTACGGCGAGCCCGGTCACGGATCGCACCGACCACCTCATGGTGGGGACTGTAGGGGCGCGGGGCCGGGATTCCCGTGCTCTGTCGGGGACCGGTCGGACGAGCGCCCCGGCGGGTAGCGTCGGGGGCATGTCGATGGAGGCCATCGCCGCGCTGCGGGAGCCGGTGCGCCGGACGGTGTACGAGTACGTCGTGGCGCGGGCCGAGCCGGTGAGCCGCAACGAGGTGGCCGAGGGGGTCGGCATCGGCCGCACCCTGGCGGCGTTCCACCTGGACAAGCTGACCGACGCGGGGCTGCTGGAGGCGGCCAACGCGCCACGCGCCGGTGGGCCGGGGGCGGGGCGGCCGGCCAAGCTGTACCGCCGGTCGGCGGCGGAGCACGCGGTGACGGTGCCGCCGCGCGACTACCGGCTGCTGGCCGGGGTGCTGGCGAGCGCGATCGAGCGGGCGGGGGCGGAGCCGGCGGCGTACGCGGCCGCCGCCGCGCAGGGGGCGAAGCTCGCCGGCGGGGACGCGATCGCGCGGCTGGCGGCGCTGGGCTACGAGCCGTACCAGGACGCCGACCGGACGATCCGGCTGCGCAACTGTCCGTTCGACGTGCTGGCGCACTCGCATCCCGGGCTGGTCTGCGGGTTGAACCTGGCGATGCTCGAGGCGGTGGTGGGCGACGGCGGCCACGTGGTGCGGCTCGATCCGGGTCCGACCGGCTGCTGCGTGGCGATCCATTCTAAAAACAATGAGCGTTGACATAGACGGTAGTCTGACTCCATGGCCGACCATCACCTCGCGCAACTGAACATCGCCCGGCTGCGCGCCCCGATCGACAGCCCCGAACTCGCCGACTTCGTCGCCCGCCTGCCCGAGATCCACGACCTGGCCGAACGCTCCCCCGGCTACGTCTGGCGGCTGCAGGACGACTCCGGCGACGCGACCGCGTTCCGGCCCTTCGAGCCGGACGTCATCGTGAACCTGACCGTCTGGGAGTCGGTCGAGTCGTTGCGCGCCTTCGTCTACCGGACCGCGCACCTGGAGCCGATGCGCCGACGGCGGGAGTGGTTCGTCCCGCTCGACGGCGAGCACCTGGCGCTGTGGTGGATCCCGGCCGGCACACTGCCGTCGATGGACGAGGCGGCCGGGCGGCTGGAGGCGTTGCGGCGCAACGGGCCGTCGGCGGAGGCGTTCACGCTCCGCGACCCGTTCCCCGCGCCCGGCGCGCTCGCCGCCTGACCGCGCATGCTCGGCGACCGGTGGGGCGTGACCGACGACGAGGTCGCGCGCTCCTATCCGTGCGACGGTGTCGTTGCCGCGCCCACGTTGCGGGCCTGGCGCGGCGTGACGATCGAGGCGCCCACCACGACGGTGTGGCCGTGGGTCGCCCAGGTGCGGCTCGCGCCCTACTCGTACGACTGGATCGACAACCTCGGCCGCCGCTCACCCCGGCGGTTGGTCGGCCTGCCCGAGCCGGCCGTGGGCGAGGCGTTCACCAGCGTGGGTGGGCGTGCGCAGGGGCGGATCCTCTCGGTCGACCCGGGGCGCCAGCTGACCGGGGAGATCATCGGCGCCGTGATGTCGTACGTGCTGGCGCCCGGCGTGGCCGGCACCACCCGCCTGCTGCTCAAGGTCGTCATGCGCACGAACCGGCTGGTCGCTCTCGGGCTCTGCGTCGGTGACCTGGTGATGGCCCGCCGCCAACTCCTGAACCTCAAGCGGCTCGCCGAACACGACATCGGCCCGCTTTGATTGACGATCGTAAAAGTTCGGCGGCATAATCGCACCGGAGCCGGGCTGGCAACAGGTCGCACGATCGTGGCCACCGACAGGACATCACTGCCGGGCGCACCGCCGAGACGCGACGCGGCCCGACTCCGGGCAACGCGGTCCGCAGGGCGCCGAGCAGCACCTCGAACGCCAGCGGGAGAACCTCGATGACACCCTTTCCAGCCGGACCGACGGCTGCCCCGACCCGACCCTCGCGCCGCCCGATGGTGGTGGCGGCAGCCGCCGCCCTCCTGACCGCGGTGACGTCCGGACTGGCCGTCACCGCCGCGCCCTCGATGGCCGCCGCCTGCACCGGGTACGTGGCGCTGACCTTCGACGACGGGCCCACCGCGGGCAACACCACCACCCTGATCAACACCCTCAAGGCGGCCGGCGTACGGGCGACGTTCTTCAACGTCGGCCAGAACGTGCAGAGCAATCCGGCGCTGGCGAGGGCCCAGCGGGACGCCGGCATGTGGGTCGGCAACCACAGCTGGACGCACCCGCACATGACCCAGCTCAGCCAGGCGCAGATGACCTCGGAGATCTCGCAGACCCAGCAGGCGATCCAGCAGGCCACCGGCGAGGCCCCCAAACTGTTCCGGCCGCCCTACCTGGAGTCGAACGCGACCCTGCGGGCGGTCGAGGCCCAGTTCGGGCTGACCGAGATCAACGCCGACGTGGACTCCCAGGACTGGAACAACGCCAGCACCGACCAGATCGTGCAGAACGCCGGCCGCCTCCAGGCCGGGCAGTCCATCCTGATGCACGACTGGCCGGCCAACACGATCGCGGCCATCCCCCGGATCGTCAGCAACCTCGCCAGTCGCGGCCTCTGCGCCGGCATGATCTCGCCGGCCACCGGTCGCGCGGTGGCCCCGGACGGCGGCCAGCCCACCACGCCACCGCCCACCACCACGCCGCCGCCGACCACCGCACCGCCGACCACCGCACCGCCCACCACTCCACCGCCCACCACCGCACCGCCGACCACGCCTCCGCCGGATCCCTCGGCCGCCTGCACGGCCAGCTACCGGCTGGTCAGCAGTTGGACCGGCGGCTTCCAGGGCGAGGTGACCGTGACCAGCACGAGGGCCATCACCGGCTGGACGGTACGGCTGACCCTGGCCGGTGGACAGAGCATCAACAACGTGTGGAACGGCGTGGCCACCGGATCCACCGGCACGGTCAGCGTGCGCAACGCCGCCTACAACGGCGCCCTCAACGCCGGCGGGTCGACGAGCTTCGGCTTCCTCGCGAACGGCAGCAGCTCACCGGCCCCGAGCGAGATCACCTGCGCCAGCTCGTAGCGCACTCCTGAAGGAGCACAGATGCGACTCACGCATAACCGACTCCGGTCGGCGGCGGCGGTGCTCACCGCCGCCGTCGCCGTGGCCGCCGCGCTCACCACCGCCGTCTCCGCGCAGGCCGCCGCCGGCTGCCGGGTCACCTACACGGTGACCAGCCAGTGGCCGGGCGGCTTCGGCGCGAACGTCGACGTCACCAACCTCGGCGATCCGCTGACCGGCTGGCGGCTGACCTGGTCGTTCACCGCCGGGCAGGTGGTCGGGCAGGTGTGGAACGGCACGGTGACCCAGTCCGCCGGCCGGGTCACCGTCACCAACGCCGCCTGGAACGGCAGTCTCGGCACCGGGGCCACCGCCCAGTTCGGCTTCGGCGGCTCGTGGAACAACGCGTCGAACCCGGCGCCGACCGACTTCGCGCTGAACGGCGTGCCGTGCACCGGCCGGCCGACCCCCACCACGACCGCGCCACCCACCAGCGCGCCTCCCACCAGCGCGCCACCGCCGACCAGCGCGCCGCCCACCAGCACGCCGCCGCCCACCAGTGCCCCGCCGGCCTCCGGCGCGCTGGAGCAGACGCGCACGGTGGGGCGGGTGCGGTCGGTCGGCAACAGCGCCCAGTACACCTGGCCCGGCACCTACTTCGAGGGCCGGTTTCGCGGCACCGGCGTCGGGATCGTCCTCAACGACGCCCAGAACGACTACGCCGTACAGGTCGACGGGGCGACCGTCGCCACGCTCGTCACCCCGGGCCAGACCACCTACTGGGTCCGCAACCTCGCCGACGCGGACCACACCGTACGACTCGTCAAGCGCACCGAGAGCCCGTGGGCGGTGGGTGAGTTCGGTGGTCTCGTGGCCGCCCCCGGCGGCACGATCCTGGCCAAGCCGGCCGCCCGCAGCCGCCAGATCGAGTTCATCGGTGACTCCTGGACCGCCGGCTACGGCAACATGTCGACGACCCGCGACTGCTCCGGCAACGGCGGGGTCACCCGCAACTCGAACGCCGACGCCACCTTCGGCGCCCTCACCGCGCAGAGCCTGAACGCCGACTACCAGCTCATCGCCTGGTCCGGGCTGGGCATGGTGCGCAACTACAACGGCGGGGGCACGGACAATTTCCGCACCTACTACGAGACGGATCTCCAGGCACTGTGGAACAGCACGGTGTGGCAGAACCCGGGCACCTGGAAGCCGCAACTGGTCGTCGTCGGCCTGGGCATCAACGACTTTTCCACCGCCCTCAACGCCGGCGAGCGGTGGACGACCCCCGAGCAACTCGCCGCCGACTTCCGCACCGCGTACCTGGGCTTCCTCGACAAGCTACGCACCCGGTACGGCCCGAACACGTTCATCGTGCTCACCTACCCGGACCTGTCCAACACTCCGCTCGCCGCATCGGTACAGCAGGTCGTCCGGACCCGCACGGACGCGGGTGACACCCGGATCCGCTCGCTCTACTACGACGACAACGCCCTGGGCCTGGACAAGCTCGGCTGCGACTGGCACCCGTCCCGGCGCGACGACCAGTTGCTCGCCGGCGCGCTCACCCGATTCATCGGCACGCTGCCGCTGAACTGGTGACCTGAGCCCCGCCGAGGCGGGTCCGATCGCACCGGGCCCGCCTCGGCGGCTGTACGCCGGTCACCGGCAGACGGAGTTCCCGGCGCCGACGGGTTGCACCACGAGGCCCCACAGCTGGGCGAGCACGCCGGCGGCGAGCGCGACCACCACCCAGCGCTTCGCACCCCAGACCCGCTCGGCGACCACCCCGACCACCGCGAGGGCGGCCAGGTTGAAGACCGAGCCGGCCACGCCCCCGTTCTGCACGACGAGCGACGTCACCAGCCGCCAGACCTGGCCGTCGGCCACCGCGGCCCGATCGCGTTCGAGCTGCCCGAGCAGCGCCGGCGCGACGGTGAGCTGGAGCAGCGTCGGCACGCCGACGACGACGAGCGCCGTGACGGTCGCGACGGGGGCGCGCCGCCGGCCGTCCGAGCCACGCCCGGCGACGAGCCCCAGGCCGGCCCGGACGGCGGCGGCGAGCACCACGAGGTACGCGAGGGCGGTCATCCCGCCATCCTGACCGTCCGTGGGTCAGCTGCGTAGGGTCCACCGCTGGTTCGCGCCACCGTTGCAGGTCCAGAGAATGATCTTGGTGCCGTTGGCGCTGGCGGCGCCGTTGGCATCGAGACAGAGCCCGGACTGGGCGTTCGTGACGGTGCCGTTGGTGTTGATGTTCCACTGCTGGTTGAGCCCGCCGTGGCAGTCCCAGATGATGACCGCGGTGCCGTTGGCCGTGCCGCCGCCGGACGCGTCCAGGCACTTGTTGCCGTACACGGTCAGTTGTTTGCCGCTGGTGGAGGTCCAGCGCTGGTTCGTGCCGCTGGAGCAGTCCCAGAGCTGCACCTGGGTGCCGTTCGTGGTCGCGGAGTTGGGCACCTCGACGCAGCGGCCGGACTGGCCGCCCACGAGCTGCCCGCCCGACGGGGTGCCGCCGCCGCTCTGCTGCCGGACGATCGAGGTCGACTCCGCCGAGCGGTTGCCCTGGGCGTCGACGACGTAGAGGCGGTACTCCCCCTGCATGGTCGGCACGGCGATGGACGTGGCGTTGCCGGCCGCCCTGGTCATCGTCGGGCCGGCGGTGAAGGTGGTCGTGCCGGGGGGCGCCAGCCAGACCGTCCTGGTCGCGTCACCGGTGCTGCGGATCGGAATCGACGCCGTCGCGCTGGTGACGAACGTGCTCGCCGGCAGGACGTGGTTCGGTGCGGAGAAGTTGGCCGCCGGGACGACGTCCCGGTAGGCGTCCTCGAGACCTGAGTTCACCGCGATGCCGTACGCCGCCGCCGGCCAGACGTAGTCGGAGGAGACGAGGATGTCGCCGATCGTGCTGTTCGGCAGGTTCTTGTTCGAGACCTTGTTGATCGGGCCGTAGGTCTGCGTGATGCTCAGGTCGTGCTTCCGCCCGAAGTCGTCGGAGTTGATCATCCAGGTGACGTTCTTGTCGATGCTCAGCACGTTGTCCCGGAAGGTGATGAACGCCGATCCCTCGTCCGGGTGCAGGCCGTACTTGTGGCCGGAGGGCACGCCCTGGAGATAGTTGTTGGTGATCGTGGTGCCGGGCTGGCTGCCCAGCGTGTAGATGGGCGCGGTGTCGCTGAGACGCTGCACCGTGTCGATGATGTGGTTGTAGCTGATGGTGTTGTTCCGCGCCGTCGTGGTCGGTCGGTTGGGCGCGATCGAGCCCGACGACCCGTCGAAGTTCCACCAGCCCCAGCCGAGGGTGATGCCGGACCACGGCGCCCTCTCGATCCGGTTGTGCTGGATGGTCAGGGTGTCGGCGAAGTAGGCCGAGATCGGGCTGTGCCCGTTGAACAGGACCGCGCTGTCGTAGAGGTAGTTGTTCTTGATGTCGATGTTCTTCGGTAGACCCTCGACCTGCGGGGAGTACTTCTCCCGGTTGGTCGAGGTGCCGTCTCCGATGTAGACGTGCTGCGGGTGGCCCACGTTGATGGCGGACCCGGCGATGTCGTTGGTGTGGTTGCCGATCAACTGGCTGCCCTGCACGTCGTTGACCATGCTGATCCCGTCGGCGCCGGTGTGCTGGATCCGGTTGCGCTGGAACAGGATCCCGTCGGCGTTCTGCACCTGGATGATGCCGGGCGTGACGTCCACGTTGCGGTAGTAGTAGACGTGGAAGTTGCCCTTCGCGTACACCTGGGCGCCGAGGTTGCCCTGCTGCGCCTGCTTGAAGGAGGAGCCGGCGACGTTGAACAGGTTCCAGTCGGAGTGCTGCACGGTCAGGCCGGAGAACGTGATGTTGCGCGCGTGGCTGCCGGTCGAGGTGCCGGCGATCCGCAGCAGGGTGGTCACGTTGTTCGGCGCATAGACCGTGGCGGTCGACATGTTCTCGGCGCTGGCCTTGTAGTAGTACAAGGTCCGGCTGCTCTTGTCGAAGTAGAACTCGCCGGGGGTGTCCAGGAACTCGTACGCGTTCATGAGCTTGTGGGTGCCGCCCACCTGGGCGTTGCCGTTGTAGGCGCCCTGGGCGATGGCCGCACCCGGCTGCTGGAAGAGGGCGACCCGGCTGCCGCCGTCGGAGGTGGTCGTCACCTGGCGGACTCCGACGAGGGCCGTGGTCCAGGTCGTGCCCGTCTCGATCTCGATGTCGTCCTGGTTGCGGGCGATGGCGGGGAAGTCGGCCAGACCGTATCTGGCCCCGTCGCACTGCGAGCCTGATTCCCACGCCCAGTCGGCCTGGCCCGCCGTGATGTTGTACGTCCCCTGGCATCCCGCCGAGGTGACCGTCTTCGAGGCCATGAACGCACGCTTGTCGTTGACGTAGAGCGCCCGCAGTTTGTTGGCCCGGTCGAGCGGCGCCTTCCAGATGTTGCCGCTGTGCTGGGTCCACCCGGTCACCTGGACGCCGCCGTCGAGGACCGGCCTCTCGTCGGGATAGGCGGCGTACACGACCCGGAACCCGTTCGTGCCGGAGTCGCCCTGGCCGAACTCGACGGTGCTGCCGACCGGGTAGGTCCCGCCGCGCAGGAACACGTTGATGTCCCCCGTCATGCCCGCGTTCACGGTACGGACGACGTCCCGCGCGCGTTGCAGGGTCCGGAACGGGGACTGGATCGTCCCCGGGTTGGCGTCATTGCCGTCGGGGGCGACGTAGAAGGTCTGCTGGACCGCGGCCGAGGCCGGCGTCTGGTTCGTCAGCACCGCCGGCAGCATGGCGGTGACGAGCGCCGCGATCGCCAACAACGACAGGCGGGCGGTGGACACGATTGATGACACGCGCTGTTCCTCTCACTTGCCCTCGACATGAGTTCACGTACGTATCGAGCGACGAGCACGGGAACAGCGAGGTCACCAGGGGCCTGTGGGGACTTCTGTCGCCCACACGCTTTTGCCGATCGCTACGAATGCCCTACCGGCAGCGTAGGTCAGACATCTGATGAATGCAACCATAGACGTCTGACGATTTACGGAATCAGGCCGTCGTCGCGTCCGTGCTGGGGTAGCCCGGCGGCAGCGGCGATGGCCTCGACGGCTTCGTCCAGTCCGGTGGTCTCCGGTAGGACGAGTTCGTCGGGCCAGCCCAGGACGTCATGGGCGGCATACCACCCGCTCATGTGCTCGGCGGTGAACTCGGTGGCCTGTGGGCGGGTGAGGTGCCGGCGCAGCGTCTCGGCCAGGGACACGTCGAGATAGCCGAAAAGCGACCGGCCGCGGTGGCCGTCCCGCAGGGCGGTCAGCATGCTTCGGTAGCGGCTGGTGTGCATGATGCCCTCCAGCACGACGTGATAGCCGTGGTCCAGCGCGAACCGAACGGTCTGCGCGATCAACGCCGGTGCCGCGCCGCCGGGCCTGTCTCGCTCGCGCAGTAGGATGCGGCGCAGGTAGTCCTGCTCGACCAGGGCGCAGCCCCGGCCGTGCCGGCGTCGTAGCTCGCGGGCGATGCTGCTCTTGCCCGAGCCGGAGTTGCCCCGGATGCAGACGAGAATCGTGTCCGGGCTACCCGTGGGTTCAGCGACCACGATCCCTCCTCGGATTCACCGGCTTCCCAGACCATCGCCACCACCATCCACCGCAGCCAACTCCTCGACGAAGCGCTGCCCTACGCCGATCACGACTTCAGCGTCGATCTCGCGATCACTCCGGACGAGGTCGTCACGTGCTCGCCCGACCGGGAACGGCCACCGGGCATCATGAGGGAGAGACTTCGCCCCGATCAGCTCGACGGCATCCCGGCCCTGCGTCGGTTACAGGAACACCGTCTCTGAGCACGAAACGGCCCCGACCGGAGCACCGGCTCAAGGCCGTGCTCGTCGGCGGGTCGGCAGGGACTCGACGTCGGGCCGCTCCGGAGGGAGCGGCCCGACGTGCGGCGGTCAACCCACTCGGTCGGACCAGGCGGCATCGAGGATCACCTGGTACGCGCTGATCCGCACGGGCGACAGCGTCAGTCGCTCGTGGGCGAGCAGCTCACCCGTCCTCGGGTCGAAGATCAGGAGAGACTGCGCGTCGTGTTCGCGGTCGTCGAAGGTGACGGCGACCCCGCTCCGACCGGCGCGGTCCGTCACCCGTCCCCGCCACCGGAGGCCGGGCACCTCGGCGAGGACCCGCAGAATCGCCGCTCGAGTCGCTCGTGGGATGACGAACTGCGCGTAGAGATTGCTGGCTTCCTTGCTCGCGGCACCGGGCCCCTGTTCGACCTTGAGCAGCGCGCGGAGCGCCGACGGGTCGGCCGACGGTGGCGTGAGCTTCATGGGCGGCAGCGAAATCATGGCCGGCGTCGCCACCGCCGGGCGCGCGTCCAGCTTGCGTCGCCAGTAGTCACGGGACTCCTGGTCGGGATATTCCGGCTCCAACTGCGTGTTGAATTGGCTGCCGGTCCCGTCGGCGGCCTGCCAGACCTTCGTCTCGCCGGCGAAGGCCACCTGGTGACGGCCGTCGGCGGAGGTCATCACCGGATCACCCCACACCTTCGTGTGGTGGTACATGTAGCGCCCGCGCAGGTGGTCGTACTCCGCATCCTCGATCGTGCCCGCCAGCGCGCGCAGGTGCGGGCCGGCCTCCGGCGCGTCCGTGTCGAACTGGTACGAGACCGGCACGAGCACCGACCCCGCCGTGCGCCCGGCCCCGCCCGGACCGTCCGGTGCGGATCTGTCGAAGGGCTGGAGAACGGCCACGGCGCCGGCCACGGCCGCCAGCGCCCCCGCCGTCAGCACCAGCCGGCGGGTCGGGCGTGCGCGACGATGCGGGGCGATCGTCTCGGTGGTGCCGGCGCGGTCGATCAACTCGTTTGCCGCGATCAACGGTGGCGCGACGGTGACAGGCCGGGCCGGGTCGACCGGGCCGAGGAGGGCACGGGTGTGCTCTGCTCCGAACATCACAGTTCCTCTCGCTTGGTCGCCAACACGGAGCAGCGCCGGGACTGGGCAGGCCGGTCCGACATCGCTTCGGCGAGGCGCCGGCGGGCGCGATGCAGGCGCACCGCCGCGGTCGCCCGAGTGCAGCCAAGAACCTTTGCCGCCTCGGAAACCGTCAACTCCTCCCAGCCGATCAGCCGGAGGATTTCCTGGTCGAGTTCGCTGAGGACGGTCAATGCGACCCGCACGTCGGCGACCCCCACGGTGGTGTCGGCGCCCGCCGAGCTGGCAACCCGGGCCAGGTCGGCACCGGTGAGGGGCAGGACGTCGGGGGCACCACGCCGCGACCGCCAGTGGTTCGCCAGGATCCGCCGGGCCACCCCGTACAACCAGGGCAGGCTGCGGTCCGGCACCTCGTCGCGACGACGCCAGGCGACGACGAAGACTTCCTGGGCGAGCTCCGCCGATGCGTCGGAGTCCGCGAGTCGGCGCAGGCCATACCGCACGACGTTCGCGTACTCGGCGGCGTAGAGGCCGGTGAACCAGCCCTCGTCCCTCTTCTTCGGTGGACCCACCCGAACCCCCATTGCCTCGGCGACTCTCACCCTGGCTTGTGTCGCGACGAGCCTGATGATTACCGTCCGGCAGGGCCGTTCGGACTACCGCCCGCGTACGCGAAAAAGGCCCCGATCGGCACGGAGTGCCGGATCGGGGCCTTGCTCGTTGGTGCGCCGCCAGGGACTCGAACCCCGAACCCGCGGATTAAGAGGTTGATATTGGTCGACTCGCTAGTCCAACGGGGATCGTCCGGGCTGGTCCATCGCGCGCCGGCCCCGTCCATCGCGCCAGAGCACCCACGGAGCACCCCGTGAGACGCCGCGTGGATGATCAACCGCCAGCCGGCCATCGGGTGACGGTCGGCCCCGAACCAGGTTACGCAGAACCACTCACATGGACATGGTCCGCTCCGGTTCTCCGATCAGCCAGCGACGCATACTGAACGTCCTACAACGACGGTCGGTCGAGCCACGCCTAAGTGCATGGACGGCACCTAGAGTCCATGCACTCAGCCGCGACGCCCTGGGCCTGGCTCACGTACGAGTAGCGAACGGACCAGGCTGGCGTCTGTCCGGATCGGTAGCTCGTGTCCCACCGCGATCGGATCGTGGCCGACTCGGGCGTACAAACCGCACCCCGAGTCGGCGCAACGATCGGCAGCCCGTTACCGGCGATCGGGCTTGACATCCACCTCTGTTCTCTGTCAGGCGGGTACGAACTGCCACTGTTGGTTGGTGCCGCCGGTGGCGGTCCACTGCACGACCTGCGTCCCGTCGCTGGTCGCCGCGCCGTAGACGTCGGCCAGTAGTCCGCTGCTGCGGCTGACGATGGTGTAGTAGCCGTCACCGGTGGGGCGCAGGTACCACATCTGGTTGGTGCCGCCGTTGGCCGACCACTGCTGCAGTTGCAGGCCCTGGGTGCTGCTGCTGCCGTTGACGTCGAGCAGCTTTCCGGAGGCGGTGTAGCGCAGGGTGTAGGCGTCCTGTGTGGTGCTGATCGTCCAGGTGGGGGTGCCGCTCTGCTGGACCGCCTTGGCACCGTCGGCGGTGGAGTTGCCGGCGATGGCGAGGGGCTTTCCGCTGTTGCGGTTGACAATGCGGTAGGTGCCCGGTGCGGGTCCGGTCCCGCTGCCTCCACTCAGGGTGAAGTACTCGACTGCGTCGGTGAAGACGGGGCTGCCGGCTTTGGCGGTCGACAGCTGCAGGTACACGCGGCTGCCGGTGGCGGGGGTGGTGAAGGACACCGGCTGGGTGACCCGCGAGCCGAGCGGGATGGTCAGGTTGGTGCTGCCGGACGCGACGACCGTTCCGGTCGAGCTGTCGAGCCGCGCCGTCCAGGTGAAGCCCACCGAGGTGTCGACGAAGTCGTCGTTGAACACGGTGATGTTGCGGGTCACCGTGGCGTTGCGGGCATAGCTGGGCACTGCCTGCGGCAGCGGGAAACTGCCGTTCGAGTCCGAAGCGCCGGAGGCGGACCAGTACGGGAGGTCGACCGCGGCCACCGGGTTGAACGCCGCCTGCACGCGCTGGATCTGCGGGTTGCTCCACGGGTCGGGCAGGTTGTCGACGCCGTAGATGGGGTGACCGCCCTCCTCGGGGGTGAAGTCGGTGGTCCGCACGCCGGGCACGACGCTGGCCCAGGCGGACAGCAGCGTGTACGGGCGCAGGTCGGTGGCGCCCTTGCCGCGCTTGGCCAGGGTTGCCGTGGCGAACCACTCGAAGCCCTGCTTGTTGTTGCATGCCGGCCAGATGTACTCGCCCTCGCCGTCGGGCCGCCCATTCACGGTGATCAGGCCCTCCCCGTACCTGCCGAAGCCGTCGACGTAGTGCGGGATCACCGCGAAGTTGGCGTACGTCATCCCGGGATACAGGCTGACATTCCCGCCGACGCCCACCTCGACAATGATCGGCCGGGTGCCGTCGGCGCCGTTCATCGCCGCGTACAGGTCTTTCTCGAACTGTTCGGAATCCTGGCCGCTCTGGTTCGGCTCGTTGTTCTGACTCCAGCGGATGATCGCGGGGTGGTTGCGGTCGCGCAGGACCAGCGCACGGGCGTGGTTGATCATGTTGTCGCGCCCGACGGAGTTCTGCCACTCCTGGGAGGATTGGGAGCCGCGAATCGCGACCTCGTCGATGATCATCAGGCCCATCTCGTCGGCGACATCCAACATGTACGGGCTCCCGGGCTCCTGGTGGATGCGCACCACGTTGTAGTTCAGCCGCTGGTAGTTGTCCACCGCCTGCGGCCAGCCGCCGTTGCCGGACGACGGGGGCAGGAAGCCGGGCAGGGTGTGGTAAGCGTCGCCCTTGCCGCCGTTGTTGATCCGGTCATAGTCGGCACCCTGGAGGTTGTCGCCGCGGAAGTTCACGCGCACGCCGTTGAGGTAGTAGTAGTCACCGTTCTGGGTGGCCTCCCGGAACCCGAACCGGTACTCGGCGTCGCTCGTCCGGCCGTCGTCGGTGACGGCATGCACCGTCAGCCCGTGCAGCTGCGCCCGGTACCCCGACCGGTACGGCACGTTGGGCCACCAGTACGACGTGCTGTCGAGGTTCCACGCGACCGGCCCGACGGTCACGGTCACGGTCGAGCGGGCCGCCACGGTGACCGTACGGCTGGGCAGTGCCGGGTAGCTGAAAGCCGTTCCGTTCTTGGACGACAGCGACCCGGTCAACGTCACCGACCGGGAACTGCCCGACGTGTTCCGCACCGTCACGTCGTAGGTCAGCGTCCTGTTCGCCACCGACGTACGCACGAATGTGTCGCTGACGTACACCGCCGGGTACACCCGCAGGAACGCGGACCCGAAGATCCCCTGCGGTATCGCCTCGGACCACGTGGCGGCGTCGGGCACCAGGTACCGGCCGTTGGATGCCTTCAACGCGCCGCGGCCCTTCACGTTCACCGTGATCGTGTGGGTGGTGCCGGGCGCCGCGTATGCGCTGATGTCGAAGTTCGACGGGGTGAACGCCGTCGTCTGGGTGGCGACCACGCGGCCGTCGACCGACAGTGTCGCCTGGTGATTGACGGCGCCGAACTCGATCCAGGTCGACTGCGGCTGCCCCGAGTCCGGCACCGTGATGCTGCGCGAGTACACCGCCTCGTTCACGTCGGTGAAGCCCTGCTTGTACCAGCCGCCACCGGGCACCGCGATCGTGGTCGCCGCCCGGCCCGCGGGCGTGAAGCCCCAGGTCCCGCTCAGGTCGACCGAGGCGATCGCGGCGTTCCCGGCCGCCACACCGTCAACGCCGGCGGCCGCCACGGCCCCCATCGCGCCCGGCGCGGCCAGGGCCGGCCGGGGGTTCGCCAGGGGCAGGCCGCCCAGCGTCAGGGTCAGGCCGAGCGCGACGGTCGCGGCAAGCCCTCTGGCCGACGCCGACAATCGGCCATCCCAGTGGACGTTCGTACGATGCATGCCAACCTCCTGTGACTCGTCCGCCAGCTCCGCAACACCGGTTCAGGGCACAGCCTCAAGGCCGATACTCGAACCGATTCGACGAATCTGCCGACGTCGCCGACCACCCGGGAAGGGTGGTTACGGCCCGGGTACATAGATATGCATTAATGGGCGCGTCGAGCGTGAAGTCAAGGTTTCAAGACGGTTACTTCCTGCTCCTGACGCCGAGCAGGCTTCGAGTCGCCGCCGCTGAGTACGACCCTTCCGGAGCACTGGGGCATCGCGCTCAGGCGTTCCGCATCGCCGGCCCACCGACGCGGCGCCGATCGATTAGCGAACCGATTCGCCTCTGCGGCGCCCGGCCGCGTGACACGTCGAAGGCGTGGACAGCAACTGCGGTCCTCGGCGAAGTCGGCGGGCGGCCCGGCCTGACTTGTTCGGTTCGAAACTGGGGCTAGGGTTGGCGAGGAACGTGCTTCGCCAGCGTCACGGGCGGATTACGGGATCTTGATGGCGAGGTCTGACTGCGTAGACATGACAGCGCAATCATACAGGACTATGACCGGTCATGGGAGGTGCCGTGACGCGACTGGCGAGGCCAGGTGGAAGCCCTCCGACGCCGCGCAGCGTGGACGTCGCGCGGCTGGCCGGCGTCTCCCAGAAGACGGTGTCCAGGGTCCTCAACGACGAGCCGTATGTCTCGGCCGACGTGCGCCGGCGGGTCCTGGACGCCGCCGAGGAGCTCGGCTACCGGCGCAACCAGGCGGCCCGGGCGCTGGCCTCCGGGCGGACCCGGTCGATCGGCGTGGTGACGCTCGGCAGCGCCTTGTACGGGCCGGCGTCGTGGCTCATCGGCATCGAGCGGGCGGTCCGGGAGGTGGGCTACACGCTGCGGGTGGCCACTACGATCGAGGGCGACCCGGGCGGCATCGCGAGCGCCCTGGCATCGCTGCTGGACCAGGGCGTGGACGGCGTCGTTATCTCCGAGCCGATCGACGAGGGCGTCGGCCTCATCAGCGTCGACGTGCCGGTCCTGGTGCTCGGCGCGCCGCCCACCTTCGCCGCGCCGCAAGTGGTGACCGCCAGGGTCGGCGCGGGCCGGCTCGCGCGGGCCGTGACCGAGCACCTGCTGGAGTTGGGGCACGCGACCGTCCATCACCTGGCCGGCCCGCAGCGGTGGTACTCGGCACGGGACCGTCTCGCCGGCTGGCGCGAGGCGCTGCGAGCCCACGGCGCGGACGAGCCGCCGGTCGTCGAGGGCGACTGGTCGGCCGCGTCCGGCTACACGGCGGGCCGGGAACTGGCCGGCGACGGCACCGTGACCGCGGTGTTCGCCGCGAACGACGACATGGCGATCGGTCTCATCCGCGCGCAGCTCGAGGTCGGGCGCCGGGTGCCCGAGGACATCAGCGTCGTCGGGTTCGACGACATCCCGGTCGCCGCCTACGTCACTCCCCCGCTCACCACCGTGCGGCAGCCGTTCGACGCGGTCGCGCGGCAGGGCCTCGCGCTGCTGGTACAGGTCATCGAGAAGCCGGACGTCGAGCTTCCACCGGCAGCCGACCAACCGGTCGAGCTCGTCGTCCGCGCCTCGACGGCGCCACCACCGCTCCGGCCGATCCCGGGACGCGGCCGCCGAGCGACCCCCCACGCCCACGGTGGCCCGCACGGCCAGCCCGCCGGCAGCGAAGTCCCATCCACCCAGCCCTGATCAGCGTCGATCCGTCCACCTACGGCGGCACGTCACCCGAGGCCCGCACCGGCCGTCGCTGACGAGCGGCGGTAGCACCCGCGCGGACGCGCACCTCTCTCGACACCCCTCCTGTCCCAGCACTCCGTTGCCCGGCGCGCCGGTCCCCCTGCCCTTTTGATGGGAGTTCACCATGGCCACATCGCCCCCAAGAGGTCCTCGCGCCTGGCAGCCGCCATGGTGTCCGCCGGTGGGCTTCCAGGACATGCCGAGTGTGGGTGCGGCGTCGTGAAGTCCGCTGAGTTGCATCATCCGCTCGGGGGCAGGCTGACCAGTCGGGTTCGGGGTCGTAGTGGGAGTCGACACCGAAGGAGTTCCAGTCGGCGGTCAGAAGGGTGACGGTGTCGTCGAGCTGTTTGCCGGGGTTCCGTGGTCCGAGGCAGGTGACCGCGACCGTGAGCGGGCAGTCCGCGCCGATGTCGAGTCGGACGATGCCCAGTCCAACTTCTTCTGGGACAAGCTGATCGATGCTCGCCTATTTGCAATGTGTTCTGGCCCAGCCACCTGCACGTTCGCGATGGGGCCAGCTGGCCTGCCCAATCTGCCGACACCGCGCCCCGGAGCACGGCGGCAAGCCGACCACGCCGTAGGCGCGTCCACGCACCGAGGAGCGGCAGCATGGTTCGGCCTGGGCAGCCGCTTGCCTCACCCAGGCAAGCTGCCGGTACCGCGTCCGGACCCATCGATGACTGTGGGGCGAAGAGAAGTTGTAATCCCGGCCCGGCGGGGTGGCGGCCGAAGGAACTGGCCGCCACCCCGCCTCACCGCCGTGCCATGGTGGTACGGGGTTGTCGGACTGTCAGCTGCGGGTAGCCCATTTCTGGTTGCCGCCTCCGTTGCACGCCCACAGGTTGAGTTGCGTCCCGTTGGCGGTGCCGGCGCCGACGGCGTCCAGACAGAGTCCCGACTGGACGGAGGTGATGGTCCCGTTGTTGTTCAGGTTCCACTGCTGGTTCGCACCGCCGTGACAGTCCCAGATGTGGACGACGGTGCCGTTGCTGGTGCCCGACCCGCTGGCGTCCAGGCACTTGTTGCCGTAGACGGTCAGGGTGCGGTTGGCGGTGTGGGTCCAGCGCTGGTTGTTGTTGCCGTGGCAGTCCCACAGCTGCACCCGGGTGCCGTTGCTCGTGCTGGAGTTGGCGACGTCGATGCAACGGCTCGACTGCCGGTGCCACCCAACCAGTGGAACCCGAAGGCCAGCCGGTGCGGGTAGGTGTTGTTGTAGCTGTCGGGAAGTCGAAGGATGAAGCTGCGGCTCTTGCCGCCGCTCTGGATGGTGTGAGTGCCGCTGTTCAGCCCCGGGGCCTTGCCGCAGCCGGCGGTGGTGGCCGCGGCGGCCGGTGTCGCGTTCGTGACGACGTACGCGCCGACCGTGGCCAGGACCATGGCGGCCAGGATCGCCCCTCGGCTCGCATTTCGCTGAAGACCTGGGGATTGGCCTGCGGCGGGTCGGGAACGGAAGCCGGCTGACGTTCGGCCGAGACGGAGAAAAGCGGCTCAGCGCCTGGATGGCCGACCACGCCCGAGTCGTGTGGACCCCGGCAGAGCAGCCATGGGCACTCGAAGAAGAGTTGATCCGATCACATGTACTGCCGCTGAACCTGGACCAGAATCGGGATGGCTCTTTCCACAGCCAGCTTTCCGCACTCCGCGGCGCCCAGCGCGCTCAAGCTCGGCTGTCACCCGTAGAACGGCAACCCTGATCAACGGGCACTTCGTTGGGAACGCCAGTACGGCGCACCTTGGCCTGGCGTCCGCCGTCTCCCCGTGCCGCTGAGCACGACCGCCATGCCGACCACCGTGGGCCGCTTCGCCAAGGAGATACGGCGTATCGATGAACTTGAGCCAGGCCAGGGCCGGGCGGCACATCGCCGTCCGACGCGACGGCCACCCTCGGGCCTTCCTTCCGATACAAGTTCGAACTCGACCCAAGCACGGGCGGCCAGCCTGCCCTACACCGCGAGCAGGGCCTCCTCGTTGGAGAGGATGAACTCTTTCAGCGCATCTGGCTTGAAATCCACCGCAGGCGCACCCACCGAGACACCGAACCACGAACAGAAATGCAAAAAGGCTCTGACCCAGGGTGAAACCCCAGGTCAGAGCCCTTTTGGTGGTGCGCCGCCAGGGACTCGAACCCCGAACCCGCGGATTAAGAGTCCGCTGCTCTGCCAGTTGAGCTAGCGGCGCTCGCTGACAACGGGAAGTACCTTAGCATGCCCGCTGAGGCGGGTTCCAATCCGATACCGGGCTCCCCCCTTCGGTCGAGCTTAACCGGCAAAAGCACCTAAAACAGCTGGCGGCGCCGATCCGGGGGCCGGGTGCTTGGCGTCGATGGGGCACGATGTCCGCCAGGCACGCTACGACAGGGGTGGGCATGGGCAGGTTCGCGCGGGCCGGGGCGATGGTGGGCGTCCTGGTCCTCACGGCGTCGCTGGCACTGACCGGGTGCGGCGGCGACGAGGAGAAGCCGGCCTTCGTGCCCGGCCAGCAGGAGGTCGGTGGCGTCTCGTCCACCGCGCCGGATCCGAGCGTCTCGCCGAGCGACGCGGCCTCCGCCGCGCCGCCGCTGGCGGTGGCTCCGGCCGACGGGGCGACCGGCCGGCCGGCGAGCACCGAGATCAGCGCGCGGATCCCGGGCGGTGGCACGGTGTCGAAGGTGGTGCTCACCACCGCCGCCGGCGCCGCCGTCAGCGGGCGGATGCGGCGCGACGGCACCGGCTGGGTGCCGTCGGCCCCGCTGAAGTACGGCACGAAGTACACCGCCACGGTCACCGGGACCGGCAAGGACGGCGCCACCCACCAGGGCACCAGCACCTTCACCACGATGGCCAAGCCGAAGTCGATGATCGGCTCCGGGCTCTACCTGTTCAGCGGCAAGACGTACGGCGTGGCCATGCCCGTGGTCGCGGAGTTCTCGCCCGGCATCCCGAAGAAGGACCGGGCCGCGGTGCAGAAGCGGATGTTCGTGCAGACCGACCCGCCGCAGCCCGGCGCGTGGCACTGGCTCTACAACGGCACGCAGGCCTACTACCGGGCCCCGGAATACTGGAAGACCGGCACCACGATCACGGTCTGGCTGGCGCTGGCCGGGATCCCGCTCAGCAACGGCCGCTACGGCAACGTCGACCGGAGCGCCACCGCGAAGATCGGCCGGGCGTTCGAGATGACGGTGGACAACGCGACCAAGCGGATGACCGTCTCGGAGAACGGCGCGGTGATCCGCACCCTGCCGGTGAGCCTGGGCAAGAAGAGCACCCCCTCCTCCAGCGGCACCATGGTGGTGATGGAGAAGAAGGAGTCCACGGTCTTCGACACCCGCGACGAGCCGGACCCGGACAACCAGTACGTGACGAAGATCGACTTTGCCCAGCGGATCACCTGGGGCGGCGAGTACATCCACGCGGCCCCCTGGTCCGAGGGGGTGCAGGGCCGCCGCAACGTCTCGCACGGCTGCGTCAACGTGTCGATGGCCGAGGGCCGGTGGCTGTTCGGCAAGACGCTTGTCGGCGACCCGATCACGGTGAAGGGCACCGAGCGGCCGGTGGTGCCGGGCAACGGCTGGACGGCGTGGAGCATGAGCTGGTCGCAGTTCACCGCCGGCAGCGCCCTGCCGGTGCCGAAGGGCGGGCAGGGCTCGCCGTTCTGACCGGCGTAACGTGGTCGGACGCGCTTCCTCCGGCAGCCGCCGGGAGTCGTCCCCACCACGAAGCGCCGGGCGACAACAGAATCGTTACATCGTCACCGGGGTGTTCCGGTTCACTCCCGGCAACGGGTTGCCGGCCCGGCGCGTCTCACCAGAGACGATGGGGACCGGGCATGACACTTGTGAGGGAATCATGCGAGCTGGCCAGGACGAACTGATCCGCGGCGGGAGCGCCCGCCGCGGCGGGCGCCGCGCTCTCGCCGCGGCGGTGCTCGCCGCCGCCATGGCTCTGACGTCCGCCTGCACCGGCGGTGGCGACGGAAAGCCGTCGAGCTGGCAGGGCGGCGGAGACGGCGGCGAGAAGGCCCCGAAGGCGGCGGCCACCATCAGCGAGCCGGCCGCGGACGCCAAGGACGTGCCGGCGACCACCGCCATCACCTTCAGCACGACCGAGGCGCAGCAGACCGCCGTCGAGCTGAAGGACTCCGCCGGCAAGGCCGTCGAGGGCACGCTCGCCGCCGACGGGAAGAGCTGGCAGCCGGCCGGTGCCCTGGCCTACGCCCAGACCTACACGGCGACCGTGACCGCCACCGGCGACGACGGCAAGCCGGCCACCGCCACCAGCACGTTCACCACCATGGCGAAGCCGGCCAAGCAGGTGCGGGTGACCAGCTTCCTCGGCGACAACCAGGTCGTCGGCGTGGGCATGCCGCTGATCGTGAAGTTCGGCCGGGCCATCCCACCGGACTACCGCGACGACATGCAGCGCCGGATGACGGTGACCGCCACGCCGGCTCAGGAGGGCATCTGGCGCTGGATCAGCCCGACCGAGGTGCACTACCGGCCGAAGACGTTCTGGAAGGCCAACAGCACCGTCTCCTACCGGGTGCAGGCGGCCGGGCTGCCGCTCGGCGACGGCTGGTACGGCCGCTCCGACCTGACCGTCGACGTCAAGATCGGCCCGTCGTTCGTGATGACCGTGGACAACCGCACCAAGCGGATGACGGTCACCAAGGACGGCAAGGCGGTCAAGACGATCCTGGTGAGCCTCGGCAAGAAGAGCACCCCCTCGTCCAGCGGCACCATGGTGGTGATCGAGAAGCTCCGGCACACCGTCTTCGACACGATGGAGGAGCTGGGCCCGGAGGAGGGCTACCGCACCGAGATCGACTATGCCCAGCGGCTCACCTGGGGCGGCGAGTTCATCCACGCGGCGCCGTGGTCCGAGGGCGTGCAGGGCCGCTCGAACGTCTCGCACGGCTGCGTCAACGTCTCGATGAAGGACGGCAACTGGCTGTTCGCCAACACCCGCCTGGGCGACCCGATCACGGTCAAGGGCACCGAGCGCAAGCTGCAGAACGGCAACGGCTGGACCGACTGGAACATGAGCTGGGACGAGTACGTCAAGGGCAGCGCCCTGCCGTACGAGCCGCCGGCCGCGCCCGGCGACGAGGCCGGCCCGGTGGACGGGACGCCCAGCCCCGAGCCGACCGCCTGATCGACCCCGCAACACGACGAAGCCCTCTCCCGGAGGAGAGGGCTTCGTCGTTGGGGTGACTGATGGGAATTGAACCCACGACAACCGGGACCACAACCCGGTGCTCTGCCAACTGAGCTACAGCCACCATGCTCGCCACTCCGGTCGACCCGGGCGGTGCGCGGACCAATAATAGCCCCACCCCGGCCGGCCCCGTCCACCGGGTTCCGGCCCGGCGTCAGAGCTGCGCGGCGATCCCCTTCGCGGTCTCCACGTCCGGCCCGGGCAGCGGCACGAACAGGGTCCGCCGGTAGTACTCCAACTCCCGGATGCTCTCCCGGATGTCGGCCAACGCCCGGTGGGCCAGGCCCTTCTGCGGCTGGCCGAAATACACCCGCGGGTACCAGCGCCGGCACAGCTCCTTGATCGAGGAGACGTCGATCATCCGGTAGTGCAGGTGGGCGTCGAGCCGGGTCATGTCGCGGGCCAGGAAGCCCCGGTCGGTGGCGATCGAGTTGCCGCACAGCGGCGCGGTGCGCGGATCCTTCACGTGCGCGGTCACGTAGTCGAGCACCATGTCCTCGGCCTCGGCCAGGGTGACCGTGGAGCGGCGTACCTCCTCGGTCAGGCCGGACTTGGCGTGCATGGTGCGCACGATCTCCGGCATGCCGTCCAGCGCCGCGTCGTCGGCGTGGATCACCACGTCCACGCCTTCCCCGAGCACGTTCAGGTCGGGGTCGGTGACGAGCGCGGCGACCTCGATCAGGGCGTCCCGACGCAGGTCCAGCCCGGTCATCTCACAATCGATCCAGACGAGAAGATCAGCCACCGGAACAGACTACGCGCCGCCGATGCGCCCGCGCCTCGGCACGGTCGGCCAGGTGGACCGCTAGGGTTTCCCCGTGCCAGCCGAACCCGTCGCCCCACCCGCCGTCGCCCAGGACGACGCGGGCGGGCGTACGGCCCGGCGGGTGGTCACGGTGCTGGCGCTGGCCGCCCTGCTGCCGGCGCTCTACCTGCCCGCGCTGCGGCACGACTACTACGACCTGAAGATCTACATGCGGGCGATGGACTGGTGGGCGGCCGGTCAACCGCTCTACGACTACGTCCAGCCGGACCGGGTGCAGGGCGCGCTCTACTTCACCTATCCCCCGTTCGCGGCGCTGCTGCTGCGGCCGTTCGCGTGGCTGCCGCTCGGGGTCGCCATCGCCGCCTTCGTGGTGCTGACGCTGGCCGGCGTGGTGGTGACCACCCGCTGGCTGGTGCTGCCGGTGCTGCGGCGGCACCACCTGCCCCGCGGTTTCGGCCTGACGGTGGCCGTGCTGCTGGTGCTGGCGGTGGAGAGCACCCGGGAGACGATCACGCTCGGCCAGATCAACATGCTGTTGGTGGTGCTGATCCTGGCCGACCTGCTGTTCGCCGTACCCCAGGGGCGACGGTGGGCCGGCGTGGGCGTGGGGTTGGCGGCGGCGCTCAAGCTCTTCCCCGGCATCTTCGTGCTCTACCTGCTGGCCGCCCGGCGGTGGCGGGCGGCGGCGGTGGCGGCGGCGACCGCGGCGGTGGCCACGCTGGTGGCGGCGGCGGTGGCACCGGGCGACTCGTGGCGGTTCTGGACCCACGAGCTGTGGGCCACCGACCGGGTGGGTCGCACCGACTACACCGGCAACCAGTCGTTGTTCGGCCTGCTCAGCCGGATGACCGCGCCGGCGGAGCCGGGTCGGCTGCCGTGGCTGCTGCTGGCGCTGCTGATCGCCGGGCTCGGGCTGTGGCGGGCGGCGCGCGCGGCGCGGGCCGGGGACGCGCTGGCCGGCCTCACCCTGACCGGCCTGGTGGGTGGCCTGATCTCCCCGATCACCTGGACGCACCACCTCTACTGGTTCATCCCGGCGGTGGTGGTGCTTGTGGACGCGGCGCTGGGCGCCGACCGCACGACCGTGACCGGCGTCCGGCGGCGCCGCGGCCTGCTCGCGCTGGCGGTGGGCACGGGCGTGGTGATCGTGTACGGGGTGGTGACGTTCCAGGACTGGGGCGCCGGCACGGTGCACACCGACGATCCGGTCGACTTCGTCGTCCGCAACGCGTACGTGCTGCTCAGCCTGCTGCTGCTGGCCGTGTTGCCGATCCGCCGCCAGTCGGCGGTGTGCGTTGAACGGACAGATCTCGCGAATGATGCCGTTCGGCGGTAAACTGGTCCCAACTACCTCAGTTCTCACCCAGGTAGCACCGAATAACCCCCGGTGATGACGGCCCTCCGCGTCGGCAGCGCGGAGGGCCGTCAGTCGTCGGTGATCAGTCGTCGACCGGCGGGGTCGGCCGGGCCCCGGACCTCGGCGGCCACGACCAGTCCCGTCCGGCCGGCAGGTCGGCCAGGGTGGCCGGGCGCCGGCTCGGCGCCGACGAGATGGCCGCGCGGGTCCGCCCGCCGGGCGACGAGCCGACGGCGACGAGTTGCCGGTCCGGCCCGGACGTCGGGCCCGGCTGCCGCCCCAGCTCGCTCAGCGAGCTGATCCCGAGCCGCCCGGCCAGCACCGGAACCTGGTCCGGCTCGACCACGAAGACCACCTCGCGCGGCCGGTGCGGACGCAGCAGCAGCAGCGCGGCGAGAATCACCAGCAGCGCCCCGCCGGCCAGCAGCGCCCACACCGCGCCGGGGAACCAGCCGGCCCGCAGCTCGCCCCGCAGCATCAGGTCGAGCCCGCCGGCGCGGGCGGCGAAGCCGCCGGCCGGGTCGGCGTGCCGGGCGGCGAACCAGAGACCGGCGCCCACCAGCAGCGCCGGAATTCCCACGGCCAGCAGCAGCATGCCAGCGATCGCGCGTACGAAACGCATTCGGGTCGTCCCTCTCGGTAGCCAACTACCCGGCCGACCTTACCGACGCCGGTAGTCCGACCGCCGGATATCCACCGCACCGACCCCGGGACGACCACCGGCCCGGCGGAAGATCCGCCGGGCCGGTGACGGCGGGTGCGCTCAGGACTTCGCGGTCGGCTCCCGCCGGGTACGCGCGAACGCCAACCCGCCGAGCGCCAGGCCGGCCAGGCCGGCCACCAGACCGGCCACCCCGAACGCGGTGGCGGCGCCGGAGTCGGCGTCGTCATCGTCGTCGTCGGCCTTGGCGGCGGCCGGGGCGCTCGCGCCCGGCGACGCGGACGCGGCGACCAGCTTGAGCACCGGGGCCGGGTTCTCCGGCTCCTCCGCGCCCGGCGTCGGCTCCTCGATCCAGCGGGAGACGTTGCCGTCGGAGTAGGTCTGCAGCACCTTGAACACCATGGTGTCCACCTGCGGAAGCGGGCCCATCGAGACCGGGAACTCCTGGAACTCGCCCGGCTTCACCCCGCCGTTCGGGGGCGCGGTGAAGGTGAGCTTGGAGACCGCCTCGGTGAGCTGGCTGCCGTGCACCTCGATCGGCGGGTCGACCTTGCGCTTCTCCACCGCCACCGTCCAGCCCGGCACCGGCATGGTGGAGACCGAGCCGACCGGGGCGTTCTCCGGCAGGTTCACCTCCACCTTGACGGTCGACGCCGTGTCGCTCTCGTTCGGCACCCGGAGCGCGAACCGGCCGTAGCCGCCCTGCGTACCCTCCCGCGGGTTGATCGTGACGTGCGCCGAGGCCGGACCGGGCAGGCCGAGCACGGCCGCGGTGACGGCGGCGAGAGTCAGCGCGGCGGCGGTCGCGGGACGCCGGAGACGGATCATCAGATGGGACCTTCCGTTTACTTGATCGGCACGGTGGCGGTCACCGTGGCCTGGTCGATGTCGGACGTGCGGACGGTGAAGCGGAGCTGCCAGTCCCCCCGCGCCGGCAGGTTGACCTCGCCGGTCGCGTGATTGTCGCTGAGCGGCAGCAACGGCACCGTGATCGGTTCGATCCCGGCCGACGGGAGCGCGGCGGTGACCTTCCACTCCTGCACCGGCTGCGGCCGGTTGTCCTTGGTGTAGGCGTAGAGGTGCATCGAGTTGTTGCCGGTCTCGGCCGGGTCCAGCTCGACCTGGAGCGAGTAGACCGGACTGCTCAGCGTGGTGGAGAAGTAGCCGGTCGGCGCGCCGGCCACGTCGGCGGCGGCGGTGCGCGCCGGGGTGGTCTGCACCAGCGTCGCCGACAGGCCCAGCACCACCGCGGTGATCGCCAGCTCGGCCACCACGGCCCGCCGCATCGCGCCCGGCCGCCCGGCCGCGACGCGCCGCCGCACCAGCGCCCGGGAGTACGCGGCCACGCCGATCACCAGCGCGAACAGCACGATCTTGGCGAGCAGCAGCCGCCCGTACGTGGTGTCGACGAGCGCCTTCGGGCTGGCCACCTCGATCAGGCCCTGCACGGTGCCGGCGAGCAGCAGCGCGGCCACCGCCAGCGCGGCCCAGCGGGACCAGATCGGCAGGATCGCGTCCAGCTCCCGCTCGTCCGCCCGGGGCAGCAGGAACGTCGCCAGCATCACCAGGCCGCCCAGCCAGACCGCCATCCCGCCCAGGTGGATGGCGTCCACCACCACGGACACCGCCGGCGCCGGCGACGCGGCCGGGTGGCCGGCGAGCGGCCAGGTGAACAGCGCCGCCCCGCCCAGGACCGCCAGGATGATCGAGTCGGTGCGGCCGATCGGCCCGGCGAGCAGCGGGCGGAGCAGGAACGCCGCCGCCGCGAGCAGGCCCAGCCGGACCAGATGGGTGGTCCCGTAGGCGCTGCCCAGCACGTCGCCCAGCCCGGACCCGGTGACGTCGAACAGGCCGCCGCCGGTGGTGTAGGGCACCTGGAGCCACAGCTCGGTGAGCGTGGCGGCCACCAGCACGCCCAGCCCGGCCCAGACCAGCCGCCCCGGCCCCCGCCGGGACAGCCGGCGCGGCCAGAGCGCGGCCAGCACCAGGGCCGGGCCGACCAGCAGCAGCAACCCGACGTAGCCGGCGTACTTCGTCACCTTCACCGTGTTCTCGGTCACCGGGTTCGCCCGGTTGCCCGAGCCGGTGTCGGTCGGCGGCTCGGACGGCGCGCCCACCGAGTAGGTGAAGGCGCCGGAGACCGGGTGGCTGTCGGCCGAGATGACCCGGTAGCTCACCAGGTAGGTGCCGCGTCCACCGGACGGGTCCACCGGGATGGTGACCTCCGCGCCCTGGAACGTCGGCTCGCCCCGGTCGGCCCGGGAGCCGTCGGGGGCGATCACCCGCACCTTGTCGGGCACCTTGCGGACGCCCTCACTGAAGGTGATCACCACCTGGGCGGGCGCCTCGGGCACCACCGCGGACGCGGCGGGGCTGCTGCTCACCAGCACCGCGTGGGCGCTGGCCGGGGTGGCCGGGGCGAGCAGCAGCGAGACCAGGAGGAGCAGCAGCCCGGCGACGGCCCCGGAGCGGGCGGCGACGGCCCCGGGCGGGCGGCGTACGGCAGCAGTCATGACCGCCATGGTTCCCGAACCGCACCGCGCCCGGCGAGCCGACCTCCGGCGGGCACGCCGGAGCGGCCGATCGGCGCGGCGGCGCGCGCCGCCACCGAAGCCTGGTCGGAGGTCATGCGGGGGTAGTCGGCGGGCGGGCGGAAAAAGTTCCCGACGTGTGCCGGACCACGGAATGGGCCGAAGGACCCTGTCCCGCACAGGTACGCCGGGTAACCTCGGGTGACGTGATCCCCGCCCCGCGCGACACCGCCGCCGACCGCCACCGGGCGGGTCCCGGTGCGGCGCGGGAGACGGCCACCGGCTGGGCGCTGGCCGCCCGGCACGGCGACCTCGAGGCCCAGGCCGCCTTCGTGCGGGCCACCCAGGCCGAGGTCTGGCGCTTCACCGCCGCCCTGGTCGACCCGGACAGCGCGGACGACCTGACCCAGGAGACCTACCTGCGGGCGCTGCGCGCGCTGCCCGGCTTCGAGGGACGGTCCTCCGCCCGCACCTGGCTGCTCGGCATCGCCCGGCGGACCTGCGCCGACCACCTGCGCACGCTGGTGCGCCGCCGCCGGCTCGACGAGCGGCTCGCCGCCCAGGCGGCCACCGACCGGCCCCACCCCGACCCGGCCGGCCAGCTCGGCGCCGCCGACCTGGTCCGGCGGCTGCCCGCCGAGCGCCGTTCCGCGTTCGTGCTCACCCAACTGCTCGGCCTCTCCTACGCCGAGGCCGCCGACGTGGAGGGGGTGCCGGTGGGCACCATCCGCTCCCGGGTCGCCCGCGCCCGCGACGAACTCGTCGACGCCGTCGGCGACTCGCTGGCCGGATGAGCGGGAACCATCCGTGGCCCTCGGACGACGAATGACTGTGACCCCCTCCACCACCCCGGCCGGGCGCTGGCCGGCCCTGCGGCCCTGGCTCGGCGTCGCGGCCCGCCTCGGGCTCGCCGCCGTCTGGCTGATCGCCGGCGGCGCCAAGGTCGGTGACCTGGCCGCCTCCGGCCGGGCCGTGAACGCCTACCAGGTGATGCCGTACGACCTGGCCACCGTGATCGGGGCGGCGCTGCCGTTCGTGGAGCTGGCCCTGGGCCTGCTCCTGCTCGCCGGGCTGGCCACCCGGGTCGGCGCCGGCGTCTCCGCCGCGCTGCTCGTGGTCTTCGTCAGCGGCATCGCCTCGGCCTGGGCCCGCGGCCTGGCCATCGACTGCGGGTGCTTCGGCAGCGGCGGTCAGCTCGGCGCCGGCCAGGCGCCGAGCTACCTCCCGGAGATCCTCCGGGACCTGGGGTTCCTGGCACTGGCCGGGTTCCTGCTGATCTGGCCCCGCACCCCGTTCTCGGTGGACGGGTGGCTGGCGGGCGACACCGTGGAGGACGACGATGAGTAGTCGCAAGGGACGCCGGGACGCGGCCCGGGTGGTGCGCGAGCAGATCGCCCGGGAGAAGCGGCGCAAGCGCACCCTCTGGACCACCATCGCCGCGGTGTTCGTGCTGGTCATCGCCGGCGGCATCGGCTGGGCCGTCTACTCCTCCCAGAAGTCGGACGGCTTCACCGCCCCGCCGGGCGCCAACGACGCCGGCACCGGCATCGTCGAGGGCAGCGGCCCGGTCACCGTCGACCTCTACGAGGACTACCTCTGCCCGATCTGCAAGCAGTTCCAGCAGACCAGCGGCGAGACCCTCAACCAGCTCGTCGGCGAGGGCAAGGCGAAGCTCGTCTTCCACCCGGTCGCGTTCCTGAACCGCTTCTCGACCACGGAATACTCCACCCGCGCCTCGGCCGCCTCCGGCTGCGCCGCCAAGGGCGGCAAGTTCCGCGAGTTCACCGACCAGCTCTTCGCCCGGCAGCCGGCCGAGGGCAGCGCCGGGCTCAGCAACGACGAGCTGATCGACATCGGCGCGGGAGTCGGGCTGAACCGGGACGATTTCGCCTCGTGCGTGAACGACGGCACCTACACGTCGTGGACCGAGCACGTGACCGAGGAGGCCGGCAAGTCCGGCGTGACCGGCACCCCGACCATCAAGGTCAACGGCACCGAGCTGCAGGACAAGAGCCCGGACGGGATCAGGGCGGCCGTGGCGGCGGCCGGCAAGTGATCCCCGTACCGCTGCGCCGGGCCGCGCTGGTTGCCGCCGCCGCGACCACCGCCCTGCTGGCGCTCGCCGGGCCGGCCGCCGCGCACGGCGCGGACGCGCCCGACGGCACCGACTACCGGGCCGTGGTCACCGGCGTCGGACCGGAGCGGCCCGGGCTGACCGCCCGGATGGTGGAGGCCGGCGCGCGGCTGGAGCTGACCAACCGCACCGGTGTCGACGTCACCGTGCTCGGCTACTCAGGCGAGCCGTACCTGCGGATCGGTCCCGGCGGGGTGTACGAGAACAGCCGCTCCCCCGCCACCTGGCTGAACCGCACCATCGCCGGCGAGACCCGGCTCCCGGCCGAGGCCGACCCGGCCGCCGCGCCGGCCTGGCGGCGGATCGCGGACGGGCCGACCGCCCGCTGGCACGACCAGCGCACGCTCTGGCGCGACGACGGGCCGCCCGCCGCCGTGGCCGCGGACCCCGGCCGCGAGCAGCGGGTCCGCGACTGGGTGGTGCCGCTGCGCGCCGGGGACACCCCGACCGAGGTACGCGGCACGCTGGACTGGGTGCCGCCGCCCGACCCGTACCCGTGGTGGGTCGCCGCCACGCTCGGTTTCCTGGCGATCGGCGCGGCCGGGCTGGTGCCCGGCGGGACGGCCGCCGGGGTGCGCGCGCTGCGCGCGGTGGGCGCCGTGCTCGCCGTGGGCGGCGCGGCCGCCGTGGCGCTCACCGTCGGCCGGGCGCTCGACACCGGCGCCCCCGGCCTCGGCGGGTTGCTGGCCGAGCTGGTCACCGGCCAGGTGTGGACGCTGCTGACCGGCCTCGGCGCGCTCGCCGCCGGCGGCTACGCGCTGGCCCGCCGGCCGGCCGCCGACTTCACCCTGGCGCTCGCCGGCGCCTGCCTCACCCTGTTCGCCGGGGTGTCCAACCTCGCCGCGCTGTCCCGCTCGGTCCCCCCGGCAGCCGGCCCACCCACCCTGACCCGCGTCCTGGTCACCGTGGCCCTGGCAACGGGCGCCGGCGCGATCGCCGCCGGCCTGCTCCGCCTGCGCACCGCCGCCCGCACCGCCCCACGCCCCCACCTGACCCACGTCCCCTGACCCGTCCCCGCCCTGCCTCCGCACCTCGCCCGCGCCTCTCACCTCGGCGAACTTGCACATTCGGCCCCCGCATGACAGGACAGAGACCGCATTCCGTAGGTCACAAGTGCAAGATCGCCGCTGCGGGGGGCGCTGGGTGAGGGGCGGCGAGGGTGAGTGCGGCGGGTCAGGAGGGGCGGACGGGCGGGGCGAAGCCGTAGGGGAGTTCGAGGCGGTGTTTCGCGAGCATGGCCTCGTCGGCGAGCAGGTCGGGGGTGGGGGCGTCGGCGACGATCCGGCCGCCGTCCAGGATCACCGCGCGGGGGCACAGCTCGGCCGCATACGGCAGGTCGTGGGTGACCATGAGCAGGGTCACCGGCAGGGCGCGCAGGATCTCCGCCAGCTCCCGGCGGGCCGCCGGGTCGAGATTCGACGACGGCTCGTCCAGCACCAGGATCTCCGGGCGCATGGCCAGCACGGTGGCCACCGCCACCCGGCGCCGCTGCCCGAACGACAGGTGGTGCGGCGCCCGGTCCCGGTGCTCGCCCATCCCCACCGCGGCGAGCGCCTCGTCGACCCGGGCCGCCAGCTCCGCCCCGCGCAGTCCCAGGTTGGCCGGGCCGAACGCGACGTCCTCCGCCACCGTGGGCAGGAAGAGCTGGTCGTCCGGGTCCTGGAAGACGATGCCGACCCGGCGGCGCACCTCGGCGAGCGTGTCCCGGTCGCGGGTCACGGCCAGGCCACCCACCTCGACCGTCCCCTCGGTCGGGGTGAGGATGCCGTTGAGGTGCAGCACCAGCGTGGTCTTGCCGGCGCCGTTCGGCCCGAGCAGCGCCACCCGGTCACCGCGCGGCACGGTCAGGTCCACCCCGTGCAGGGCGACGTGACCGTCCGGATAGGCGTACCGGACGCCACGGACGTCCAGGGAGGGCGGCTGCTGCACGTACCTGATCATTGCAGGACGAGCGCGGCGGCGGCGATGGAGGCCGCGATCACCGGGACCGTCGCGGCGACCGCCCACTGCCCGGCGGTGGCCGCGCCGGCCCCCTGCCACACCGCCGGCATCCGGCCGTCGTAGCCGCGGGACACCATCGCCAGGTAGACCCGCTCGCCGCGCTCGAACGCGCGCAGGAAGAGCGCCCCGACGCCGGCCGCGAAGCCGCGCAACTGCCAGAGGAAGCGCGGGTCGTCGCCCCGGGACACCCGGGCCACCCGCATCCGCCGGGCCTCGCCGACCAGCACCTCCAGGTAGCGCAGCATGAACGTGGCGATCTGGGTGAGGATCTGCGGGCACCGCAGCCGGTCCAGGCCGAGGATCAGGTCCCGCGTCGTCGTGGTCGCCGCCAGCAGGAGCGACGCGAGTACGCCGAGCGTGCCCTTGGCCAGGATGTTGAACGCCCCGTGCAGCCCGTCGACGGAGAGGCTCAGCCCGACCACGTCGACCCGCTCCCCGGCGCCGAGGAACGGCAGCGCGAACGCGAACAGCACGAACGGCAGCTCGATCAGCGCCCGGCCGAGCAGCCAGCGCGGACCCACCCGGGCCAGCGCCGCCACCACGGCGACCAGCAGCGCGTAGCCGCCGAACGCCCAGTACGCCTCCCGCGGGGTGGCGACCACCGCCACGGTGAACAGCACCATCGCGGTGACCTTCACCTCCGGCGGGAGGCGGTGCACCGGCGAACCGGACTCGCGGTAGAGCACATGCCCGTGCCCGGCACCCATTCGTCGTCCTCTCGGGCTCAGCGGTCGCCGGTGGACCGGGGCGCGCTCGTCCCGCCCGTCGAGGCGCCCGCCGGGTTGCGGCGGCGGGCCAGCCAGAACAGGCCGCCACCGACGGCGAACGTGAGCAGCACGCCCAGCACCCCGGACAGGCCGGTGGAGAGGAAGTCGTTGCCGATGCCACGGACGCCGTAGTCGGCCAGCGGGCTGTCCGCCAGCTCGTGGTCCCTGGCCTGCTGGGCCGGGCAGCTGCCGCCGGTGATCTCGTCGTCGGCGTTCACCGTGCAGCCCTTGAGCAGCGACGAGTCCAACCCGTCCGGGTGCGACGAGGCGTAGTTGCTGACCACACCGGCCAGCACCAGGGCGACCAGCAGGCCACCGAGGAGGAACGGCCAGGAACGCTTGCTCATCGGGCACCTCCGGCGACCGGGACGGCGGGGACCGGCGCGGCCGGCTTCAGGGCGCGCAGCGCGTACACCAGATCGGGGCGGACCTTGGCGACGGTGACCACCGTGGTCGCGGTGATCAGGCCCTCGCCGATGCCGATCAGCAGGTGGGCGAAGGCCATGGTGCCGGCCAGCCCGCCGAGGTTGCCGCCCAGGTCGGTGGTGCCGCCCAGCCAGTACTCGAGCACGAAGCCCTGGGACGCGATCACGACGCTGACCAGTGCGGAGACGAACGCGGTGACCGCCAGGCCGGCCGGGGTGCGGGGCAGCACCCGCAGCAGCAGCGCGATCAGCAGGTACGCGGCGGCGGTGCCGAGGATCGCCATGTTGGTGATGTTCAGGCCGAGCATGGCCACCCCGCCGTCACCGAAGACCAGGGCCTGCACGACGAGCACCACGGCCACGCAGAGCGCGCCCACCCAGGGGCCCACCAGCAGCGCGGCGAGCGCGCCGCCGAGCAGGTGGCCGCTCACCCCGGCGGTGAAGATCGGGAAGTTGAGCATCTGCACGGCGAAGATGAACGCGGCCACCAGCCCGGCCATCGGCGCCAGCCGGTCGTCGAGGTCGGCCCGGCCGCGCAGCACGCAGAACGTGAGCGCGGCGAGCGCGAGGGCCGCGAAGATCGCGGCAACGGGACCGTCGATGATCCCGTTGGAGATGTGCATCGCCAGGGTTTCCACACCGGGAGCCTATTTCCATGCCGACGTTGTTGCCAATCCCTTGCAACAAGGCATGGTGTTGATCACCGCCGGACCGCGCGTCGCGACCCGCCACCGTCACGGCGACGGCGGTATCGTCACCGCCATGACCGACCGCCTGAGCCCCGGCGACCCCGCCCCCGAGTTCACCCTCCCCACCGACGACGGCGGAATGCTGTCCCTGGCCGACCTGCGCGGCCGCACGGTCATCCTGTACGCGTACCCGGCCGCCATGACGCCCGGCTGCACGAAGCAGGCGTGCGACTTCCGCGACTCGCTCGCCTCGCTCCGGGCCGCCGGCTACGAGGTGGTCGGCATCTCGCCGGACAAGCCCGCCAAGCTGGCCAAGTTCCGCGACCGGGACGCGATCACGTTCCCGCTGGTCGCCGACGAGGACAAGGCGGTGCTGACCGCGTACGGCGCGTACGGCGAGAAGCAGATGTACGGCCGCACCGTCACCGGCGTGATCCGCTCGACGTTCGTCATCGACCCCGACGGCAAGATCGAGCGGGCGTTCTACAACGTGAAGGCCACCGGCCACGTCGCCAAGCTGCGCCGCGACCTCGGTCTCGACTGATTCTGTCGGGGGCCGCCGTTACCGTCGGCTCGTGGTCCGTTACCGGTACTCACCCGAACTGCTGACCGCGACCGCCGCGCGGGCGCACAGCGTGACCGAGCCATCGCACCGTCCAGGTGATCCTGCGCGAGGCAGGGCTCCCGACGCCGCAGGCCCGACGCTCTAGACTGAACGGACCCGCGGGAGTGGCGTAACAGGCAGCCGCGATAGGTTTAGGTCCTATTGTCCGAAAGGACGTGGGGGTTCGACTCCCCTCTCCCGCACCACCAGCGGTGTCAGCCGCGTCACGAACGCGGGTCATCGCCGCACCGCCACTCGCAGGATGGCGGGCGTGGACTTGCGCTTCGTACTCGACCCCGGCCTCACCCCCGAGCTGCGTGAACAGCTCGTCGCGCTCTGGGTGGACGTGACCAACGCCGGCGGCGCGGTCGGCTTCGTCGCCCCGGTGACCGCGGCCGAGGTGCGGCCGGTCGCCGAGTCGACCCTCGCCGAGGTCGCCGACGGTCCGGACCGGCTGCTCGTCGGCTACGAGGACGGCCGGCTCGTCGCGGTCCTCGTCGTCGCCGACAACCGGTTCCACCTGAAGACGCACTGGCGGGTGCTCAAGCGCGTCATGGTGCACCCCGACACCCAGGGGCACGGGCACGGCGCGGCGCTGATGCGCGAGGCCGAGCGGGTGGCCCGGGAGATGGGCGTGGAGGCGCTGCACGTGACCGTCCGCGACGGTCTCGGCCTGGACCGCTTCTACCGTCGCCTCGGCTACCGCGAGATCGGCCGCCTCCCCGCCGCCCTACGCCTGTCCCCCACCGACTCCCGCGACGAGATCCTCATGTGGCTCGACCTCCCCACGCCCCCCGCTACCGTCGATCTTGGACTTGTGGCACCTCGCGAAAGCCACTGACCAGATATTCGAGGCACCACAACTCCAAGATCGGCGGGGCGAGGGCGAGGGCGGGCGAGGGCGGGCGGGGGCGGGGGCGTCAGCCGCAGGCGGTGGGGAGTGTGGACGGGGTGACGGGGGCGGCCGCGTCCAGCAGGGTCGGGCTTTCCGCCGGGGTGGAGCGGGACGGGGACGCCGAAGCGCTGGCGCTGGGGCGCGGGCGCGCCGACGGGGAGCGGGACGGCTTCGCCGAGCGGGCGGTGGTCGCCGCGCCGGCGCCGTACATCCGGGTCGTGCTGCGCTGCACCTGGCCGGGGAGCATCCGGATGCCGGTGGCGGTCGCGCGGTGACCGTACACGTCGGTGACCCGGATCTGGTACGGGCCGGGGCCGGCTCCCGAGGGGATCAGCCAGTAGTTGTAGTCCTGCCGGTCCGCCGACCGCCACGCCCCGTTCTGCCGGACCTCCACCGAGCGCAGCGGGTTGCCGTGGTCGCCGACCAGGACGGCGAACCACCACTGCGACGCGCCCTCCTTGAGGCGGAACGTGAGCGGGCCGGGCAGCGACGGGTTCACCACGGCCCGGTAGCTGACCTTCACCACGCCCTCCACCGGGTCGGCGATCCGCGCGAACGCCTCGGCGGAGAGGTCGAGGTGGCCGGGCGCGCACTCCGGGCACTGGTCCATGACGAGCACCCGGACGGTGCCGCGCGGGCCGGTGACGTCGAGGAAGCCACCGCAGGACGCGCCGGCCGCGTACTCGCTCGGACCGAGCGCCACGTAGAGCCGGTTGGTGGGGGCGGCGGGCCGGGAGCAGTTGCCGCCGGCGCCCTTCGAGTCGTAGAAGGTGGCCTTACCGGTGTGCGTGGCGCCGCCGACCGGCGGGGCGGCGAGCGGTAGGGCGGCGAGCGGGAGGGCGGCGCGGGGCGGGGCGGCGCAGGCGGGGGCGGCGCCGCCGCGTACCGCGAGGGTCACGGCGACCACGACGGCGAAGCCGGCCAGGCCGGCGGCGGCGAGTCGGCGGCGCGCCCGGGCCGGAGCCCGGCGGCGGCCGGCCGGGGCGGGCTGATGCTCGTTGCCGGTGGTGGTCGGTGGGTGGGGCGCGCTGCCGTCGGTCACGCCGGTCGATGCTGCCGGACCGGCGTGCCGACGGACAAGCCGGCTAAGCGAAAGCTAAGGACGGCGGGCGCGCGCGGTCGGGGCGAGCGCGGCCAGCTCACCGCCGAGTTCCGGGCGCTGCCGCAGCGCGTCCTCGAGACGGACCCGCCAGAGGCCGGTCTCGATCGGCAGCCGGGCGTCACCGAGCCGGCGGACGCGGTCGCGGCTCTCGGCGAGGGCCGCCCCGGCGGCGGGCCCGAGCAGGCTGCCCAGCTCGCCCCGGAGCCAGCCGAACAGGTCCTCGTCATGGAAGGCGCCGCCGATCACCCGGGCCGTGTCCCACGCCACCCGCGGCTGGTGCGTAACCTGCATCTCGACTCCTCGGTCGACCTGGTAGCTCGGTCCATCATCGATCCCACGACGCGCCGCCCACAAGGGCCGCGAACAGCGGAACGAGCCGTCCGGACGAGGGTCCCCGCGCCGGAACATGAATCAGTAGCATCCTCGGTATGTCCGATCGCCAGCCGCTCGCCGACCCCGACACCCGCCCACCGGCCTCCGATGTGGAGCCGGAAGGGCCGGCAGAGCAGCCCGCGCCGCGGCGCCGCCGGGGCCGGCGGATCGCCTTGGTCGTGCTGCTCGTGGTGGTGCTGCTCGCCGGCGGCGGCGCGCTGGCCGGCGGCCTCTACTACCGGTCGGTCGACAGGTCGATCGACCGGGTGGACGCGTTCACCGACGTGCCCGAGGCGGAGCGGCCGCCGGTCGAGGCCAAGGGCGCGATGAACATCATGATCCTGGGCAGCGACTCCCGCGACCCGGAGAACACCGGCGGTTCGCGCAGCGACACGATCATCCTGGCCCACCTGCCGAAGGACCGGTCGAGCGCCCAGCTCATCTCGATCCCCCGGGACACCTGGACGGCCGTGCCCCGGTCGAAGGAGGGGCGGGGCGGCCGGGACGCGAAGATCAACGCCGCCTACGCCTGGGGCGGCGTGCCGCTGATGGTGCGGACCGTGGAGAAGTTCAGTGGCGTCCGGGTGGACAACGTGGCGATGGTCGACTTCGCCGGCTTCAAGGAGATCATCGACGCGCTGGGCGGCGTCGACATCGACGTGGAGAAGGGTTTCACCACGAGATATTCATTGGTCGGCACGCGGACCTTCAAGCAGGGCCGGCAGACCATGGACGGGGCCGCCGCGCTCGACTACGCGCGTGAGCGGCACGCCTTCCCCGAGGGCGACTTCGCCCGGATCCGGCACCAGCAGCAAGTGATCAAGGCGATCCTGGACAAGGCGGCCTCCGGCGGCGTGTTGACCAACCCGGCCAAGCTGAACTCGTTCGTGCGAGCCACCTCCAGCTCGGTCGCGGTCGACAGGTCACTGTCCCTGGTGGACCTGGCGATGGAGCTGCGGGGCCTGCGCGGCGGCAACCTGACGTTCTTCACCTGCCCGACCAAGGGCACCGGCCGGGTCGGCAGCGAAAGCGTCGTGTTCGCGGACCCGGCGCGCGTCAGGACGCTGTTCCAGGCGGTCCGCCGCGATTCGGTCCCCGACATCCTCGCGGCCGGCGCGAAGTAGGGGGCGTCACGGGGGGAGGACGACCATGCAACGCCTACCGGCGTTCGAGCATCCGGCCGCGCAGCTGACCGGCGCCGCGTCGATGACCGGCAGCATGGACACGACCACGGTGCTGCCGTACGCCGGCTCCCGGGCGTCGTCGCGCACCCGACGGCTACGCGCCTGGATGGTGACCGCGCCGATCGACGTCGCGGCGCTGCTGACCCCGCTGCTGCTGACCCAGACCTACTGGCGCGGGACGCTGTTCAACGCGGCGCTCACGGTGAGCTTCTTCGCGACCGGCGGGCTCTACCGCCCCCGCCGGCACATCAGCATCCTGGACGAGCTGCCCAGCCTCGCCGGCCGGCTGCTGGCCTCCGGCGCGGTGGTGGCGATCATCGCGGCGTTGCGGCACGACTCGGTGCTCTACGTCAGCGGCTTCATGCGCGGTGTCGCGCTCTCCGCCGGCCTGGTGGTCGTGGGCCGGGCGGTCAACACCCGGATCGTCCTGCTCGCCCGCAAGCGCCGCTGGGTGGAGCACAACGCGATCGTCGTCGGCGGCGGGCCGATCGGCGGTGAGCTGGCCCGGCTGCTCCGGCGCTACCCGCAGTACGGCCTGCGTTTCGTGGGCGCGGTGGACGTGCCGTCGCGGCAGCGACTCGGGTCGCTGCCGCTCATCGGCACGCTCGACGACGTCGAGAAGCTCACCACGATGCTGGAGTGCGAGGTCCTGGTCATCGCCGACCCGGACTGTTCCGAGGCCGAGCTGATGGAGGCGCTGCTGCGGCCGGCCAGCTCGCGTTGCGACCTCTGGGCGGTGCCGCGCCTGTGGGGTTCCCGGTCGCTCGGTGGCCATCCCGACCACATCGGAGCGTTCCCGATCGTGAAGATCGGCGACACCACGTTGACCGGTCCACGGTGGCGGGTCAAGCGCGCGTCCGACGTGCTCTTCGCCGTGGTCGCGCTGGTGGCGCTGAGCCCGGTGCTGCTGTTGTGCGCGATCGCCACGCTGCTCGACGGCGGGCGCGGGGTCTTCTTCCGGCAGGAGCGGATCGGCCGTTACGGCCGGCCGTTCCAGGTGGTCAAGTTCCGCACGATGCGGCCGGCCGACGAGCACGAGTCGCAGACCAATTGGTCCATCGCGCACGACCGGCGGGTCGGGCCGATCGGGCGGTTCCTGCGGCGCACCTCACTGGACGAGTTGCCCCAGCTGTGGAACATCCTGCGCGGGGAGATGAGCGTGGTGGGGCCGCGGCCGGAGCGGCCGTACTTCGTGGAGAAGTTCTCGGTGGAATACCCCACCTACGCGATGCGTCACCGCGTTCCGGTCGGGTTGACCGGTCTCGCGCAGGTCAGCGGCCTGCGCGGGGACACGCCGATCTCTGATCGGGCGCGATTTGACAACTACTACGTGGAGAACTGGTCGCTCTGGCTCGACATCAAGATCGTGGCGCGGACGGTGGCGGAGGTGTTCCGGGGCGCCGGCCGCTGAGGTCGGTCAGCGCCTCGGTCAGGTCGGCGTGCCAGTGCGCCGGCGGCGGCAGCTTCGCGGCGGCCCACCTGCCGTGGGCCAGCACGCTGTAGCGGGGGCGAGGCGCCGGGCGCGGGAAACGGTCGCTGGTGACCGGACGTACCCGGTCCGGGTCCAGGCCACGCAGCGCGAACACCGCGCGGGCGAGGCCGTACCAGGTCGTCTCGCCGGACGCGGTGCCGTGGTAGACGCCCGGCGCGGCGTCGCCGGCCAGCGCCGCGTCGGCGAGCGCGACGAGCCGGCCGGCCAGCCGGCGCGACCAGGTCGGCTGGCCACGCTGGTCGTCCACCACGTCGAGCCGGTCGCGTTCGGCGGCCAGCCGCAGCACGGTGGTGACGAAGTTGCGCCCGTGGGTGCCGTAGAGCCAGGCGGTACGCACCACGTAGCCGCTCTCCGGCAGCAGCCGCGCCACCGCCCGTTCCCCCGCCAGCTTGCCGCGCCCGTACGCGTTGACCGGACCGGTCGGCGCGTCCTCCGGGTAGGGCTCGGCGGCGTCACCGGGGAACACGTAGTCGGTGGAGACGTGCACCAGCCGGGCGCCGGTCGCCGCGCAGGCCCGGGCCAGGTGCGCGACGGCCTCGCCGTTGACCGCGGTGGCGTCCGGCTCCCGGCTCTCCGCCGCGTCCACGTCGGTCCACGCGGCGGCGTTGAGCACCACGTCGTGCCCGGCGACCGCGTCCCGCACCGCCGCCGGGTCGGTGACGTCGAGGTCGGCGCGGCCGGCGGCGGTGACGGACCACTCCGGCCGGTCGCGCAGCACCGCCAGCAGGTCCCGGCCGAGCATTCCGCCGGCGCCGGTGACCAGCAGCCGACTCATCCGCGCGCCGCCTTCAGCGGCTCCCACCAGGCCCGGTTCTCCCGGTACCAGCGCACGGTCCCGGCCAGGCCGCGGTCGAGGTCGATGCTCGGGGCGTACCCCAGCTCGGTCTGGATCTTGGTGATGTCCAGCGAGTAGCGGCGGTCGTGGCCCTTGCGGTCGGTGACCGGCACGACCCGGTCCCAGCCGGCGCCGCAGGCCGCCAGCAGCCGGCCGGTGAGGTCGGAGTTGGTCAGCTCGGTGCCGCCGCCGATGTGGTAGACCTCACCGGCGCGTCCCTTCTCCTGCACCAGCGCGATGCCCCGGCAGTGGTCGTGCACGTGCAGCCAGTCCCGGACGTTGCCGCCGTCGCCGTAGAGCGGCACGGTGCCGCCGTCCAGCAGGTTGGTGACGAAGAGCGGGACGACCTTCTCCGGGAACTGGTACGGCCCGTAGTTGTTGGAACAGCGGGTCACCACCACGTCCAGGCCGTGGGTGCGGTGGTAGGCCAACGCCAGCAGGTCCGACCCGGCCTTCGAGGCCGAGTACGGGGAGTTCGGCGCCAGCGGCCAGCTCTCCGTCCAGGAACCGGATTCGATCGAGCCGTACACCTCGTCGGTGGAGACGTGCACGAACCGGCCGGCACGGTGGCGCAGCGCGGCGTCGAGCAGCGTCTGGGTGCCCAGCACGTTCGTGGTGACGAACGGCGCCGCGCCGGTGATGGAGCGGTCCACGTGCGACTCGGCGGCGAAGTGGACGATCACGTCGTGGCCGGGCACCACCTCGTCGACAAGCGTCGGGTCGCAGATGTCGCCGTGGACGAAACGCAGCCGGGGGTCGTGCCGCACCGGGTCGAGGTTTGCCGGGTTGCCGGAGTAGGTGAGCTTGTCCAGCACGGTGACCACGGCGGGCGCGGTCTCCGGCGCCCACGCCGGGTCGCCGCCGGGCCGGCCGAGCAGCATCCGCACGTACTCCGACCCGATGAACCCGGCGCCGCCGGTGACGAGGATCCTCACGGGTGGTGGAGTTTACGCGACGGTAGTCTCCGCGGGTGCGTGGAATCCTTCTCGCCGGCGGGACCGGGACCCGGCTCTGGCCGATCACCCGGGCGGTCTCCAAGCAGCTCATGCCGGTCTTCGACAAGCCGATGGTCTACTACCCGCTCTCCACCCTGGTGATGGCCGGGGTGCGCGAGATCCTGGTGGTCACCACGCCGGACGACCGCCCGCAGTTCGAGCGGCTGCTCGGCGACGGCAGCCAGTGGGGGCTGCGGCTGGCGTACGCCGAGCAGGCCCGCCCGGAGGGCATCGCGCAGGCGTTCCTGCTCGGCGCGGACTTCATCGGCGACGAGTCGGTGGCGCTGATCCTCGGCGACAACATCTTCCACGGCGTCGGTCTCGGCCGGCAGCTGGCCCAGCACGGCGACCCGGCCGGCGCCCGGGTGTTCGCGTACCCGGTGGCCAACCCGGCGGAGTACGGCGTGGTCGAGTTCGACGCGGCCGGCCAGGTGCTGTCGATCGAGGAGAAGCCGGCCCGGCCCCGGTCCCGGTTCGCGGTGCCCGGCCTCTACTTCTACGACAACCGGGTGGTCGGCATCGCCCGCAAGCTCACCCCGAGCGCCCGGGGCGAGCTGGAGATCACCGCGGTCAACGAGACCTACCGCGAGTGGGGCGAGCTGTCCGTGACCGTGCTCGACCGGGGCACCGCGTGGCTGGACACCGGCACGTTCACCTCGATGATGCAGGCCGCCGAGTTCGTCCGGGTGATCGAGGAGCGCCAGGGCATGAAGATCGGCTGCGTCGAGGAGGTCGTCTGGCGGTCCGGGCTGATCGACGACGACCGGCTGCGCGCGCTGGCGCACCCGCTGGCCCGCAGCGGCTACGGCAGCTACCTGCTGGGCCTGCTGGCGGAGCGGCCGGCCGTCGGAGGCGGGTCGTGAAGATCCGGCCGCTGGGCATCGAGGGGGCCTGGGAGGTCACGCCGGTGCCGCACGGGGACCCGCGCGGGCTGTTCGTCGAGTGGTACCGGTTCGACCGGCTCGCCGAGGCGGTCGGGCACCCGCTGCGGCTGGCGCAGGCCAACCTCTCGGTCTCCGCGCGTGGCGTGGTCCGCGGCGTCCACTTCGCCGACGTCCCGCCCGGGCAGGCGAAGTACGTGACCTGCGTACGGGGGGCCGTGCTCGACGTGGTGGTGGACGTGCGGGTCGGCTCACCGACCTTCGGCCGGTGGGAGGCGGTACGCCTGGACGACACCGACCGGCGGGCCGTCTACCTGGCCGAGGGGTTGGGGCACGGCTTCTGCGCCCTGACCGACGACGCGACGCTCAGCTACCTCTGCTCCGCCACCTACCGCCCGGCGGCCGAGCACACCGTGCATCCGCTCGACGCGGACCTCGCCATCGACTGGCCGGCCGCGACGCCGCTGCTCTCCGCCCGGGACGCGGCGGCGCCGGGCCTCGCCGAGGCCCGGGCGTCGGGCCTGCTGCCCGACTACGACGCCTGCCGCTCCTTCACCGCGGCGCTGGACACGCGACCCGCACGCTGACCGGCCTCACCGGCCGGGTCCTCGGCCGCCGGGCCCGCAACCGCCGCGTCCGGGGCATCCGAGTCGGCAGCCGCTGCCTCCCGATCGGCCGGCCCGGCACCCGTCGCGTCCGAGGCGGCCGGGCCCGGCCCCGGCGACCCCGCGCCGCCCCGACGACGGCGCGCGGCCGCCGCCCAGAGCGCCCGCACGTCGGCGCCGACGGGTGTTCCGACCCCGCGGTAGCCGAGCGCCAGGGCTACGCCGACACCGATGGCGAGCCCGCCGAGCGCGCCCCCGACGGCGGACCACGGCCACCGCACCGGCTGCGGGCGCGGCGGCGGCACGGCGGCCCGGACCACCTCGACGTGGGCCTTGAGCCCCAGCCCGGCGGGCGCCAGGTCGCGCTGGGCGATGCGTTGCAGCTCCGCGGCGAGTGCGGCGGCGATCGCCGCCGCGGTGCCGGCGGACCGGTCGGTGACCGTCACGTCGATGGCGAGCGTGTCCACGACGGACGAGGCGACGATGCGGCCGGCCAGGTCGTCGGTGGTGTAGGGCAGCCCGAGCGAGTCGATCACCGGACGCGTCAGCCGGGGCGTGTTCATCATGGTGGCGTACGTCTTCACCCGCCGCTGCATCAGCAGGTCCGCCTCCGCCGGCGCCGGGCGAGGCTGCGGCGCGGCCGACTTCTCGGCGGCGAACGTGACGAGCAGCTGGGTCCCGGATCGGTAGAGCGGAGGGCGGCGCTCGGCCAGGACCCCGGTGAGAGCGCCGCACAGCAGGGCCAGCGCCACCACGATCGGCCACCGCCGGCCGATCGTGTCGCGGATGCGGGCGAGGTCCACGAGACGTCACCCTACCGGGCGTGGGGACGCCCGAAGGAGCAGCCGCCCATCGGTCGATTGCGGAGGGTCGCTCCCGTCCGGTAGAACAGGCCCGCGGCGTGGACACGTCGTGCCCGCACACATCCGCGCATCTTGGGGGAAGACGAGTGGATTCCGCGTGGCCGGCCCGCGGCCGGCGCCGGGTGTTAGGCCGGGTCCGGCGGATCGTCTCCCCCGAGCGTCTCTATCTGGTCGCCCTGGGCATGACCGGGCTGGCCGCGCTGGTCTCGGTGACGCTGCCGGCGGCCGAGCGGGGGGAACTCGCCGCGAACATGGTCAGCGCCACCGTGGGGGCGGCGCTCGGCGGCCTGTCCGTCGACACTTTCCTGCTGTCCCGCCCGGCCGGATGGATCATGTCGCGGGGGCGGGTGTGGATCGCCGGCATCCTGGCCGTGTCGCTCGGCCTCACCGCGCTGGCCGCCGCGCTGCTGATCGCGCTGGCCGGGCTGGGCACCTACGCGGTGGGCATCGGGGCGGGCTGCGCGCTGACGGTCTTCAACACGGCGGCCTCGTTCGGTCTGCGTCTGAAACGGTTCTGGTTCGTCTACACCGTTCGGGCACTCGGCGGCGCGGTGCTGGTCGGCGGGTACGGGCTGCTCGGGCTGGGTCAGCGGCGCGACGGCGGTCTGTGGAGCGTGCTCTGGCTCGGCGTGCAGGTCGCCACCGCGATCGTGCTCGGGGTGGCGGTGCTGACCTGGGCGCGCCGGTTCGGGCCGGTTCCGGCGGCGACGGCGGGGCGTCCGGAGTACCGCGCCGACCTGCTCGCGGTGGGCCGCCTGCACGTCGGGGTGTGCGCGCAGATGCTGACGTACCGGTTGAGTCAGGTCCTGGTGGCCCGGTTCGCCGGCGCGGGCGCGCTCGGCGTGTTCGCGCTGGCGGTGGCGGCGCTGGAGTTCGCGCAGTCCGGTGCCGTGGTGCGGGCGCAGCGGATCCTGGCCGAGCGCGACCCGGAGGCGATCGGCGACCACGGCCGCCAGGTGGTCAAGGACGCGTTGCCGATCGCGGCGCTCGCCGTCGTCGGTCTGGCGGCTCTCGGCGTGCTGGCCCGCGACTACCGCGACGCCTGGCTCTTCGGGTTGCTCCTGCTGCCCGGGACGCTCGCGTTGTCGGCCGGCAAGACGTGGAGCGCGGCGCTGCTCAAGCGCGCCGGTGAGCAGGCCACCACCGCAGTGGCCCTGATCACCATGTCCGTGTCGGTCGTGCTGTACGTTCTCCTCATCCCGTGGGCCGGCGCGCTGGGCGCAGCGGTCGCGTCATCGGTCGCCTACGGCGTCTACGCGATGCGCACCCGGCGGCGTCTCCAGCGGTCCACGCACCTCCTCGCCCATCGGATGGCCTGACGTGGACGTCTCTGTCGTCGTGTTGACCTGGGAAGACTTCGAGCGTACCGACGGTTGTGTCAGGTCGCTGCCACCGGGCGCGGAAGCGGTCGTCGTGGACAACGGCAGCGCCGTCGAGATCAGCGACGCGCTGCGCGCGATGTGCGCCGAGACCGGGGCCCGGTACGTGCGCTCGGAGACGAACCTCGGCTACGCCAAGGGCATGAACCTGGGTGTCCGGCACAGCACCCGCTCCCGGGTGATCCTGTCCAACAACGACATAGTGGTGCGTCCGGGCGCGATCGAGCGGCTGACCACGGCGCTGGACGATCCGGCAGTGGGCGCGGCGTTCCCGAAGGTGTTCGACGCGACCGGCCGGGACCAGACGGCCGCCGGCAGGTTCCTGACCGTGGGCACCGGCGTGGCGCACGCCACCGGGCTCAGCCTCGTCTTCCCGAAGCTACGGATCGTGGCTCCGCCCGAGCGCGGCGACTGGCTCTCGGGGCCGTTCGTGGCGATCCGGCGGGAGACGCTGGACCGGATCGGCGGGGTGGACGAGTCATCCTTCTTCTACTCCGAGGACCTGCGGCTGTGCTGGGCGGTGCGGCGATTGGGGTTGCGCCTGGCGTACCTGCCGGAGGCCGTGGTCACGCACGAGGACGACGCGAGCGCGAAGCGCCGGTGGCCGGCCGAGGAGATCGCCCGGCGGCAGACCCGGGAGTTCATCCGAGCCAGCCGCGAGCTGGCCGGGTGGCGGGGCACGGCGGCCTGCTCCGCGTACACCCTGGGGGTGCTCGCCCGCGCGGCGGTGGGCGGCGGCGCGGGGCGGCGGGCGATCGCCCGCGGCGCGCTGGAAGGTATGGGCGTCCGATGAGGGTGCTGTTCGTCTGCACCACGGGCGGGTCGGGCCGGCGGCAGCTCGGCGGCGCCGAGCGTTTCCTCATCGAGATGCTGCCGGCGCTGACGACCCGCGGCGTCGACGTGGTCGCCGCCACCCCGGACGACGAAGTCGCGCAGGCATTGCGGGGCGCGGGCGTCCCGTGGCGTCCGCTCGGCGCGGCCAAGCGCGTCGACCTCGCCTACGCGCGCGGCATCCGCGCGCTCGTCGACGAGGTACGGCCGGACGTGGTCAGCGCGCACCTGCTCTCCGCGGCGATGCACGCCCGCGCCGGGCTCGGGGTGCGGGGCCGCCGCACCCCGCTGGTCGTGACGCTGCACAACAGCCTCTGGCAGTACCGCGACGCGGCGGAGACGCTGCGCGCCAAGGCCGCGGTGCAGGCCAACATCGGCACCGACCTGATGTCCCGCCGGCTGCGGCCGCACACGACCGTCGCAGTCTCCGACTTCGAGGCCCACGAGCTGCGGGCACGCGGACGGGTCCGAGACGTGCGGGTGATCCCGAACCCGCTGCCGGCCATCTGGCCGGAGCCGCCCGGCCCGGACAGCGTCGCGCCGACCGGCCCGGTGCGGGTCGGCTTCCTCGGCCGGCTGGAACGGGAGAAGGGCGCCGACCTACTGGCCGACATCGCGGCGGCGCTGCCGGAGGTCGAGTTCCTGGTCGCCGGCGCCGGCACCACGCCGGTCGCCGGGCGAGCCAACCTGCGTCTGGTCGGCCGGGTGGACGCCGCACCCTTCCTGCGACGGCTGCACTGCCTGCTGGTGCCGTCGCGGGTAGAGGCGTTCGGACGCAGCGCGCTGGAGGCGATGTCGCTCGGCGTGCCGGTGGTCCACTCGGGAGCGGGCGGCCTCGCCGAGGTCACCGCCGCCGGTGACGGGGTGCTCGCCTACCGGGCGGAGCTGACGCCGCGTGCGCTTGCCGCCGCCGTGCGTGCGGCGACCGAACCGGCCGCGTGGGACGAGCGGCGCCGCGAGCTGGCCCGGGAGTACGCGGCTCGGCACTCGTTCGCCGGATGCGTGGACAACTGGCTGGGCCTCTACCGGACGGTCGCCCGTGACCCCCGCTGAACTGCGCGTCTGGTCGGTCGGGATCCCGTTCGCGTCGGGCGTGGTCCTTCTGCTGGCGACGGTGGACGCGGGGACCGCGGTCACGCTCGCGCTGGCCGTGGGCACGCTGCTCGCCGCCCGGCACCGGATGTGGGCGCTCGCGGCGGGTGCCGCCGTCTGGACCCTCGCCCTGCTCGCCGTGCGGGTGCTGCCCGGCCCGTACGACTCCTGGGCCGGTCGCGGGGTGCTGCCGGTGCTCGCCGGTTACGTGACCGTCTTCCTGCTGGCCTGGGCGATCGGCCGGCGGATGGTGGACAGCCGGGACGACACGGGCGGCCGGTCCCGGCCGGAGCTGTCCTGGCCGTCCGAGCGGCGGCTGCTGACGTACCTGGCGGTGCTGCTGGGCATTGCGGTGGTGACCGCGGCGATCCGCTTCCGAGGGACCGTACCTCCGCTGCTCGCCGAGAATCCGGACGCGGCCCGGCAGGTGTTGCGCGAGCAGTCGAGCCTGGCCATCGGGCTGCTGTCCGAGGCGTGGACGCTCGGTATGGCCGTGTCGCTGCTGCGGGCGTTGTCGGGGCGGCGGGCGTTGTCGGGGCGGCGGCCGACGCTGCCCGTCTACTACGCGCTCACCGCGGTCTTCACCGTCGGCGCGGCGCTGGGCGCGAGCAAGAACTCGGTGCTGGTGGGCATCGCGCCGGCGCTCGTCGCGGCGCTGTCGGTGCGGCGTACCCGGGGCCGGGCGGCGTCGTTCCTGGCGGCGCGGACGCCGGTGGTGCTGCTGATCGGCGCGGTGGCGCTCGGCGCCGCGGTGTTCCTCGGCGGGCAGCGCACCATGGCCGGCACCGGCGCGTTCGAGACCGAGTTCCGGGCCCGCTACGGCAGCAACGCGCTGGCCAGCAGCGCCGGGTCGCTCGACCTGTCGCTGAGTTCGTCCACCGAGACGTTCGGACGGGTCTGGTCGCAGCGGGAACACCTGGAGCCCCGGTACGGCACCTACTCGCTGACGTTCCTCGGCTCCCGGGTCGAACCGATCGTCGGCAAGGCGGACCTGTACGGGCTGACGTCCCAGCTCAGCCAGCCGTACCTGATGAACACCGCCACGTTCGTGGCCATCCCGCTGCTCGACTACGGTCCGCTGGGCGCGGTGTTCTTCCTGGCCGCGTTGGGGCTTGCGGTGGGCGCGACCGAGCGGTGGTTCGAGTTCTCCCGGGCACCGGCCGGGCAGCTCGCGCGGGCGTTCGTCGTCTACTTCGCCCTGTTCGGCGTCTACGAGCTGTATCCGCTGATCTATCCGACCTGGCTGAGCCTGGTGCCCGGCCTCTGGGTGCTGCACCGGCTGTCGAGGAGTCCGGCATGACCACCACGACGTTCGACGGGCTCACCGTGGTCACCGTCCTCTACCGGTCCGTCGGCATGCTGGCCGGGACGCTGCCGACCTGGGTGCGCAGCGCCGGTGAGCTGCCGGTCCGGTTCGTCTTCGCGGACAACTGGCCGGCGGACGGCTGCGCCGAGGTGATCGCCGCGAACCTGGGCGCCGACCGGTACACCTACCTACCCGACGACACCAACCCGGGTTTCGCGGCCGGCTGCAACCGGGCCGCGGAGACGGCCACCACCAGCCACCTGCTGCTGCTGAACCCGGACGTGTGGCTGCCCGACGACGCGCTGGCCCGGATCTGCGCCGCCGTCGCGGCCGACCCCGACGCCCCGATCGCGGTCGGCCTGGCCATGCACGGCGGCGAGTACGTGGGCATCGGCCTGAACCCGGTGTCGCTGTTCATCGACCGGCCGGCCACCGTCGACCGCGCCCCACTCGGCCCGTCCGGTGGGGCGGCGGTCTTCCCCACCGGGCTGTACCGGCGCTTCGGCGGCTTCGACGAGCACCTGTTCGCCTGGGGGGAGGACGCAGACCTGGCGTTCCGGCTCTACGCCGCCGGCCTTCGCACGCGCGGGCTGGACGTGGTGCTGCCTCACGCGGGCGGGCACAGCGTGGACGGCGACGACCGGTTGCCGGGGTTCCGGGCGTTCCTGCTGGCCCGCAACCGGTTGCTGGTCGCGGCGCGCACGTTCACCTGGCCGCTGCTGCTGGTCGCGGCGCCGGTGCTGGCGCTGGCACACCTCGCGCTCGCCGCCCGGCGCATGCGTCAGGGGCTGCTGCGGCCGTTCCTGCGGGGCGTCGGGCGCGGGCTGGTGGAGGGTCCGGCGGCCCGGCGCCGCTGGACCGGGCGCCGGTTCGGGTTCGCCTCCCTGCTCGGCTACCTGACCGTAGGGAGGGCGTGATGGCGGCACAGCCGTGGACCGTGGTGACGGTCACCTACCACTCGGCGGAGACGTTGCGCCGCTGCTGGCGGGGGCCAAAGCCGTACGAGTGGCTGGTGGTGGACAACGCCTCCACTGACGATTCGGCGGCGGTCGCCGAGGAGTTGGGCGCGCGGGTGATCCGGCTGCCGGAGAACGTGGGCTTCGCCCGCGCCAACAACGTCGCGTTGCGCGAGGCCGCCGGGGAGTACGTGCTGTTCGCCAACCCGGACCTGGAGGTACGCCCGGACGGCCTGCACGCGCTGGCACGGCACCTGGACGGGCACGGCGGCCTGGTCGCGCCGCAACTGCTCGGCACCGACGGCCTCCCGCAGGCCAACGGGCGCGGCTTCCCGTACGCGACGGCGAAGCTCGGCAACCGGAAGGTCTGGCCGCTGTCCCGGCTGCACGCCTCCTACCGGGTGGTGACCGCGCCGGGCGATACCCGCTACGTCGCCTGGGTGATGGGCGCGGCCGTAGCCGGCCGGACCGTCGACGTCGCCGCGTTGGGCGGATGGAACGAGCGGTTCTTCCTCTACTACGAGGACCACGAGTTGGGCCTTCGGGCGTGGCGGCGCGACCTGCCGGTGGCGGTGCTGGGCGACGTGCGGTGGACCCACCACTGGGCCCGGGCGACGAACTCGGCGCGCTGGTCCCGTGCGCACACGCTCGAGCTTCGCAGCGCCCGGACGTTCTTCGGCATGTTCCCGGAGTTCCTGGTCGGCCTGCCGCGACCGGCTCGCCGTCACCAGCGGGCCGCCTCGCTGGTCGGCACCGCGGTGCCGTCCGGTGCGGACACGACCGGCCGATGACCTGGCACGACCGGGGCCGGTCGCGGGGGCCGCTGACGCGGGTGACGCTTGATACCGTCTCGCCGTGTCCGTGACACGCCCGGCCTTCTCCCCCTCGATGACGCCTGCGTCGGCGGCGCCGGGGTCGGCGGCGCACCGAACGGGTCCGACGGCGACCGTCGCCGCCGCGTGGGGACGGCTGAGCCGGTCCCCGTACTGGCCGGTCGCGGGCCTGCTCGTCGCGCTCGGCGCCGCGCTGCGGATCCGGCAGTGGGCGTACGCGCGCAGCTTCTGGAGCGACGAGCTGTACCTGGGCCACAACGTCCGTGAGCGCGGCTACCTGGACCTTTTGCAGCCGCTGGCGTTCAGCCAGTCGGCGCCGCCCGGCTGGCTGTGGCTGGAGCGGCTCGCGTACGAGCAGTTCGGCGACGGCGAGCGGGCACTGCGGCTGGTGCCGCTGCTGTTCGGCCTGGCGCTGCTGCCGCTCGTGGGTTGGCTCGGCCGGCGGATCCTGCCGCCGCTGGCCGCGCTGGCGGCGCTGCTGCTGGTCGCCGTCGCGCCGTTCCTGATCGGCTACTCCAACGAGCTGAAGCAGTACAGCGCCGAGGCCTTCGGCGTCACGCTCGTGGTCGGGCTGGCGCTGCTGCTGGTGCGGGATGACCCGACCTGGGCCGGGTCGGCGCTGTTCTGGTCGGTCGCGGCCGTCGTGGCGTTCGTCAGCACGCTGTCCATCCCGGTCACCGGCGTGCTCGGGGTGCTGCTGGGCGCGTACCCGCTGACCCGCACCGATCGGCGGTGGGCGAGCAGGTGGCGAGGGCTGGGCCGGTTCCTCGCGCCGGCGGCGGCCTGGGCCGTGGTGGCGCTCGTGGTGTACGTGCTGTTCCTGGCGCCAGGGCTGGCCGATCCGCAGCTGGCCGCGTACTGGCGGGGAAAGTCGATCTATCCGGCGCACTCGCTGACCGACCTGCCGGCCACCGTGGCCTGGCTCGGCGCGACGTACCGCACGCTGGCCACCGTCCCGTTCGTGGCCTGGTCAGCGTGGGTCGTCGTGCCGTTGCTGGTGCTGGGCGCCGCCGCCGGGCTGCGCCGGCTCTCGCCGGTGGCGGTGCTGGTGCTGCTCACGCCGCTGGCGGCCGGGCTCGCCGGCGCGGCGGTGTCGGTCTACCCGTTCAACGGCCGGCTTGCGCTCTACGCGGTGCCGGCGTGCCTGCTGCTGGCCGCGCTGGCCGTCGCGCCGCCACCAGGCCGGGCCGGCCTGCCCGCCCGCGTCCGCTGGGCGGTGGGGTTGGTGCTCCTGCTCGCGCTCGCGGTCCCACAACTAGCGACCGCCGTGGTGGCCACGGTGCATCCGGCACGGGCCTTCGCGCAGGGCGGCGGCGCGAACGCGGTCGACTACCGCGGGGCGCTGCGCTACCTGGACGACAAGCGCCGACCCGGCGACCTGGTGCTGGCCACCACCGTCTCGTGGAACGCCCAGGCCTGGTACGGCCCCACGGCGGACGCCTACGTGGTCGCGGCTGGGCCCGGCGGGTGTCCGAAGCAGACCGTGTCGACGCTGCTGCCCGGACGGTCCCGGGTCTGGTTGTTCCAGGCCACCGACTGGGCGGACGTGGAGAACCGCGATGTCATCGTCCGACTCGGCAGCGGCGGCGCGGCGGTCGCCGAGCGGTCGTTCAGCGGTGCCCGGGTGGTGCGCTTCGACCTCACCGGCGGCGGGACGTTCGGCGGCGACGTCTGCCTGGTGCCGCCGCCGAACGGGGCCCGCGTCCGTTAGCTGTGGCGCTGCCAGAGGTCACGCAGGGCGTCCCAGTTGCCGCCGAGCCCGGCCCCGCACGGGGTCTCCATGTAGATCGCGGTGGAGCTGTCGTCGCGGCCCCACCAGATGCCACATACGGGACGGCCGTCCTGGCCGTTGCCGGCGTACTCGACGTAGCTGCCCTGGGCGCCGCTGACGCCGCCCGTGGCCGTTCCGGCCTCCCGCAGGCCCGGCGCGAGCGCGCGGCCGATGATGCCCATCTGCTGCCGGAAGGCGCGCGCCGCCTCCTTCTTCTGGGCCGACTCGTACTCGGTGAAGTGCAGCGACGCTCCCAGGTAGCGGCAGAAGACGTGCTGCTTCTCTCCGTCGGCGAGCCCGGGTCCGCTCTTCTCCGTGTTGATCGCGCAGCCGCCCACCTCGTCGAGCCACGGCTCGGCGATCGGCATGAGCGAGGCGTCGAACTTCGCCTTGTTCAACGAGTGCTGGGTGGCCTCGTAGAGTGCCGGGGAGGCGCTGGCCGCGGGGGTGGACGGTTCGCCGCCGTCGGCGAGCATCCGGCCGGCGAGCAGCCCCGCGCCGCCGGCCAGCACGGCGGCCATGACCACGCCGCCGATCCACAGGCCGGTACGGCTCTTCGGCGGGCGGGTGACCGGGGCGATGCGGGGTCCGCCGGTGGGCACGAGCGGGTCCGGGGCGGCGGTCTGGGCCGGAATGGCCGGCACCGGCATGCCTGGCGACACGGGCGCGCCGGAGGACACCGGCGCCCCGGACACCGGATGCTGGGGAGTCATTGCCCACGGCTGCGGGCTCCACGGCAACTGCGGCGGCGACGAGACCGGCAACGGCGGCGCCGACACCGGCGGTGGTGGTGGGAGGATCTCGGCGGTGGCGACGCGCTGGTAGTCCATGCCGAGGCTGCGAAACAGCCGCTCGGCAGCGCCGTCCTCATCGGACGGGTACGCCACCCAGGGTTGTCCGGCGGCGAAGTCGGAGTTGACGTAGCGGTGGCCGCCAGGCGCCTGGGCCAGCACGGTGGCCGCGTTGGCGAAGGCCTCCCGCCAGCGTTGATCACCCGCCGCGGCGCCGTCGAGGACCGACACGGTCAGCGCGCGGTCCTGCCCGTCGAGCGCGGCCCAGGCCCGGCCGACCTGGCATTCGCCCAGCACCTCGGTGAACCTGTACGGACCTTCCGGCTGCATGCCCACTCCTCTGCTCACCCGCCGTGCGGATAGTACAGAGAGCGCGCTCGCCGGATCTCCCTGCGGTCGGGCCACTCTTGCGCGCTGAAAGTTTTCATGCATAGAGTCTCGCCATGAATGAAGGCAGCGCGGCCGGCGCCGATCGCCTGCTCGACCTGCTGCACGGCGTCCGGCTCACCCCCACCCAACGCCGGATCGCGCACTGCCTGGTGCGACACAGTGGCGCGGTCGCCTATCTGTCCGCCGCGGAGGTGGCCGAGCTGGCCGGCGTCAGCCAGCCGTCGGTGACCCGGTTCGCCATGGCGCTCGGGCACGACGGCTACCCCGCGCTGCGCCGCCGCCTGCGGGAGCTGACCACCACCGCGGGCACCGACCCGGCCGACGCCGGGAACTCCCTGCAACGGGCCGTGCGCACCGAGATGGACAACCTGAACCGGCTCGCCGGGCAGCTCGCCGACGCCGGCCGGATCGCCGAGGTGGGCACACTGCTCGCCGCCAGCCGCCCGCTGCCGGTGCTCGGGCTGCGCGCCGCCGCGCCGCTGGCCGCCTACTTCGCGTACTTCGCCGCGAAGGTCCACCCCGACGTACGCGTCCTCGACCACGGCGGCAGCCTGCTCGCCGACCGGATCGACCAGGCGGCCGCGGCCGGCGCCACCGCGCTGCTCGCGTTCGTGCTGCCGCGCTACCCGCGGGAGACCCTGGACGCGCTGCGCGAGGCCCGCGACGCCGGGCTGACGGTGGTGGCGATCACCGACTCCCCGGTGAGCCCGGCCACCGACCACGCCGAGGTGGTGCTCCCCGCCGCGGTCGGCACCGACCTGGTCTTCGACCTGCACACCGCCCCGATGACCCTGGCCATGGTGGTACTCCAGGCGATCTGCGACGCCACCCCGACCGAGACCCAGACCCGGCTCGAGGCGTTCGAGTCGTCCGCCGCCCGCCGCCAGTTGTTCCCCCCGGGACGCGGCGGCGCCGAGCCTCGCCGAGGCCCGGGCGGCCGGCCTGCTGCCCGACCACGACACCTGTCGGTCCTACGTGAAACCTTTGTGTCTGCCCGACGCCATCGGACCTTAACTCACGCTCTGGAAAATGTCCCCACCGCATGGGTGGCCATCCCAGCGCCTCCAGGGACCGAGAGACCGACGGGGAGCCAGGTCCAGACGGCGCTGCACAGCGGCGCCATCGCGGGTGCGGGGCGGGCCGGGGGCGCCCCGCACCCGCCCGCGTCTCTCCTTACTGCCGATTGCCCGGATCAACCGCTTCGACGTCGGCTTGGACGCCCACGGCACGCAGCCGCTCGACCAACAACTCCATCTCGACCCGGGTGCCGACCATCTCTCCGGCCACCAGACGCCGAGCCGTCGACCGGGCATCGGTGAGCGACATGTCCTGTCGCCCCTGTCGCAACACCTTCATCAGCGTCGACGCGCTCAGTGCCGGAGGCGAGATGACGATGCGAGACAGCCCGTGCGCGTCGATCAGTGCCTGGCGGATCACGTCCGGTGACTCGTCCCAGCCGAACTCCTCGGTGGCGTTTCCGCACGCCGGGCAGCTCAGCGACACCGTCCAGTGAAGCCGCCCGTTCACCAGCCTCTCGGCTACATCATGAGGGCACGGTTCACTACAGTTTCCGCAGGGGAGTGTCACCGACGCGCCTTGACTGATCATGACCATCCGCGCATTCCCTCGTAGCGCGCGACGATGCCGTAGAACTTCTCCGACATCGGGCCGCCCTCCCGAGGATGATGACCGCTGATGCCACGGGCGAACCACCGGTGGTGCAGTTCCTCGTGCACGATCGTGTTCCGGAGTTGACTCCTACGGGTGAAGGACTTTGCGCCGATCTGCGTGCCACCTCCGTTACGCATCACGCCATATCCCACGAAGGGACTGTACTCCGGCTGGGCCGTCAGACGCAGGTTCGGGAAGTCCTCCTTGATGATGGCATTGATAGCCCGGTTACGGGAGACCGCAGTCTTGCCGGTGACATGTGAGAGGTCCTCGGTGTAGGCGCCGAAGCCGCCGCGTTTGCCGGCGAACTCGACCGCCGCGGTTCCGGCGCCTCCTCCCGAAGCACCGAGACTGGAGCGCATTCCCCCAACCGCCATCTGGCCGGCAGCCTTCAGTCCCATTCCTGACGTGACCGCGACGCCGGCGCCGAACGCTGCCGCGCCGAGGAGGGCGCCGCCCGCGCCGAGCGCCGCGCCGACGAGCCCACCCACCAATGCCTCGCCGGCTAGTTGGCCCCAGCTCTCCTCATCCGCGTCGAGGCCGTTGGTGACTAGCGAACCGACGGCGCCACCGACGAAGCCACCGATCGCCGCGCAGCCGACGGCCCCGACACCGAAGCTGGCCGCTGTACAGACGCCACCCACGATGACGCCGGCGGCGATGCCGGCCACCGCCCCGACCGCGCCAGCGTGTCGGCACCAGAAGCTCGCCCGGCACTCGCGTTGCTTGCGCTCGGCCTCCTGACGCTGCCTCGCTTCGGCCGCCTGACGCTGGCGTGCCTGCTCGCCGGCCACGATGTCCTCGCGCGTCGGCGGTCGGTCGGATCGGTTGTACTCCGGGGTGCCGTACGCGTTCTCCATGTTCTGCTGCGAGTGCTTCGACGGCGGCGGACCCTCCCACTGCGCGTCGAAGGGATTGCGGCCGGTGGGGTCGCTCAGCGTGACGGGCGCGTTATTGGCGTACGTATAGGCGTTCCACTGCTGAGGGTCCGACAGGTCCATCACCGGGTCGACCGAGATGAACCGTCCGAGCACCTGGTCGTACTGGCGGGCCCCGACGTTGAACAGGTTGGTCGGGTCGATGTCGCCACCGACGAAGCCCTTGCCGTTGACCCAGGGGGTGGCACTGCCCCGCGATCCTCCGTACGGGGTCTGGCGACGGGTCGTCACGTTCTGGGTTCCGGCGTTTACGGCGATCTGCTGGGTGCCCTGGTGGTCGTCGTAGAGCCAGGTCAGATTCGTCGCCGCCGATCCACCCTTGCGACTGGCGCAGGTGACACCCGCGAAGGAGTAGTATCGGGTGCCGGTGGTGACGCCACCCTCCCGACGGATCTCCTGTCCGGGCAGATAGAGGGTGGTCCCGGTGGTGTCCCGGCGAATGAGCCGGCCACCGTCTGCGTCGTAGATGTTGGTCTCGATGGTGCTCCCGGCGCTGCTGACACCAGCCAATTCGCCCTCGGCGTCCCAGGTGAGGGTCTGGCTACCCGTCCGGGCCGGGCCGCAGTCGTTCGCCGTGGCACCGGACGGCCGGCAGGTGGTGTTGCCGGTGGCGTCGTAGTCGTACTTCGCGACCACCGCCGGCTGCCCGGCCACGGTCGTGGTCAGCTGGGTGACCGCGTGTGGCCGGATGACGTCTTGGCCGCCGTCCGGCACGAGGTAGTTGCGCGTGGTGTCCCCACCGGCGGCGTGGCTGGTCTCGACCCGCCGGCTACCGGTGTCGTCGATCGTCCAGTCCTGCCAGTAGGGGGCCGGGCCGCCCAGGTCGGCCAACACCGGATCCGGGTCGCAGCTGACCCCCGTCTTCGGCGTCCATGCGGTCTTCAGCCGGCCGAGGGCGTCGTCGCGGAAACACTGGACATCCGCCTGGCCGACCTCAGGGGTATCGGTGATCCACTCGATGTTGCCGGCCGCCTTGTAAGAGTATCTGCGGTCCGAGACGCTGCCGGCGATCGTCGACCGTTTCACGGTGACCCGGTCTATCCGGCGCGTGGCTTCGTCGCGGTAGATGATGTCCTGGGTGAAGTCAGCGCTGCCCGGAACCTTGTAGATTGATCCCTTGCGCTCGCCGTAGGCGGTGAAGGTGGCGGTGGCCATGGTGCCCACGAAACCGGTCAGGCTGGTGTCCAGGCGGGTCGGCATGCCGGTGGTGGCGTCGTAGTCGGTGGTCAACTGCTCGGTGACTAGCCCGCCGCCCGCGGGATACGAGATCGATGTGGGCGCGCCGGTGAACTGTGAGTAGCCGTAGGCGTAGACGTAGGTCGCGTCGAGCCCGGTCTCCACCGGCGGAATCACCCAGTTGGCGCCGGTGGGCTGGTATCGATCGTTGAAGCCACGGACCTGCCACTTGTAGGCGCTCGCCGTGCCGGTCTGGTCGTACTCGTAGCGGATGCTCTGGGTCTGTTGCCCGCGCCATCCGCCCTGGCCGCTGTAGAGCGTGTCGTACTTCCACTCGGCGCGCAGCCGTCCGGTCGCCGAGTCGTCGCGGAGCTGGGTCTTCCGGCCCAACTGGTCGTAGCCGAACCACAGGGCCTCGCCGCGGGCGTCGACCGTCGTCTGCAGGCTGTCGTCATCGTTGAAGGTGCTGGTGGTGGTGCCCTTGTCCGGATCCGTCGTACGCCAGACCCGGCCTCTGACGTCGTACTCGTTAGTCCACCGGTTGCCGGCTGAGTCAACAGTCCTGATCGGCTGACCCTTGCGGTCGAAGGCGTAGGTGGTTTCCAGGTAGGCGTCGTTGACGCCGGCAGGCGTGGTGTGCTGCCGCAGGGCGACGGTGCGTCCCTCGACGTCGGTGACCGTGGTGGTCGGCGTGCCACCCTCCGGCGGGGTGACCTTGGTCAGGTCGCCTTCATAGCTGGTGACCGTGCGCCACTTCTCCACCAGGTTCGTGACGTCGTCACCGGCCAGGAGGATCCCGTTCGTCGGCCGGGACGCCTGGTCGAAAACGACCTTGGACACCGCCGGCAGCGACCACTCCGGCTCCCACCACAGCGCGCCGGACGGTGCGCCGGTTTCCGCGTGTGCCCCGTAGTTCGCCGCCGCGCGGCCGTACTCGTCGTAGATGGTGTCGGTGACCACGCGGTCGCCACTGCCACCCTGGGACAACGACTGGGTCTGACGCGGCCGGAGCAGGCCGTCGAGAATCTGGTACGAGGTCAGGTAGTTGCCGTCCGGGTTCAGGCTCCGCGACGTGACGTAGGGATAGTTATCCCGGCCTGACGCGAAGTTGTAGGTGTACTCGGCCGACGGCTGCGCCGGGTTGGCCGCCCGGGCCCAGCCCTGCGCCCACACCTTGGCGACCCGACCGAGGGCGTCGTATTCCACCTCGGAAGTGATCTTGCCGTTCGGATCGGTGGCCTTGGTGGTGGAGCCCCAGTACGGGTTCGTCACCTCAACGGTCTGCCAGTTCAGCTGGTTGGTGGAGGTCACCTGGGTGACCGGCCCACCCAGTGACGGGGTGTACGCGGTCGTGATGATGTTGCCCTTGATGTCGGTCGAGGTGCGCTGGCGCCCAGCCGGGTCATAGCTGGCCTGAGAAGTCGTCTGCCAGACCGTGCCGGTGCCGGGGGCCCAGTCCTTGAGCTGCTCGGTCCGGGTGGTGGCGCCGAAGGCCGGGGCCGTGTCGACGCTGGTGGCGCCGTCGTAGTAGGTCCGCGCGTCGGAGATGACGTCGTCCACGGAGGTGGGACTCTTGCCGCAGGCCAGGGCCGTCGTGGTGGTCTGCTTGACCAGCTGGGTGAGGTTCTTGGCAAGGTTGCGGTTGTAGGTGTAGGTGATGCACTTCTCGTCGCCGGTCACCGCGGTGTTGCCCTCGTCCTGCGACCAGTTGAGCGTGCCGTACGTCTGGTCGTAGCTGGTCCGGCCACCCGAGGTTCGCCACCCCCGGGATCCGTCCACGCCCAGCGCGGTGGCGGCGTAGGTGGCCTGCGTGTTGACGAACCGCGCCTCCACCAGGTCGCCGTTGATGGTGCGGCTCGCGGTGGGGTTCGACCGCCACGGCACGTTCACCGTTTTCGACACCGGCTTGGTCTCGACGCCGTTGTAAACGACCTGCTCGCGGATCTGCCCGGCGAACTGGTCCTCGTCGTAGACGGTCTCCGTGCCCAGCGACGCCGGCACCGTGACGTTGCGGGTGCCGCCGCTGGGGCTGAGCTTGTCGCCGTGCATCCCGCGCATGAAGGTGGTGACCGCCAACGTTTGCGGCCTGCCGTCGTCACCGACGCGCGTCTTCACCTGCGCGTAGCCGCGCCACTGCCCCCAGGTCTTCCGATCGGGCCTGGTCAGGCCGTCGTCGTCGTCGAAGTGCCAGGCCGGGGCACCGACGTACTCGTACCACGTGTGCTTGCTCGGCGACTGGTGACCGCCGGCGAGCTGGACGTCGTCCTCGGCCACGTGTGCGACTCGGTACTTGTGCCACCACTCGGTGACGAGCCGCTGGCCGGTCGGATCGGCCGGGTCCGGCACCTTCACCGGATAGCAGCGCCTCGTGTTGGACTGCGGGGCCAGCGTGTCCACGATGGCCTCGGTGCACTCGGGCCGGGAGTAGTCGACCTTGATACGGGCACCGGTCTCGGTGACGATGCTGGAGATCCGGAGCCAGTTGTCGGTCGTGCCGTGCGCTGTGTAGACGCGGTTCGGCAGCGACTCCGCCCCGAACGTCACCGGGGGCAGGTTGACGGTGCCGCCGACCAGCCCGGCGTGGTCGATCCGGTCCAGCCACAGCCCTTCATGCGTGGAGTCCGCGGTTGCGGAGAACGTGTGCGACAGGGCCCACGACTCGACGTTCTGCCAGGCCGGCGTCGTCTTGGTGGTGTCCCACACCCGGGTGGTGACCGTCTTCAACCGCTTCGCGGTCCAGAACGTGGGCGAGTACTGCTGCGGGCAGGAGGTCTCTTTGCACTCCTGATCCCACGGCGTGTCCTTCCAACTGGCCTTCACCGGCGCGGCCTCGGTGCCGCAGTTGGCGAAGCACCGCATGTCGGTGTCAAAGACAACCTGGGCGTACGGGGTGGTGTTCCGCTCCGTGACACCGTGCATCGCGGCGGTTCGGTCGTACGTGCCGTAGTCGATCCGCTTGAGGTAACCGGCCCGGTCGTAGCCCACGACGTTCGAGTCGGTCGCGTTGCGCGCGTACTTGTTCGTCTCCTTGCCGTACCAGAGCGACATGGTGTTGCCGCGCACGTCCACAACGTAGTCGAGATTCCACCGCCATGCCTGCATGCAGTCCGAGCCGGCGAACGTGGACTTGTGGCACGGCTCCCCGGTGTGGTTGCCGAAAACCGGCAGGGTCAGCGTGGAGTTCGTCCCGGTGCCCTGGCCGGGCAGGTTGTGCAGACCGAAGAAGTACTGGGTGCCGTCGGTGGTGGTGACCTTCCAGTATTCGCCGACGTCGCCGTAGGTGGGATCGCCGGCGTCGCTGTTGGCGGCGCCGGTCAGCTTCTCGATCTTCGAGCCGTCCTCGGCGCGGGAGTGCCATCCCTTGCCCGCCTGGAAGATCAGCTCACCGCCGTGCCCTGCGAGGCTCATCGTGGCGTTGTCGGAACGCCAGCACTGGTCGCCGCTGCTCGCGGTGTTGTTCGCACCGTTCTTCAGGTCGTCCGCACAGGGCACGTACCGCCGCTCGATGTAACCCGCGGAGTAGTCGAAGCCCTCCCCGATCCACGACGGCTGGTTGTTGGTGACTTCCGATCGGCCGTCCACCGACGAGGAGGAGTAACCCAGCGCGATCGTCGGGGCCGGCCCGGTCGCCGGTGGGATGCGCAACGGGTAGTTCCAGGAGAAGTCGCCGGCGCTGCCCCCGCTCGACCAGGTCGAGGACGGGGCGAGGCTGGTCGCCCCGAAGTCGCCGTCCGATCCCGACGCAGACGCGGCGAGCATCAGGACGGAGCCCGAGCCGACGGTCGCCGCAGGGGCGACGTTGACCTCGGCGGTGGCGACTCCCGCCCCGACGTCGTTGGTGGTATGCAGCGGGACCGACCGGCAGTCCGGACCGGAGTGGTCGGTCAGCGCGCACTCCGGCACCTGCCACAGTCTCAACCGCGACGCCCACGACCCGCCGACGGCGTACCGGAAGGCGTCGTAGTCGACCGACACCCGCGCCGCTCCGGACGGTGACCCCGGAGCAGCGGTCACCTGCACCGCCAGCCCGTCCCGCCACCGTACCGGCAGGCTCGCGCGATCCAGCACCCGGACGTCGAGGTGGGCCAGCCGCCGACCCGGCTCACCGGCGCCCCGGTCCACCCACACCGGAAGCGCCCCCGCCTTCGCACCACGACTCTTGGCCGTCCGGACGCCGGTGGCCGCGAGGTCCACCCGGACGGTCGAAGGCGCCGGCCATCGGGGAGCCGGCGTGGCAACGGCCTTCACCCGGTCCTGGGTCCAGGCTCGGCCGGCGGCGACCGGGCCGCCGTCGTGATCCAACTTCTCCACCGGTGGCCTCGACGGCCGACGGGCCGGGGCCGCCTGCGCCGGCACAAAGGGCACCAGGGTCAGCACCATCGACGTCACCACGGAGCCGACCAAGGTCATCGGCCGAAGTTTCCTACCGAGAAGGCTGCGCTGCACCCGCCGAGGGCCGCGCACAGACCGTGCCCACATGGGCTCTTCCTCTCCGACAACCGCTGACGAGCGGCAGGTTCGAGTGCAGCCGCCGATCGGTTCGGTGCTGCGAGGGCTGCTCCTGCCCGGTCCGGCCGGACCGGGCAGGAGCGTAAGAGCTAGGGACGGATCAGCGGCGCCACAGGACGGTGCCGCCCGGATCGAGCAGCACCAGGTCGCCGTCGTTGCGCAGCACCAGCCGACTGGCCGTGCTCGTCCAGGTTCTGGTGTCCCAGAGCGGAACGCGAGCGTCGGTGTAGACCACCAGGTTGCCGTCGGTCTGGAAGTCCGTGTACGCGCCGGGATTACCCCAGGTGCCGGTATCCCAGATCGGGAAACCGGCCTGGGTGAGGACCAGGTTGCCGTCGTCCTGCATCAGCAGCTGGTAGCTGCCGACGTCGGAACGCAGGTACTGGCCTGCGGTGAGCTCCTCGCCACGGTTCAGGGTGTTCACGCCGGGGGTCGCGGGGACCTCCGAGCTGTAGAGGGAGAAGACCGCCGCGCCGTTCAACGCGCCTTGGAAGGCGGTCACGTTGTCGATGCCGCCTATCCATTGGTCGATCATCTGGTCGTGCCACAAGGTATGGCCCACCAGGAGCGGCCCGTTCGACGGCATCGGCGTGAACGGGACAGGCCCGGTGCCCTCCAGCTGACCGTTGACGTAGAGGCGGATCTCCTTGCGGCCCGCGTCATACACACCGGCGAGGTGGGTCCACACGCCCGTATCGGCGGCATTCGTCGACCGCACACTCGCGAAAGCGGTCGTCGTGACATCCTCGTCACTGACGGAGAACTGCCACTTGCGGACGTTGGGGTCGAACTTCAACCAGGCGGCACTCTCGTGCACACCCCGCTGCGAGACGGCAGTCCGCATCCCCTCGGTCCCCAGCATCACCCAGGCCGAAATGGTGAACGAATCGTCGGTTCGCAGCACCGGCTTGTCCCGCCACTCGGTCATTCCGTTGCCGTCGCTATCGGTCGGGTCGACCTTGGTGGCACTACGCCCGTACTCCCGGGTGGCCTCGGTGAAGCCATCATCCGGGAAGTACTGGGAGTCGAGCCACAGTCCTTGGCCGCCGCCATAGCCCGCAGCGACCTCGGAACCCCGCGTCAGGGCCAGCCATCGGCCCCAGGCGGTGGTCGAGTCCGGCGCCTCGCAGGTGTTGGAGATATCAGCGGTGTAGCAGGAAACCGCAGCCTCGAAGTCCCAGCCGCCGGCCCTAATCGGCGACAGGATTCCGGGCTCGTTGAATCCGCTCGACCCTGGCTCGGTCGCGAGCTGACCGGTGAAATCGTCCGACACCAGCACCCGGTCGAACACCTGCACGTCAGCGATGTTCCCCTGCCACCACGTAATTCCGGACCTACCGACCCAAAACGGTGAGGTCGCGTCATTGAAACCTTTGACGCCGGTGACCGTCGATTCGAGTGTCCCATTCACATAAAGCTTCAGTGTCTGTTCTGTGGCGTCGTACGCGCAGGCCAGATGAGTCCATACTCCGATTTGCGGTACCGAACTGGATCGGGCATTCCACCAGGTAATAGTGCCGGACGTCGCCGACGGCATTTGTGCCAGCCACCGGTCGGTGCCCTGTTGATACTGGAAATACAGTGAGGCGTATCCGCTGGCATCCTTGGTCACGACTGTTCGGTCGGTCGACTTGTCTGTCAAGCGCACCCACGCCGCCACGCTGAAGGACTGGGACGTATCCATCAGTTGACCAGAGGTCTCGGCGTACGACGAGGTGCCGTTGAATGTTGCGGTCTGCCCGCCGACCATACGTACATCATTGGACCAGGCGACATTAGATGGCGTCAGCGGGGAGTTGATTGGGGCCGGCCGCCAGTCTTCCAACGCCGCAGCCTGGCTGATGCCGGGGTAGCTTTCCAAGCCCCATTTGGCGGTGGGCCCCGACGGGTGCCTGACGGTGAACTCTACGGATCCGTTGCCCTCGTTCAAGGTCGCGTCGATGGCCTTCACGAACAGCACGTTCCGGCCAAAGCTCAACGCGGTCAGATCGATTTCGGCGTACTTCGGGCCGGCGCCTTGGGCCGCCACTTCCTTCGTCGCGGCGTCCCAGCCATACCTGAACTTCGTCACGTCGGTCGCCATCGATTCGATACGGACCCGGCCCTTCAAGCCCGGCCCGGCCGGAACTGTCACCATCCGGGCCGTCACGGGCGGCCTGGCGGTGTCCGCGGCGAACTGGCACCACCCAGACCAGGAGCCGGTGATGTTGTACGGGCTCTTGTCGGTGCTTCTCGCGCGAAACGCGTACGTCTTGCCGCTCACGACCGACACCGCCGCGCTTGTTGTACGGGAGTTCGGGCTGATGCCGCCCTTGGCCGGCGGCGGAGTCTTGCGTGCCGGATAGGTGTCGGTGACGGTGCCGATACCACCACCGGGCACCTCGATCCACTCCCACGACGCCGTCAGCGAGTCGGCCGGATCGGCGTCCGGGAACACCGCCGAAAAGGTCGGGGTCAGCGTGCCGATGGTCAGGACGGAGGTGGGGCACGCCACCTGGGCTGCCTGCAGGCCGTTAGGCGCTCCAGGCTTGGTATCGTAGTCGACGATCAATTTCGCATCGCCCGGGAAGAACTTCTTCCAGCGGTCCTGCGTGGATTCCCCAGAGCCGTCCGAGGCCCGCGCGGTCAACCCGACGGTGAACGTGTTCCAGTTGCCGGTGGCCGCCGCCTGCACCTGGCCGGTCACCGTCGAACCGGCGAAGTTCATGATCATGTCGGGTTGGATGGAGGAGCACCCGCCGGACTCGTTCGCGTGCCCGGACGCGCTGGCCAGGAACTTGGACAGACCCATGCTCGACCAACTGGCCTTCATCGTCGCGTTGATCGCGGGCGTCAGGTACATGGAGGCGACCGTGTTGCCGCACGACCACGAGTGGTCCAGCTTCATCTGCACGTACGCCGACTCGATGTGCTTGCCCTTCAGCGACACCCCGTTGGCTGTCGTGGAGAACTCGAAGAACGATCGGTAGAGCGCACCGGTGTCGGGGTTCAGCCCCACCCGTGCGATCGAGTAGTCGGTGTTGGAGGAACCGTTGTTGGTGGCGTACGCCCACTTCGCCTTGTAGACCGACCAGGCCGGGTCCACGAAGAGGGGGAACACGGTATCCGGCGCGCTCAACAGTTTGGCGTCCGGGCGCAGCACGAGGTCGCGGCCCGAGAGCCCGACCGCCACCGGAGCGACCCGGGCCGCCTCACCGGCGGCTGCGGCGGTGGAGCGGGACGCCGCCTCCCCTGCGCGAAGGGTAGCCGGCCGAGCGCTTCCCGCGTTGAGCCGCGAGTCCCACATGACGGCCGACTCCGACGCGGCGAGCACGCTGGCACCGGCCGTCGCGCGGAGGCGTCCGTCCGGGCCGGCACTCACGGCGACGTCACCACCGAGACCGAACCGCACTTCGCGCACCGCCGGGTCCGCCGCCGCCTTCGCCGACTTGAGCACCAGCGCGTGGGTGAAGCCCGTCGGCGTGGCCCGAACCACCAAGTCCACGTCGGGGAGCACATCGACGTAGGTGGCCGAATCGCCCGAAATGGTCGGCATCGGCAGCGGCTTGCCCAGCCACGACATGGTCATGCTCTTGCCACTGCGACGCAGGGTCACCATCGGACCCGCACCACCGCCTGAGAAGCTCACGTCAGCCACTGACGTCGCCGGTCGCCAGGATCCGTCGCCGTCACGAGCGAGATCGAGGTCGACGTCAGCCCAGCGTCCCGCCTTGCGGGTGCGCTGCGGGACCACGGCCGCCTCGTACCGTAGGCGGCCGTCGGGCTGCGCGACCACCTGCGCCAGCTCCGTACGCGTGCCATCCACCACCACCGGCGCACCGCAAGAAGCGGCCAGCGCCAATGCCCCCGCTTCGGAGCTCGTCTCGCCGGTGCACGCCGGTGCGGCCGTGGCACGGCCCGGTCCAGGTACCGCAATAGCGGTGATGGCCATGGAGGCCGCCAACCATCCCGCTAAGCCACGATGCTGTCGATGTCTCACCGTCACACCTCATCCCCGCCAGAAGCAGTGGCACGGACGATAAAGAGGGACCCGGCACCGCCGCTGCCCCGCTCAAAAGACTGCGCTGATCGGCAGGACGAATAAATAGATTAATTTAAATGCTTTACACACGCCGGTCTGCTCGCATCACGCACAGTCACCCTCAAGAGGGTGGTGTGATCTATGTCACGAATGACGCCATAGATGATCCAGGTGTGGCGGCGGCGACGGTTGTGCTCTGAAAGTTTTCATGCATAGAGTCTCGCCATGAATGAAGGCAGCGCGGCCGGCGCCGATCGCCTGCTCGACCTGCTGCACGGCGTCCGGCTCACCCCCACCCAACGCCGGATCGCGCACTGCCTGGTGCGACACAGTGGCGCGGTCGCCTATCTGTCCGCCGCGGAGGTGGCCGAGCTGGCCGGCGTCAGCCAGCCGTCGGTGACCCGGTTCGCCATGGCGCTCGGGCACGACGGCTACCCCGCGCTGCGCCGCCGCCTGCGGGAGCTGACCACCACCGCGGGCACCGACCCCACCGACGCCGGGAACTCCCTGCAACGGGCCGTGCGCACCGAGATGGACAACCTGAACCGGCTCGCCGGGCAGCTCGCCGACGCCGGCCGGATCGCCGAGGTGGGCACACTGCTCGCCGCCAGCCGCCCGCTGCCGGTGCTCGGGCTGCGCGCCGCCGCGCCGCTGGCCGCCTACTTCGCGTACTTCGCCGCGAAGGTCCACCCCGACGTACGCGTCCTCGACCACGGCGGCAGCCTGCTCGCCGACCGGATCGACCAGGCGGCCGCGGCCGGCGCCACCGCGCTGCTCGCGTTCGTGCTGCCGCGCTACCCCCGGGAGACCCTGGACGCGCTGCGCGAGGCCCGCGACGCCGGGCTCACGGTCGTGGCGATCACCGACTCCCCGGTGAGCCCGGCCACCGACCACGCCGAGGTGGTGCTCCCCGCCGCCGTCGGCACCGACCTGGTCTTCGACCTGCACACCGCCCCGATGACCCTGGCCATGGTGGTACTCCAGGCGATCTGCGACGCCACCCCGACCGAGACCCAGACCCGGCTCGAGGCGTTCGAGTCGTCCGCCGCCCGCCGCCAGTTGTTCCTCGGCTGAGAGGAGTACGAGATGCACCAGCCCGTCCGCGCCGCCCGCGGCACCGTACGCACCGCCAAGGGGTGGCCGCAGGAGGCCGCCCTGCGGATGCTGATGAACAATCTCGACCCGGAGGTGGCCGAGCGCTCCGAGGACCTGGTGGTCTACGGCGGCACCGGGAAGGCGGCCCGGGACTGGCCGTCCTACCACGCGCTGGTGCGCACGCTCACCGAGCTGCGCGAGGACGAGACCATGCTGGTGCAGTCCGGCCGACCGGTCGGGGTGATGCGCACCCACGAGTGGGCGCCCCGGGTGCTGCTGGCCAACTCCAACCTGGTCGGCGACTGGGCCACCTGGCCCGAGTTCCGCCGGTTGGAGTCGCTGGGCCTGACCATGTACGGGCAGATGACCGCCGGTTCCTGGATCTACATCGGCACCCAGGGCATCCTCCAGGGCACGTACGAGACGTTCGCCGCGGTCGCCGCGAAGCGGTTCGGCGGGTCCCTGGCCGGGACGCTGACGCTCACCGCCGGCTGCGGCGGGATGGGCGGCGCGCAGCCGCTCGCGGTCACCATGAACGGCGGTGTCTGCCTGGTCGTGGACGTGGACCGCACCCGGCTGGAACGGCGGGCGCACGACCGCTACCTCGACGAGATCGCCGACTCGCTCGACGACGCGGTCGAGCGCGCGCTGGCCGCGAAGCGGGACCGGCGGGCGGTGAGCGTCGGCGTGGTCGGCAACGCCGCCACCGTCTTCCCCGAGCTGCTGCGCCGGGGCGTGGCGATCGACGTGGTCACCGACCAGACCAGCGCGCACGACCCGCTGTCGTATCTGCCCGAGGGGGTGGACGTGGCGGACGCGCGGGACTACGCGGCGGCGAAGCCGGCCGAGTTCACCGACCGGGCGCGGGCGTCGATGGCGAAGCACGTGGAGGCGATGGTCGGGTTCCTCGACGCGGGCGCGGAGGTCTTCGACTACGGCAACTCGATCCGGGGCGAGGCGAAGCTCGGCGGGTACGAGCGGGCGTTCGACTTCCCCGGCTTCGTGCCGGCGTACATCCGGCCGCTGTTCTGCGAGGGCAAGGGCCCGTTCCGCTGGGCCGCGCTCTCCGGCGACCCGCGCGACATCGCCGCCACCGACCGGGCGATCCTCGACCTGTTCCCGGAGAACGAGTCGCTCGCGCGGTGGATGCGGATGGCCGGCGAGCGGGTCGCGTTCCAGGGCCTGCCGGCCCGGATCTGCTGGCTCGGCTACGGCGAGCGGGACCGGGCGGGCGTGCGGTTCAACGAGATGGTCGCCTCCGGGGAGCTGAGCGCGCCGGTGGTGATCGGCCGCGACCACCTGGACTGCGGCAGCGTGGCCAGCCCCTACCGGGAGACCGAGGCGATGGCCGACGGCTCCGACGCGATCGCCGACTGGCCGCTGCTCAACGCGCTTGTCAACACCGCCAGCGGGGCGTCCTGGGTGTCCATCCACCACGGCGGCGGGGTGGGCATCGGCCGCTCCATCCACGCCGGCCAGGTCTGCGTCGCCGACGGCACCGCGCTGGCCGGGCAGAAGATCGAGCGGGTGCTCACCAACGACCCGGCGATGGGCGTGATCCGGCACGTCGACGCCGGCTACGACGACGCCCGCGAGGTCGCCGACCGCACCGGCGTCCGCGTCCCGATGACCGAAGGTTGAGGAGGGGCCCCTTGTTGACGCATTCGGTAGCGGAAGGGCCCCTTCCTGACAGGTTCCGGGAGCTGTGGGACGAGATCGCGCCGGTCGGGCGCGACCCCGGCAGCGGCGGCTACCTGCGGTACGCGCTGACCGAGCCGGAGCTGCGACTGCGGGAGTGGTTCCGGAACCAGGCCGACCGGCGGGGCATGCCGGTGTCCGAGGACGGCAACGGCAACCTGTTCGCCTGGTGGGGTGACCCGGCGGCCGGCGACGCGGTGCTCACCGGCAGCCACTTCGACTCGGTGCCGCACGGCGGGACGTACGACGGGCCGCTCGGCATCGTCAGCGCGTTCCTCGCCGTGGACGAGCTGCGGGCCGCCGGAACCACTCCGGAGCGGCCCGTCGTGGTGGCCGCGTTCGTGGAGGAGGAGGGCGCGCGGTTCGGCGTACCCTGCCTGGGGTCGCGGCTGCTCACCGGCGAGATCGACACCGAGCGCGCGGCCGGGCTGCGCGACCAGGCCGGGGTGACGTTCGCCGGCGCGCTGGGCGAGCGGCCGGCGGGCGCCGACCCGGCGCTGCTCGGCCGCTTCGCGGCGTTCGTGGAACTGCACGTCGAGCAGGGCCGCGCGCTCGTCGACCTGGACGCGCCGGTCGCGGTGGCGTCCGCGATCTGGCCGCACGGCCGGTGGCGGTTCGACTTCACCGGCGAGGGCAACCACGCCGGTACGACCCGGATGGCCGACCGCCGCGACCCGATGCTCACCTACGCGTTCACCGTGCTCGCGGCGAACAAGGAGGCCCGGCTGCGCGACGCGCACGCCACCGTGGGCCGGGTGTCGGTCGAGCCGAACGCCACAAACGCGATCCCGGCCCGGGTCACCGGCTGGCTGGACGCGCGGGCGGCCGAGGCGGACACGCTGTACGGTCTGGTCGAGGCGGTACGCGCCAAGGCCACCGAGCGGGCCGGCCGGGACGGCACCGGGCTGACCTGCACGCAGGAGTCGGCGACCCCGCTCGTCGCGTTCGACGGCGGTCTGGCGCGGCGACTGGCCACGCTGCTCGACGCGCCGGTGCTGCCGACCGGCGCCGGCCACGACGCCGGGGTGCTGGCGGCGCACCTGCCCACCGCGATGCTGTTCGTGCGCAACCCGACCGGGGTGTCGCACTCCCCGGCCGAGTCCGCCACCGACGCCGACTGCGCGGCCGGGGTGGCCGCCCTGGCCCGGGTCCTGGAGGAGCTGGCATGCCGATGACCCGCTGGCTGGCCGAGTACGCCTGGCTGCCGGAGCACGCCGAGCCCACCCCGGACGTGCTGATCGAGGCGACGGACGGCCGGCTCACCGCGGTCACGCCGCTGACCGGCGGCGGGCCGCCGGCGGCCGGGGTGGAGGTGCTCGGCGACGCCACCCGGCTGCCCGGGCTGACCCTGCCCGGCCTGGCCAACGCCCACTCGCACGCGTTCCACCGGGCGCTGCGCGGGCGCACCCATGACGGTCGCGGCGACTTCTGGTCCTGGCGGGACCTGATGTACGCGGTGGCCGCCCGCCTCGACCCCGATTCCTACCTGGCGCTGGCCCGGGCCGCGTACGCGGAGATGGCGCTCGCCGGCATCACCTGCGTGGGCGAGTTCCACTACCTGCACCACGGTCCCGGCGGCACCCCGTACGACGATCCGAACGCGATGTCGGCCGCGCTGGTGGAGGCCGCCGCGCACGCCGGGGTACGGCTCACCCTGCTGGACGCCGCGTACCTGACCGCGGGCGTGGACGGCGCGGAGCTCGTCGGGCCGCAGCGCCGGTTCGGCGACGGCGACGCGCTGCGCTGGGCGGAGCGGGTCGACGCGTTCCGCCCGACCGACGGGCACGTCCGGCTCGGCGCGGCCGTGCACTCGGTGCGCGCGGTGCCGGCCGAGCAGCTCGCCACCGTGGCCGGCTGGGCCGACCGGCACGGGCTGCCGCTGCACGCGCACCTCTCCGAGCAGCCGGCCGAGAACGACGCCTGCCGGGCCGTGCACGGTTGCACCCCGACCCGGCTGCTGGCCGACCACGGCGTGCTCGGCCGGCACACCACCGCCGTGCACGCCACCCATCCGACCGCCGCCGATGTCGCGCTGCTCGGCGACAGCGGCACCGGGGTCTGCCTCTGCCCCACCACCGAACGGGACCTGGCCGACGGGATCGGCCCGGCCCGGCGGATCGCCGAGGCGGGCAGCCCGCTCAGCCTGGGCAGCGACAGCCACGCCGTGGTGGACCTGTTCGAGGAGGCCCGCGCGGTGGAACTGGACGAGCGGCTGCGTACCCGCAGGCGGGGGCACTTCACCGCCGCCGAACTGCTCGCCGCCGCCACCGTCACCGGGCACGCGGCGCTCGGCTGGGGTGACGCCGGCCGGCTCGCCGTCGGCGACCGGGCCGACCTGGTGACGGTAGGGCTGGACAGCGCCCGCACCGCCGGGGTGCCGCCGGTCGGCGCGTTCTTCGCGGCCACCGCCGCCGACGTGACGCAGGTGGTGGTCGACGGCCGGACCGTGGTGGCCGACGGCCGGCACCTGACCGTCGATGTCCCCACCGAGCTGCGGGACTCGATCGCGACGGTGACCTCATGATCGGCAGCCTGCTCGTCGACAACATCGGCGAGCTGGTCACCAACGACGGTCGGGGTGGCGACCCGCTGGGCGTCCGCCGCGACGCCGCCCTGCTGATCGAGGACGGGCAGGTGGCCTGGGTCGGTCCGGCCCGCTACCCGCCCGCCGCCGACCGGCGGATCGACGCCGGCGGCGCGGCCGTCCTGCCCGGCTTCGTGGACAGCCACGCCCACCTGGTCTTCGCCGGTGACCGGGCCGCCGAGTTCGCCGCCCGGATGGCCGGCGAGCCCTACACCGGCGGCGGCATCCGGACCACCGTGGGCGCCACCCGCGCCGCCTCCGACGACGACCTGCGCGCCGCCGTGCGCCGGCTGCGGGCGGAGATGCTGCGGCAGGGCACCACCACGGTCGAGATCAAGAGCGGGTACGGCCTGACCGTCGCCGACGAGGCCCGCTCGCTGCGGATCGCCGCCGAGTTCACCGAGGACACCACGTTCCTCGGCGCGCACGTGGTCCCGGCCGAGTACGCCGACCGCCCGGACGACTACGTGGGCCTGGTCTGCGGGCCGATGCTGGCCGCCGCCGCGCCGTACGCCCGCTGGGTCGACGTGTTCTGCGAGCGCGGCGCGTTCGACGTGGACCACGCCCGGGCGATCCTCGCCTGCGGTCAGGCCGCCGGGTTGGGTGTCCGGGTGCACGCCAATCAGCTCGGTCCCGGCCCGGGCGTCCAGCTCGGGGTGGAACTGGGCGCGGCCAGCGTGGACCACTGCACCCACCTGTCCGACGCCGACGTGGACGCGCTCGCCGGCTCGACGACCACCGAGTGGCTCTCCGGGCCGCCGACCAACACGGTCGCCACGCTGCTGCCCGGGGCCGAGTTCTCCACCCGGTCGCCGTACCCGGACGCCCGTCGGCTGCTCGACGCGGGCGTCACCGTGGCGCTGGCCACCGACTGCAACCCCGGCTCGTCGTACACCTCGTCGATGCCGTTCTGCGTCGCGCTCGCCGTACGCGAGATGCGGATGACCCCGGCGGAGGCGGTGTGGGCCGCGACCGCCGGCGGGGCGGCGGCGCTGCGCCGCACCGACGTCGGCCGGCTGACCCCCGGGTCCCGGGCCGACCTGGTCATCCTCGACGCCCCGACCTACCTTCACCTGGCCTACCGGCCGGGGGTGCCACTGATCCGCCAGGTTCTGCACAACGGAGTGCCACGATGACCACCGTCACCATCCTGTCCACCGGGGTCTCCCCCGCCGACGTGCTCGCGGTCGCCCGCGGCACCGCCAAGGTCGTGCTCGACCCCGCCGCCACCGAGGCGATGGCCACCAGCCGGTCCATCGTGGACGGCATCGAGGCCGCCGGCCGCCCGGTGTACGGCGTCTCCACCGGCTTCGGGGCGCTCGCCAACACGTTCGTCGCGCCCGAACGGCGGGCCGAGCTGCAACACGCGCTGATCCGCTCGCACGCGGCCGGGGTGGGCGCGCCGATGCCCCGTGAGGTGGTGCGGGCCATGATGCTGCTGCGGGTCCGCTCGCTCGCGCTCGGCCGCTCCGGCGTCCGCCCGCTGGTCGCCGAGGGCCTGGTGGACCTGCTCAACCACGAGATCACCCCGTGGGTGCCGGAACACGGCTCGCTGGGCGCCTCCGGCGACCTGGCGCCGCTGGCGCACTGCGCGCTGGCGCTGCTCGGCGAGGGCTGGGTGCTCGGCCCGGCCGGGGAACGACTCGACGCCGCCGAGGCGCTGCGCCGGGTCGGGCTGGCCCCGGTCGAGCTGGCCGCCAAGGAAGGGCTGGCACTGATCAACGGCACCGACGGCATGCTCGGCATGCTGCTGCTGGCCGTGTCGGACGCCCGGCACCTGTTCGCCATGGCCGACGTCACCGCCGCGCTGGCCATCGAGGCGATGCTCGGCTCCGAGCGGCCGTTCCTGCCCGAGCTGCACGCCATCCGCCCGCACCCCGGTCAGGCCGCCTCGGCCGCGAACATCCACCGGCTGCTCCAGGGCTCGGCGGTGATGGACTCGCACCGCGACGACCTGGCCCACGCGGTGCAGGACGCGTACTCGATGCGCTGCGCCCCGCAGGTGGTCGGCGCGGCCCGGGACACGCTCGACTTCGTCGAGGTGGTCGCCGGCCGGGAGCTGCTGTCGGTGGTGGACAACCCGGTGGTGCTGCCGGACGGGCGGGTCGAGTCGACAGGTAACTTCCACGGCGCGCCGCTCGGCTTCGCCGCCGACTACCTGGCCATCGCCGCCGCCGAGGTGGGCGCGATCGCCGAACGGCGGGTGGACCGGCTGCTCGACGTGGCCCGCAACCGGGACCTGCCCGCGTTCCTCTCCCCCGACGCCGGGGTGAACTCCGGGCTGATGATCGCCCAGTACACCGCCGCCGGCATCGTCGCGGAGAACCGCCGGCTGGCCGCGCCCGCCTCGGTCGACTCGCTGCCCACCAGCGGCATGCAGGAGGACCACGTCTCGATGGGCTGGGCGGCCACCAAGAAGCTGCGCACGGTGCTGGACAACCTGACCAGCCTGCTCGCGGTGGAGCTGCTGGCGGCCGTACGCGGGCTCCAACTGCGGGCGCCGCTGGAGCCGTCCCCGGCGGGCCGGGCCGCGCTGGACGCGCTGGGCGACACGATCGGCGAGCCGGGGCCGGACGTGTTCCTCGCCCCCCTGATGGAGGCCGCGCGGGCCGTCGTCGGCGGGGCCGAGCTACGCGCCGCCATCGAGCGCGAGATCGGCCCGCTCGGCTGAGCCTGGGGGACAGCCCCCCGGAAAGGTGGGAGGCCAGCCGCATGTCTTCCCCGGGCCGGTGCTCATAGCGTCATCGACGACGCAGGCACAAGCCACGGGAGAACCGGAATGGCAACCACGGCACCGACGCATTCGAGACAACGAACGGGCGCCGTGCGCCGCGTCCTGCTGGGCCCCGACCACCGACTACGGTCGTGGTGGCGGGTCCCGGCATACCTGGCGGTGGTGCTGGCGACCGCTGCGCCGCTCGGTGTGTGGGGGCAACGGTCGCCGGGCGCGAATCTCGCCGCGCACACCGGTGTCCTCGTCCTCGTGCTCGCCGTCACCTACCTGTTCCGCCGGCACGTCGACCGCCGGTCCTGGTGCGACCTCGGCTTGACCGGGTTCCGCCTGCGCCACCTGCTGGTCGGCCTGTCGGGCGGAGCGCTTGCCGTGCTGGCGTTCTTCTCAGTCATGTGGGCGGCGGGCTGGGCGGAGATCAGCGGGACCGAGGCCGCCGAGCGCGGGCTGGTCGGCGCGGTCGGGCTGCTGGCGGCGGGCTTCTACCTCCTCGCCACGAGCGCGGTGGTGCAGGAGGTCGCATTCCGGGGGTACGTCCTGCAAACGCTCGCCGACGGCTGGTCGATGCGCGGCGCAGCGATCATCTCGAGCGTCATCTTCGCCGTGCTACACGTCTCCGACCTGTCGAGACCGCTGTTCACCCTGGTTCTCCTGGCCGATCTCACCCTGATGGCCGGATTCTTCGTGCTGACCCGCCTCACCACCGGCGCGCTCTGGCTGGCCATTGGCTTCCACACCACCTGGAACTGGACCATGGACTCGGTCTTCTCCCTCGACACGGACGTCGGCGCGGACTACGGCGACGCCCTCATCCACATCCGAACATCTGCGCCGTCGGCAGGGCTGGGCCCTGGTGGCGCGGCGGAACTGATCTATCTGACGATCTCGGCGCTGCTCTTCACCGGCTACCTCATCGCCACCCGGCGCGGACGGCCGGCGGCATGAACGCCGCGAGGACTGTCCTGCGGGCGCCGCTGCGCGCCCGCCCCTGGCGGGAGACGCTGCACCTGCTCCTGGGGGCCGGGATGTCGGCGGTCGCGTTGCTCCTTGTGGTCCTGACCGTGTACGCCACCCTGGCAAGTGTCACTGTGGTGGGGCTGGCGCTGCTGGGTTGCGTCGTCACGGCGGCCCGCTCGGTGGGCACGCTGGAACGCGCCCGGGCACGCCGGTTGCTCAGGTTCCGGTTGCCACCCGCCCCGCCCCGGATCCGTCGACATCCCGGCTCGCTCGGCTGGGTACGCGACGCGCTGACCGACCCCGTCGGATGGCGCTGCCTGCTGCACTCGCTGGTGGCCGTGCCGGTCGGCATCGCACAGGCGTACCTCGTGGGGATGTGGTGGCTGCTGTCGCTCAGCGCGCTGGGATACCCGCTCTGGGCCCGGCTGGTCCCGTCCGACGGGGCGCACCGCAGCGACGAGGTCCGCATCGGCGGCTGGCACTGGTATCCGGACACCTGGCCGTATCCGGTCCTGGTCGGCGCGGTCGGACTGGTCGGGGTACTCGTGGCGCCCTGGCTGGTGGCGGGGCTTGCCGGCCTCGACCGGATCCGCCTGCGCCGGATGCTGGCGCCCGCCGGGGCACGCGAGCGGGTCGCGGCGTCGGAGCGCCGCCGGACGAGGGCGGTCGAGCAGTCCGGCTCCCACCTCCGGCGGATCGAACGGGACCTCCACGACGGCGTACAGGCCCGGGTGGTCGTGCTCGCGATGGAGTTGGGCCGGGCGCGCGACGACATCGAGAGCGGCGTGTCGACTCCGCAGTTGACAGCCCGGGTGGCCGCGGCGCACGAAGAGGCGAAGCTGGCCCTGGTCGAGCTGCGTGACCTGGCGCGCGGGATCTACCCGGCGGTGCTGAACGATTTGGGCCTGGAGGGGGCACTGCCGCTGCTCACCGCCCGCTGTCCCGTGCCCGTCGGGGCGGACGTGCGCGTGCCGCACCGACCGGATCGGGCAGTGGAGGCGACCGCCTACTTCTGTGTGGCGGAACTGCTGACCAACATCACCAAGCACAGCGAAGCCACCCGGGCCTCGGTGCGGGTCAGGCGGCGGGCCGACCTGCTGCTGATCGAGGTGTCGGATGACGGTCGAGGCGGGGCGGCGGTGGTGGCGGGCGGCGGACTTGCGGGGGTGGCCGCTCGAGTCGACAGCGTCGAGGGCACCATCACCGTGTCGAGCCCGGTGGGCGGCCCCACCCGAGTCGAGATGGAGTTGCCGTGCGCATTGTGATCGCCGAGGACTCCGTCCTGCTCCGGGACGGTCTCACCCGGCTGCTGACGGACAAGGGGCACGAGGTGGCGGCCGCGGTGGACGGAGTCGAGGCCCTGCTGACGGGCGTCCACGAGCACCGGCCCGACCTGGCCGTGGTGGACATCCGGCTGCCACCCACCTTCAGCGACGAGGGGCTGCGGGCGGCCCTGCGGCTCCGCTCCCATCAGCATCCGCTGCCCGTCCTCCTGCTCTCCCAGTACGTGGTGGAGCGGTACCTCGACGAGTTGCTCGGCACCGACCCGCGTGGCGTCGGCTACCTGCTCAAGGACCGGATCGCCGACATCGCCGAGTTTCTTCGTGCGGTCACCGACGTCGCCGCCGGTGGCACCGCACTGGATCCGGAGGTGGTGCGCCAACTGGTCGGCCGCAGCCGGCGGCGCGACAGCCTCGACGCACTGACCCGGCGGGAGCGTGACGTGTTGGCCGCGATGGCCCAGGGCCAGTCGAACGGCTCGGTGGCCGCGGCACTGCACATCTCCGAGGGGTCGGTGGAGAAGCACGTCGCGAGCATTTTCGCGAAGCTCAGGCTCCCCAACGACCGCCGCACCCACCGGCGCGTGCTGGCGGTCGTCGCGTACCTCCGCTCCTGAGATCGTTCAGGAGCGGAGGTGGGACCCGCGGCCGTCGTACCGGTGCGCCGCGCCGGCGGTCAGGCGGCGGGCGGGAGCACCTTGGCGACCAGCTTGGCCAGGTCCCGCAGCGCCTTGCCGCGGTGGCTGACCGCGTCCTTCTCCTCGGGCGTCAGCTCGGCGTTGGTGCGCTCCTGCCCGTCGCCCAGGAAGATCGGGTCGTAGCCGAAGCCGCCCTCGCCGCGCGGCGCGCGCAGCAGCCGACCGGCCTGCCGGCCGTCGACCAGGTGTTCCTTGCCGCTGGGCAGCACCAGCGCCACCGTGCAGACGAAGGCGGCGCCACGGTGCTCGTCCGGCACGTCGGCCACCTGCTCCAGCACGAGCTGGAGGTTGGCCCGGTCGTCGCCGTGCCGGCCGGACCAGCGGGCGCTGAACACGCCGGGCATGCCGTTGAGCGCGTCCACCGCGATGCCGGAGTCGTCGGCGATGGTCGGCAGGCCGGTGCGCCGGCAACCCTCCCGCGCCTTGATCAGCGCGTTCTCACCGAAGGTGAGGCCGGTCTCCGGCAGCTCCGGATATTCCTCGACGTCGTCGAGGCCGATCAGGGCGACCCGGTGGGCGCCGAGCGCGCCGTCCAGGATCCGCTGCAACTCGACGAGCTTCTTGCGGTTGCGGGTGGCCAGGAGCACCTTGTTGTCGGTCACAGGTTGAGCGCCTTCCGCTGCGCGTCGGCCAGTTCCAGGCAGCCCGCCACGCCCAGGTCGAGCAGCGCGTCGAGCTGGTCGCGGGCGAACACGCCTGCCTCACCCGTCCCCTGGACCTCGACGAAGTCGCCGGTGCCGGTGCAGACCACGTTCATGTCCACCTCGGCGGTCACGTCCTCGGTGTAGCAGAGGTCGAGCATCGGCTCGCCGCCGATCACGCCGACGCTGACCGCGGCCACCGAGCGGTGCATCACCTTCTCCACCTTGCCGGTGAGCGACTTGCGCTCGGCCAGCCAGGTGACCGCGTCGTGCAGGGCGACGTACGCGCCGGTGATGGCCGCGGTGCGGGTGCCGCCGTCGGCCTGCAGCACGTCGCAGTCGAGCACGATCGAGTTCTCGCCGAGCGCCTTGAGGTCGACGCAGGCGCGCAGGCTGCGGCCGATCAGCCGGGAGATCTCGTGCGTCCGGCCGCCGATCTTGCCCCGGACGCTCTCCCGGTCGGAGCGGGTGTTGGTGGCCCGCGGCAGCATCGCGTACTCGGCGGTCACCCAGCCCAGCCCGGAACCCTTGCGCCAGCGGGGCACCCCCTCGGTGACGCTGGCCGTGCAGAGCACCCGGGTCGCGCCGAACTCGACGAGCACCGAGCCCTCCGGATGGGTGCTCCAGCCCCGGGTCAGGCTCACCGGTCGGAGTTGGTCGGGCCGCCGCCCGTCAGGTCGTGCCATGCCTGCACCCTATGCGGTGCGTCGATCGCGACGGCTGCCGGTGCCCGCCGGCCGGGACCGCGTCGTCAGACGTCGTAGCCGGCGCCGGCGCGCACCACCTCGATCGGCCCGGCGTACGCCCCGGACGCCGACTCCACGGTGTGCGACTCGCTGCCCCAGGCCGCCACGAGGTGGGTGAGCAGCAGCCGGCCCACGCCCGCCTTGGTGGCCGCCTCGCCGGCCTCCCGGCCGGTCAGGTGCAGGTCGGGAGGATTGTCCACGCCGTCCATGTAGCTGGCCTCGCAGAGGAACGCGTCGGCGCCCTGGGCCAGGCGCAGCAGCGCCTCGCAGGGCGCGGTGTCCGACGAGTAGCAGAACACCCGGCCGCCGTGCTCCAGTCGCACCCCGTACGTCTCGATCGGGTGGTTCATCCGGTCGACGGTCGCGGTGAACGGGCCGATCGGGAACGTGCCCGGCTGGAGGCCGTAGAACTGGTAGACGTCCTCCACCGTGGTGTTCTCCTGCCCGTACGCGGCGGCCAGCCGGTCCGGCGCGCCGGAGGGCGCGTACATCGGCAGCGGCGGGTAGGGACCGTCCGGGGCGTACCGGCGCACCACGACGTACGACACCGCGTCGAGCATGTGGTCGCAGTGCAGGTGGGTGAGGAGCACGGCGTCGGGCGAGTGCAGCCCGACGTAGCGCTGGAGCGTGGAGAGTGACCCCGGACCGAAGTCGATCAGAAGGCGGAAACCGTCCGCCTCGAGCAGGTAGGCGGAGCAGGGGGACTCAGGGCCCGGGAAGCTGCCCGCGCAGCCGAGGACGGTCAGTCGCATCCGGTTGCCTCGATCTCACACTGGGTAGTCGACGCACCGGCAGCCGCCCCGCCGTTGATCTCCACCGACGCGCTCGCCACGCTGCGCAGCCTACGCGGCAGCCCGGTCGGGCAAGAATCATCTACCGGAAGTTGTCATCAACGTGACACCCATACGCGTCCGGATCCGGGAGATCGCGGCGGTCCGGCCGGCGGGGCGTCCCCACCGGCCGGACCACCGTGGGCCGTCAGGCCCAGAGTTGACCGTCGAGCGCGTCCTCGGCGTCCGCGAGCGTGCCGCCGTACGCCCCGGTGGACAGGTATTTCCAGCCGCCGTCGCAGACCACGAACGCCACGTCGGCGCGGCGGCCGTCGCGGACCGCCTCGTGCGCCACGGCCAGCGCGGCGTGCAGGATCGCGCCGGTGGAGAAGCCGGCGAAGATCCCCTCCACCTCGACGAGCTGCCGGGTGCGCAGCACCGCGTCCCGGGTGCCCACCGAGAAGCGGCGGGACAGCACCCCGGCGTCGTACAACTCGGGCACGTAGCCCTCGTCGATGTTGCGCAGGCCGTAGACCAGCTCCCCGTACCTCGGCTCGGCCGCCACGATCTGGATGCCGTCGACCTTCTCGCGCAGGTAGCGTCCGGTGCCCATCAGCGTGCCGGTGGTGCCCAGCCCGGCCACGAAGTGGGTGACGCTCGGCAGGTCGTGCAACAGCTCCGGCCCGGTCGTCTCGTAGTGCGCCCGGGCGTTCGCCTCGTTGCCGTACTGGTAGAGCATCACCCAGTCCGGGTGCTCGGCGGCGATCTGCTTCGCGGTCGCGACGGCCTGGTTCGAGCCGCCGGCGGCCGGCGAGAAGATGATCTCGGCACCGTACATCCGGAGCAGCTGCACCCGCTCGGTGGAGACGTTCTCCGGCATCACGCAGACCAGCCGGTAGCCGCGCAGCTTCGCCACCATGGCCAGCGAGATCCCGGTGTTGCCGCTGGTCGGCTCCAGGATGGTGTCGCCCGCGCGCAGCCGGCCGGCCTCCTCGGCCGCCCGCACCATGAACAGGGCCGCGCGGTCCTTGATGCTGCCGGTCGGGTTCCGGTCCTCCAGCTTCGCCCAGAGCCGCACCGGCGGCGCGCCGTCGGGCACCGTCGGGGAGAGCCGGGGCAGGCCGACCAGCGGCGTGCCGCCGCAGGCGTCGAGCAGGCTGTCGTACCGCGCCATGGCGGCCCCCTAGCGGGCGGCGGTGGCGCGCGCGGAGACCGCGTGCGACGCGATCGCCGCTGCCGCCGCGAAGCCGAACGCGCCGCCGGCCACCGCCGGCAGGATCGTCACGCTGTCGCCGTCGTTGAGCTTCGCGTCGAGCGCGCCCAGGAAACGGACGTCCTCGTCGTTGACGTAGACGTTGACGAACCGGTGCAGCGCGCCGGCGTCGGTGACCAGCCGGCCCCGCAGGCCGGCGTGCCGGGAGTCCAGGTCGGTGAGCAGGTCGGCGAGCGTGTCGCCGGCGCCCTCGACGACCTTCGCGCCGCCGGTGTAGCTGCGCAGGATGGTGGGGATGCGAACCTCGATGGCCATGGTGTCTGGTGCTCCTCGTTCAGGGACGTGCCGGGTGACGGGAAGGAAAGGGTGTGCCGGTGCGCTGGGGTCAGCGGCCGGAACACTCGTAGTCGACCGTCGCCGGGCTCTGCCCGAACATGTAGGACTGGACGGCGTTGGGATCCACGGCGGCGTCCACGATCTCGACCGGCTCCTCGGCCACGACGCCGTCGACGATCCGGAAGGACCGGATCTCCTCGGTGTCGGGCTCGCGCGTCGAGACGAGCAGGTAGTGCGCACCCGGCTCGCCGGCGAAGGCGACGTCCGTGCGGGACGGGTAGGCCTCCGTCGCGGTGTGCGAGTGGTAGATGACGACCGGTTCCTCGTCGCGGTCGTCCATCTCGCGCCACAACCGCAGCTGCTCCATCGAGTCGAACTCGTAGAAGGTCATCGAGCGGGCGGCGTTCTCCATCGGGATGTGCCGGGTCGGGGTGTCGCCGCCGGCGGGGCCGGCGACCACGCCGCACGCCTCGTCCGGGTGGTCCCGACGCGCGTGGGCGACGATCGCGTCGATGATCGACCGGTCGATGCTCAGCACGCCGACCAGCCTAGCGCCTGGCCGTGCCGGGCGGCGAGGTGGCGACCGTCACCACTCAGTCGATGAGCGCGTTGAGCAGGGACTCCTGCAAATATCCGAGATAGGCGTAGACCGACAGTTGGAACACCCGGGACGAGGCCGGGTCGGTGGCGACCGCGTCGTCGAGCTCCTCGCCCAGATCGGTGCCGTCCTTGATCTCCAACCGGACGCCCATCGCCAGCCGTGCGTCGTTGAGCGCCCGCAGCCACGCCTCGGCCGCCTCCGCGTCCAGCCGCACCTCGCCGCCGGCGTCGCCGTCGGGCAGCGCGGCGAGGATCGCGCCGGCCTGGTCGATCTTGGCGGTCTTCAGGTCGCCCTCGGTGTAGCGACGGAACTCGGCGGTGTCGGCGTCGTCGTCCGGGTAGACCTCGGGGAAGAGCCGGCCGACCACCGGGTCGCCGTGGTCGAAGCCGTCGGTCAGCAGGCCGACCACCTCGGAGGCGACCTTGCGCAGCACCCGCACCTCGTCGACGGCGAAACCGGCCACGTAGCGGTCGCCCCGGCGGCGGAACATGCTCATGACCTCTCCACGGTCGCCCACAGCCCGTACGCGTGCAACTGCGACGCGTCGTGCTCCATCCGCTCCCGGGCCCCGCTGGAGACCACCGCCTTGCCCTTGTGGTGCACGTCCAGCATGAGCCGCTCCGCCTTCTCCCGGCTGTATCCGAACAGCTTCTGGAAAACCCAGGTCACGTACGTCATCAGGTTGACCGGATCGTCCCAGACGATGGTCACCCATGGCCGGTCGGAGACCGGCACCTCGTCGGTGTCCGGCGTCTCGACCGGCGCAACCTGTGGAGCCGCCATGCCCCCCATCGTGCCACCGGATCCGGGGAACCGATGAACCGGAACGGCGCGGCGGTCGGGATCGCCCGCCCGGACCGCGTACGCGGGCCCTGGACCCCGCGCGGCGGCCCGGGTCTCAGGCCAGCAGGATGCCGTGGTCGACAGCATCGGCGAGCACCACGCCCAGCGAGAGACGGATCACCTCGAAGCGGCGGGACACCTCGCGGGACAGTTCGAGTTCGACCTCGCGCAGCGCGCGCTGGGCCCAGGACCGGGCCAGGTTCGGGTCGTCGTTGCCGGGCGCCCGCCAGTGCTGCCAGCACCCGCCGTTGAGCGCCACCCCGATCGGCGGGAGCACCTCGTCGCGCTCCGCGCCGGGCAGGCCGGCCAGCGCGTCCAGCGCGCCGGCGCCGGCCAGCCCGGCGACCCCGGCCGTGCTGGTGACCAGGAGCACGCGATCCAGCTCCCGGCCGTCCGGGTGGTCGGCCAGACCCCAACGCACCGCGTGGGTGATCCGCCGGCGTACGCCCTCGGCGAGCGGCGCGCCGAAGACCCGGGCGGCGGCGTCGTCGACGATGCTCCGGACCGCCTCGTCGCACTGCGCGGTGGCGAGCATCGACAGCGCCTCCAGCTCGCGGTCGAGCAGCTGCGGGAGGCCGGCGCACCCGACCCCGAAGACGATCTCCTGCACCACCCGGAGGTGGATGTTCGCCAACTCCAGCGCGAGGTGCTGGCGGATCCGCTGCGCGCAGGAGCGGGCCTGGCGATCGATCCGGTCGGCCAGGTCGGTCGGGTCGACCCCGGCCAGCACCGGCACCCGGCCGTGCGCGCCGGGCGGCTCGGGCGGCCGGGCGCTGGCCCGGCGCAGCCCTTCTTCGGCGGCCCACCCGACCAGCGCGCGGCGCAGGTTCGGCACCTCGGCCCGCCGGGCCGGGAACCACCGGGCCGACGCGAGCGCGGGCACCGCGGCCAGCAGCGCCGCGCGGTGGGCCGCGATGGAGACCGCCACCGGGTCGAGCCGGCCGGCGGGGCTGGGCGGGCCGGATCGGGCGGGCGACGGCACGGACGCCCCCGTGCCCTCCGCCGTCGCGCCGTCCGCCGGCGCCGCCCAGCCGGTCACGCCGGGGGTGACGGCGAAGAACACCGTGACGCGGGCGCGCGCCACCTCGGCCAGCAGCTGCAGCTCGACCGCGCTGAATGCCTGGTCGGCGGAGATCACGAAGAGCAACGCCCCGGCCCGGCCGACGGCGTCCCGCAGCGCCAGGCCGCCGGCCACGCCGAGGGTGGCGGTGTCCGGCGGGTCGAGCACGGTGAAGTGGCGCAGCAGCGGGTCGGGCAGGCTGAGCTCGACCCGGCGCGGCGGTCGGGCCAGCGCGGGGCCGGCGGCGAGCGGGTCCGCGCCGTAGGCGTGCGGCTGGCGGTAGCCGGGGACGTACGCGGCTCGGGTGGCGACCCTGGCGTGGTTGATCAGCAGGTAGCTGCCGGCGGGCACGACGAGCGTGCCGGGGTCGGACCCGAGCAGGCCGGCGATCAGCTCACGCCGGCCCGCGCCGCCCGGGCCGGCCACGACGACGGCGAGCGGCTCGCCGGGCCCCGGTTCGCTCAGACCGAGCCGGGTCGGCAGTGGGACGCACCGTGGCGACTCGGCGCGCCCGCCCGGATCGGGCACGTCGACCGAGGGGAGTGGACCTGGCCTCATCAGGTGGGCCTCCCGGTCAGGCGGCCGGCGCGTCAGCCCGGTCGCGGATTTTCCCTGGCCATAGGGGTTGCCGGAAGCGTACGGGTGTCGCGCATCCGACACCGAACACATCCGGTACTCACGAGTAATGGCCAGATTACTCAACTTCACTGCGTGACGACGCGCACGCGGACGGCATCCCATCGATATGCTGCATCGATGACCAGGTGGGAGTTCGTCGGCCGAACGGATGAACTCAACCGTCTGTTGTCGGCGATCGGCGACCCGAACGGGCGCGGGCTGTTCTTCAGCGGCGACGCGGGCGTCGGCAAGAGCCGGCTGCTGCGGGAAGGGGTGGCCGCGCTCTCCCCCGAACGGCACGCGATCTGGTCGGTCGCGGCCAGCGCCACGACCGCCGCCCTGCCGTTCGGCGGGCTGGTCCAGGTGCTACCCGCCACCCAGCCGCAGGGCCTCTCCCCCGCCGGGATCCTGCGCTGGGCGGTGGACCTGCTCCAGGAGCAGGCCGCCGGCCGGCCCATCGTGCTCGCCGTCGACGACGCGCACCTGCTCGATCCGCCGTCGGCCGCGCTGGTGCACCTGATCGCCCGCTCGGAGAACGCCACCGTGATCGGGACGCTGCGCAACGGCGAGCAGATCCCGCTGCCGATCCGTGCCCTCTGGACCGACGACCTGGTCGACCTGGTCGAGCTGGGGCCGCTCGGCCGCAGCGAGACCACCGGGTTGCTCGCCGCGATCCTCGGCGGCCCGGTCGACGCCGGCTCCTCCGACCGGCTGTTCCGGCTCTCCGCCGGCAACGCGCTGCTGCTGCGTGAGCTGGTGCTGGCCGCCGACGGCGAGCTCAGGCGCACGTACGGGATCTGGAAGTGGACCGGCCGGCTGGAGCTGGCGCCCAACCTCACCGAGCTGATCGACACCCGGATCGGCCAGCTCACCCCCGGCGTCCGGGCGGTGGTGGAGCTGGTCGCCTTCGGCGAGCCGCTGGGCCTGCAACTGCTGGAACGGGCGGTCGAGCCGACCGACGTGGAGGTGGCCGAGGAACGCGGGCTCATCGCCATGGTCCGCGACGACCGGCGACTCAACGTCCGCCTGGCCCACCCGCTCTACGGCGAGGTGATGCGCCGCCAGTGCCCGGTCAGCCGCACCCGGCGACTCCAGGCCACCCTCGCCGGGCTGCTGGAGCAGGTCGGCAAGCGCCGCCGCGACGACCTGCTGCGGGTCGCGGTCTGGCGGCTCGACTCGGGTACGGCGCAGAACGTGGCGCTGCTGCTCGACGCGGCCGTGCAGGCGTTCGGCCGGTACGACGTGCCGCTGGCCACCCGGCTGGCCCGCGCCGCGCTGGAGGCCGGCGGCGGCACGGACGCGGCGGAGCTGCTCGCCACCATCCTGATGTTCGGCGACCGGCCGGAGGAGGCGATCCGGGTGCTCGACCAGGTCGCCGGGGAGGTCGGCGACGACCGGCGACGCAGCCGCTGGCTGACCGCCCGGGGCATGGTCGCCTACTGGGGGCTCAACCGGGAGTCCACGGTGGAGGAGATCGCCGCCGGTGGCGAGGAGCTGACCGACCCCGCCGACCGGGCCCGGGTGCGCGCCTTCGAGGCCATCATGCGGCTGCACCGGCTGGACGTCGACGTCGCGGTGCGGCTGGCCCAGGAGGTGCTGGACCGCCCGGCCGCCCCGATGGCCGCCCGGGAGCTGGCCCGGTGCACCCTCGCCCACCTGCAGGCCGCCCAGGGGCAGTACCGGCGCAGCGCCACCGCGATCGCCCGGGTGCAGGCCGAGGCGGCGTGCTGGCGCGCCGACATGCCCTACCTCCAGCTCGCCATGGAGCTGGCCCGGGGCACCCGGCTGGCGCTCTCCGGCGACCTGGCCGGCATCGACGCGATCGTCGCCGACGAGTTCGCCGACCTGGCCGGCGCCGGCGACTTCCGGCTCGGCACCGGCTACCTGGGCATCCTCCAGGCGTACGCGGCACGGCTGCGCGGGCGCGGCGACGACGCGCTCAAGACCAGTCTGGGCGCCTGCGCGGTGCTCGCCACCAGCCGGGTGTACGCCGGCCTGGCCCACGCCGAACGCGCGCAGGCCGCCGCGCTGCGCGGGGACGCGGTCCACGCGACCGAGGCGATGGCCGAGGCGGACCGGACGCACGCGCCCGGGATGGCCGTCCTCTACCCGTGGCTGGAGCAGGCCCGGGGCGCGGCGCAGGCGGCGGCCGGCGACCTGCCGGGCGCCACAAAGCACCTCTGCGCGCTGGCCGACCGGCTGCGTGAGGACGGTCTCGCCGGCCACGAGCTGCTCGTCCTGCTCGACCTGGTCCGGCTCGACCAGGCCGCCGCGCCGGTCGGGCCCACCTGCGTCGACGGTGGCCGGCGCAGTGTGGCGCAGCGCCTGGCGGAACTCTCCGAGCAGGTCGACGGCGTGTTGCCGCCGCTGGTCGCCCGCTACGCTCGGGCCGCGCTCGACGGTTCCCCGGACGACCTGCTCGCGGTGGCCGACGGCTTCGCCGACCGGGAGCTGGTCGTCTACGCCGCCGAGGCGACCGCGATGGCGCTGTGCCGGATGCGGGACGCCCGGGTCGGCGCGACCGGGTCGGCCCGGGAGCGCCTCGCCGACCTGCTGGGCCGCTGCGACGACATCTCCACCCCGGCGCTGCGGCTGCTCCGCCCGGCCCTCAGCGACCGCGAGTGGGAGATCGCCCACCTCGCCGCCGACGGACTGACCAGCCGCGCCATCGCCGAGCGCTTGTACCTCTCCACCCGCACGGTGGAGAACCACCTCCAGCGGGTCTACAGCAAGCTGGGCGTCACCCGCCGTAGCGAGCTGCGGGCCGCGCTGCGGTCGATGCCGGGGCACGACGGCACGGATCCGGCCTGAACTCTAGGCTGGGGCGGTGAGCACCCTTCGCCCCGCGCTGCTGACCGACCAATACGAGCTGACCATGGTCAGCGCCGCGCTGCAGGACGGCACCGCCGACCGACGCTGCGTCTTCGAGGTGTTCAGCCGGCGGCTGCCGGCCGGCCGGCGCTACGGGGTGGTCGCCGGCACCGGCCGGCTGATCGAGATGATCCGCGACTTCCGGTTCCACCCGGCCGAGATCGACTTCCTCCGGCGCACCGGGGTGGCCGACGACCGGGCCGCGCAGTGGCTCGCCGACTACCGCTTCACCGGTGACGTCGACGGTTACGCCGAGGGTGAGCTGTTCTTCCCCGGCTCGCCGATCCTCACCGTCTCGGGCACGTTCGCGGAGTGCGTGGTGCTGGAGACGCTGGTGCTGTCGGTGCTCAACCACGACTGCGCGGTCGCCGCCGCGGCGGCCCGGATGGTCACCGCCGCCCGGGGCCGCGCGCTGATCGAGATGGGCTCCCGCCGGGCGCACGAGGAGGCCGCGGTCGCCGCCGCTCGGTCGGCCTACCTGGCCGGGTTCAGGTTCACCTCCAACCTGGCCGCCGGGCAGCGCTACGGCATACCGACCGCGGGCACCGCCGCGCACGCGTTCACCCTGCTGCACGACGACGAGCGGGCGGCGTTCGCGTCCCAGGTGGCCACGCTGGGCAAGGACACCACGCTGCTGGTCGACACCTACGACATCGCCCAGGGCATCCGCAACGCCATCGCGGTGGCCGGCCCGGAGCTGCGGGCGATCCGGATCGACTCGGGTGACCTCGCGGTGATCGCCCAGCAGTCGCGCGAGCTGCTCGACTCGCTCGGCGCCACCGAGACGAAGATCATCGTCTCGGGCGACCTGGACGAGTACGCGATCGCGTCGCTCGCCGCCGAGCCGGTGGACATGTACGGCGCCGGAACCGCCGTGGTCACCGGCTCGGGTGCGCCCACCGCCGGCCTGGTCTACAAGCTGGTCGAGGTGGCGGGGCGGCCGGTGGTCAAGCGCTCCGAGCACAAGGCCACCATCGGCGGCCGGAAGGTGGCGGTGCGCCGGCACAAGCCGACCGGCACCGCCACCGAGGAGGTCATCGTGCCGCAGGGCGTGCCGGACCGGCAGCCCAACGACCGGCTGCTCCAACACTCGTACGTGGTGTCGGGCGAGCCGGTGGCGCTGCCCACGCTGGACGAGTCCCGGGAGCACCTGCGACAGTGCCTGATCTCCATCCCGTGGGAGGGTCTCAAGCTCTCCGGCGGCGATCCGGCCGTTCCGGTGACCGTCGTACCCGCGACCTGAGGAGGACCGACCAGATGGCGAACGCCTTGATCATCGTGGACGTGCAGAACGACTTCTGCGAGGGCGGCTCCCTCGCGGTCGGCGGCGGCGCCGGGGTGGCCGGGGGCATCTCCCGACTGCTCGCCGCCGAGCCGGACCGCTGGGACCACGTGGTCGCGACCAAGGACTACCACGTCGACCCGGGGGCGCACTTCGGCGATCCGCCGGACTTCGTCGACTCCTGGCCCCGGCACTGCGTGGTCGGCACGTCCGGCTCCGAGTTCCACCCGGAGCTGGCGACCGGCCGGGTGGAGGCGATCTTCCACAAGGGCGAGCACGCGGCCGCGTACTCCGGTTTCGAGGGGCACGCGCCCGACGGCGAGTGCCTGGCCGACTGGCTGCGGCGCCACGACGTGGACCGGGTCGACGTGGTCGGCATCGCCACCGACCACTGCGTCCGCGCGACCGCGCTGGACGCCGCGCGGGAGGGCTTCCGCACCACGGTGCTGCTGGAGCTGACCGCGGCCGTCGCACCGGAGACGCTCGACGTGGCGCTGCGGGCGCTGGACGGCGCCGGCGTGGAGATGGTGGGCGAACCTGTGATCAGGACCGCTTGACCGGGTAATCGCTTGCGACTGTCGTACCCCCGGCCCAGGATGGCGCGGGAGGTACGGCCCGTCGTGAATCTGAAGCCTTATCGGGAGGCGCTCGCCCTGCCGGGCCTGCGGTCGCTGCTGCTGGTGTCGGTGCTGGCCCGCATCCCGTTGACCGCGGTCGGGGTGACGCTCACCTTCTACGTGGTGCTCGATCTCGGGCGGGGCTACGGTGCCGCCGGCCTGGTCGGCGCCGCCGCGACCGTCGGCGCCGCGCTCGGCGCGCCGCTGCTCGGCCGGCTGGTCGACCGCCGCGGGCTGCGGCCGGTGCTGCTGCTCACCACGGTCGCCGAGGGCGTGTTCTGGGCCGCCGCGCCCACCCTTTCCTATCCGGTGCTGCTGCCCGCCGCGTTTCTGGCCGGGCTGCTCGCCCTGCCGGTCTTCTCGTTGGTCCGCCAGTCGATCGCCGCGCTGGTGCCGGCGGAGCGACGCCGCCCGGCGTACGCGCTGGACTCGATGTCGGTGGAGCTGTCGTTCATGGTCGGTCCGGCCCTCGCGGTGGCCCTGGCCACCGCCGTCGCGCCGCGCCTGACGCTCTGGGCGGTCGGCGCCGGCATCGTCGCCTCCGGCATCTGCTTCTGGCTGCTGAACCCGCCGACCCGGGCCGCCGACGAGCCCACCGGGCCGCAGCGCTCGGTGCCGCGCCGGGAGTGGCTCACCCCGCGCCTGCTCGCCGTGCTGGCGGTCAGCCTGGCCGCCACGCTGGTGCTGGGCGGCACCGACGTGGCCGTGGTGGCGGTGCTCCGGGCCGGCGGCGAGGTGGGCTGGACCGGCGTGGTGCTGGCCGCCTGGGCGGTCGCCTCGCTGGTGGGCGGCTTCGCCTACGGCGCGGTGCGCCGCTCCTTCCCGCCGCTGGCGCTGATGGCGGCGCTCAGCCTGACCACGATTCCGGTCGGGCTGGGCGGCTCGCACTGGTGGCTGCTCTGCCTCGCGCTGATCCCGACCGGTGCGCTCTGCGCGCCCACCATCGCGGCCACCGCGGACGCGGTCAGCCGGCTGGCCCCGGCCGGCGTGCGGGGCCTGGCGATGGGCCTGCACGGCTCCGCCGTCACCGTCGGCATCGCCCTGGGGGCGCCGCTGGCCGGCGCGGTGATCGACGCCTCCGCACCGGCCTGGGGGTTCGCGGTCACCGGCGCGATCGGGTTCCTGGTGGCGCTGGCCGTGCTCCCGGTCGAGCTGCGCCACCGCCGCACCCCGCCGGCCGCCCCCGCCCCGACCGAACCCGACCTGGCATCCGTCACCCCCTGACCTCTCGCCGGCCCGGGCCGCGGCTGGCCGCCACTTCGGGGAGGTGGCGTGATCCCGGGCGACCGGACCACGCCACCTCCCCGATGCGGGCTCCACTGGCCGCCCGACGGCGTGCGTGGCGCGCGGTAACAGGTTCGGCACGGTGGTGGGGACGGGACCGCCCGGGGAGGCGCGCGCTGCGAGAATGGGAGCGTTCCCAAGGGCCACTCGACGGAGGAGCCGCCCGTGAAGCGCATCGTGTCCCGCCTGCTCGCGCTGGCATTGATCGTGTCGGCGGCCGCCTGCGCCGAGGCCACACCCGCGCCCGAGCCCGAGCGGACCGGGCTGGGCGTCGGCGCGGCCTGCCCCGAGCTGACCGGCGGCGGCCGGCAGGTCGTGTTCGGCGACGAGATCCAGGCCGAGCTGGGTGGCGTTCTGCTCGGTTCCGGCCCCACCGGCGTGGTGCTCGCGCACATGGCCGCCGGTGACGTGTGCCAGTGGCTGCCCTACGGGCGGGAGCTGGCCGATCGCGGCTATCGGGTGCTCGCCTTCGACTTCGCCGGCTCCGGGGGCTCCCGAGCGCACGGAGTGACGTTGGCCCAGCAGGTCGCGGCGGCGGCCGGCGCGCTTCGGGCCGACGGGGCGACCCGGATCGTGCTCGCCGGCGGGTCGATGGGCGGCAGCGCGGTGCTGGCCGCCGCGCCGACCCTCGACCCGGCGCCGGTAGCGGTCGTCGCGCTCTCGCCGCCGACCGGCTATGGCGACGCCGACGCCCTCGCGGCCGTCCCGAAGATCACCGTGCCGGTCTTCTACGGCGTCGGGGAGCTGGAGACGAGCTTCGCGGAGTCGACCCGCCAGTTGCACGACGCCACCCCGCGCACCACCACCCGGCAACTCGTGCTCGCGCCCACCTCCGCGCACGGGGTGAACCTGCTGGTCCCGGACACCGGCGACGTCGGCCTGCGCGACCAACTGGCCCGGTTCCTCACCACCCACGCCCCACCCGCCTGACATTCTCGGAGCGAAGGCTGGCGCCGATCTTGGACTTGTAGCGCCTCCGATTTCATGCCTGACCCGGTATTTCCTGGCACCACAAGTCCAAGATCGACGAAACGATGGGGTGGAAACGCGACGGGCGCCGCGGCCCCGGGAGGGGTGCGGCGCCCGTCGGAGCGGGGGCGTCAGGTCTGCTGGACGCGGCCCTTCGGGTCCTCGGTGTAGGTGGCACCGCCGTCGGACTCGCTGGTCAGCGGCTTGGCACCGCCCTCGGGCGGGCCGGCCACGCTCTGCCCGGCGGCCAGCTCGGGGAACTTCAGGTCGAAGGCGGGCCGCTCGGAGCGGATCCGCGGCATCCGGTCGAAGTTTCGCAGCGGCGGCGGGCAGGAGGTGGCCCACTCGAGCGAGTTGCCGTGACCCCAGGGGTCGTCGACCTCGACCACCGGGCCGGTCTTGTACGACTTCCAGCAGTTCCAGATGAACGGCAGGGTCGAGATACCGGTGATGAACGCGCCGATGGTGGAGAACATGTTCAGCCCGGTGAAGCCGTCGTCGGCCTGGTAGTCGGCGTACCGGCGGGGCATGCCTTCGGCGCCCAGCCAGTGCTGCACCAGGAACGTGGTATGGAAGCCGATCATGGTCAGCCAGAAGTGGATCTTGCCGAGCCGCTCGTCCAGCATCCGACCGGTCATCTTCGGGAACCAGAAGTAGATGCCGGCGAAGACGGCGAACACGATGGTGCCGAAGAGCACGTAGTGGAAGTGCGCCACCACGAAGTAGGAGTCGTGCAGGTGGAAGTCGATCGGCGGGCTGGCCAGCAGCACACCGGTCAGGCCACCGAAGAGGAACGTGACCAGGAAGCCGATGGCCCACAGCATCGGCGTCTCGAAGCTGATCTGGCCCCGCCACATGGTGCCGACCCAGTTGAAGAACTTCATGCCGGTGGGCACGGCGATCAGGTAGCTCAGGAAGCTGAAGAACGGCAGCAGCACCTGGCCGGTGGCGAACATGTGGTGCGCCCAGACACTCATCGACAGGGCCGCGATGGCGACCGTGGCGGCGACCAGGCCCTTGTAGCCGAAGATCGGCTTCCGGGAGAAGACCGGGATGATCTCGGTGATGATGCCGAAGAACGGCAGCGCCACGATGTAGACCTCGGGGTGCCCGAAGAACCAGAACAGGTGCTGCCACAGCATCGGCCCGCCGGTCGCCGGGTCGTACACGTGGGCGCCGATCATGCGGTCCGCGGCGAGCGCGAACAGCGCGGCGGCCAGCAGCGGGAAGACCAGGATGACCAGCAGGCTGGTGACCAGCATGTTCCAGGTGAAGATCGGCATCCGGAACATGGTCATGCCGGGGGCGCGCAGGGTCAGGATCGTGGTGATCAGGTTGACCGCGCCGAGGATGGTGCCCAGACCGGAGATGGCCAGGCCGACCACCCACATGTTGCCGCCGACGCCCGGCGAGTGCTCGACGGTGCTCAGCGGCGTGTAGGCCGTCCAGCCGAAGTCGGCCGCGCCACCGGGAGTGATGAAGCCGGCCACGGCCAGCGTGCCACCGAAGAGGTAGAGCCAGTAGGCGAACGAGTTGAGCCGGGGGAACGACACGTCCGGCGCGCCGATCTGCAGCGGCACCACGTAGTTCGCGAAGGCGAACACGATCGGCGTCGCGAAGAACAGCAGCATGATCGTGCCGTGCATGGTGAAGAGCTGGTTGTACTGCTCGGGCGACAGGAACTGCAGCCCCGGGCGCGCCAGCTCGGCGCGCATGATCAGGGCCATCAGGCCACCGATCATGAAGAACGCGAACGCGGTGACCATGTACATGATCCCGATCTGCTTCGCGTCCGTGGTGCGCAGCAGCCGCGCGATGGCCGACCCCTTGACCGGCTCGCGGACCGGCCAGGGCCGGGTCACGACCGGCTTGGGTGCGACGGTGGTCACGAGTGGCCTCCGGTTCTGGGTTGTCCCGCTCGGCGCGCTGGTCATCGGCGCAGCCGTCATCCGCAAGGAGGATAGTCCCCGGTAGGTGGCCCCGCCGCGTGGGGTGGGCGGCTACGATCTTCGGCCTTCTACAGCGGACCGGTGAGGAGCCGGTAGTGCTCTCCGAAGATCCGCCCGCCGCGTCCGCGCAGCACCGGGTCGCGCAGCGCCGGCGGCACGTCGCGGGTGCGGTTGCGGTCCCGGGTCCGGTCCCGCACCCAGCGGGTACGCGGGCGGCGGCGACTCTCGTACGCGAGCAGCGCGGCGTCGACGCTGCCGGCGGCCCGGAGCGACTCGGCGAGCACGACGGCGTCCTCCAGCGCCATGGCGGCGCCCTGGGACAGGGTCGGCGGGACGGCGTGAGCGGCATCACCGACCAGCACCACCCGGCCGTGGAACCAGCGCCCCAGCTCGACCTCCTCGGTGCGCTCCACGTGCACGTTCTCCAGCGCGGCGAGCACCTCGGACACCGGGCCGCCGTAGTGGCCGAACAGCTCGTGCAGCCGGGCCAGCGGGTCGGCCGGCACGTCGCTCCCGGCCTCGTCGGCACTGCAGTAGAGCCGGCCCGCGCCGAGCGGCACGACCAGGAGGCCGGCCCGCTGGCCGAGCAGGGCGGTCCAGTCGGCGATCCGCGGGCCTCCCTGCACGACGGCGTGGTAGACCACCTGCCCGGCGGGGCGGGGCGGGCCGCCGAGCGCGGCCAGGGTGCGCACCGCGGAGCGGGGCCCGTCCGCGCCGACGACCAGGTCGTACTCCCCGCCGGTGCCGTCGGTGAAGTCGACCGCGACACCGCCCGGCAGCGGCTCGACGGTGCTCACCTCGGCGCCGTGCCGGACCGCGCCGCCGGCGCCGGTGAGCAGGACCCGGTGCAGTTCGGCCCGGGGCAGGGCGCGGCACTCCCCCACGCCGGTCCAGAGCGCGTCGAGGTCCACCTCGCACAGCGGCGCCCCGGTGGCGTCGAGGAAGCGTTGCCGGTGGATCACCTCGCCGAGCGGCCGCAGCGGCCCGTCCAGGTCGAGCCGGCGCATCGCCCGGGCCGCGTTGCCGGGGAGGTAGAGGCCGGTGTCGGTGTGCTCGGTGGGTGGCAGCCGCTCGGTGACGTCGGGCCGGAACCCCGCCAGGCGCAGCGCCCGGGCCACGGCGAGGCCCGCGATGCCCGCGCCGACGACGAGGATGCGCAGGAGAGAACCACCCATGGTGGGGTACGCCTCCGGAGGGGGTCGGGACGCGTCGGAGGCAAGACACTACTCGCTGCAATCAGACGGCGGAAGTGCCGGCCGGTCCGCCAACCCGCCACTTAACCGGTTCAGTTGCGCAACGGTTTCAAACATGTAAATGTGTTCAGGGCGCATGGGAGCGCTCCCGCAGGTACCCCCGACAGACGCGGCGCCCCCGCGCCGCACCAAGGAGCATCATGAAGCGTTCGCTCAGAGCCCTCGCCGCGGCCGGCCTGCTGGCCGCCGGCAGCATCGTCGCCGTCGCGCTCGGCGGCACCGCTTCCGCCGACACCCAGATCTGCGAGCAGTACGGCTCGACCACCATCGGCGGCAAGTACGTGGTGCAGAACAACCGCTGGGGCACGAGCGCCCAGCAGTGCATCAACGTCACCTCGACCGGCTTCTCCATCACCCGGGCGGACGGCTCCGCGCCGACCAACGGGGCGCCGGTCTCCTACCCGTCGATCTTCTTCGGCTGCCACTACACCAACTGCTCCCCCGGCACGAACCTGCCGGCCCAGGTCAAGAACATCAGTAGCGCGCCGAGCAGCATCAGCTTCAACTACGTCGGCGGGACCTACGACGCCGCGTACGACATCTGGCTCGACCCGTCGCCCAAGAAGGACGGGGTGAACCAGATGGAGATCATGATCTGGCTCAACCGCCAGGGCTCGATCCAGCCCATCGGATCCCCCGTCGGCAACGCCAACATCGCCGGCCGGAACTGGGAGGTCTGGCGGGGCAGCAACGGCTCCAACAACGTCATCTCGTACGTGGCGCCGTCCGCCGTCGCCAGCTTCAGCTTCGACGCGATGGCGTTCATCAACGACACCCGCAACCGGGGCGCGATCACCAACGACTGGTACCTGACCAGCATCCAGGCCGGCTTCGAGCCGTGGCAGGGCGGCGTCGGGCTGGCGGTCAACTCGTTCTCGCAGAGCGTCAACCTCGGCGGGAACACGCCGCCCACCGGCACGCCCACCACGCCGCCGCCGTCCGGCAACACCGCCTGCACGGTGACCTACAAGGCGAACACGTGGAACAACGGCTTCACCGCCGACGTGACGGTCAAGAACACCGGCAACAGCACCATCAACGGCTGGACGTTGAACTACAACCTGCCCTCCGGGCAGACGATCACCAGCGCGTGGAACGCCACCGTGACGCAGAGCGGCTCGGCGGTGACCGCACGGAACCTCAACTACAACGGCACGCTGTCGCCCGGCGCGTCGACCAACTTCGGCTACCAGGCGAACCTGAACGGCAGCTACTCCGCGCCGAGCAGCTTCACCCTCAACGGCGCCAGCTGCGCCCGAGGCTGACCACCGCAACGCCGAAGGGGCGCGGTCCGGTGCGGACCGCGCCCCTTTGCGTACGCGGCGTCAGCCGCCGAGCGCGTCGATGTCGCGCATCTCCTCGGCGGTCAGCGAGAACCCGAACACGTCGGCGTTGGTCCGGATCCGCTCCGGCGTGACCGATTTCGGAATGACCACGATCTCGTGGTCGATGTGCCAGCGCAGCACCACCTGCGCGGGCGAGACGTCGTGCGCCTGGGCGATGCGGACCAGCACCGGATCGGACAGGTCGCTGGTCTTGAACGGGCTGTAGCCCTCCAGCGCCACCCCCCGGTCCCGGTGCGCGACGTGCGTCTGCCGGTCGTACAGCGACGGGCTCCACCGGATCTGGTTGATCGCGGGCGTCTCCTCGGTGGCCTGGATCAGCTCGTCGATCTGCGCGATCGAGTAGTTGCTCACCCCGACGGCGCGGGCCAGGTTCGCGTCCCGGGCGGCCAGCATCTCCCGCCACACCGGGATGCTGTCACCGGGTGCGGACGGCGGCCAGTGCACCAGCCACAGGTCGACGTACTCGGTGTCCAGCGCGTCGAGGCTGGCCTCGATGGTCTCCCGTTCCCGACCGACCCGGTCCGGCGGCAGCTTGGTGGTGATGAAGAGGTCCTCCCGGCGCAGGCCGCTCTCCTTGACCGCCCGCCCGACCTCCTTCTCGTTGCCGTACATGGTGGCGGTGTCGAGGTGCCGGTAGCCGGCGTCCAGCGCGGCCAGCACGGCCTGGTAGCCGTCCTCACCGGTGGCCTGCCAGGTGCCGAAGCCGAGCAGCGGGATCCGGACGTCGCCGGTGAGCGGGAGGGTGGGCTGGTCGAGGTCCATGCCGACGGTTCTACCCCTGATCGTCGCCGCCATGCCGGCGCTCGGGCCGGGCATGTCGGAGAATACGGGGGTGGCGGACCGGCTGGAGGACTACCGGCGGAAGCGGGACGCGGCGCGTACCCCGGAACCCGTGCCCGAGCGGTCCCCGCGGCGCGGGCGGCCGGCGCGGCGCGCGCCCCGCTTCGTCATCCAGCAGCACCACGCCCGGAGCCTGCACTGGGACCTGCGGCTGGAGCACGACGGCGTGCTGGCCTCCTGGGCGGTGCCGCGCGGCCTGCCCCGGGACCCGGGCCGCAACCACCTCGCCGTGCACACCGAGGACCACCCGATGCAATACCTGACATTCCACGGGGAGATCCCTGCCGGGGAGTACGGCGGCGGGCGGATGACCGTCCACGACACCGGCACCTACCGCGCGGAGAAGTGGCGCGACGACGAGGTGATCGTGGTGTTGGACGGCGAGCGCACGAAGGGCCGGTACGTCCTGTTCGCCACCGGCGGCCGGGGCCGGGACTGGATGGTCCGCCGCACCGACCCGGCGCCGGCGGGCTGGACGCCGATGCCCGAGCTGGTCCGCCCGATGCGCGCCGTCGACGGGACGCGGCTGCCGCGCGACGCCAGCGCCTGGGGGTACGAGCCGCGCTGGGCGGGCGTGCGGGCGATGGCGTACGTCTCCGGCGGCCGGCTGCGGCTGCTCGACGGCGACGACGCGGACGTCACCGGGGCGTACCCCTGGTTGCGGGCCATGGCCGAGGAGCTGGCGCCCACCGAGGTGGTGCTGGACGGGGTGCTGGTCCGGATCGACCCGGCCGGACGGCTCCACCCGCCGACCCGGCGCGACGGCCAGTTCCTCGCCGTCGACCTGCTCTGGCTGGAGGGCGTGGCCAGCCTCGACGTGCCCTACGCGCAACGCCGCGAGCTGCTCGACTCGCTGGCGCTGGCCGGCCCGCACTGGCAGACTCCGCCGTGGTTCCCGGGAGTCGGCGCGGACGCCCTGCGGGCCGCAAGTGAGCAAGGGCTCCCGGGAGTGGTGGCGAAGCGCCTCGACTCCCCGTACGAGCCGGGCCGGCGCAGCCGGCACTGGCTGAGCATCGACGCGAGCTGAGGACCACCGTGCACCTGACGCACCTGGAGTGCCCGCGCTGCGGCCTCGACCACCCGGCCGACAAGCCGCAGAACCTGTGCGGGTGCGGCTCCCCGCTGCTGGCCCGCTACGACCTGGCCGCGGTCGCCGCCACGGTGGCCCCGGAGCAGTTCGGGCTCCGCCCGGCCGACCTGTGGCGCTACCGGGAGCTGCTGCCGGTGGCCGATCCGCGGTTCGTCACCACGCTGGGCGAGGGGTGGACGCCGCTGTGGCGCGCCCCGGCGTACGGCCGCGAGATCGGGGTGGACGAGCTGATCGTCAAGGACGAGGGGCTGATGCCGACCGGGTCGTTCAAGGCCCGGGGCGCGTCGGTCGGCGTGAGCCGGGCCCGGGAGCTGGGCGTCGAGCGGATCGCCATGCCCACCAACGGCAACGCCGGCGCGGCCTGGGCGACGTACGCGGCCCGGGCCGCCATCGGCGCGACGATCGCCATGCCGCTGGCCGCGCCGACCATCTGCCGGCAGGAGTGCCTCGCCGCCGGGGCGGACCTGCGGCTGGTCGACGGCCTGATCAACGACGCCGGCCGGGAGATCGCCGCGCTGGTCGCCGCGTCCGGCGGGCGAATCTTCGACGCCGGCACGCTGCGCGAGCCCTACCGGCTCGAAGGCAAGAAGACCATGGGATACGAGATCGTCGAGCAGCTCGGCTGGCAGGTGCCCGACGTGATCATCTATCCGACCGGCGGCGGCGTCGGGCTGATCGGCATCCACAAGGCGCTGCACGAGCTGCGCGAACTGGGCTGGGTCGAGGACAAGCTGCCCCGGCTGGTGGCCGTGCAGTCGACCGGCTGCGCGCCGATCGTGCGCGCGTTCGCGGCCGGCGAGGCGCGGGCCACCCCGTGGGCGGACGCGCACACCGTCGCGTTCGGCATCACCGTCCCCGCCCCGCTCGGCGACGAGCTGATCCTGGCCGCGTTGCGGGACAGCGCCGGCACCGCGATCGCGGTGGACGACGCGGAGATCCTCGCCGACCTGCGCGACTTCGCCGCCCGGGAGGGGCTGCTGCTCTGCCCCGAGGGCGCGGCCTGCCTGACCGCCGCCCGCCACCTGCGCGCCGGCGGCTGGATCCGCCCCGGCGAGCGCGTGGTCGTCCTCAACACCGGCGCCGGATGCAAGGAGGGGCCCCTTCTCAACGCTTCCGGTAGAGAAGGGGCCCCTTCTTGACGAGCGGCACGCGGCACACCCGCTCAGGACGTGGGCGGCTCGTCCTCGCCGGCCTCCTCGGCGGCGTCCGCCTCCTCCTTCGTCTTGTGCACCGCGCCGTCGGCGTGCTCCGGCGGGCCGTAGACGGTGTAGAGCACCAGCGGATTCGGCCCGGTGTTGACGAAGTTGTGCTTCGTGCCGGCCGGCACGACCACCAGGTCGCCGGCGACGACCTCCTTCTTCTCCCCGGCCACCCGCGCCTCGCCGGTGCCGCTGACGAAGGTGAGGATCTGGTCGATGCCCTCGTGGACCTCTTCGCCGATCTCGCCGCCCGGCGGGATGGTCATGATGACCAACTGCGTGTGCTCCCCGGTCCAGAGCACGCGGCGGAAGTCGGGACTCTTCTCGGCGACGGTCGCGATCGTGAAATGCTCCATGGCCCGCTCATACCCCGTTCGCGCGCCCGCCACGCCGGGAGTGGCAGATGATGGAATTCCCCACCGCGATCAGGTTTGACCACGCTCGAAAGGGGCATCTGCAGCCGACAAGACCGGTGCGGGCTGGGCCGGTCGAGCCAGGTCCCCGCTGACGTACCGCCGTACGGCTGCGCCGGTGGGAGACGGCCAGAGCGCGGCGACGTTACGATCTCCGGGTCGTGCGGCGCCGTGCGCTCGTTGGCCGGTCAGGCGAGCACGGCCAGGTGGAACGCGCGGTCCACGTGCCCGCTCGCGGCGTGGGTCTCGACGAAGACCGCGTTCGCGATCCCGGCCCGGGGAGCCACGGTGATGACGCCCTGCTGCGCCAGCCCACCGCCGGCGGCCGGGCCCACCGTCCCGACGTACGCCGCCCGCGCGACGTCCTGGTCGAAGGCGACCTGGTACATCCCGGCGGCGAGCCGGGTGGACGAGGTGGCGCCGAGGCCGCGGATCAGGGTGCCGTTCGCGTCGACCACGGCGAACAGCACGCGGGCGGTGGCCGGCAGCCCGGTCGCCGAACACGAGTTGATCTCGGTGTCGACGCGCGCGGCCTCGTGCGCGTCCGGGGTGGGCTGACCGGTCGCTCCCCTCCTCGGTCTGGGGCTGGGCATGGTGATCCTCTCTCCCACCGGTACGCCGGCAGGAGGCGTTCGTGGTGCGTCCCGGCGATCAGCGGCGATCACTCTGCTGCTTCCGAAGCTATGCCGCCCCACCACCCGCCAACCACCGACAGCACTGTCCGATCAAGGACAGTCAACGCCCTGAGCTGCGGAAACGTCAATCGTTCGGGTCTCCTGCCGACACCGCGCCGACCGAGACCAGACCCGGGGGCCGAGTGCGGAACGCTTCCGCACCCGGCCCGTCCGGGTCACCGCAGTGTGCAGCGCAGCTCGGCGGGCGGCTGGTTGTCGCCGGAGACCACCAGGCCCCAACTGGTGACGCCGCCGGCCGCCAGCGCGCCGTTCCAGGCCGCGTTCGTGGCGGTCACCCGCGCGCCGGACTGGGTGGCGGTGGCGTTCCACGCGTTCACCAGCCGCTGCCCGCCGGCGAAGGCGAAGTCGCTGCTCCAGCCGGCGGCGGCGGACGTACCGGTGTTGCGGACGGTCACCTCGGCCTGGAAGCCGCCGGCCCACGCGCCGGTGACCGTCCAGGTCGCCGCGCACCCCCCGCTCGACGGCGGCGGGGTGCCGGTGGGCGTCGAGCCCGGGGTCGAGGTCGGGGAGAGCGTCGGGCTGGGCGAAACCGTCGGGCTGGGCGAGACGGTCGGGCTGGGCGAGACGGTCGGGCTGGGCGAGCCCGTCGGGCCGTCCGACGTGGTGTAGCCGACCGGCGTGTACGCGGCCGAGCAGGTGCCGCCGCACGAGGCCGGCAGCGCGAAGCGGTACACCCGACCGCCGTTGACCAGCGCGCCGGTGACGTCCCGCACCCGGATCTGGAAGTCCGTGCCGCCCGCGGTGGTGGCGCCCGGCACGTACGACTGACCCATGTCGCTGTTCATGGCGGCGGCCCGCCACACCCCGTCGGCCAGGTACTCCACGCCGTGGATGCCGTTGGCCAGGTGGGAGACCGCGATGGCCGGCCAGTAGCGTTGCGCGCCCCGCAGGAACGCGATCCGGATGTCGCCCGAGTAGTCCGGCGCGGGCACGAACGACCAGGACACCCGCCGGTTGTTCCAGTGGTTCGGGTAGAGGTCGCCGACCGGGACGCCGCCGCGCGCGAACCGGTTCAACGAGCCGGTGGACAGGTCCAGGTGGTTGCGGTCGTCCCGGCACCAGGCGTTGCCGTCGCCGCAGGAGTCGGCCACCACCATGGTCAGCGTGGCGCCGTTGTAGCCGTCGGCGACCCAGGAGCCGTTGCGGCAGAACGGCTGCCCCGGCGCGCCGTCGTTCGTGCCGGTGCAGCGGTCGCCGATGGTCACCCGGACGAACCGGCCGCAGTTGAGGCCGTTGTTCCACAGGCCGATCCGGTCCGCCTGGGCCGGTGGCAGCGGCCGGACCGGATAGGACGTGTAGTCGCCGGGCAGGTCGTAGACGTTGAGCGCGACGAAGTCCGGCGCGTCCAGTTCGGACTGCGGCAGGCCGCAGCCGCCGTACGGGGAGCCGAGGCCGTCGAAGTGGGTGGCGTTGCCGGTCACCGGCGCGGGCGGGTCGTCGACCGCGAGCGCCGGCAGTTGACCGGCGACGAGCAACGCGGCCGCGCCGGCGGCCAGGGCCGCGACGAGCCGGAGGCGGGACTGCGGGGTCATGGGTTGGCCTTCCGGGCGGGCCGACCCGGGCACGGGGCGGCTCTGGAGTGGTCATGGTTGCCCGTCCATGCCCGGCCGTGCCCGCCCGACCATGCCACCACCGTGGCGCGCGGCCTGTCAATGCCGCCTCGGGGCGCCCGGACCGGCAGCGTGGTGACGCAGAGCAATCAAGTCGCTACATTGAAGTATGGTGCCCGTACCCGGCGAGCAGTCGCCGGACCCGGTCTACCGCCCCGTGCTGGCCGCTCGCCGGGGCGAACTCGAAGCCCTGACCCACCTCGACGACACCGCCGTCGGCCTGCTCGCGCCGATCGTCGACGTCACCCCGGCCGACCCGGGCACGCCGGACGCGCTCGGGCGGCTCCCCACCGGAATCCTGCCCGCCGTCGACGTGTCGGCGCTGCCGGACGCCCCGGAACACGATCCGGTCCGCTGGGGCGTACCGCTGGTGCCGGTGATCGGTATCGCGGAGAGTGACCGGCGGTTGGCGGCGCACGGTGCGGCGGCGCGGGCCTGGACGGATCGGGCGGTGGTCCGGTTGCGGACCGGCCCGGACCGCGCCGGTCCGGACGCCGCCACCGCGGCGGTGGAGCGGGTGTGGCGGTCGACCGGCCTGGTGCCGGAACAGTGCGACCTGCTGCTCGACGCCGGGGACGTGTGCTGCCTGGCCGACGTCCGGCTGGCCGAGCCGCGCTTGCGGCGCGCGGCCCAGTGGGCCCGACGGCACGCCTGGCGGTCGGTGACCGTGGCGGCGGGCGGGATGCCGCCGGCGCTGTCCCGGCTCCCCGCCGACGAGCCGGTCCGCCTGGACCGCTTCGACTGGCTGCTCTGGCAGCGCCTGGCCGACCTGCGGCTGGGCTACGGCGACTACGGGGTGTGCTGCGCGGTACGCGGCGCGGACGTCCCGGGCGACCGGCTGCCGACGCTGCGCTGGGCGACCGGTGGCGCGTGGTGGATCTACCGTTGGTCCCGGCGGGGCGGGCGGGGCGACGAGCGCTTCGCCGACCTGTGCCGCACGCTGGTGGCCGCCCCGCACTGGCCGGCGGCCGGGGCGGGATTCTCGTGGGGCGACCACGAGGTCCTGCGCCGGGCCCGGCGCGGCGCCGGCGCCGGCTCACCGGCCAACTGGATCGCCTGGAGCACCTCGCACCACCTGGCGCACGTGCTGGCCGCGCTGGTCCGGCCGGACCGGGAGCAGCGCGGCGGCTCCTGGCGGGCCGACCAGGACGCCCCGGAGCGGGGGCGCGCCGGCCGGCCGCCGCGCGGCGGGGAGTCCCGTCGCGCCGGCCGAGTCACTCCTTCTCGGTGAACCCGAACTGGACGACGCCCTCGTCGTCGACGACCGCGTCGACCGCGGTGTCGTTGAGCAGCTCGGCGGCGTCGGAGTCCAGGAAGATCCGCGCTCCCTCGGTGTCCACCACCTGGTCACCCTGTGCGGGCTGGGGAACCAGCTCGATGGAGAGCGACCCGGCGTCGGCGTCCGCGGCGATCCGCAGGCCGCCCGCCTCGGCGAGGTCCTCCTGGGCGGCGAGGTCGCGGATCACCAGGACGGCGTTGTCGGTCATGGTCAGCATGGCGGAACTCCTCATGGCTGGGTGCGGAAGGCTCGCGGGCGACTCGGCCCACGCGGTCGGCTCGCGACCGGAGAAGCGGACGAAACAGTGTTCGCCGCACGGAATCGGGGCGGTCGGACGGGCCCCTCCCTACCCACCGTGCCCGCTGCCGGTGGATCCGTCAAATAGAGCCAGGTCATCGGCTGCGACCGCGTGAACGGGCGTTTCCCCTCCGGGCCGCCGGCAGTTCCCTAAGCTCGGGGTGTGGACGGAAGATCTCCCCGTTGGGCCCCGGGGCGCTCGACACCAACCGCTACGGCGCGCACCTCAACCCGGATGGCCGCGCCGCGGCCGTGACCCGGCGGCCACCTCGGCAATAACCTTTCGCTTCGGCCCCTTTCCCGGAGGAAAGCTCCGTGGCAGCATCAGCACATGCATCGTCGTCTCTTTCCCCGGGCGCTCGCGGCGCTGGTTCTGGTCGCCACCGCGGCCACCGCCGGCGCCCCCACCGCGACGGCCGAGGCGCCCACCCCGGCGCAGACCCGGCTGCACGCGACCATCGACGCGGTCCTCGCGGACAGCCGGCTCGACGGGGCGCAGGCGGGCGTGGTCGTGGTCGACACCGCCACCGGCCGTACGCTCTACGACCGCAACGGCAACCGGCGGCTCGTCCCCGCCTCCAACACCAAGCTGCTCACCTCGACCGCGGCGATGGAGCTGCTCGGCCCGGGCCACCGCTTCACCACCGACGTCAGCGCCGACGGGCCGCGCCGAGCCGGGCTGCTCTCCGGCGATCTCTACCTGCGCGGCGGAGGGGACCCGACGATGCTCGCGGCGGACTACGACCGGCTCGCCGAGCAGGTCGCCGCGGCCGGCGTACGGGTGGTGACCGGCGATCTGGTCGCCGACGACACCCGCTACGACCGCAGCCGGCTCGGTCCGGACTGGACCTGGGACGACGAGCCCTACTACTACGCGGCGCAGGTGTCCGCGCTGACCGTCGCGCCGGACACCGACTACGACGCCGGCACCGTGATCGTCAACGCGACGCCGGGCGCGCGGGCCGGCGCCCGGCCGAGGATCTCGATGACCCCGGACAACGACTGGCTGCGCATCGACAACCGGGCCGAGACGGTCGCCGGCGGCGAGACCACCATCTCGATCGAGCGGGAGCACGGGAGCAACACCGTCGTGGTGACCGGCCAGATCGCGGTCGGGCAGGCCGCCGAGAGCGACTGGGTGACGGTCTGGGAGCCGACCGGGTACGCCGCCGACGTCTTCCGGTCCGCGCTGCGCCGGCACGGCGTACGGGTCCTGGGCCGTACGGTGCTCGGCACCGCCACTCCGGACGGCGCCCGGCCGCTGGCCCGGCACGACTCGATGCCGCTGGCCGACCTGATGGTGCCGTTCCTCAAACTCTCCAACAACGGGCACGCCGAGGTGCTCACCAAGGAGTTGGGCCGGGTGCTCTCCGGCTCCGGCACCTGGTCCGCCGGCCTGACCGCGATCGGCGAGTACGTCGGCGACGCCGGGATGGACACCGGCACGCTGCGCCAGCGCGACGGTTCCGGCCTGTCCCGCCGCAACCTGATCCCACCGGCCCAGTTCGTCACGCTGCTCTCGGCGGTCCGCGCCGAGCCCTGGTTCGACACCTGGTACGCCGCGCTGCCGGTGGCCGGCAACGCCGACCGCTTCGTGGGCGGGACGCTGCGCAGCCGGATGGGCGGCACCGCCGCCGCAAACAACGTGCACGCCAAGACCGGCAGCCTGACCGGCGTCTCCGGCCTCTCCGGCTACGTCACCGACGCCGACGGCCGGCTGCTGGCCTTCTCGATCGTCCTCAACAACTACCTGACCTCGTCGGTCAAGGGGCTGGAGGACCAGATCGCGATCGCCCTGGCCACGTACTCCGAGAAGGAGACGGCTGCGGCCCGCCGGACGGTGCCGACCGCGCCGGACGCGCCGCGCGTGCCGGAGGGACGGGAGTGCTCCTGGGTCAAACCGGTCCGCTGCTGACCGGCCCGCTGCTGACCGGTTCGTGCGGTCAGGCGCCGGGCCGGTACGGGCGCGGCGCGGCGGTGGGATCGCCCCGCTCGACCAGCGCGTCGATCTCGGCCGGTGGCAGCCCGCGCAGGGTGAGCACCTGCCGTCCCCAGCGGTGCAGCCGGCACGGGTGCGGGCTGGCGTCGTTGCGGCAGATCGTCCCGCCCGACCAGGTCCGTGGCGCGTGCACCACCACCGCCCGCACCGCGAACTGGACGTCCTCGACCGTCACGTACGGCGGCAGCGGGATCTCCCGCAGCACGCCGCCGTCGGCGGGCTGGCGGGCGAGGGCAACGGGCGCGGGGCGGCTCATCGGTCGCACCTCCACAGAGGATGGTCGGGCGGGACATCGAGAACGTACGACGCCCCGCCCGGCCCGCGACGGACAAACTGTCCCGGTGACTCCTCAGCGGAGCGAGGCCCGCATCCGGGCGGCGGTGCGCACGGCGTCGTAGTCCGGGCCGACCCCGTCCAGGATGATCGCCTCGCCCTCGATGTTCCGTGTCCGCAACGGCAGGATCTCCTGGTACGCCGGGGACGCGTACCAGGCGCGGGCCCGCTCGACGTCCGGGAACTCGACGATGACCACGCTGCCCGGCCACTGTCCCTCCAGGACCTCGGGCTCGGCCCCGTGCACCCGGAACCGTCCGCCGAACGGGGCGAACGTCGACTGCACCTTCTCGATGTACTCCAGGATCTCCTCGTTGAGCTGGGTGGGACGCAGGTTGGCGAGCGCGAAGGCGGGCACGGTTTCCTCCCCGGTGACGGCGCCGGTGCGCCGGCGCGGCAGGTGCCACCGATTCTGTGCGACGTGCCGCGCCGAGTCGATTACCTGGGAGGTAACGGCGGTCAGCGCAGCGCGACGGCCTGGAGACTGACGTTGCCGCACTGCCCGAGGGACTCCTCCACGGTCCAGCTCAGCAGCAGCTTCGCGCCACGTGGCGCCCGGAACCGGACGGTGAAGTCGGCGGTCAGCGCGGTGTGCGGGTCCTCCATCCGGATCGTGCTGGCCGGACCGCCGGCCACCCACACGTCGAGCCGGCCGCGGGCCATCCAGAGCCCGGCGTAGAGGTGCACCGTCCGCGGTCGGCCGTTTCCGGCCACCGCCAGGCGGAAGCCGTTGCCCCGATCGCAGGTGTACACCCCGGACATGGTTCCGCTGGCCGATGCCACCGGGGTGCCGTCGCGCCAGGCGTACTCCTCCGGGTTGTTGCTGTAGCTCTCCCGTTTCCCCCGGCCGCCCTCGTCCCGGATCTCGCCGGAGCCGCCGCGCTTGCGGACCGTCCGGTCGGCGCCGAGCAGGCCCCACTGGACCCAGTCGACGGCGCCCACGGCGGTGAGGTCGACCGAGGCGGGCACCTCGGCGCGACTGACCGCGACGGTCGGCGGCGCGGCCGTGACGGGTGCCACCGTGGAGGGTGCGGGACTCGGCGCCGGCGGGCGCTGGCGGGGGCGCAGCCCGGGGGTGGCGACCGCGCCGTCACCCTCGCTCGGCAGCCCGACCCGGCCGGTCGGCGCCACCGGCAGCACCGCGTTCTCCTCGCGGGGCGTGTCGTGCCGCTCGGTGCCGAGGTAGGCCACCAGCGCCGCCAGGCAGAGGAACGCGGCCAGGCCCTCCAGGATCAGCCGCCGCCGGCGCCGCAGCCGGCGCAGCGCGGACCGGGTACGCGGGCGACCCTCCCGGTGCGAGCCGTGCCCGGTCGGGGAACGGTCCTCCTCGCCCACCACACCCTCCGCTTCGTCTCACGCGACGCCGCCGGGAGCGGCCGGAGCGCGACGGGCTTCACGGTGTCACCGGCCGGCCGTTTGCGCCATATGTGAGCCGACGGGCGTTTCCAGTTCGTTACCAAGCAGTAGTCGAGCGCGCCGGCCGCGCGGTCGGTCAGCTTACCGTGATCGCTTCCAGCGACACCCCGTCGTTCTGCCCGCCGGTCACGGTGAGGGCCCGCCAGCTGATCAGCAGCCGCTGCCCGCGTGGCGTCCGGAAATGGATGACGTACTGGTAGAAGCGATCGCCGTGGGCGAGGGCCACCTCCCGCACCGCCGGATCGCCGCCACCGGAGAGGGTGACGTCGAGCCGGGCTCCGGCCGAGAACACGCCGACGAAGAGCCGGACGGTCCGCAGGTCCCCGCTGCCGGCCACGGCGAGCGTGAAGGACCTTCCGGCACCGCGCTGGAAGACGCCAGCCCGGGTACCCTCCTCCCGCGCCCGCGGGGTGCCGTCGGTCCAGGTCAGCCCCGACACTCCGGCGTTGTGCTCCAGGCGCGCGCCGCCCGGGTCCTGGATCTCCCCGGTGCCGCGCTGCTTGCGCTGGACGCTGTCCGCGCCGGCGCCGCCCCAGTGCCGCCAGTCCCGCGTGCCGAGCAGGGTGAGCGACACCGCCGCCGGCACCGGTTGCTGGTCCACCCCGAGCAGCGGACCGCCGGGCAGCGCCGGGTCACCCGTCACCGGCACGACCGTGGGCGGCGCCGCGGTCGGCGCCGGCTCGGTCGGCGCCGCCGCCGGCACGGTGGGACGACCCGGGGGCGCGGCCGGCGGCCGGGCGGAGTATGCCAGCGCCACCACCGACGCGGTCAGCGCCGCGGTGGCCAGCACCGCTCGCCGGCGCCGGCGCCGGGCGCGGGCGGCGCCGACGCGGGTGGCCGGGCTCTCGGCGGCGGACCCGACCGCCGGCCGGAGACCACCGAGCAACCTGGCGTACGCCGCGCGTAGCCGGGTGGAGCCCCCGCGCAGCCGGGCCGCGAGCGGGCCGGCGAGCCGCGCGCGGAGGCTCTCCCGGGCGGTGTGCCGGCCGGGTGCCACCGGCGCCACTCCCCCGCCGCCCGGTGGGTACGCACCGCTCGACCGCATCCGGCCCGACTGCCACGACGCGTCCCGGTCGGCCCGCGCCGGCGGCCAGCCGGAAGCCGGTCCGGACGGCCCGGCCGGCCCGAGCCCGGTGGGTGCGGGCCCAGCTGGACCAGGCCCGGCGGGCGCCGGCGATTCGGCCACGGCGACGTCCGGGTCCTCGGGCAGGCGACGCGGACCGGCGGGCGGTGGCGGCGTGGCGGCCGGTCCGACCGGTACGGCGGGCAGCCAGCCGCCGACCCGGATCCCGGACCGCGTGCTGTCGTCCTCAGCCAATGCCCCTCCCTCGGCCGCAGACGCGGGCGGCCATCACCGTGGCTCGCCGCAGGGCAGGATGACACATGCTTCGATCTTCCAAAAGCCGTCGAAGCGCGCCGATTTTCCGCCCGGCCCCTTCGGGCGTGTCCCGTCGGGTCGGATCAGCCGACCTGGAAACCGAGCGCCTGCGCCAGCGCCACGGCCTGCTCGACGTCGACCCGCGCCCCGGCCCGTTCGACCGCGGTCGGGTCGAGCGCGGACAGGTCGCTGCCGCGCAGATCGGCCCGGGTCAGTTTGGCGCCGCGCAGTTGAGCGCCGGACAGGTCGACCCCGGTGAGCACCGCCCCGGTGAGATCGGCCCCGGTCAGGTCGGCCTCGCGCATCCGCGCGTCGGTGATCCGCGCCCCGCGCAGGTCGGCCCCGGGCAGGGCGACGAAGGACCAGTCACCCCGGTCGACCCGTAGCGGGCGCAGATCGCACCGGTCGAAGCTGCTGCCGACCAGCTTGCAGCCGGCGAACTCGGCCTCGAACAGGTTGCAGCGGGTGAACGTGCAGCGGGTGAACGCCGAGTCGGTGTGCCGGGAGGCGTTGAACGCCACGTTGCCGAAGACGCACTCGGTGAAGACCGCGCCCCGGCTGACCGCCTCGGTGAGGTCGACGTCGAAGAACTCGCAGCGCACGAAGTGCCGGTCGACCAACTCTTCGGCGTACCAGTCCTGGTGGCGGTAGGTGATGTCCTCGGCGGGCTCCGGCACACCGTCGAGACTAGTGTGGCCGGCCGACACTTCCAGCTCGCCGTACCGGCGGGTAGGTTCGCGGGGTGAGCGTCGCAGTGAGCACCGACCCCGGCCGCCTCGGCTTCGATCCCGCCCGGCTGGCGCGGATCGACGAGCACTTCGCCCATTACGTCGACGACGGTCGGCTCGCCGGATGGCAGATCGTCGTCACCCGCCGGGGCGAGATCGCCCACTCGTCGACGTACGGGCAGCGCGACCGGGAGGCCGGCACCCCCGTCGAGTCGGACACGCTGTGGCGCATCTACTCGATGACCAAGCCGATCACCTCGGTCGCCGCGATGATGCTGTGGGAGGAGGGCCGGTTCGAGCTGAACGACCCGGTCAGCCGCTGGCTGCCGGAGTTCGCCGACGTCCGGGTCTACGACCGGGGCTCGGCGCTCAAGCCGTACACCGTGCCGGCGACCGAGCCGATCCGCATCTGGCACCTGCTCACCCACACCTCCGGCCTGACGTACGGCTTCGCCCAGGTCTCGGTGGTCGACGGCCTCTACCGGGCGGCCGGTTTCGACCTCGGCGTGCCGCCGGGCACGGACCTCGCCGCGGCCTCGGCCGGCCTGGCCCGGTTGCCGCTGCTGTTCCAGCCGGGGACGAGCTGGAACTACGGGGTCTCCACCGACGTGCTGGGTCGCCTGGTCGAGGTGATCTCCGGGCAGTCGCTGGCCGCGTTCTTCACCGAGCGGATCCTGCGCCCGCTCGGGATGACCGACACCCGCTGGTGGGTGGAGCCGGCGGACGCCAAGCGGCTGGCCGCGCTCTACGCCCCGCACCCGGCGACCGGCCAGGCGGTACGCGCCGACAAGATCGGCCGGGCCGCGCTGGCGGAGCCGAGCTGGCACTCCGGCGGCGGCGGGCTGGTCTCCACCGCCGCCGACTACCACCGCTTCACCCAGTTCCTGCGGCGCGGCGGCGAGTTGGACGGGGTGCGCCTGCTCGGCCCCCGCACGCTGCGCTTCATGACCCGCAACCACCTGCCCGGCGGCCGGGACCTCGCCTCGTTCTCCCCGGAGGGGTTCAGCGAGACCGTCCTCGACGGGATCGGCTTCGGGCTGGGCTTCGCCGTGGTGCTGGACCCGGTGCCGTCGCGGGTGCCCAGCAGCGTCGGCGAGTACTACTGGGGCGGCATGGCCAGCACCGCGTTCTGGGTGGACCCGGTGGAGGAGGTCACCGCGCTGCTCTTCACCCAGCTCATGCCGTCGAGCACCTACCCGCTGCGCAGCCAGTTGCGTCAGCTCGTCTACTCGGCGCTGCTCGACTGAGCCAGTCCGGCCGGCCGGGCCGCAGAACCGACAGAACCGGCCGGGCCGGTTCCAGCGGAACGGCGCCCGCCCGGCGGCCCGCTGCCTAGCCTGGGAGACATGAGCGACATCGTCGTGTTCGGCGCCGGTGGGACGGCCGGCTCCCGGATCGCCGCCGAGGCCGTCGAGCGAGGGCACCGGGTCACCGCGGCGGTCCGCCGTCCGGAGGCGGTCGGCTACCTGCCGCCCGGCGTACGCACGGTGACCGGCGACGCGACCTCGGCGCGGAGCGTACGCGAACTGGCCGAGGGTGCGGACGTGCTGGTGGTGGCGATCGGCGGCGGTGAGCGTGACCTGTGGCGCGACGCCGCGCGGACGCTCGTCGACACGCTGTGGGACCTGTCCGACCCGCCCCGGGTGATCCATGTCGGCGGTGGCGCGACGCTGCTCACCGCGAAGGGCACCCGGTTCCTGGACGAGTCGGACTTCCCCGCCGAATACCGGGACTCGGCGCAGGGGCAGGCCGACGCCCTGGAGTTCTACCGCTCCTCGGCCGACGGGGTGACCTGGACGTACGTCTCCCCGCCGCCGTTGGAGTTCCACCCCGGCGAGCGGACCGGGCACTACCGGACCGGCACCGACCACCCGGTGACCGACGCGCAGGGCCGGTCGGTGCTCACGTACGAGGATCTGGCGGTGGCGATCGTCGACGAGATCGAGAACCCGAGGTTCGGCAACGTGCGGTTCACCGCCGCGTACTGATCAGTCGGCCAGCCGGGCCGGGAACCCGCCGGTGGCGATCGGACCCCAGGACTCGATCGTGACCCGGATCAACGACTTGCCCTGCTCGACCATGGCGGCCCGGTACTCGTCCCAGTCCGGGTGCTCGCCGGAGATGCTGCGGAAGTATTCCACCAGCGGCTCCAGCGCCGCCGGCAGGTCAAGCACCTCGGCCACGCCCTCGACCTGCACCCACGGACCGTTCCAGTCGTCGGAGAGCACGCACGCCGAGACCCGGGGGTCGCGGCGGATGTTTGTCACCTTGGCCCGCTCGGGATAGGTGGAGATGACCAGCCGGCCCTCGGCGTCGACCCCGCAGGAGACCGGGGAGGACTGCGGGCGGCCGTCGGCCCGGGTGGTCATGAGCACGACGCGGTGCCGGGGGCGGAGGAACTCGGTCAGGGCGTCCCGGTCGACCCGGGTGTTGCGCGCGATGCTGCGTGGCATGTCTCGGTTCTACCAGGTCGGCGGGCGGATCTCAGCGCGGGCGGGCGGCGGCCCGGCGCGGGGAGACCTGCTCGGGCACGCGGGGGCGCGCGGTGGGCCGCCAGGCACGGCCGTTGGCGTAGATCACCCGGAAACCGAGGTACGCCGCGAGCGGCGCCCAGTGCGCCGAGCCCATCCGCAGCTCGGCGGCGTTGTGCCGCTGCCCGTTGGCCAGCACGTCGAGCAGCACGGTCTCGAAGGCGGCCGACTCGACCCAGTCGACGTCGCGGGTGAAGCCGCAGATCAACGCCGCGCCGGTGACCTCGATGAAGCCGCGGAGCGCGGCGTCGGAGGCGCGCAGCACCGAGCAGCTGCCGAAGTAGAGGCGTCGCCCCTCGCAGCGGCCGGCCATCCGCTCGGCCACGTCGGACAGCTCGATCGAGTCCCAGTCGGTGAGGCAGAGCCGACTCGGCTCGCCGTGCATGGCGAAGAAGCCGACCCGGTGGTCGGCGTACTGCTTGAGGAGCCAGCGGTCGAGGAAGTAGAACAGCTCGTCGCGGGTGGCGGCGTCCTTGTGGATGTAGCGGATCCGTCCCAGCCGTTCGAGCAGTTCGAGCGTGGGCAGGACGGACCCCCGCTCGTTGAGGTCGCGATGCCACTGCCCCTCGACGCAGAACACGCCGCCACGTGCCAACGCCCACCTCCCCCGTGCGAACCGGGCCCGGGAGCAGACGTTACCGCGCCCCTCCGACGCAGCCGAATGTGAGAACAATTTCCGCTAATCACCACGAAACCCCCCGGAGGCTGTCACGGTGAGGAGGACGGGACGTACCGGCCGTTCCACCCGTCCCGACCCCAGATCCGCTCTCTCATCGGGAGGATTCCTGTGCGCGTCAACACCCTGAAGCGGGCGGCCGTCGCGTTGGCGCTGGCTCTGCCCGGGGCCGCCGTCGCGGCCGTCGTGGCCACGCCACCGGCCTACGCCGACGGCTGCTACACCTGGGCCCGGACGCTCTCCCCGGGCAGCTCGGGCACCGACGTCCGGCAGCTCCAGGTCCGGGTGGCCGGCTGGGCCGGGTACGGCGGCATCGTGCGGGTCGACGGCCGGTACGGACCGGAGACGGCCGCCGCGGTCAGGCGCTTCCAGGCCGCGTACGGGCTGCGGGCCGACGGCGTCGCCGGTCCGCAGACGTTCGCCAAGATCTACGCCCTCCAGGACGACGACTGCACGCCGCAGCACTTCAGCTACGCCGAGCTGGACAACGGCTGCGGCAAGGGCGGGTGGGGCGGAGGCCCGCTCTCATCGTCCGCCACCAGGGAGAACGCCCTGCGCGCCATGTGGAAGCTGGAGGCGCTGCGGCGCAGCCTCGGCGACAAGCCGCTCTACGTCACCAGCGGCTTCCGCAGCATCGCCTGCAACCGGCAGGTCGGCGGCGCCTCGGACAGCCAGCACCTGTACGGCCACGCGGCCGACCTGACCTCGCGGAGCCGGACCCTCTGCGAGGTCGCCCGATCGGCCCGCGACCAGGGCTTCAGCGGCATCTACGGCCCCGGTTACCCGGATCACGGCGATCATGTGCACGTGGACTCGCGCCGGGAGAACGACAAGGACAAGTCGGCCAACGCCACCGACTGGTCCGCCCCGAACTGCGGGATCAACTGACGTAGCCGGCGGACGGGCGACCCGACGCGGGAGTGGGGGCTCCCCGCGTCGGGCCGCCGTGGTGCCCGGCCCGGGCCGGCGCGGCCGTCGCCACGCCGCGACGCGCGGGCCGGGAGCCACTCGCCCGGAGAGCCAGCACGGCCCGGGCAGCGCTGCCCGGCCACCTACGCCGAGGTCAACGCACCCGGTCCCGGCTCACCCCGAGCCACGGAAGCCGAGGCCAACTCGCCCGGTCCCGGCTCACCCCGGGCCACGGAAGCCGACGTCAACGCACCCGAGCCCCACTCACCCCGGGCAGCCGAAGCCGAGGTCAGCTCGCCCGGGGCCAGCGCGGCCGGGCCGCCGGTGCCGGCGGTGTGCTCGACCCGGAACCGCGCGTCCGCTGGCCGACGCCGGGCCGAACCGGCGGCGCGGCCACCCGCGGGACCGGACCACGCGGCACCTGGCCGGGTGCGAGCCGGGCGGCCGGGGCCGCGGCGCCCGGCCGGGCAGCCTGACCCGCGCCCGGCCGGGCAGTCTGGGCCGCAGCCGGCCGGCCGGCCTGCGCCGAGCCCGGCCGGACCGCCTGCGCCGAGCCCGGACGCGGCGCCGAGCCCGGACGGGCCGACGGGCCGGTCAGCACGAACGGGAACGGCACGTGCACGAACGGGTTGCCGTGCCGGACCAGCGCGTCGATCTGGCGCTCGTTCAGCCCGTGTGTCTCCAGCACCCGGCGCCCCCAGCGGTGCAACCGGCAGGGGAACGCCGCCCCGTCGTTGCGGCACTTCGGCCCCGCGGGCCATTCCTCGGCGGCGTGCACCACCACCGCCCGGACCGCGAGGCGCACGTCCTCGGGGGTCAACGTCGCCGGCACCGGCACGTCGCCCAGGATCTGGTCGATGGGATCCCTCGACTGCTCACCAACTCGCACGGCAGGCCTCCCGCAGCTCGGCAGCGGTGCGGCGGACCGGCCGCACCACATCCTCGCCCACTGGTACGGCCGGATACCGGCAGCAGTTCAATCCCGCCACGCGGTGAGCATTTCCTCCGGCCCGAGCACGCTCACACCGTCGACCGCACGGCCGCTGCGCACCACGGCGACGACCGGGGTGTGTTCGTCGGCTCCCGGCAGTTGTGCGCGGTGGTGGAGCAGCCGGCTCAGGTCATGCGCGTCGAACGACCCGTGTTCCAGCCACTTGACCGAACCCACGAAGGTGATCCGCTTGGCCACCGGCCCTCGGTCGCCGCCGACGAGGTCGATCTCGGGATCGTTGGTACGGGTCCAGAAGCCGCTCACCACCGCAGTGTCGGCCGGCAGATGCCCGGACGGCAGCCGGCGCAACGACTCCCGGATCACCGGTTCCACCGCACGCCCCCGCCAGGAGGTCCACGAGGAGTCGATTCGGGCCAACGTCAGGTCTCCCCGACCACGCTCGATCTCCGGCAGGTAGGGCCCGAGGAAGGCAAGCCAGAAGCGGAGGTACGGAGCGGCGACAACGTAGCGGGTCTCACGGGAGGGTCTGGTGGACAGCGGAAGGGTGGCCTCGACGATCCGCTTGTCGGTGAGCAGCCGGAGCGCGCGATGCAGCGATCCCTGCGGAATACCGCCCGCGGCCCGGGCGATCGACGAGAAGGTACGTTCCCCGGCTCCGATGGCGCGAAGCACCGTGTCCGGCTGTGACTGCGGGGGAAATTCGGCGGCGAGGGCCCGCTCGCCGCTGACGAGCAGCGCGGAAGTGGGGTCCCTGACCGCGCCGGAGAGGTAGTCGCGCAGCCCGTCGCCGGGCGCCCAGTCGTCGACCACCAGCGGCAGACCGCCGGTGACCAGGTAGGCGTCGATGGCGTCCGCAGGAGTCAAGTCGAGCATCTCGCCCACGTCGGCCGGGCTGAGCGGCGGAACCACCATCTCCGTGGCGCGCTGATGGAAGGGGCGCCCGTAGTCGTTCAGTGCCTCCATCATCGCCAGGTCGGACCCGACGCAGATCACCAGGACCGGCCTGCGGGACAACTCCCGATCGAAGACCTTCTGCAGGGTCCCCTCGAAGCCGGGATCGGTGGCGATCAGATAGGGCATCTCGTCGATCACGACGACGCTCGGTCGGTCGGCGGGCAACGCGGCGGCAAGCAACGTGAGCGCGGCGTCCCAGGTGGCCGGCGCCTGTCCGGTGAACAGCCCGGCACCCGGGAGCGTCGAGCCCGTCACGGCCGACACGAACAGCGCCAGATCGGCGGCGGCGGTCGGCTGCGCCGAGGCGGTGAAGAACAGATGGGGCACATCCGCGCGCGCGACAAACTCCTCCACCAGTCGCGACTTGCCTACCCGGCGGCGTCCACGCATAAGCAGCGCTCGCCCGGGACGCCCGGCCCGGCCACCGCGTGCCACGCGGCCGAGCATCCCGTCGAGCTGGGCCAGCTCACGAGTCCTGCCGACGAATCCATCCATACGATCACCATGAAGCTCTCATCTCGGATACTCTCATCCTTGATACTATCAAAAATGAGAGCCTTGGTGATTGAGAACCTCGGCGCTCAGACCAGGTCGGCGTCCTGCACCAGCAGCGCCACCTGCACCCGGTTGTTCAGGTCCAGCTTGGTGAGCAGCCGCGACACGTACGCCTTCACGGTCGCCACGCTCATGAACAGCTCGGCGGAGATCTCCGCGTTGGTCCGTCCCCGGCCCAGCAGCAGCGCGACCTCCCGCTCCCGCTCGGACAGCCCACCCAGCAGCCGCACCGCCCGGTCCCGCTTCGGATCCGGCCCGGGCGCCGGCGCGGCGGCGGTCACGTGTGCGATCAGCTTGCGGGTCACCGCCGGGGACAGCGTCGCCTCCCCCGCCGCGACCCGGCGTACCGCCGCCACGATCTCGGCCGGCGGGGTGTCCTTGAGCAGGAAGCCGCTCGCCCCGGCGCGCAACGCCCGCAGCACCTGCTCGTCGGCGTCGAAGGTGGTCAGCACCAGCACCTCGGGCGGGTCCGCCGCCGCCCGCAGCGCCTCGGTGGCGGCCAGCCCGTCCACCCGGGGCATCCTGATGTCCATCAGCACCACGTCCGGGGCGTGTTCGGCGACCGCCGCGGGCACCTCGGCGCCGTCGGTGGCCTCGCCCACCACGGTCAGGTCGGGCACCCCGCCGAGGATCATCGACAGCGCGCCCCGGACCAGCGGGTCGTCGTCCACGATCAGCACCCGCACCACGTCACTCATCGGGCCACCTTCGTTCGCGACTGCGGGGCTCGCGAAGCCGAACCACTCCTCGCGCTCACGGCACCACCGCCCAGGGCAGCCACGCGGTCAACCGGAAGTCGCCGTCGGCGTCGCGCCCGTGGTCGAGGCGCCCGCCGGCCAGCGAGACCCGTTCGGCGACGCCGACCAGCCCGGTGCCGGCGCCGGGAATCGCGGTCGCCGGCCCGCCCACCGGCCACGGGTTGCTGATCTCGACCGCCAGCCCGTCGCCGGGGCTGCCGGCCAGCCGGACCGTCACCACCGCGCCGGGCGCGTGCTTGCGGGCGTTGGTGAGCCCCTCCTGCACGATCCGGTAGGCGCTGCGCCCGATCGCCACCGGCACCTCGGCCGACTCGGTCACCTCGTCGACCACGCTGACGCGTACCCCGGCCTCCCGGCTCTCGGCGACCAGCGCGGGCACGTCGCCCAGCGTCGGCTGCGGTCGTTCCGGGGTGGCCTCGGAGCCCACCTCGGCCCGCAACACGCCGATCACCTCGCGCAGGTCCTGAAGCGCGGCGTGCGCGCTGGCCCGGATCACCCCGGCCGCCCGGGCGACCTCGGCCGGCGGCGCGTCCGGACGGAACTCCAGCGCCCCGGCGTGCAGGCTGAGCAGGGAGATCCGGTGGGCGAGCACGTCGTGCATCTCCCGCGCGATCCGACCGCGTTCGAGGTGCCGGGCCTGGTCGAGCCGGAGCTGCTGCTCGGCCTCGGCCCGCTCGGCGCGGTCGCGCAGCGACAGCACCAGCTGGCGGCGGGCCCGCACGAACAGCGCCCACGCCACCACGATGCCGAGGAAGAGCACGGTCCAGGCCATGGCGGCCCAGAGCGGCATGGCCGGGTCGGGGCGGAGCGCGATGTAGGGCAGCGAGGCGACCATGTTCCAGCCGACAAGCGTCAGCCCGACCGGCAGCGGCCGGTGCACCAGCACGGTGAACAGCACGATCAGCAGGGCGGCCCCGGCGGTGACCGAGAAGAACGTCAGCGGCGCGGTGGCCACGGCCAGCCCGACCGGCCAGCGGCGCCGCAGCCAGAGCGCCCCGGTCGCCAGCAGACCGGCGAGCAGGTCGATCCCGAGCAGCCAGTCCGGCCCGATGTTGAGCGCGAACTCGGGATCCGGGCGGACCGCGTCCTCGTGCGCGATCGCCACCCAGAGCAACGCGATCAGAAACAGCAGGCTGTCGACGAACCAGTCCCGTGGGGTACGGCGGGGCGACCGGGCGGGCACCAGGGAGCCCGGCAGAAGCCAGGGGTGATCGGGTACGACGGCGCTGCTCACCTGCCCAATGCTAGGGAGTCGTCCGGACCGGCGACCAGCTACCAAAGTCGACGCCTGCGGTGAACCGAGGTCGGTGCCGGCGGCGACCGCCGGCCGCAGCGGACGACCGGGTGGCCCCGGCAGGCTTCTCGGCATGATCGAAGTCGACCACCTGACCAAGCGGTACGGTCCGCACACCGCCGTCGAGGACGTCACGTTCCGCTGCGAACCGGGCACGGTGACCGGATTCCTCGGCCCGAACGGCGCCGGCAAGTCCACCACGATGCGCATGATCTGCGGGATGACGCCGCCCAGCTCGGGCGCGGCCACGGTGACCGGCCGGCCGTACCGGCAGCTGCCCAACCCGGGGCGGGAGATCGGCGTCCTGCTCGACGCCTCCGCCCAGCACGCCGGTCGCACCGGCCGGGAGACGCTCACCCTGGCCGCCCGCACCATGGGCGTGGACCGGGGGCAGGTGGCCGCGAAGCTGGACCTGGTCGGGCTGAACGCCACCGCCGCCCGGCGGCGGGTCGGCGCGTACTCCCTGGGCATGCGGCAGCGGCTCGGCCTGGCGCTGGCGCTGCTGGGCGACCCCCGGGTGTTGATCCTCGACGAGCCGGCCAACGGCCTCGACCCGGAGGGCATCTTCTGGATGCGCGGCCTGCTGCGCGACTACGCCGACCGGGGCGGCACCGTGCTGCTCTCCTCGCACCTGCTGCGCGAGGTGGAGGCGGTGGCCGACCGGCTGGTGGTGATCGGCGGCGGCCGGGTGGTCGCCCAGGGCGGCAAGGACGAGCTGTTGGCCGGCGCCGGCACGCTGGTCCGCGCCCGGGACCAGCACGCCCTGCGCCTCACCCTGGACCGCGCCGCGCTCCCGGCCACCGCCGGCACCGACGGCGGCTTCGTCGTCCGGGCCGAGCCGGAGGCCGTCGGCCAGGCCGCGGCCGATGCCGGGCTGGTCCTCACCGAACTGCGTCCGGCCGGCACCGGCGGCCTGGAGCAGCTCTTCCTCACCCTCACCGCCGGCGCGTCGACCAAGGAGGCCGTCCGATGACCACCGCCACCGCCCCCGCTCCCACCGCCGCCCACGCGCGGCCCGAGCCGCCCGCCGCCGGCCCCTCGCTGGCCCGGCTGACCGGGGTGGAGCTGCGCAAGCTCGCCGACACCCGGGCCGGGCGCTGGCTGCTGATCAGCATCGGGCTGATCGCGGTCGCGATCGTGGTGGTGCAGCTCTTCGTCACCGACGGCCCGGAGCAGACGTTCACCGCGTTCTTCGCCCCGTCGCTGCTGCCGGTCGGGCTGCTGCTGCCGGTGCTGGGCATCCTCTCCATCACCGGCGAGTGGTCCCAGCGCACCGCGTTGACCACGTTCGCGCTGGTGCCGCGCCGGGAGCGGGTGATCGTCGCCAAGCTCGCCGCGGTGGTGCTGGCCGCGCTCGCCTCGGTGCTGGTCAGCCTCGCCGTCGCCGCCGTCGGCACGCTCGCCGCCAAGGCCACCGGCGGGGCGGGCGCCTGGACGTTCGACTGGCAGATGCTGCCGTACGCGGCGGTGTTCCAGGTGGCCAGCGTGCTGATGGGCGCCGGGTTCGGCCTGCTGCTGCTGAACACGCCGCTGGCGATCGTCACATACCTGCTGCTGCCGACCGTGTGGAGCGTGCTGGCCGCGATGATCGAGGGGTTGCGGGGGCCGGCCCGCTGGCTGGACACCTCGTACACGATGGAGCCGCTGCTGGGGCCGGACATGACCGTCGGGCAGTGGGGCCGCCTCGGCGTCTCGCTTGTCGTCTGGATGCTGCTGCCGCTGGTCGCCGGCCTGTTCCGCACGCTGCGGCGGGAGGTGTCCTGACCGTGCCGGTCCGGGAACCCGGCGACGTCGTGGTCGACGGCGGGGTCGGTGAGCTGGTGGTGATGTGGGCCGGGTTCCCGCTGCTCGGGGCGGGACTGGGCGCCGGGCTGACCGCCCTGTCCGGCTGGATCGCCGGGCTGGCCTGGTTCCCCTTCCAGGGCGTGTTCGAGCTGCTGGACCGGTGGCCGGACCAGCGGTCGTACCCGCTCGGCGCGGGGGTGGGGGCGCTGGCCGGCCTGGTCCTGGCCGTCGTGGGCGTCCGGGAGCGGCTGACCGTCACGGTCGGGCGCGGTTCGGTGCGGCTGCACCGGGACGGGCACGGCCGGGACGTCGCACGGGGCGAGGTGGTCGGCGTGTTCGTCGACGGCAAGGCGCTGGTGCTGCTGGACCGGGCCGGTGGCGAGCTGGCCCGGGAGCGTTCCGACCTGAGCGCCGGGCGACTGCGGGAGGCGTTCACCGGGCAGGGCTGGCCGTGGGTGGAGCAGGACCCGCACCGGGACGCGTACCGGCGGTGGGTGCCCGGGCTGCCCGGGCTGCCGGCCGGCGCGGACGCCCTGCTGCGGGCCCGGGAGCGGGCGCTCAGGGACAGCCGCGACGCCGAGGTCCGGGAGCTGCACGGGGAGCTGGCCCGGCTCGGCGTCGTGGTGCGGGACGAGGGGAGACGGCAGTACTGGCGTCTGGTCCCCCATCCCCACTAACCCCACTCCGGTTGCATGCGGGGTGGCCCGCGGGCGCGGGGGGCGTTGGGGAGGGGGCGTTCTAGACTCGGGGCCCCGACCGCCCGATGGGAGTTCCCGTGCGTCCTCGGCTCGCGCCCCCGGTCCTGGTCCTGGTCCTGCTGCTCGCCGGTTGCGGCGGCGAGGCCGAACAGGTCGCCCTCCCGACGCCCGCGAGCCCCACGCCGAGCACGGTGGCGCCGCTGACGGTCAAGGAGGCGAAGGGGCGTTACCTGGCCGTGGTGGCGGCGTACGACATCGCCCGCGACGAGCTGGCGGAGGCCGAGAAGGCGGGCCGGCCGTGGCGGTCGGTGCGGGAGCGGGCCGCGGCGGTCGCCGCCGCCAACACGACCTGCGCCGACGAGCTGCGCGCCGTCCGCTGGCCGGCCGCCGTGCAGGCGCCGATGGTGGCGCTGCTCGCCGAGCACGAGGTGGCGCTGCGGCACTGGAAGCTCGCGACCGGCGCCGGCAGCGCCGCCGAGCTGCGCCGGGAGATCCGGGCCGCCGACGCGCACGACGGCGTCCGGCAGGCGGCGAAGGTACGCGCCGCGCTGGGCCTGCCGCCGCGTCGCCCCGCCTGACCGCGCTGCCACCGCACCGCGCCACCTGACCGCCCGGCGCCGGTGGTCGCTCGGCGGGAAAGCCACTCACGAGCTGCGTTTTCGGCATCAGAGCGAACCGTTCGGGCATGTTCTGCGTACAGACCGGTGGGGCGTGGCGCGCAACTCGGAGGCACAGTGTCAGTGGTTCGGACTGATCCATTCGCGGGGACGATCCTTCAGGTGGGGGTGCTGGCGGGTCTCGCCGGCACGGTCGGCCTGGGCCGGGCGGGCTGGTTGGCCGGCCTCGTCTACGGGGTGGTGACGTTCGCCGTGCTCGGTCACGGCCTGCGCCGCTCGGGCGCGGACCGGCTCGGGCCGGCCGACTGGGTGACGCTGGGCCGGGCCACCCTGGCCGGTGGTGTGACCGCGCTGGTGGTGGACTCGTTCAGCCGGCCGATCGTGGTCCCGGTGCTGGTCGTGCTCACCGCGGTCGCGCTCTCCCTGGACTGGGTCGACGGGCAGGTGGCGCGCCGCACCGGCACGGTCAGCGCGCTCGGGGCCCGGTTCGACATGGAGGTCGACTCCTTCCTCGTCCTGGTGCTCTGCGTCTACGTGACCGGCCAGGTGGGCCCGTGGGTGCTGGTGATCGGCGCGATGCGGTACGTCTTCGTCGCGGCCGGCTGGACGCTGCCCTGGCTGAACGGCTCGTTGCCGCCGCGCTACTGGCGCAAGACGGTCGCCGCGATCCAGGGCATCGCGCTGGCCGTGGTGGCGGCGGACGTGCTGCCCCTCGTGCCGGCGGTCGTGGTCCTGGCCGGCGCGCTCGCGCTGCTGGTCGAGTCGTTCGGCCGCGACGTGTTCTGGCTGTGGCGGCACCGCGCCCGGGTGGCCCGCCCAAGGAGCGCTGCTCCGGAGGTCGCTGGTTCGGAGATCGCTGACCCGGTGGTCGCTGGTCCCGCGGTCGCGGCGCCTGCGGTCGCGGCGTCCGGGGTCGCTGCGCCGGCAGCGATCCGCCCGGAGGCCGCGCGTCCGGCGGGCCGCGTCCCCGCTCCGGTGGGCCGCCGGAACGGCTGGAAGCCCGGCGCTCCGGTGCTGGTCGGCCGCGCCGAGGTCGGCGGTCGCCGCCCGTGACCGACGACGACCGGACCCCGCCCCCGGCCTCCCCGCAGTCCGACCCGTCCACGACCGACACGTCCACGACCGACACGTCCACGACCGACACGTCCACGACCGGCGAAGGCGCGACCTCGACCGACGGCGCCGATTCCGACGGCGACGCGACCCCGGCCACCGCCGCCGGCGAGCGCCGCCGCCGGGTCCTCCCGGTGGCCGGCACCGTGCTGGCCGCCGCGCTCGTACTGGTCGCCCTGATCGCGCCGACCGACGTCAACGACCTCGCCCCCGCCGCGTTCCTCCGGATCCCGGTGGAGGGGCTGATCGCGGTCGCCCTGCTCCTGGTGCTGCCGCCGAAGCCGCGCCGGATGGTGGCCACGGTGCTCGGCGCGCTGCTCGGTCTGGTCCTCGTCCTCAAGCTCGCCGACCTCGGCTTCTCGACCGTCCTGGACCGACGCTTCGACCTGATCGCCGACTGGGCCTTCCTCGGCGCCGGCGCCGAGTTCCTCTCCGAGTCGTACGGGCGGGCCGCCCAGGTGGGCGCCGTGGCGGTGGCCGTGGTCGCGGTCGTCGCCGTACCGGTGCTGGTGACGCTGTCGGCGCGGCGGCTGGCCCGGCTGCTGGGCGACCACCGGCTGGTCAGCGCCCGCACCGCCGCCGCGTTCGCCGCCGCCTGGGTCGTCTGCGCCGTGCTCGGCGCGCAGGTCGTGCCCGGACTGCCGCTCGCCGCCGACACCGTCGCGGCCGGCGTCTACGACCGCACCCGGCAGGTGAACGCGGGCCTGCACGACCAGGAGCGGCTGAACGACCAGCTCGCCGGCGACCCGTTCCACCACACCCCCGGCGACCAGTTGCTGACCGGGCTGCGTGGCAAGGACGTCCTGGTCACGTTCGTGGAGAGCTACGGCCGGGTGGCGGTGGAGGATCCGGAGCTGGCCCCGGAGGTGGACGCCGCGCTGGACGAGGGGACGCGGCAGCTGACCGCGGCCGGCTACGGCAGCCGCAGCGCGTTCCTCACCTCGTCCACCACCGGCGGGGGGAGCTGGCTGGCGCACGCCACGCTGATGACCGGCATCCGCGCCGACAACCAGCTGCGCTACACGAACCTGGTGCACAGCGACCGGCTGACCCTCAACGGCGCGTTCAAGCGCGCCGGGTGGCGGACCCCGCTGGTCATGCCGGCGCTCACCCGGGCCTGGCCGGAGGCCGACTTCTTCGCCGCCGACCGGGTCTACGGCGCCAAGGACCTCGGCTACCGGGGGCCGACGTTCAGCTTCTCCTCGCCGCCGGACCAGTTCACGCTGGAGGCCTTCCAGCGCGCCGAGCGCGGGCCCGGGCACGCCCCGGTGATGGCCGAGATCCCGCTGCTCTCCAGCCACATCCCGTGGACGCCGGTGCCTGACCTCGTCGACTGGGACGACCTCGGCGACGGGTCGGTCTTCACGGGCACCAACCACGCCGACCGCGCGGACGAGGGCACCCGCCGGGCCTACCGGAAGTCGATCGTCTACTCGCTGCGTACGCTGATCTCCTACGTCCAGCGGTACGGCGACGAGAACCTCGTGCTGGTCTTCCTCGGCGACCACCAGCCGGCGCGGGCGATCACCGGTGCGGGGGCCGGCAAGGACGTGCCGATCACCATCGTGGCGAAGGACCCGGCCGTGCTCGACCAGATCTCCGGTTGGGGCTGGCAGGACGGCCTCAACCCCGACCCGGACGCCCCCGTCTGGCCGATGGAGTCGTTCCGCGACCGGTTCCTGCGGGCCTTCGGACCGCAGTCCAGGACTCACAGTTAGGAACGTCGTGACGATGCTCGCACGGGTCTGGGGGATCACCCGGTCCCTGGCCATCTACCACGGTCAGCCGGCCAAGCACCGACGCGCCCGGGAGCTCTACGGCCAGTTCCTCTCCCCCGGTGACCTCGGCTTCGACATCGGCGCCCACGTCGGCGGCCGGGTCCGCACCTGGCGGCGGCTGGGCGCGCGGGTGGTCGCGGTCGAGCCGCAGCCCGACTGCCTGCGGGTGCTGCGCCTGGCCTTCGGGCGCGACGACGGCGTGGCGATCGAACCCACCGCGGTCGGCGCCCGGGCCGGTCAGGCGCGGTTGGAGCTGTCGTCGGCGACGCCGACCGTGTCCACCATGTCGTCGACCTGGATCGACTCGGTCACCGCCGACCCGAGTTTCGCCGGGGTGCGGTGGGACCGGTCGGTCGAGGTGCCGGTGGTGACGCTGGACGACCTGATCGCCCGGCACGGCGTACCGGCGTTCTGCAAGGTCGACGTCGAGGGCTTCGAGGTCGACGTGCTGGCCGGGCTGAGCCGGCCGGTGCGTGGGCTCTCCTTCGAATACCTCCCACCGGCGCACGAGGCGGCGCTCGCCGCGCTCGACCTGGTGGAGCGGCTGGGCGCGGGGGCGGGCGGCTACCGCTACAACTACTCGCCGGTGGAAACCATGCGGTTCGCCTCGGCCGAGTGGCTGGACGCGGCGGGCCTGGTGCGGCTGCTGGAGACGTACCGTCCGGGCGGCCGCTCCGGCGACGTCTACGCCCGGTTGACGTCCGCCTGACCTAGGCTGGCGGCCATGACCCGCTACGCCGCCCTGCTGCGGGGCGTCAACGTCGGCACGACCCGGCTGGCGATGGCGGACCTGCGGCGCGTCGTCACCGACCTCGGGCACGACGACGTCAAGACCTACCTGCAGAGCGGCAACGTGGTGTTCACCAGCCCACCGACCCGCGACGAGGTGCTCGCCGAGGGCATCGCGAAGCGGCTCGCCGACGAGCTGGGTCTGCGGGTGCCGGTCCTGGTCCGGGACGCGGGCGAGCTGGCCGCGGTGGTCGACGCCAGCCCGTACGCGGGGCGTCAGGACGACCCGACCCGGGTGCTGGTGGCGTTCCTGTCCGCCGCGCCCGAACCGGCCCGGGCCCGCGAGCTGGCCGTGCCGGCCGGCGAGGAGATGGAGTACGCGGTGGCCGGCCGGGAGGTGCACCTGCACTACCCGGCCGGCAACTACGGGCGGACGAAGTTCACCACCGCGTACCTGGAGAAGAAGTTGGGCGTGGTGGTGACGGTCCGCAACTGGAAGTCGGTGCTGGCCCTGCGCGACCTGACCGCCGGTTGACCGGTCAGAACCGGTACGCGGTGTGGTACTCGGGCACCAGCACCCGGCTCCGCGGTGACACCCGGCGCACCTCGGCGATCAGGGCGTCCAGGCGGGCGCGGTCGGTCGCGGCGACCGTCGGCGGGTTGGTCAGTGCGGTCTCGAAGTTGTCCCAGTGCACCGGCACCACGACCTTCGGGTGGTCCAGCGCGGCCATCAGTCGGGGCACGTAGTCGGCGACCGACGTGGTGGCGGCGGAGGCGACCATCGCCACGTCCGGCGCGAGCCCGGTCAGCCTGCGCTCGTCGAGGTCGCTGGCGCCCATGAAGAACACCGACGGCCCGTCGTCGACCCGGATCTGGTAGGCCAGGGTGTCCCCCTCGGGCAGGTCGGCGATCGTCTCCGGCCGCGGCGGCGGGCTGACCCGGACCCCGGGGAAGGCCATCGACCAGGAGGGGTTGCGGCTGTGCAGCGAGCCGACCACCTCGACCGTGTAGCCGTCGAAGTCGAGCACCTCGCCGCCCTTGACCGGAGCGAGCTGACCGGTCGGCAGCCCGTACGCCAGCCCCAGGTGGTAGGCGGTGAGCGTGCCGAGGACCCGGGCGCCGGTCCGGACGGCGATGTGCGGCACGTCGTTGAAGTGGTCCCAGTGGGTGTGGGTGACCAGGATGTTCTCGGCCCGGTCGGCGAGCCGGTCGACCACGTCGGCGGCCACGGTCAGCCGGGTGTTCGGGCGGAACGCGCCGGTGAACAGGCCGGTGTCGTAGCGGCTGAGGTACGGGTCGACCAGCACGGTCCGGTCGCCGATGTCGATCCGCCAGCCGGCCGTGCCCCACCAGCGGAAGCTCACCGCGCCGAGGCGGGGTCGGCCGGCGGGCCGGCCCGCCGGCGCGGCCGTGGTGGTGGCGGCCCGGGCCGGGGCGCCGGCGACGAGCCCGGCGGTGGTGACGGCGGCGGCGCCGACGGCGGTGTCGCGCAGGAGGCGGCGGCGGGCGTAGCCGGACGGTCGGTTCTCGGGCATGGGTCGTCCTCCCCGTTCGGGATCACTGGATCGGTCGGCCCACTCCACCACCGGACCGGCGGCGACGTCCAAGATCGAGCGGCGGAAGGATCGATATGCGTTTCGATATCCCCGCAGGTCGGAGGCGGTGTGCCCGGGGCCGCCGGTCCGGGAATCAGCGCAGCGACTCGACCGCGGCCCGGGCGGCCTCCCCCATCGCCAGGTCCGCGTCGATCCGGCGGGTGTCGAGCCGCTCGGTGCGTACCAGGACCGCGACGGCGTACCGGCCGCCGTCGGGATACTCCACGACGCCGGCCTCCAGGTGCAGGCCGGGCAGGGTGCCCGTCTTGCCGGCGACCCGGACGCCGGGTGGGAAGCCGGCCGCCAGCCGGGTCCAGAAGAGCTGCCGGGCCATCAGCTCCCGGACCATCGCGCAGGCCTCCGCCGGGCCGGCCTCGTCGCGCCACACCAGGCGCAGCAGCCGGGTCAGCTCCCGAGCGGTGCTGGAGGAGGTGCGCTCCGGGTCGAAGACCCGCATGGCCCGGACCCGCTCCGGCGGCAGGGTGGGGAAGATCCGCGCGAAGTCCGCCTCGGTCCGCGCGCCGACGTCGGCGAGCATCGTCTCGACCAGTTGCCGGGGGCCGCCGACGATCCGGGTACGCGGCAGGCCCAGCTCCGCGGCGAGCATCGACGGCACGTCCGGGCCGACCCGGCGCAGCAGCAGGTCGGCGGCCGTGTTGTCACTGACCGACATGGTGAAGTACGCGAGGTCGCGCAGGGAGACCTCGACGTCGTCGGCGCAACCGGCCACGCCCCAGCCGCCGAGCCGGTCGGCCGCGCCGACCAGCACCCGCTCGGTCGGATCGAGCTGGCCGGCGGCGACCTGACGGGCGAACTCCAGCACCAGCAGGATCTTGAAGACGGACGCGATGACGATCCGCTCGTCGGCCCCCAGCGCCACCTCGCGCGCCGGGTCGTCCACGTCGGCCACGTGCAGGCAGCCGCTCAGTCCGGCCCGCCCGAAGATCTCGTCGACCCGTTGCGCCGTATCCACGCCGACACGGTAACCAGGGCGGGAGTTAGGGTGCGCGGGTGGACCTGCTGCGACACCTGCGGCACTTCGTGGTGGTCGGCCGGGAGCTGCACTTCGGCCGCGCCGCCGAGACGCTGGGCATGGCGCAGCCGCCGTTGAGCCAGTCGATCCGCCGGCTGGAGCAGGAGTTGGGCACCACCCTGTTCGACCGGTCGCAACGGCGGGTCCGCCTCACCACCGCGGGCCAGTTGCTGCTCGGCGAGGCCGACGACCTGCTCGCCGGTGAACGCCGACTGCGCCACCTCGCCGACCGGGTACGCCGGGGCGCGCTCGGCGTGCTGCGCGCCGGCGTACCCCCGGAGACGCCGGCCGTGACGCTGCGCGCGTTGCTCGACGGCCTGGCCGCCCGCGCGCCCGGGCTCGACCTGGATCTGCACGAGCTGACCAGCGCCGAGCAGCGGCGGATGCTGGCGGAGGGACGGCTGGACGTCGGCCTGCTGCACCATCCGGTCGAGGAGGCCGGGCTGCGGTTCGGCGAGCCGGTGGAGGTGCCGGTCGGCGCGTTGCTGCCCCGGGTGTCGCCGCTGGCCCGGGCCCGCGAGGTGACGTTGGCCGACCTGGCCGGCCTGGATCTGGTCACCGCGCCGCCGGCCACCGCGCCCGGTTGGCACGACCACCTGCTGGCCGTGTGCCGGCAGCACGGTTTCGTCCCGCCCCGGGTCCGCCCGGCGCGCAACCCGGAGTTCCTGTTCGGGCTGCTCCTGGCCGGTGGGGCGGTGGCCGTCGAGCCGGCCGCGCTGGCGCGCCGGGAGCCGCGTATCGCCTGGCGGCCGTTCGCCGGCGCGCCGCTGGTCAGGCGGGTTTCCGCGGCCTGGCCGAGCCGGGCGGCGCACCCGGCGGCGCCGATGTTCGGCCGGCTCGCCGCGGAGGTGCTGGCCGCGCCGGAGACGCCGGTCGGGCCGGCGCTCGTCGCGCCGGCGGCCCGACCGTGGCCGGTGCTGTTCGAGGCCGGTCGGGACGAAACGTTGTCGCCGTGATCTCCCGGAGTTCACCAGGCAGCGACTAGCATCGCCGTTCATGAATATGAGGAGCGTGACCCGCTCGCGACCCGGGCGGCTGATCGCGGCGGTCGTGCTGACCGTCACCGTCGCCAGCACACTCGTGGTGACCAACGCGGCGTCGGCGGCGGCCACCCTGACCGTGGCGCAGGCGCTGGCCGCCCAGGACGGCCGCACCGCCACCGTCACCGGCTGGGTCATCGGCCAACCCACCGCCACGAACACGGTGATCACGTCCGGCTACACCGCGGACACCGCGATCGCGATCGCCGACCAGGCCGGCGAGGCCAGCACCGGCCGGATGCTGTACGTGCAGGTGACGGCCGCCTGGCGGAGCAGCTTCGGGCTGCTCACCAACCCGTCCCTGCGCGGGCGGCAGGTGACCGCCACCGGCACCCTGACCGCCTACTTCAGCCACGGCGGCCTGAAGGACCCGACCACGATGAGCCTGGGCGGCGGCGGCACGTCGAGCCCGACCCCGACCCCGAGCGGCACCACCTCCCCGAGCGCCTACTACGCGGCCGCGACCGGCAAGACCGGACCCGCGCTGCGCACCGCCCTGCACACCATCATCAAGGTGCAGACCAGGCTCACCTACGACCAGGTGTGGGAGGCGCTGAAGGACACCGACCAGGATCCGGCGAACCCGGCCAACGTCGTCCTGCTCTACAGCGGACGCTCGCAGAGCAAGACCGCCAACGGCGGCGGCGCCGACGACTGGAACCGGGAACACGTCTGGGCCAAGTCGCACGGCGACTTCGGCACCGCCACCGGCCCCGGCACCGACGTGCACCACCTGCGGCCGGAGGACGTGTCGGTCAACTCGGCGCGCGGCAACAAGGACTTCGACTCCGGCGGCAGCGCGGTCGCCCAGGCGCCCGGCTGCTACACCGACGCCGACTCGTTCGAGCCGCGCAACGCGGTGAAGGGCGACGTCGCCCGGATGATCCTCTACATGGCGATCCGGTACGAGGGCGACGACGGCTGGCCGGACCTGGAGCCGAACGACTCGGTGGCCAACGGCAGCGCGCCCCGGCTCGGGCGGCTCACGAAGCTGCTGGCCTGGCACGAGCAGGACCCGCCGGACGCCTTCGAGCAGCGCCGCAACCAGCGCGTCTACGAACGCTGGCAGGGCAACCGCAATCCGTTCGTCGACCACCCGGAGTGGGCGCGGGCGATCTGGGGCTGACGGTTGTCCCAGATCACCCGCCGGCGGCCGTGAGGACGACCCCGAGCGGGTAGGAACACCGGTGGCACCGCCCGGGAGCGCCGCGTGCAAGCGCTTCCGGGCGCGGGCGGTCGGCACGGCGCTGGAGATCGGCTACCGGCACATCGACACCGCCCAGATGTACGGCAACGAGGCCGAGGTCGGTCAGGCCGTACGCGCCTCCGGGCTGGACCGGGGCGACATCTTCGTCACCAGCAAGCTGAACAACGGCTTCCACCGCCCGGACGACGCCCGCAAGGCGTTCGAGCAGTCGTTGCGGGAGATGAAGTTCGACTACCTCGACCTGTTCCTGATCCACTGGCCGCTGCCCACCCGCTACGACGGAGACTACGTCTCCACCTGGAAGGTGCTGGAGGAGCTTCAGCGCGACGGCAGGGTGAGGTCGATCGGCGTGTCCAACTTCCAGGTGGCGCACCTGGAGCGGCTGGCCGCCGAGGCGGACGTGGTCCCCGCGGTGAACCAGATCGAGGCGCACCCCTACTTCGGCAACGAGGAGGTGCGGTCGTACGACCGGTCGCACAACCTCCTCACCGAGGCGTGGTCGCCGATCGCGCAGGGCAAGGTGCTGAACGACCCGACCGTGGTCGACGTCGCCGAGCAGGCCGGGCGGACCCCGGCCCAGGTGGTGCTGCGCTGGCACGTGCAGCGCGGCGACATCGTCTTCCCGAAGTCGACCACCCCGAAGCGGATCGAGGAGAACTTCGGCATCTTCGACTTCACGCTCGACGACGCCGCGATGGACCGGCTCACCTCGCTGGACCAGGGCGAGAACGGCCGGCAGGGCCCGAACCCGGACACGTTCGACTACCTGCCGAGCTGACCCGACGCGCGCCGAAGGGGTCCCGGGAAACCGGGGCCCCTTCCGCGTTTGACTTCGCGCGCACTCGAAGCGACAGGGTGGCGGAAACACTTCGACGGGGAGGAATCACATGCGTTACCGCACCATCGGCACCGACCCGGCCACCCGCCGCGAGGTCAGCGTGCTCAGCCTCGGCGCGATGCTCTTCGGCACCGCCACCGACGAGGCCACCTCGTACGCCATCCTCGACCGCTACGTGGAGGCCGGCGGCACGTTCGTCGACACCTCGGACAACTACGCCTTCTGGCAGAACGGCGGCCAGGGCGGGGAGAGCGAGGAACTGCTCGGCCGCTGGCGGCGCAGCCGTGGGATCGGCGACGAGATCGTGTTCGCCACCAAGCTCGGCGCCCGTCCGCTCGCCCCCGGCACCAGCTACCTGGACAACCCGGAGGGCCTGTCGGCGAAGGTGATCCGCGAGTCCGCCGAGCGCAGCCGGGAACGGCTCGGCGTCGACCGGATCGACCTGCTCTACGCACACATCGAGGACCGGACCGTCCCGCTGCGGGAGACCGTCGAGGGCTTCGCCGAGCTGGTCGCCGAGGGCACGGTCGGACTGCTGGGCGCGAGCAACCACCGCGCCTGGCGGGTGGAGCGGGCCCGGGCCCTCGCGGCGGCGGCCGGCCTGCCCGGATACGAGGTGCTGCAATATCACCGCAGCTACCTGCCCCCACGGGTGGACGTGCCGAGCGAGCTGGACCCGCACGGCGACGTCGGCTGGGTCGGCCCCGACCTGGCCAGCTATCTGCGGGCCGAGCCGCAGCTCACCCTGGTCGCGTACTCACCGCTGCTCAAGGGCGCCTACGCGAAGCCGGAGCGGCTGAGTGAGGCGTACGCCCTGCCCGGCACCCCGGCCCGGCTGGCGGCGCTGCGGACGGTGGCCGCCGAGACCGGCGCCACGGTCAACCAGGTGGTGCTGGCCTGGCTGATGGGCGGCCACGTGCCGGCGATCCCGCTGGTCGGCTTCTCCTCGGTGGCGCAGTTGGAGGAGGCCCTGGTCGCGGTGGACCTGGAGCTGACCGCCGAGCAGCGGACCCGGCTGGACGCGGCGCACTGACCGGCCAGCGCGCCAGGTCGTCGGGGCTCCATCGGACGATGCGCACCTCGCTCATGCCGCCGATTGGACCAGGGACCCCTGACAGAAGGCCCGCCAGATCCGATCTGGCGGGCCTTCTGGCGCCTGTCGGGTGAGGCCGGCAGCGAGGGAGGGTGGCATGACGCCGTTACGGCTCGCCGTGATCATCGGCAGCACCCGGGAGGGGCGGGTCGGCGACCGGATCGGTCGCTGGTTCGCCGCTCAGGCCCGCGGCCGGGCCGGGCTGGTCGTGCACGAACTCGACCTGGCCGGGTACGCGTTCCCGGCCGCGCTGCCCGCCGAGCCCACGCCGTCGATGCGGGAGTTCGTCCGGCAGGTGGCGGAGGCGGAGGCGTTCGTCGTGGTCACCCCGGAGTACAACCACAGCTTCCCGGCCTCGTTGAAACAGGCGATCGACTTCGCGTACGACGAGTGGCAGGCCAAGCCGGTCGGCTTCGTCTCGTACGGCTGCCGGTCGGTCGGCCTGCACGCGGTCGACCAGCTCCGGACGGTCTTCACCGCGCTGCACGCGATGACCGTGCGGGACACCGTCGGCGTCGACCTGCTCGACGGCGAGCCCTCCGGGCACGGCGAGGAACGGCTCCGGCAGGACGTCCGGCTGCTCCTCGACGAGCTGTGCTGGTGGGGGCTGGCGTTGCGCGAGGGTCGCGCGGCACGCCCGTACGCCTGCTGAGAACCACCCACGGAGAGAGGGGTAATGATCATGAGTAACCGGAACACCGGCCTGGCCGTCGAGGCCGACGGCCTGGTCCGGTCGTTCGGCTCGACCCGGGCGCTCGACGGCCTGGACCTGCGGGTCCCCGCCGGCACCGTGTACGGGATGCTCGGGCCCAACGGCGCCGGCAAGACCACCGCCGTCCGCGTGCTGGCAACGCTGCTGCGTCCCGACGGCGGCACGGCCCGGGTCTTCGGCCACGACGTCGTCACCGAGGCCGACGCGGTCCGCGCCCGGATGAGCCTGACCGGCCAGTACGCCTCGCTGGACGAGGACCTGACCGGGGCGGAGAACCTGATCCTGCTGGGCCGGCTGCTCGGACTGGGCCGGCCGGCGGCGCGGGAGCGGGCCGAGGCGCTGCTCGCCGCGTTCGGGCTGACCGAGGCCGCCGGCCGGCAGGTGAAGAAGTACTCCGGCGGGATGCGGCGGCGCATCGACATCGCGGCGAGCATCCTGAACACGCCGGACCTGCTCTTCCTGGACGAGCCCACCACCGGGCTGGACCCGCGCAGTCGCAACCAGGTGTGGGAGATCGTCCGGGCGGTGGTGGCGCACGGCACCACGGTGCTGCTGACCACGCAGTACCTGGACGAGGCCGACCAGCTCGCCGGGCGGATCGCGGTCGTCGACCACGGCCGGGTGATCGCGGAGGGCACCCCGGGCGAGTTGAAGTCGTCGATCGGCTCCGGCACCGTCCACGTGCGACTGCGCGACGCCGGGCAGCGGCCCCGGGCCGAGCAGCTGCTGCGGACCGCGCTGAACGTGCCGGTGCAGCTCGCGGCGGACCCGGTGGCGCTGACCGCCCGGGTCGGCGAGGACGGCACCGACCTGGAGGCCGGCGAGCAGGCCGCCCGCGCGCTCGGCGAGCTGGCCCGCGCCGGCATCGTGGTGGACGACTTCTCCCTCGGCCAGCCCAGCCTGGACGAGGTGTTCCTGGCCCTGACCGACCACCCGGCCGTCGCGACCGACGAGCGGGACGACGAGCTGGAGGCGGCCCGATGAGCGACACCGCGACCACCGCGACCGGGCGGGCCCCGTCGGTCTACGTGCCGTCCACCGAGGCGCTGGCCACCGTGCTCGCGCCCGGGGAGCGGCCGGCCCGGCCGAGCGCGCTCTCCGCGTCGCTGACGTTCGGCTGGCGGGCCGTGCTGAAGATCAAGCACGTGCCGGAGCAGCTGTTCGACGTGACCGCGTTCCCGATCATCATGGTGCTGATGTTCACCTACCTGTTCGGCGGCGCGCTCGCCGACAGCCCGCGGGCGTACCTGCAGTTCTTCCTGCCCGGCATCATGGTCACCAGCGTCGTGATGATCACCATGTACACCGGGGTCGGGCTGAACAACGACATCGAGAAGGGTGTCTTCGACCGGATCCGTACCCTGCCGGTGTGGCGGCCGGCGGCGCTGGTCGGCATGATCTTCGGCGACGTGCTGCGCTACATCCTGGCCGCGGTGGTCATCCTGGCCGTGGGGCTGGTGCTCGGTTTCCGTCCCGACGGCGGGCTGCCCGGGGTGCTCGCCGGGATCGGCCTGCTGGTGATCTTCTCGTTCGCGTTCTCCTGGGTGTGGACGTTCTTCGGGCTGGTGCTGCGCAGCGAGAAGTCGGTGATGGGCGTCAGCATGATGGTGCTGTTCCCGCTGACGTTCCTGAGCAACGTGTTCGTCGAGCCGTCCACCATGCCCGGCTGGTTGCAGGCGTTCGTCAAGGTCAACCCGGTCACCCACCTGGTCGCCTCGGTGCGCGCCGCGATGGCCGGCACCACGGACGCCACGAACACGATGTGGTTGCTGCTGTGGAGCGCCGGTTTCGTAGTGGTCTTCGGCGCGCTCACCATGCGCCGCTACAACCGTCGCTGATCAGGCGGGGTTGATCCCCACCAGCTCGCCGAGGTGGCGGGGTCCGCGCAACCCGGACCTCACCACCTCGGCGTAACGGTGTTGATCAACCCAGCGCCCGGCCGCCTTCTCTCGATTCGTGATTGGGGGGCGGCGGCACCGCACTCCCATCTGACGGGCGAGCCTGCTCACCTGCCGGGAGCCGGAGAGATCTTGGAAGGAAAGTGCCCTCCAGGGGGCCGTTTCTTTCCAAGATCTCGGGTGGCATCGGTCAGAGTTTCCAGGGCACCGGCTCGGCCGGGAGGTAGCGGCAGGTGCCGCCCGTGGTGACCGAGTCGCGCAGGTGGGCGGCGAGCGCCGGGTGCCGCTGCTCGATCCGCCGGAGCGTGTCCCGGATCCGGCCGGTCACCGCCTTGCGAGCCCGCTCGGCCTGGTCACCGAGCCGGCGGCTGCGCCCGGCCAGCCCGGCGGCGGCCCGCAACTGGTCGAGCAGGGCGGCGCGTTCGGCGTCCAGTGCGGCCAGCCGCCGCTCGTCGTCGCGCGACGCGGCCCGGTCGATCTCGTCGTCGAGCCGCAGCAGGTGTTGCCGGTAGCGGGTCTTCGCCTCGTCGTCGAGCACCGGGTCGGCGCCGAGCCGGCGGGCGGCGACCAGTTCCGCGCCGGCCGCCGGGTCCAGCAGCTCTACCGCGGGCACGTCGACACCGGGTCGGCTCAGCAGCAACCGCAGGTCGTGCAGGCCCTTCGCGTCGGGCAGGTGCACCACCGCGCCCGCCCAGGCGAGCCGCCACACCGACCCGTCGAAGCAGAACTCGGGCCGGCCCGCGCCGGCCCGACCGGCCACGCCGGAACCCTCGACCCCCGCCACACCCGGACCGCCGGTGGCGCCGGCACCGTGGCCGCCCACCGGACCGGGACCGCCCGCACCCCGCTCGCCCGCCGAGCCGGGCCGATCGCCCGCACCCCGCTCGCCCGCCGAGCCGGGCCGACCGCCCGCACCCGCGTCGATCGCCACGCCGGACCAACCGCTGACGCCGGGGCCACCTGCCATGCCGGGCTGTACGCCCTCGCCCGGAGCGACCGCCACGGCGGCCCCGACCGGCGGAGCCGGCACCGGGAGGCCGGCCACCACCGCGCCGGACGCATCCTCGCCAGAGGCAACTACCACGCGGCCGGAAGCGCCCGCCGTCAGGGCGGAAGCGGCCTCGGGCCCGGCGGAAGCGGCCGGCGACCCGGCGGCGCCCAGCCGCTCGACCACGTGCGCCATGCCCAGCTCGCGCGTCTCCGCCTCCGTCTCGGCCCGCAGCCGGGCCGCCTCGGCCGCGTCGCCCGGACCGCCGCGCCCGAGCAGCGCGGTCACCAGCCCGGCCCGGCCGAGCACCGACCAGGGACGGGCGTCGAGCCGGTCCGCGGCGTCCCGGGCCGCCGCGTAGCCGGCGACCGCGTCGTCCCACCTCCGCTGCGCGGCGTCCACCCCGGCCAGCCAGAGGTCGACCGGGCCGCCGATGTCGCAGCCGAACAGCGCGACCAGCCACCGCCCCCGGTGCGGCGTCAGGGCCGCCCGCGCCTCGGCGCAGCGGCGGGGGTCACCGTCCGCGGCCGCCGCCTGGGCCCGCGACCGCAGCCACAGCGTCGACACCGGTCCGGGGTACGCGGTGCCGGCGGCCTCGATCCCGCCGGTGAGCCGCAGCAGGGTCGCCGTGTCGCCGCGCTCGGCGGCGGTGATCGCGCGCAGCAGCTCCACCTGCGGGTGGCTGGCCGCGCCGGGCTGGTCGAGCAGCGCCTCGGCCTCGGCCAGGCGCCCCCGCAGCAGCAGCAGGGACCAGCGCAGGTGGTGCGCCATGAAGGCGTGGTCGGAGTGCTCCCACTCGCCGTAGCCCTCCATCTCGGCGTAGTTCGCCTCGGCGGCGGCGAAGTCGCCCCGGAAGGCGGCGATGATGCCACCGTCGACGGCCGCTGCCATCCGTTGCCGGGCCACGTCGCCCGCCCGGCAGCCGCTGACGAACGCCGCCAGCTCGTGCCGGTAGCCCGGGTCGCCCAGCTCCAGCAGCGCCACCCAGCGCAGCGAGGTCGCCCACAGCTCGGTGTCGCGGTCGCCGCCGCGGCGGGCCACCTCCCGGATCTCCGCGGTGACCACGGCCCGCTCCTGGGCGGTGCCGAGCCCCCAGGTGGTGTCGTGGCGGGCCCACAGACTGAAGGTCAGCGCCTCGTCGTCGCGGCCGTGCCGGGCCAGCGTCTCGGTGGCGGTGATCAGGTCGGTGACCAGGGCACGCGGCGACCGCTCCGGCTCGGGCGGGCCGATCAACCGCGCGTACGCCTCCCGGACCAGCGCGTCGGCGTCGAGGCGGCGACGGGTGGCCGAGTGCTGGCTGCGGGCGGTGAGCGCCACCCGGGCCAGCACCGCCGGCTCGGCCAGCCCGCGGGCGAGCGCGGCGGCGTCGACCAGCAGCTGTTCGGCCTCGCCCGGCGTGCCGGCGTGGTGCAGCAGCCCGGCCAGCTCCAGCAGCACCCGGACCCGCCGGGCCGGCTCGTCGGTCAGGTGCAGCGCACGCCGGAAGTGCCGCACCGACTCCTCCACCGCCAGCCGCCCGCCGGCGTCCCGCGCGGCGGCCACCAGCAGGTCACCGGCGCGTACCGGATCCAGCTCGGCGCCGGCGAGCCAGGCGTGCCGGGCCAGGTCGGTCGGGATGAGCCGGCCGGCGAGCGCGTCGGACCGGTCGACGGCCCGGACCACGGCGGCGTGCCGGTCGCGGCGCTCGTTCTCCGGGAGCCCGTCGTAGAGCGTCTCGCGGACCAGGTCGTGCACGAAGGCGAACCGGCCGCCGCCCCGGGCCAGCACCAGCCGGGCGGCGGCGGCCCGGTCGAGCAGCCGGTCGACCTGCGCGACCGGAGCGGGTACGCAGGCGGCCAGCGTCTGCCGGTGGAACTCGCGGCCGAGCACGGCGGCCACGGTCAACGCCTCGACCACCGGGGCGGGCAGTTGGTCGAGCCGGCGACGCACCGCCTCCCGTACGCCGGGGGCGATGGTGTCGGCGAGGCCGTCGGTGTGCCAGAGCCGGGCGGTCTGCTCGACGAAGAACGGATTGCCGCCGGTGCGCCTGTGCACCTCGTCGACGAGGCCCGCGTCGGGCTCCCGGCCGGCGGTGCGCCTGATCAGGGCGGCCACCTCGTCGCGGTCCAGGCCGGTCAGCGTCACCGTGCTGGCCTTGGCGGTCAACGGCAGCAACAGCGGCCGCAGCCGGTGGTCGCCGGCCTCGACCTCGGCGTCCCGGTAGGTGCCGATCAGCAGCAGCCGTTCGAACCAGGTGTGCTGGGTGGCGAACTGGAGCAGCCGCAGCGACGCCGGATCGGCCCAGTGCAGGTCGTCGAGGACCACCACGACCGGCCGGTGCTGGGCGACCGCGACCAGCGCGGTGGTCACCGCGTCGTGCCTGGCGAACTCGGCCCGCCCGCCGTCGTCACCCGGCTCGACCGGGTCGTCGCCGGACCCGCGCTCGCCGCCTGCGGCCCGGTCGCCGACTGCGGCGCCCCCGGCGGCGCGCTCGCCGAGCAGGGCCACCAGCCCGGCGTCGGCGGCCTGCCGGGCCGGCGCGGGGTCGTCGCCGGTGGTCCGGGCCAGCCGGCGCAGCACCTGCACCCAGGGCCAGTAGTCGGGGGCGGTGTCGGAGTCCCAGCAGGCGGCGCCGAGCACCAGCGCCCCGCGCCGGCGGGCCTCGTCGGCGGCGGCCGAGACCAGGGTGGTCTTGCCGATGCCCGGCTCGCCGGTGACCAGGACCAGGCCGCCGTGGCTGTCGACCACGCGCGTCACCTCGGCGCGCAGCAACCCGGCCGGGTGCTCCCGCCCGATGATCTCCTCGCCGAACCGCGGCTCCATGACCTCCCGACGCTAGTCGACACCTCCGACAGGCCGGAGCACGCATGCGATCGTGCTCGACGGCTCAGAGGCTGCCGCCTCCGCTGCTGCGCAGGTTGCTGCCGTCCGTCGGGTTGCGGTGGTCGTCGAGCCGGCGGCGGGCCTCCGCCGACGCCGCCAGGTCGCGGGCTTGGGCGGTCGGATCGCCCGGCTCGCGCCGGAAGCGACGCCAGGACGCCAGAGCCGCCAGCACGACCACGACGACGACGATGACGATGAGCCAGCGCATGACGTCCTCCTCCACGGTTGCCCTGTCCGGGCCCATGGTGCACGGCCGGAGCAAGGGGCCGGCGCACGCTCAGCGCGCGTCGGTGACCACGTGCGAGCAGGCCGGGCAGGCCGCCGGCCCCTGCTCGGCGAACCACCGGCAGGTACGCCGGATCGCGCACTTCGGCAGCGTCTCCTCGGCTGGCGGGGCGGTCTCGGCGTACGAGGCGGCCATCTTGGCGCCCAGGCCGCAGTGCGAGCCGGTCCAGAAGCCGCAGGACGAGGTGACGCAGGGGCCGGCGAGGCGGACCCGCGACTCGATCGGCTCGTCGGAGTCGTCGGCTCCGGCGAGCGCCACCTCGGCCGGTACGGCCGGCGTCACGTAGGCCACCCGGCCCGCCGGAGTGATCATGCCGAGGAACACCGTGGCGTTCGACGCCGGGGTGCTCGGGCACATCCGCTCCGGCGGGCCGGCGGATCGGGCGGCGTCGGTCACCGCTGGATCCAGAACCCGATGTCGTTGATCTTCTGGCCGAGGTCCTGCGCGAGCACGCCGTCGAGCACCCAGAGCCCGTACCACTCGGGGCGCAGCTTGATGTTGCCGTGCCCGAGGGTGAGCGGGTTGACGAGCTTGGCGTTGGCGGTACGCAGGGCCGCCAGGCCGGCCTTCTGGATCTCGCCGGCGATCAGGGTCTGCTGGTCGGCTGTCAGGTCGACGCCGTCGACCACGAAGCGGAACTCGTTGCGGGCCATGTGCTACCTCCGGTCACTCGTACGATTCGGTGCCCAGCCCGCGACGCAGGCTGATCCGGGTGAAGGCCGCCCAGCCGGCGTGCGAGGCGGCGTCGGTGGGCTGTCCGGCGCGGGCGAGGACCCGGCCGGCGTGCTCCTGCCAGCGCCCGGCGGTGGCCGCCGGGTCGCCCCACAGCCCGCGGCAGGCGGCGACCGCGAAGGCGACCTGATCGGGCGCGCCGGTGAAGCCGGCGAGCCCGTCGCCGACCCGGACCGTTCCGTCCGGCCGGGCCCGCACGCTCGGGAAGTGGTGGTGCAGGCTGGCCAGGGTGGCCAGGTGCGTGGCGTCGCGCCGGGCGGCGGCGAAGCCGGCGTGCAGCTCGTCGTCGCGGCGGTAGCGGATCGCGTGCAGCACCAGCGCGTCGCCGGCCGGCTCGATCCGGCCGACCAGGTGCGCCGGCGCGCTCCACGCGCGGGGCGAGTTCGCCGACCAGAACGCCAGCCAGGCGGTGAGCCGGGCGTGGAAGTCGGCCTGGATCCCGACCGCCGGTGCGGCGCCGTCGGGTGCGCGCAGCGCGGCGGTGGCGATCCGGTCCCGGGCGACAAGCGGCGTTCCGGTACGGGTCGGGGCCGCCGCGGCGGCGCCGGTGGTGGAGGCGACGGCCAGGCCGGTCAGGGTGACCGCCGAGGCCGCCGCCGCGCCGGCGAGGAGTCGCCGACGGTCGAGCGGGTGTCCGTTGTCGTTCATCGTCGGCCCTTCGTCGACGGCAGTGCATCGACGCTATCGATCGGAAGCGATCAGCAGAACACCAGGCGTGACGGGAGGTTGACAGCAAAGCCGGGGATTCCCGGCGGCGTGAATCACCGTTCCTGTGCCCGATTCACGCGCCGGAAACCGGTCCGGCCGGGAAGCGCTCGTGCCCGAGCACGGCGAGCAGCCGGCACCTGGCAGTCCAACTCGATCGGACCCAGTTCCGGGTGGATCAGCGTCTTGTGGTCGGCGAAGCGCTGCGCCACCTCGTGCCGGTCCCACAACTCGGCGAACTCGGCACTGGCCGCCCGCAACGCCCGCACCAGTTCGCCGGCGCGCGACCGGGGACCCATCGACCCGTACGCGGCGCGCAGGTTGGCGACCTGGGCGCGGCTCTGCCGGTCGTGGTCCTCGACCGGGTAGCGCCGCCGCTCCCCCGGCACGGTGAACCAGCGGTAGACCTCGCTGCCAGGGCAGCACGGTCCATGATCCGAGTATCCGACGCGCGGCGGCGTGAACCAGGGATCGGCGGTCCCCCGATCACGGATCTCTGCACCGGGCCGGGCCGGCGGACCATGCTGGGGGCATGGACATCTCCGGTAACACGATCTTCATCCCGGGCGCCACCAGCGGGATCGGCCTGGCGCTGGCGCTCGCCCTGCGGGACCGGGGCAACACGGTGATCGTCGGCGGGCGGCGTACCGAACTGCTCGACGAGATCGCCGCGACCCACCCGGACCTGGACACCGTGCCGATCGACACCACCGACCCGGTGAGCATCACGGCGGCGGCGGAGACGGTGCTGGCCCGGCACCCGGACCTCAACGTCCTGGTCGCGATGGCCGGCGTCATGCGGATCGAGGACTGGCGCTCGCCGGAGACGTTCCTCGCCTCGGCCGAGGAGGTGGTGACCACAAACGTGCTCGGCCCGATCCGGCTGATCGGCGCGTTCGTCGAGCACCTGACCCGGCGCGGGGACGGCACCATCGTCACCGTCTCGTCCGGCCTGGGTTTCGTGCCGCTGCGGGTCACGCCGAGCTACAACGCCTCGAAGGCCGCCATCCACATGCTCAGCGAGTCGATCCGGCTGCAACTCGCCGAAACCGGCGTACGGGTGGTGGAGCTGGTGCCGCCGGCGGTGCGGACCGGGCTGCTGCCCGGGCAGGAGACCAGCGAGTTCGCCATGCCGCTGGACGAGTTCGTGGCCGAGGTGGTGACGCTGCTGGAGACGCGGCCGGACGCCACCGAGATCCAGGTCGAGCGGGTGAAGTTCCTCCGGCACGCCGAGGCCCGCGGCGACTACGACCAGGTGGTCGCCACGCTGAACGCGGCCGACCCGCACGCCGCCACCTGACCGCCGCGCCCGCGCCGCCCGCCGGACGGTGCCGTCACGCCCGGAGCAGGCCGGCGACCGCCCGCTGCGCGTCGACGACCGCGTCCACCGGCAGGTCGAGCGCCCAGAGCGCGGCGGCCAGATAGTCGAGGACACGCCACCGCTGCTCCTCGGTAAGCGGCGGGCGGCACCATCCGCCGTCCGCCGCCGGCCACACCCCGGGGGTGTTGAGCGGGGCCCCCTCCGCTACCGGAGGCGTTGAGCGGGGGCCCTTCCTTATCGCCAGGGCGAGGAGGGTGGCGAGGCGGCGGCGGTCGATGCCGAGCAGGTACGGGGCCAGCTCCGCGTCGGCCGCGACCAGCCGCATCCAGCGGTGCACCGCCGCGCGTACGGCGGCCGGGCCGAGCCGGTCGCGGGGCTCCTGGGCACATGTCACCAGCTCGGTCGTCCGCACGTGCAGGGGTACGGACGATCGGCCCCGATCAGTTCACCGAAGCTCTTGATATCGATAGAAGCCTATCTATAGGCTGTCGGCGTCCCACACACCCCCCACCCCCCAGGAGTGTGAACCATGCGTACGCCGAAGCTGTCCCGGATCCTCGCCACCCTCGCGGCCGTGACGCTGACGGCGCTGGGCGCGGTCGCCGTCAACCCGGCACCGGCCTCCGCCGCGGTCCGCAACGTCTGCTTCAACACCAGCCAGGCCGGCCCGTTCGCCGGCACGGCGGTGCAGGCGGCGTCGATCTGGAACAACTACACCAACAACATCAACATGGCCCAGTGCGGGTCGAACCTGATGATCTACTACACCTACGGCGGCGGGTCCTACGCCCAGCGCACCAGCCTCGGCAACGGCCGCGTGGTCATCGACTACAACCAGGCCCAGCAGTACTCGCCGCTGCGCATCATGACCCACGAGATCGGCCACATCCTCGGCCTGCCGGACAACTACAACGGCAACTGCGCCATCCTGATGTCCGGCGGCAGCGCCGGCACCAGCTGCACCAACCCGTACCCCAGCTCGGCCGAGGCCTCCCGGGTCGACTCGCTGTTCGGCTTCGCCGCCCGCAGCGCGACGCCCGCCCAGGTCTTCAGCGGCAGCTGGCCGGCCGCCACGGTGGTCGGCGCCGGTCGCTGACGACGCACCGGTGACGGGGTCGGCGGTTCACCGCCGGCCCCGTCCGCGTGCCCGGTCCTTCCCCGCCGTCCCGCCGGCCGCCTGCCGCGGCGTCCCGCCGGGCGCCCTCCCCGACGTCCCGCGAGCGCCAGGACCGGATTCCGCCTCGGCCGCCAGGTCCGCCGCCCGCCGGCTCAGCTCCTCGACCCGCTCGCGCAGCCGGCCCACCGAGTCCCCGGAGTCCGTACCGGACACCTCGTCGAGCAGCCCGACGTAGTCACCGGCCAACCGCCGGTAGGCCGGACCGCCGGCGGAGTCCAGGTCGATGATCTGCTGGGCCAGGACGGCGGTGGCGGCGCCGAGCGCGGCCCGCTCGTCGGCGCGCGCGTCCCGCCCGGCCCGCCGCGCGTCGGCCAGCCGGCCGGCCCGGCGGCCACCCAGCCACAGCACCGCCGCGCCGGCCACCACGCCGCCGACCGCGCCGCCGGCCAGCAGGTAGCGGGGCAGCGACGGGCTGATGGTGCGCCCACCGTCGGGCACCAGGCCGGTCCGGACCAGCTTGTCGTAGTTGAGCACGATCACCTTCAGCGCCTCGACCGGCCGGTCCACGAACGCGTCCGCGCCCTGGCCGATCACGGATTCCACGACCATCGACCGGCCGATGTCGCGCGGGCTGTCGCCGCCGAGGCGGGAGCAGCCGTACGTGTCCCAGTCGTCGCCGTCGCGGCTCATCGCCAGCACCAGCGTGCCCTGCGTGGCGCGTTCGGTGTCGTCGCAGGTCTCGGCCAGGTCGGTGCCCGGCTTCATCATCAGCACCACCAGCCGCCGGTTGCCGATCACCCGTTCGGCGGCGGCCCGGTCCAGGTCGATGCCGGGCGCCGCGTAGACCGACGAGGCGCGCACCTGCCGGGCGGCCGGGGAGTCGAACAGCCCGCCGGACCACAACGCCCAGCCGGCCAGCGCCAGGCAGGCCAGCACCGCCCGGCCGAACGCGGTGCCGACCAGCCGGCCCAGCCACCGGCGCGCGTCGGCGGTCACGACAGCCTCCCCCGCAGGTAGACGTCGGGCCGGTAGCCGGCCATCCGCACGTCCCGGGCCACGCCGTCCAGCTCGGCCTCCGCGTCCGCCAGCAACCCGCGTACGTGCTTGTCGGGCAGCCCGTCGTCGAGCGCGTACCGGGCGGACCGCAGCCGGCCGATGCCCCGCACCAGCGCCGGGTCGCTACGCGCGTCGGTAAGCAACGACAGCTCCACGGCCAGCGCGGAGAGCCCGGCCAGCCGCGCCGGCGTGCCACCCGGCCCGAGGTCGCCCGGCCGGCCCCGACCGGCGCCGCGCACGGTGCGGATCGACAGCACCACGAAACCGGCCACGCAGCCGGCGAAGAGCCACGGCAGCGCCGGCAGCGCCACCCGCAGCGGATCCCACGGCCGGTACGGCAGCGGCCTGTCGAACAGCCCCGCGTAGCGCACGTCGGTGACCCGGGCCAGGTACGCGCCGAGCACGTTGAGCTGCGGATAGGAGTAGCGGCTGAGCCGGCTGCCGTACTGCGCGTAGAAGCTGGCGCCGGCCACCTCGGCGAAGTCGGCCGCGCCCGGACCGTGGTACTCGATCCAGCCGCCGTACATCACCACCACCGGCCGGTCCGGGTCGAGCCGGTGCAGCACCGGCCCGTACGCCGGCAGCGGCGCCCCGTACGGCTGGGCCGGGAGCACGACGAACCAGGCCCCGTCCGGGAAGGCATCCTTCGCGGCCTGCTCCGGCAGCCGGGGCAGCGTGGCGCCGGGCGCGACCCACCGGCCGGTGGCGCGCAGCGCGGCGGTGACCGGGGCCAGCTCGGCGGCGGTCGGCTCCCGCCGGCGCAGGTCGTCGCGGTCCGGCGGGGACGGCTGCCTGCGCAGCGCGGCGAGCAGCGTGAGCACCTGGCTCGTGACGTCGCCGGTGGCGAACTGGGCCCGCCAGCCCGGCAGGTCGTCCGGCGTGGCCGCCAGGACCCCGCCGCTGACCTCGGTGCCGACGATCCGGATCTCGGCGTTCCGCACGTCCTTCACCCGCCGGCGCTCCGCCTCGTCCAGCCCTGGCGGGGCGACCAGGATCCGGGTGCCGCCGCTGCCGGCGGCGGCCCGGACCCGCGCCTCGTCCCAGTACGCGACCGCGCCGGGCAGACGGACCACCGGCTCGGCCGCCACAAGCGCGGTCATCTCCTCGACCGAGGGCACGTCCGCGTCGCTCAACTCGCCGGCGGAACCCTCCCCGGGCAGCGACGCCGACGACGGCGAACGCCCGTAGCTGACCTCGACGCTCTGCCGCTGCGCGACCAGGAACACCACAAGCACGGCCGCCGCGACGGCCAGCAGCGACCAGCGCAGCAGCTCCCGGCGTACCCTCACGCGCCGGCCCGCCACAGCTCGTCGGCGCGGCGGGCGTGCTCGGCCGCCTCCCGGGCCGCGTCCGCGCCGCCGCCGCGCGCGGCGGCGAGCAGTTCGGCGCGGGCCAGCAACCGCTCCGCCTCGGGCACCGGGGTGGCCGCCGCGTCCCGGCTGACGGCGGCGTCGTGGATCGCCGCCCGCGCCGACGACCAGGCGACCCGCCGGCCCCGGTGGCGTGCGCGGCGTCGAGGCAGCAGCGTGGCGAGGAACCCGGCGGCCACCGCCACCACGGCCCCGCCCAGCCAGGGCAACACGCTCGCGGTCATGATCCTGTTCTACTGCACCCCCGCCAGCGGTGCGCGTCGAGGAGTCAGTCGATGGTCGCGGTCGAGTTCTCCTGGACCACGTGGGCGCACCCGTCCACCCGGCAGGTGTCCTCCAGCAGCGACCGGATGGCGGGCGTCACCCGCAGGTTCTGCGCGAAGCCCACCATGTCCGCGTAGAGCTGGTGGTGGGTGCGCTCGTACCGGCGGCGTTTCGGGATGGCGGTGAGGAAACCGGCTCGGACCGCGCCGGTGAGCACCGAGGCCGGGTCGACGACGCGTCGCCCCGACAGCAGCCCCTTCTCGTCGAGCGAGTCACGCCGGTAGTGCCCGTCCGGCCGGACGAACTTCAGGAACAGGAACCGCAGTTGCAGGGCGGTCGGGCAGGGCCCGACGAACGGCCGTTCCCGACGGCCGTCCGCGCCCAGCAGGCGGGCGAAGTCCGCGACGTCCTCGATCGCCTGGCGGTTGTCGATCTCGGCGGAGACGAACCCGGTGAGCTGCCCGAAGTCGGCCTCGGCGAGAGTCGACAGGCAGGCGTCGAAGCGGGTGCCGTGCAGCGTCGCGTCGGACAGGTCGCAGCCCGTCATGTCGCAGTTCTGGAACCGGGTCGACTCCAGGTTCGCGCCGCGGAAGCTGACCCCGGCCAGCGACAGGTTCGCGAACGTGAGGCCGGACAGGTTCTGCCGCTCCAGCGGGGCGTGCACCAGCAGCCGGTCGCAGTCGGGGAGCCCGAGGAGCACCTGGAGCATGTTGCGGAACGCGGTCGGCGTGACGGTCGCGCCGGCCAGCCGGGTGAGCAGTTCCTCACCGGCCGCGAGTTCCCGGATCCGGGCACAGAGCACCCGGATGGCGAAGGAGTCCGGCGGAAAGGGCCGGCAGTCCAGCAACTGCGCGAACCGCACCGGGTTCACCGCGAAGTACCGGGCGGCCCGGATGCCGATCTGGTGCTCGAAGATCACGTCCTGGGCGAAGCGCACCCGTTGGCGTTCCGAGGCGGCGCGGAAGACCGGCAGCCGGCAGATGGCGTCGGTGCACCGCTCGCGCTCGGCGTCGGAGAGGTCCGGCGGGAGCACGAACTCGGCGAGCTCGCCGATGTCGTGCACCGGCACGCCACGGTTGTCGTTCTCCAGCTCGGCGACGGCGACGTCGCTGATGATGTCGAGCAGGTCCGGCCGGGTGACCATGCTCTCCTGCAACTGCTCCTTCTTGTACTCCCGGTCCATGATCGCGTCCACCGCGTCGTCGACCAGGTTCATCTCCGAGTAGTCGTCCGGGATGCCGTCGGTCTGGCCGAGCGCGACCCGTTCGGCCAGCAGCTCCGCGTAGTAGGGCGTGCCGCAGAGCCGCATCAGTTGCGGCTTCGCGTCCAGGATGCCGAGCAGGCGGTGGTCGTCGTCCTGGAGCCGGATCCGGGCGAACGTCCGGATCGACTCCGGCTGCCACGGCAACAGCCGGAACTCCTCGACGTACTCGTGCGCCACCGCGAGGAAGTCCCGCAGCGCCTGGTTGGAACTGAGCAGCGAGTCCCGCACGCAGAGCAGGATGCGCGGGGTGGTCGGGTTGTCCGGCCGGGCCACGATCTCGCGGATGTACTCGAAGAATTCCGGGTCCTGGGCGATGACCTCGTCCAGCCCGTCCAGCAGCCAGCTCGCGAAACCCCGGGTGAGCATCCACTGGAAGGTCGGCTGCTTGACCGGGCGCGCCACCTCGGTCTGCAACAGCGCGTCGACCATCGGACCCAGCGCCGGCGCGCTGGCCAGCGCCGCGTAGTCCGGCAGCAGCGGCAGCGGCCGGTACGCCCGCCGGAGCTGCTTCTTCGCCTTCTGGAAGTTCCCGTAGAGCGTCGCGAACAGCGACTGGAACAGCACGCTCTTGCCGTAACCGGCGGGCGCGGTCACCAGCACGATCGGCCGCTCCCAGCCGCTCTCGGCGTCGAACCGGCGGGCCAGCTCGGCCAGCAGGTCGGAGCCGACCTGCCCGGTGCCGACCGCCTGGAACGGCTGCGGGGTACGCCCGCGGGCCGCCGCCTCGCCGTCCCGGCTGAGCTGCTGGGCCGCGGTGCCGGCCATCGTCGAGGTCGGCGAGTCGTCCCACTTGAACCGGGCGTCGAAGAACTGGATCGGCACCCGGATGTCCACGTTGTACTCGTGCTTGGCGAGCCGGCGGAAGTCCGTCGACAGGCCCTGGGTGGACTCGACCAGCAGGAACTTCGCACCCGGCGTACGGGCCTCCTCGCCGAAGCGTTGCAGCAGGCTCGCCTCGCGCCGGTGCAGGTCGTCGGCGTCCGGGACGGCCGGGCACCAGACCGTCATGTGCTCACTGTTGTCCGCGTACGCGGCCCGCCTCGCCCGGACCACCTCGCTGCGGCTCTCCCCGGGAACCGACCACCCCTCCGACTCCAGGAACGTCACGGCCTCCTCGTAGAGCGTCATCGCGCATCCTCCATCAGGAATCGAACGGGCTCCCACCGGTCCGGGCGGCCGACGACGTGCAGGAACGCGCAGGCCCGGCTGACCGCGATGTAGCTGGTCGTCCAGTCCTCGTCACCGTCGTCGGCGTACACCACGGCCGGCGCCTCGCACCCGTGGAACTGGCGTACGGTGCAGACCGCCAGCCCGTCGCCGCGCAGTCCGCCGCTGGTCCGCACGCCGTGCTCGGCGAGCAGCCGCCGGATGGCGGCGTGGTTGGTCTGGGTGGCGGTCACCAGCACCGCCTGGGTGGCCGGCAGGTCCTTGAGGACCTCCAGCACCGCGTCGACGCAGGTCGCCGCGAGATCCGTGGTGCCGTCGCCGAACCGGGGCCGCCGGCCGCCCGGCCCGTCGACCGGGGTCTGCGCCCCGGACACCCGCGCCACCAGCTTGGCGATGGGCAGCGTGTTGCGGCAGTTCTCGGTCAGCCAGAACTCGTTGAACGCCCCGCCGGGCCGCCAACTGCCGGACCGTTCGCGCTGGTAGGGGTCGGCGAACAGCACCACCGAGCCGTCGGGCCGGACCAGGTCGCGCAGGGCGACCAGCAGGTCCTCGTCGTGGCTCTGCGCCTCGTCCACGATCAGGCAGTCCAGCGGCCTGCCGTACGCCTCGACGAGACTCATCACCGTGGCCCAGAGCGGCTCGCCCCCGTATCCGCCGAGGCGCTCGGCGCCGAACAGGTCGCACAGGACGTCCTCCGGGTCGCCGGAACTCACCCCGGGCACCCGTAGTTGCCGCCGGATCTCCAGGCGCAGGTCACGCTGCTGGCCGATCACCGCCACCCGCAGCCCTCGGGCGGCCAGTTCCCGGGCCCGTTCCTGGGCCAGCAGCGTCTTGCCGGTCCCGGCCGCGCCGAGCACCAGCGACGCCTGCTTGCCGGAGGTGTCGGCCAGCACCTCCAACTGCCGTCCGGTGAGCCGGATCTGCCGTCGGGTCAGGCGTTCGAGGTCGTCGGCGGCGAGGTCGACGTCGTACTTGAGGGTGCGCGCGACCACGGCGGTCGGCGCCAGCACGTCGAGCGCCCGGTCGAAGTCCGCCCGGCTCGTCCAGCCGTGCTGGTCCCAGTGGGCCATGACCCGCTCCACCAGCACCGGCGCGTGTTCGAGCGAGGCCGCGGTCAGCACGATCGTGTCCGGGGCGTGCGGGCCGAGGTTGCCCGACGGCCGCCCGTCGGTGAAGACGACGCAGTGCCCGGCCGGCACGTGCCGGATGCCGGTGCTGCGGCGCAGCCAGCCGGCCAGCGCGTACCGGTTGCGGACGGCCTGGTCGAACGGGTCGGCGAGCGGGACGTCGTCGCCGCGCCGGCGGGCGAACCACTGCCGGCCGGTGACCCGGTAGGCGCCGTCCTTCACCTCCATGATCAGCAGCCCGTGCCGGGGGTGGAGCAGGACGAAGTCGGCCTCGCCGATCCGCAGGCGCGACTGACCGGCCTCCACGTACGACAGGTTGTGCAGCACGCACCACGAGTCGTTCAGCGCTCGGAGTCGCTCGAAGACGACCCGCTCGCCGCGGGTGGCGTTCGTTCGCAGGTGCTTCGGGTAGAAGCGCGCCAAGATCGCCTCCGGGGTGGAGAACGAACAGGGAACCACATTGTCGGCGCGTCGCCGACCGGCCCTGCTCCACCGGAATTGCCGTCCTGGATGGACTTTCGGTCATCCTACGGTCACACGCCGCACACCGAAACGCTTCGACGGCGTCGCACAACTGACGGAGATCGTGCCCGAACGGATGAAGCGGCAGAGGGAGGACAGGGGGCCAGAATTCGGAAACGACGTACGGCTCGATCAGCTCGGGGAGGAGCCGCGGATGCCGGCCGGGAACAAGGGTGTCCTGCTCGTCGACTGGGACAATCTCAGCAGCGCGGTGATCAAGCGTGGCCATCTGGCCGAGCGGGGCATCGTCGACGCGCTGTGGCGCGACGCGACCACGAGGTGCGGCGGCCACCTGCACTACAAGCACATGGCGGCGGTGCGGTTCGACGGCACCATCACCACCGCCATGGCCGAGCACCTCATCGACGCCGACGTGGTGGTCAGCCTCAAGGAGCAGGCCGACATCCACCTGACCGTGCTGGCCATGGACTACCTGCACCAGGGGTGCGACCACTTCGTCCTGGTCACCGGCGACCAGGACTTCATCCCGCTGATCCGCCGGCTGCTGCGCGACGGTTGCCTGGTGACGGTGGTCTACGGCGACCCGGACCGGCTCTCCCCCCAGTTCCGGGGCATCCTCACGCTGCCCGGGCTGGACTCGCTCTGCATCGACGACATCTACGCCCTGCGGAAGCTGCCGCCGTCCACCTGCCGGGACGTGATCGGCCTGCTCGAACTGCAACGCCGGGGGTTCATTCTGGGCGGCCGGGAGACCGGTGAGCGCACGGCGCTGCTGGCCGACTGGAGGATCCTGGAGAACGAGGACGAGAGCCGATACTGGGCGCTGGTCGAGTCCGTCGGGCGGAAGGTCACCCGCACCGACGCGGCGGCCCGCGACAAGTCCGGGTTCTCGCCCCGCAGCATGACCCGCACCTACCTCGACGTCGCCCCGGGGCGGTTCACCGACCTCGTGGCCGTCGACTTCGTCCTGCGGCGGCTCGCCGCCCGGCCGAAGGGTTACACCCTCGCCCAGTTGCGCACCGGGCCGCTCCAGACCGACGACGGGCCCCGGCTGCACCGGGTGCTCGACGCGCTCACCGGCGTGCGGCTGGTGCGCAAGGGCGCCGACGACACCTACGCGGTGACCGTGGACGACCTGGCGCTGGGCTACCTGGAGCCGCTGTGGCGGGTGCACGCGGCGCTGACCATGGAGTGCTACCGGCGGCAGCGGCGCTCGATCCCCTACCGGAACCTCACCAATCTGGTCGGCGCCAGCGGCGTCGGGCAGGGGCCGGACCGGCGCGCCGCCGGCCGGATCAACCAGGTCGTCCGGTACGCCGCCGCGGCCGGCGTGGTCGACGCCGTCGCGGTCGACGGCGAGCGCCACGCGATCACCGTCGACTCGCCGCTCACCCGCCCGATCGAGGCCGCCTACCACGAGCTCTACCGCGCGTTCGCCGACCGCGCGCCGAGCCCGGTGCCGGAGAACGAGATCCTCGAGTTCATGACGGTGCGGGACCGGACCCGGGCCGAGCCGGTGTTCGGCTACGACTCCCGCGACCGGCACCGGATCCTGCGCGTCCTCGCCCAGTCCCGGGCGCTCACCTGGCGGGACGAGAAGGTCACCGTGCCCCGGACGCGCTGGGGCGACTCCGGCTCGTCGTCCGCCTAGGGGCACCGGTGCTGCGCCGAACGGCGGCCCGCCTGCGCGCCCTGCGCCGGTACGGGCTGACGCTCGCCGGGACGGTCGCGGTGTGCGCCGCCGTCGCCGCGGTCGTGGTGGCCGTCGCCTGGCCCACCCCGCGCGCCGCCCCGGTCGTCGGCTCCTTCGCCGCCATCGCCTCCACCGTCGGGGCGCTCGCCGCGATCCACCTCTCCCGGCAGGCGCTGGCCCGCACCGACCGGCAGCTCGAGGAGTCGCGCCGGTCGCTGGTGCTGAGCCGGTACCCGCTGCTGCTGCCGGTGCACCAGGCGGTGGCGTTCCCGGACTCCGGCGGCATGCTGGCCCAGCATCCGCCCGCCGAGGAGCGGTTCGCGCTCGCCTCCGCACCGGCGCCGGCGTACGCGTTCCTCGCGGTCACGAAGGACCGGCTGGTGATCCCGGTGGAGAACGTCGGCGCCGGGCCCGCGCTGCGGGTCAGCGGCAGGCTGTGGTGCTCGGACGGCCGCAGCGGGCCGGTGACCGGTGTGCCGGCGCTCGGCGCCGGCCACAGCGGCGTGTTGGCGGCCGTGCTGCGCGGCGACGGGCGGCCGGTGCCGGCGGAACTGCGGGCGCTGGTGGCGGGCGACGGCGGGCCGGCCGTCGCCTACCAGCTCGACCTCGACTACGTGGACGTCTTCGGCCACGCCCGCCGGAACACGGCCCTGTTCGACCCGCGCGGGCGCGGCGCCTGGCACCAGTTGCCGGGGACCGAACCCGGCGCGCAGTGAGCCCGGCCCCGCCGGAAAGGGGAAAGCCCCAGCACAGAGGCTGGGGCCGGGTATTGAGACGGCTCGGACCACGACTACATGTCAGCTCATCGTCGCCAGCCACCATCTCCCCTATGAGCAAGGGTAGGGTCACCCTCCGCAAGCGTCAACTCGGTCACCCGTACGGTTCGGGTCGCCGATCAGGTCACCGACGCCGCACCCACGTCAGGCCCGGTGTGCGTCGAGGTGGGTGAGGACGGTCTGGTTGGCCTCCCAGCCGTCCGGGAACTTCACCGGCACGTCCAGGTGCACCCGCTCGGTCGACGGGTAGGCGTCGAGCAGCTCGCCGATGCCGGCCCGGGCCACCACCACGCAGGCGTGCCGATGCCGGGACGCCAGCACGCACAGCCGCCCCGACTCCAGGTGGAACGCGGTGGCGTCGCGCCGGCCGGAGAGCGGGTGCAGCACGATCGTCACGTCGTACTCCCGGCCCTGGAGCCGGTTGGCGGTGTCCACGGTGATGCCCGCGCCGGCCGCGCCCAGCCGGGAGCGGATGGCCGCGACCTGATCGCGGTGGGCGGCGCCGACGGCGATCCGGTCGGCGGTGACCGGCGCGCCGCCGGGCGCGGCCTCGCTGACCGCGACCGCGCCGCGCGCCAGCACCCGCAGCGCCAGCTCCGCGCAGGCCGCGGCGGCCTCGGCGTCGGTACGCACGGTGTGCCGGGCGGGCAGCTCGTGCAGCGCCCAGCCGGTGGCGGCGGCCAGCTCGACCGAGGCGTCGTAGCCGTCACCGGGGCCCGGCCGGGTGAACGTGAGCGCCCGGTCGGCCGGTCCGGTGCCGGCGCGGAACCCGGTGAACGGGTAGAACGCGGCGGACACCACCGGGGCGGCGGAGGCGGGCAGCCGCCACGACACCGGCAGCCGGTGCACCGGCAGCTCCGGGTTGTGCCGCAGCAGCGTGGCCACCGCCGACTGCATCGGGTCCCAGGTCAGGCCGGTCCAGCGGGCGGTCTCGACGGTGGAGAACGGGTCGAGCTGCCCGGGGTCGCCGACGAACAGCGCCCGCTCGAACCGCCCGGCCACGCGCAGCAGCGCGTCCGCGCGCATCTGGTACGCCTCGTCCACGATAGCCCACGGCCAGGTGCCCTCGGTGACGGTGGCCCACTTGGCCGCCGTACCGATGGTCACGGCCGGCCCACCGAGGTCGGCGACCTTCGCGGCGACCCGGACCGTCGGGTGCTCCCGGACCCGCTCGGTGGGCTGGTAGTCGGCCGCGGAGAGCCGGCCGATGCGCAGCTCGGGCGCCCTGCGGGCGAGCCGGTCGACGAGGTCGTCGACCTGCTCGTTGGTCTGCGCCACGACTATCAGCGGGTCGCCGGTGGCGGCCAGCTCGTCGGCCGCGCGGACCACCAGGGTCGACTTGCCAGCACCTGGCGGTGAGTCGACGACGACACCCCGGTGAACACCCGAGTGCAGGTCGGACAGTACGGCGGTGATGACGCGCTCGGCCTCGAACGCGGACGGCATGTCCAACACACGCGTCGATTCCATCCTTGGCACGACGCATGACCCTACCGGCGGAGAGCCGAACACCGAGAAAACGCGACACGCGCTCATCACTCAGGGCAGCGAAGCGAGTGCTCTACGTATAATCTTGCTGACCTATGCGCCCGCAGAGCCGACACCGGTCGCCGCAGCGACTGATCATGCATTTCACCCACATCGACAATCTGCCGGCGATCTTCGAAGCGCGCCGCCTCCTGGCGGACACTGCGGTCGCCAGCCGGCTGGTCACGAACGTCGGCGCCGTGGACATCAAGGCGAGCAGGCGGCAACGGCTCGTGCCCTGCCCGCCGGGCGGCGTGGTCGCCGATTACGTCCCGTTCTACTTCGCGCCCCGCTCACCGATGATGTACCGCATCGCATGTGAACACCGCGACGGCAGGGTGAACTGCTATCCGGGCGGCGACGACCCGTTGGTCTACCTGGTGAGCACCACCGCACGGGTGGACGACGCCGGCCTGACCTGGGTGGCGAGCGACGGCAACTGCGCCGCCACGGTGACTCGGTTCACCGCGGTCGCCGACGAACTGGCCGATCTCGTTGATTGGTCGCTGATGCGGGAGCGGATCTGGCGAGACACCTCGGAGGACCCGGACCGCAGGCGCCGGCGGCTCGCGGAGTTCCTCGTTCACCGGGAGTTCCCGCTGCGCCTGGTCGCCGGGTACGCCGTACGGACAGCCGCTCGGCGGGAACAGTTGACGCAGGTCCTGCACGCTGCTGGCATCATCGACGCGTACGTTGGTGTCAGACCCGACTGGTACTACGGCTTCGAACGGGGGGAGGTGCGCGAATGATCATCATCAGCCATGGCAACCTGCTGACGGCGGACGCCGAGGCGTTGGTGAACACGGTCAACACCGTGGGCGTGATGGGCAAGGGCATCGCTCTCCAGTTCAAGCGCGCCTACCCGGCCAACTTCACCGCCTACCGGGCCGCCTGCGCGGCTGAGAAAGTGACGTTGGGCAGGATGTTCGTCTTCGATTCGGCACGGATGGGCCCTCGCCGCTTCATCATCAACTTTCCGACGAAGGGCCACTGGAAGTCCCGCTCCCGGCTGGGCGACATCGAAGCCGGCCTGGCCGACCTGGTCCGGGTGATTCGCGAGCGTCAGATCTCCTCCGTTGCGGTCCCGGCACTCGGGTGCGGTAACGGCGGCCTGGAGTGGCCGGTGATCCGTTCCCGGATCGAGCAGGCCTTCGCCGCGCTGCCCGACGTCCGCGTCCTGTTGTTCCCCCCGGAGGGCGCCCCGGACCCGGCCGAGATGCCGTTCGACACCCCCCGGCCCGCGCTCACCGCAGGACGCGCCGTCCTGCTGCGAGCGATCGAACGTTATCTGCGGCAGGCCCAGGCCGCCGAGCCACGGGACGGGGTCACCACCCTGGAGATCCAGAAGATCGCCTACTTCCTCCAGACGCTGGGCGAGCCGTTGCGCCTCGACTTCACGAGAGGCAGGTACGGCCCGTACGCGGAAAGCCTGAACGCGGTGCTCGACCGGCTCGAAGGTCACTACCTCGTCGGCTTCGGCGACCGTTCCTCGCGGGTGGAGGAGTTGCGTCCGATCCGGCTGACGGGCCGCGCTGCCGACGACCTGGACGTCTGGTTCGCCTCGGCGCACCACCCGGCGGAGACCCTTGACCGGTTCGCCGAGCTCGTCCGGGGCTTCGAGGGCCCCTACACCGTGGAACTCCTCGCCACCGTGCACTACGCCGCGCAGACGACCCCCGTGACCCGCGACCTGGTCGAGTTGGTGGAGCGGGTGCGCGCCTGGAGCGGGCGCAAGGCTCGCCTCTTCACTGCCGCCCACGTGCACACGGCGTACGAGAGACTCGAATCGGCCGGGCTCCTTCCCCGCATGGCCTCGTCTTCGGTCTGAGCCGATCCGGCGCGACCGGACAGCTTCCTCATCCGTCCACCCGGATGGTTGCCAAAGGCAACCATGTGGCGTACGAACGACGTGACTGTCACTCCGGTGGATACGACGGTGACCCCGTCGGCCGGAACCGCACACCCGACAAGGGGGGCCAATGGCACGCAGCCGGATCGCCGGTACCGCAGCCATCGCACTCGTCCTACCGTTCCTCGGCGTCCTGCCCGCCACGGCCGCGTCGGCCGCTCCCGCCAAGGCGAAGGCCAAGCCGGTCCTCGACGACACCCGCGAGCTGACCCGCAAGGACTTCACGCTCGACGGCAAGCCGGTGAAGACCCCGGCCCGCTACCAGAAGCGCGCCCAGGCACGGTCGAAGGCCGCCGCGGCCACCACCCCGCCGGTCGGCACGGTCCGGCAGTGGCTGGGCATGGACGACTTCGAGGGCACCTACTACCGCAAGAACTACACGCTGCGCGGCGTCGGCGACAACGTCGAGGTGTGGGTGGCCGACGACATCGCGTTCCCGGCCGACGACTGCCGCAACCAGATCCCCACGTCGACGCAGATCACCGACGCCCAGGTGCAGAGTTTCGTGCACGAGTTCGACACGAACATGTACCCGAAGGAGACGGTGGCGTTCAGCCGGCCGCCGGACCGCGACGGCAGCAACTCGCAGATCCCCCCGGACGCGCAGGGCAACGGCGGCGACTACACCGGCGGCGGCAACAAGACGGTCACCCTGATCGACAACGTCCGGGACGACAACTTCTACGAGTTCCCGGCCGCGCCGACCTACATCGCCGGCTTCTTCTCGGCCCAGCTCAACGAGCTGTTCGACCGCAACGTGATGACCGTCGACGCGTTCGACTGGCTGCACCGCACCGGGGCGAACCCGCCGGACGAGCCGACCGCCGACCTGTGCACCAGCCGCCCGGCCCGCCCGTTCAGCTACGAGGGCACGTTCGCCCACGAGTGGCAGCACCTGGCGCACTACTACAGCGACCCGTTCGAGACCACCTGGATGAACGAGGGCCTGTCCGACTTCGCGCAGACCCTCACCGGGTACGTGAACACCAAGGCCACCGTCTTCGACCGGGGCGCGGACAGCCACCTCTACTGCCAGCAGGGCTTCGGCACGGTGCAGACGCCGTACAACGCGAACCCGCGTGACTGCGGCGGCCCGGAGAACTCGCTCAACCTGTGGGGCGAGAGCCCGAACCCGAACGCGGTGCTCGCCGACTACGGCAACGCGTACGCGTTCATCCAGTTCCTGTACGACCGCTACGGCAACGACATCGTGCACCGGCTGCACAACGACGCCGACCTGCAGGGCCTGGCCAGCCTGGACGCGGCCCTCAAGGCCGAGGGCGCGAAGAACATGTACCAGGTGATCCACGACTACCAGACCATGACGCTGGTCGACAAGATCGTCGGGGAGTCGCGTGCCGGCATCATGCTCGGCGTACCGAAGAGCCGGGTGACCACGAAGAGCCTGCGCTCCACCGTCAACCTGGCCAACCCGGCCGCGTACGCCACGCCCGGCGCGGCGCCCAACGGCGCCGACTACGTCCCGCTGGCGAAGGCCGACGGGACCGTGCTGCGCGGCCGTGACCTGCGGTCGCTGTCGTTCCAGGGCGCGAAGACGCTGCCGGCGCTGCCGCTGGCCTGGACCGTGGAGAACAACGACCCGGACCGTCCCGGCAACCCGGTGCTGTTCTCCGGAAACGCCAACAACACCGACGCCGCCGCGGTCACCCCGGTGACCGTGCCGACCGCCGACCCGACGTTGCGCTTTCTCGCCAAGTACGGCGCGGAGCTCGGCTTCGACTACGGCTACGTGGTGGTCTCCACCGACGGCGGCGCCACCTACACGGCGATCGCCGGCGACCGGACCACCGACGGCCCGCTCGGCCCGGCGCTGAACGGCACCACCGACGGGTTCGAGCCGCACAGCTTCGACCTGTCGGCGTACGCCGGCAAGAACATCCTGCTCGGCTTCCGCTACGTCAGCGACGGCGGTGTCAACGAGGGCGGTCTGCGCGTCGACGACGTCACGGTCGGCGGGGCCACGGTCAGCGACGGCAGCAGCCTCGCCGCGTTCGACTCGCCCACCGAGATCAAGCCGATCGCCGTGCACAACTGGAACGTGCGGCTCATCGGCCTGGACGAGAAGGCCTCGCTGGCCTGGCAGTTCGAGTTCGACGGCAAGTCGAGCCTGACCCTCAACCGGGTACAGCTCGCGCTGCTCGCGCTCTTCCCGAAGGTGGTCGCCGTGGTCGCCTACGACGAGCCCACCGAGCAGGTCCAGCAGTACGCCCCGTACACGCTGAAGGTCAACGGCGTGGCCCAGAAAGGCGGGGCCCCCTTTTAACGGATCCGGTATAGGCGGGGCCCCCGCTTAACACCTCACCCGGCCCGCCCGAGCACCCGCGATGGTGCTCGGGCGGGGCCGTTTCCGGGTAGAACTGCGGGCATGAGTGAAGCGCCGGTGCTCCACCTGATCGTCTGCGCCGCTCCCCCGGCCCAGCGGATCGGCGAACTCGCCGAGCTGCTCACCGACGACGGCTGGCGGGTCTGCCTGATCGCCACCCCGACCGCCGCGACCTGGCTCGACCGCGACGCGCTCGCCGCCCGGACCGGTCATCCGGTACGCGTGCAGTGGCGCCGCCCCGGCGACCCCGAGCCGCACCCGCCGGCCGACGCCGCCGCGGTCGTCCCGGCCACGTTCAACACGCTTAACAAGTGGGCGGCCGGCGCGAGCGACACGCTGGCCCTGGGCGTCCTCAACGAGCTGCTCGGCGCTGGCCTGCCGATCCACGTGTTCCCCCGGGTCAACGCCGCGTTGTCGGCGCATCCCGCGTACGCGCCGAACCTGCGGCGGTTGCGGGAGGCGGGCGTGGTGGTGCACGGCGGGGACGTGCTGCGCGCGCCGGACGAGATGACGCCGAGCCGCTGGGCGGTGGTGGTCGACGCGCTGCGCTCGGCCCGTCGCCCTACGAGGGATCCCGACGAGCGGTGAGCCGCCGCGCCAAGTAATGGCCGACGAGAGTCACTCCACCGCCAAGGAGGACACCCCGCGCAAGGTGGACAGCGGGACGTTTCGGCACCGGGTCGCTCAATTCCGGGCGGGCCGGTGCCGCGTCTTCTGCTGAGCCCGCCGCGACAGCCGCCTGGTAACACCGGTCCATGACCAGGGTGAAGCGACGGGCCCGGCGCGACGTCTCGGCCTTCATCCGCGGCCCCCTCGCCTCCGCCCAGAAGCGTCGCCCGGCGGCGCCCTTGAAGAACTGGTCGGCCAGCACTTCGAGATGGGGTTCGCTGAGCGTGTCCACCTCCCACATGAGCTGCCAGTGGGTGACGATCAGATTGCTGTAGACGTGTTTGCGGAACCAGCCCAGGTCCGTCGACTGCTCGATCGGCCCCCAGCACTCCAACAGGTCGGGGTCGTCGATGGCCATCTTGAGCAGGTCGGTGTGCAGCGCGCGAAGTGCCTGCTCCCGAGCCGCCTTGGCCTCACGCGCCTGAACGATCAGCGAAGCCACGACCCCGATCAGCGCAAGGCCGGCGAGGATGGCGGAGGCCGCACCGTACGCCTGGCCGACGTTGCCGAGCAGAGGCCAGTCGTAGCCGGGACGGTCACCGATCCAGAGCAGACCGATCGGCGTGAAGAGCACGGCGGCGAGGATGGCCAGCACGGCGAGCAGGAGTGCGGTCGGCGTCGCCGACCGGCGGGCCAGACTGGTGACCATCCGCGTTCGGGGCACGCCTGCCTCCAGGTTCGCTGGTGCGGGCAGGCTACTACGGGCGGGCGGCGGAAGGCGTCCGGCCGTCGACCTCACGACGGAAGAACGAATCGAGCGGCTCGGTCTGGTCGAGCAACGCCAGGACCTGGGACCGGCAGCCCTCGACGACCTCTGGCTCGACGATCTTCTCCGCGCCGACCGGAACCCCTGCGTCGTCGTACCGGACGTCGTAGACGGCCCGGCTGCCGGCCACCATCAGCTCCGGCACCCGGCCGTGTTCCCGCTCCAGCTCCGACACGGCCTCCGCGTCGAGCACACCGATCCGCTCCCCCGCCTCGGCCCGGAAGCGGAGGAAGTTCAACTCCCAGATCAGGTACGGCGTGAGTGGCAGCTCCACGATCCGCAGGCGGTGCAGCCCGGAGCCCAATCCGTCGAGGTGGGCGAAGAACTGCGCCAGCTCAGGGTTGGGCTCGGCGGCGATCCGTAACGCCTCGTCCCACCGGCCGGCGGCGAACGCCTCCCAGCTCGGGCTGCCCGGCTCTCGGAACGTCTGGGCCCGCTCGGTCTTGAGGATCACCCCGTCGACGGTCTCCACCGTGGCGTAGAAGTCGGCCTCGTACTCGGGCAGGCTCAGCTGCCGGGCGGATGCCGTCCGCAGGAGGTCACGCATCCGGAATGTCCGGCTTGGCGGCACGGATCATGCTGCGCGGGATGACGACCAGCCGCTCGTCCCGGCCGACGCTGACACCGTCCGGCAGGCGCCCGTCGTACGCGTCCGTGAGGTCGCGGCCGATGACGGCCACGTCGCCGTTGGAGAGTTCCCAGATGTCGGGGCAGGTGGTCGTGCCGCCGCTCTCGCCCAGCTCGGCGGCGGACCGCCCGAGTCGCCGGGCGAACGTCGCCGCCGGTTCCGCTTCCCATCGACCAGCCATCGCCAACTCCTCGGAGTAACGGATCGAGCACTCAGAATAGTCAGGACACGCGACGGGACGCGCATGGGTTTTCGCGAACTGAAGTAGATCTCCGACCGGTCAGCGGGAGCGGGGCACCTGACGGTTGAACCGAGGACGCAGCGCCAGGACCAGCGCTTCCTTCGTACCCTCGGGGTTGTCGGTCTCCTGCCAGCGGACCTCGCAGCGCCCCAGCCACCCGGCGATGTCGTCGCGGGTGGCGGCCCGGCCCGGGGTGTCGAGGAGCTGGCCGACCTGGTCGTGCAGCACCGACGAGTCGCGGTTGCCGGTGAGGTGCTGCCGCAGCCGGGCGCGCAGGTCGCCGGTGTAGCCGACGTAGGCGACCACGCCGCCGTCGAGCACCAGGTGCACGCCGGGCGCGGCGGGCGCGCCGGCGACGACGTCCTTGGTGTACGGCCGGGGCGGCGTGAACCCGGCCAGCAGGTCTTCGGTGTGCGGCACGCGAGGGACGGTACCGGCGCCCGGATCATCGCGTGGCCCCGCACGACTCGACGTGACGGAGCGTTCACCCGTCCACGGGGGAAACCGGGTTCAGCAGGTGGTCGAGGCCGGTCATGGTGACCTGGAAGTCGATCCGGTCGGCGGCGTGGAACCGGCGGAAGAACCAGTTCGGTACCCGGGGTTGGGTGCACCGGGTGCGGTAGAGCAGGTCCTGCACCTGTCGGGCCACGGTGAGCAGGTCGGCGGCGGCCGATGGGTCACGCACGGCCGAGGTGACCCGGTCGTGGACGACGGCGGCGGCCCGGTCGCGTTCGACGGCGACGTCGCGCTGCCCGCGGTAGATCTCGACGCCCAGCAGCAGCGCGCCGAGCGACGGCACGAACCAGGCGAGCAGCAGGTGGGCGACGGTCAGGCCGGCGAGCACGCCGTGGACGACGCCGACCGCCGCCCAGGCCGCGACGGCGGCGAGCACGGTGTACGCGTAGCGGCGGCGCAGCCGGGCCCCCCAGCCGAGGCTCTGTTGCTGGCAGGCCAGCACGTCGTAGGGCGCGGGCAGTTCCGGGATCTCGTAGTAGTCGCGCAGGTAGCGCTCGGTGCCCCGGAACGCGCGGTCGAGCCGGCTGATGTCAGGCGCGGTGACCCGCTCTCCGGCCGCCACCTCGTTCCAGGGCAGGCCGAACAGGTCGACGTCGAACATCTCCTGAATGGTGGCGGCCCGCCGGAGTTGCCCGCGTGACCAGGTGGCGAGCCCGAGCGCGTTGACCACGGCCCACAGCGCGCCGAGCGCGGTGACGGCGGTGGCCGACACGCCGGTGAAGGCGACGGTGGCGCCGGCGCCGGCGACCGCCACGGACACCGAGGTACGCAGCGCGTCGAGGCGTTGGGCGCGGGAGTGGCAGACGGACATGGCCCGTAGCAGCGCCATCATGGTCGGCTCGGTCTGGTGCCTGAGCAGGGAATCAGTTCGTTCCGGCACGCGATCCTCCCGCCTGAGCATCCATCCCGGTAGATGTTACTTCCGGTCATGGAACGCCATCTGTAGGTGATCTTTAAACTACCGATAAGTAGGGCTTCATCCTGAGCCGCGAATTAGCAACCGTTTTCACCGCAGTCGTGCGGTAGCCTGAGCCGGCACTCAGAGCGGACCGCTCGGCATCCCTCATCCCAGAAGGCTCAACGACCACGATGGACGAAGGTCTCGACGCCGCGCCGACATGGCTGCGGCAGGACCCGCGCGTGCTGGCGGCGCTGCGGAAGCGGGCCGCCGCCGACGGCGGCGACGCGGTGGTCCTGCCCCAGGACGAACCGATGCGGGGCTACACCACCGCCTATCTGTTCACCGCCAAAATGGTCCGGCCGAGCCGCCCGGGCCGGGACGGCAGCCGCAAGGAACTGGTCAAGGTGCACCCGGCGGGCGAGGACGGCCCGCCGGAGTCCGGCCGGCACGCGCAGGCGCGGGCGGACGCACCCGGTTTCGCCAGTCGACACATGGTGAAGCGCCACTACGGCGGGTACCCGGTGGGCGATGGCCGGCACCTCTCCTTCCAGGATCTCGCCCACGGCGGCGAACGGGTGTGCTCGCTGGACGAGATCAGGCCCGGCGCCCAGTTCCTCGATGCCTACCGGGCGATCCCCATCGCCCTGACGCAGGACCTGAACGGCGGCGTGGAGACCGACGGGCCGTCGACCCGCTCCACCACCGTCCGGGCGTACCTGCGTCGCGAGCTGACGGTGACGAAAGCGCTGGCGGACATCCTTCCGGCGGCCCACCGACTCGGGCTCGACGGCGTGGACCTGACCGCGGAGCGGGTGACGCTCGACGGCCGGAGCCTGCCGAACCCGTTGCGCATGGCCGATTCCGGTGGGCGCTTCGGCGACCACGCCTTCGAGTACGTCCACGTCCTCGCCCACGGAGACGTGCACGGCGGCAACGTGCTCTTCGCCGTGCGGCGGGACGGCACGGTCGAGCCGAACACGTTCATCCTGATCGACTTCGCGGCATACGAGCGCGACGCGCCGCTGACCCGCGACCTGCTCGCGCTGGAGCTGTCCTCGGTCCTGCGGTGGGTGGCGCCGCGCCCCGGCATCGAGACGGAGCCCGCGCCGCTTTCCCCCGCGGCCGGCGAGGCACTGCTGCACTACGTGGTGCGACCGGACGAGGCCCCGCCGACCGGGGCGACCGCGCCTCCGGCCGATCTGGCCGAGCTGGTGCGCTTCACCTACACGGCCGGGCTGGAGTACGCCGGCGCGGGGAACTGGCGGCGGGAGTGGCGCATCCAGTACCTGCTGGCGTTGATCGCCCGGGCGCTCACCGCCACCACCTACGACAACCTGAGCCGTGCGGGACGCCGGTGGTGCTTCCGGCTGGCCGCGTACGCGGCGCAGGCGCTCGACGAGGAGATGGCCGATCTGGCGGGCGCGCGTCCGGAGTGGACGGCGGTCGACAAGTCCTGGGCCCTCGGCAACGGACCCGTCTACGACACGGTTCCCGGGCAGCGACACGCTCCGGGTGAGCCGGGGCGGCATCGGGCGCCGGCCGGTCGACCGCGCAACGTGGTGGCTGCCGCCGGCCCGGACTCCGACCGGACCGGGCAGTCGACCGGCCGCGGCAACCAGCGGGTCGTCGCGCCGGATCCGGTCCGCCTGGCGACGCCCGCTGGGCGGTCGACGGCCGGTCGGCCCCGGCGCAGGCGCCGGCTGGCGGTGCCCCTGACGCTCGCGATGCTCACCGGCCTGGTGACGCAGGCCCTGACGGGAGGCGGTCCGGATCGGAGCGGCCGGCCCCCGACTGCGGCGCCCCCGTCCAGCCGGACCGAGACGCCACAGACGAGCCGCGGCGACGAACGCGACCCGGCGCCGTTCGAACCCCTGGGCGCGGGCGTGCGGCTCGACCGGATCGCCGACCGGGTGGCGCGGAGCAAGGAGCGGCCGGACCGGGGCCGGTACGCGCACGTCTGCCTGTGGGTGTGGTCGCCGGACGACCTCAAGCCCCACTCGGACGACCTGGAGCGGTTCCGGGAGGAGCGGCTCTGGTGGACCCGGGAGCGAACCGGCCGGCGTACCGTCCAGGCGGTCGACCACGGCCGGCGGTCGCGGGCGAAGGTCTCCCCGCTCGACCGGGGTGAGCTGACCGGCGCGCCGCCGGAGCCGTCGGAGGATCTGGCCACGCTGCGCGAGCAGGTCGCGGAGCAGCTGGGCGGGAGGCCGCCGGAGCTGCGCAACCCGGCCGGCATGCTGGAACTGGTCGCCGAGATGCACCGGTTCTGGCCGCTCTCCGCGCCGCAGCGGGCGACGCTGCTGCGGCTGCTCGCCGAGACCGAGGGCATCATCGACGGTGGCGGCTACCCCGACCGCGGCGGCCGGGACGGGTACGCGATCAGCGCGGACAACGGCGAGGGCCAGCGGGAGACGCTCCAGTTCGACGAGAAGACCGGCGGGTTGCTCAGTCACGCGAAGATCGGCGCCGGCAACGAGACGCTCGCCTACTACCTGTTCCTGGACAGCGGGCGGACCAACACGATCGCCGACCGGCCGTGCGCCGACCCGAAGCCGTCTAACAGGGACGGTTGACGTAGTTGGCCCAGTCCCGGTTGGACCCGGCGTCGGCGAGGACCCGGTTGCGGGCGCCGACGGTGAACAGCGGGGTCTGGTAGTAGGAGAACGTGACCGAGCCGCTGGAGATGTTGTAGTGCGCGGATGCCACCCGGAACTGCCACTGCCAGGTGGCCAGGTTCTGCCGGCCGCAGTCGGAGAGCTTGCCCCGGGGGTAGCCGAAGTCGGGCCGGTCGTAGAAGCAGTACCAGCCCAGGGGGCAGTCGGCCGCGGCGTAAGTGCCGGCCGGAGCGCGCAGCGTGACCAGGAGCGCGCCGTCGCCGTAGCTGATCTCGTTGGCGCTGACCGGCACCCCGCCCGGGTGGGCCGCCAGGTAGTCGGTCAGCTCGCGCTTCGCGGCGGCCAGCCCCGGCGCGGGCGCGGCGACAGCGATCAGGACGCCGCCGAGAACGGCGGCCACCACCATTCGGTACGCACCGGAAAAAGCCATTCCACACCCCCGCTGGACATTGACTGCTTCCTCTGTCCAAACAGAATAGGAAAGCGTCTTCCCTGATCACCATCCCCAGCACCGGACGCAGCCTGTCGCCATGCCGATATCTCACCGCCACTCAATCGGTGGAATTTCCAGCGTTGAACATTTCGGACTGCCAATTGCGCAACGCAGTTTTGATCCGGCGGTTCTCGGCGGTCGCCAGGCGGAGCTGGCGGGACCGCTCGGCCAGCTCGTAGGCGAAGCGGTGCAGGACGGCGTCGACGTCCTCGATGCGGTAGCCGCGCCGCAGTCGCGACGTCATCGGCAGCTCGACAGCCTCGATCCGGCCGGGGGTGAGCGGTCCGGTGAGTGCGTGCCGGCTGCGGTAGACGGCCATCACCGCTCCCCGATCGTCGGCAGGTGCTGGTGGGCGGCGGGCACCCCGGCGATGCTCAGCCAACGCCGCGCCGCGGCGAGCATGGCGGGCGGGCCGCACACGTGCACGTGCTGGCCGGACCGATGGTGGTAGGTCGCCAGGGCGATGGCGGTGCCCTGCTCCGCGGGTCCGGCTTCGGGGTCGTCGGAGAACGCCGGCACGATGCGCAACCAGTCGTGGGCCTGCTGGAGGTCGTCCAGCGCGATCGCGTCGTACAGGTCGACGAACGTGCGGGCGCCGACGACAAGCGTGACCCGCCGGCCGGCCGGCGCCTCGGCGACCTGCTCCACCAGGGCGCGCAGCGGCGCCAGCCCGGTCCCGCCGGCCACCAGCAGCAGCTCGTCGCCGTCGTCGACCAGCTCCAACCCGGAATCCTGCGGCGCGCCGAGGTGCAGCAGCTCGCCGGGGCGTACCTCGTGCACCAGGCTGTGGGAGACGGACCCGGCGGGCAGGGCACGGACGTGGAACTCCAGCGTGCCGTCCGGGCGGGGCATGTTCGCCGGCGACAGCCAGCGCCACCGCCCCGGCCGGCGCGGCGTGCTCACCGGCACCGCCTGGCCGGCGCGGAAGGGCAGCCGCCGCCACGGTCGTACCGTCAGGGTGGCGATGGTGTCGGCGGCGCGGTCGTGGTCGATCACCTCGACCGGCCACCAGGCCGGGCCGTCCCCCACCCGCGCGGCGGCCCGCTCGACCAGCCGCCACGCCCGCCACCAGCCCATCCCCGCCGCGGGCAGCAGCGCGTCGCCGACCGCCGCCGCGTGCCAGGGCCGCAAACCGAAGCTTCGGTACGCGCACCCGAGCGCCCGCAGCAACGCCAGCCGCCCGGCCCGGTCGTCGCCGCCCGCCAGCAACCGCAGCAGGGACGCGTGCAGCAGCGGCGCGTCCCGCTCCGGCAGCAACCCCGGGCAGCGATCCTCGACCGCCGCCCAGAAGCGGTCCGCCTCCTCGGTCACCGCGCCTCGCCCGCGCCGAAACCGGCCGCGTGCAGCGTGGCGTGACCCCACCGGGCCAGCCGGCACGGGTACGGGACACGCTCACTGCGACACAGCGGCGAGCGCTCGGGTACGTGTACGAGCACGGCCAGCACGGCGTCGTCGGTGACCGGGGTGAGGACGGGGAAGTCGGCGAGTACGGCGGACATCGGCGGGCGCCTCCAGGTGTCGGGGTCGTGGGTGGCGCCGGGGCGGGCGGGGTCGGCGGGCAGCCGCGATCGGGGGACGCGACGACGCCGGAGCCCGGCACCCGCCCCGGGCCATGCAACCAGCCTCCGATGAGCGGAAACGAGGAACTACAGCGTCGGCGGAGCCCGTATGACGCAGAAATGAGGCATCCACTGCCCCACGATCTCGACGCACGGTGACTACATTGACGACGGAACGGAGGGAGGTCCGAGCGTGGCCCTGAAGCGGCAGCGGCTCTGTCAACGACGGAAGGCTCTCGGGTACAGCCAGGAACGCCTCGCCGACATTCTGGGCGTAGAGCGGTCCACGGTGGTTCGGTGGGAGAACGCCGAAACCGATCCGCACCCCGGGCACAGAACCCGGATTGCCTTCGCGTTAGGCGTTACCCTCGAGCAGGTCGACGACATGCTCACCGACGTGTCAGTGGCCAAGCGCCGAGGACAAGCCATGGCAAACAGAGATCAGGACCACGACGCCAGCAGCGCCGCCGCTAGCCGGCCGGAGCTTCTCGGCGACCTGCGGAGCTTCCTGACCGACTACCTCACGCCGCTAACGCAGCCGGCCCAATCTCCGGCCCAGGTTAGACGGTCCGTCAGACGCATACACGATCTCTACCAGCGGGCGAGCTACACATCTGCCGCCCGCCTGATACCGGACGTGCTGCGTCAGGCAACCGAGCTGTCCAACCTCCCCGGGCCGGACCGTAGAGACGCCTTCCGGCTTCTCGCCGCCGCCTACCTCGCAGCGGCCAAACTCGCCGCCAAGGTCGGCGATGGCGAGACCGCCCTGCTCAGCGCCGACCGGGCCGCGAACGCCGCCCGACTCGGCGACGACAAGGCCCTCATGGCGATCGCGGCATACCAGGCCGCCTGCGGCCTTCTGCGGATGCCTGGTCGAGCCCCCGAGGCCGAGGAGGTCACGCGCAGCAGCATCGACCGCCTAGCCGTGAGTGGTTCGACAGCCGACCCCGACCTGCTCTCCGCCCATGGAGCACTGCTTCTCCTCGCGGCCGTCATGTTCGCCGGACGGGGCAACGCCAAGGAATCCGCCCGGTGTCTGTCGCAGGCGGAGCAACTGGCCGCAGACCTCGGGACGGAGCAGAACCGGCTGTGGACCGCCTTCGGCCCGACGAACGTCGCCATCCATTCGGTCTCCGCCGCCGTCCACTCACGCAGAGCCGACCAGGCCCTCGACATCGGCTCGCGCCTCGACACCTCACGGCTGCCCGCCGTCATCGTCGGGCGACGCGCTCAGGTGCACATCGACCTTGCCGCAGCGGCGTTCATGTCGTCCACGGACAGACCCACCGCCGTACTGCACCTGCTGGAAGCCGAACGGGTAGCCGCAGAAGCGGTGTACGCGAACGTTCAAGCGCGGGCAGTCCTGCTCGACCTCATGACCAGGGAGAGGCGAGCGGCGACGCCAGGGCTGCGCCCGCTGGCAGAGCGAGCAGGCTTACTTGCTTGAGAGCGTTGGAGACCCGTCATGGGCGCGTGGACCGCAATCTGCGCCCGGCCCGCGAGCCGATACGTCAACGGTCGAGGCGCGATGGGTTACTGGTAGACATGGTTAGCCTTGGTCGTGGGGGCGGAAAGCTACTTGACCGAGGTGACAGACGTGATGACGAGTTCGGACGACGGCGGTCTCCTGCCGAAGGATGGCTCTAAGGTCTGGGTTACCACAGCCCAGGGATCGCATTTGCGAGGACGGCGTACACGGGACACAGCTCCCGAGATGGCGTTGCGCCGCGCCGTGCACGCTCTCGGTTTCCGGTTTCGCCTGGGGCGAACCCTGTTCAACCGGTGCCGGCCGGACCTCGTGTTTCCCGGTCCACGCGTCGCGGTGTTCGTAAACGGGTGCTTTTGGCACGGATGTCCGCAACACGGACCCTCCCGGTTCCGGGGTCCCAATGCCGAGAAGTGGGAATCGAAGATCGCCACGAACAGGGCCCGTGATCAGCGGGTCGACAACGAGCTGGTCGAGGCCGGTTGGCAGGTGATCAGGGTGTGGGAGTGCGAGGTGCGCCGGGAGGCTGGGGCGGCGGCGCATCGGGTTGCTGTCGAGGTGCGTGGCCGGTCGTGCGCGGCCACAACCCACCGGAGTCCGGTCGCCCCGACGGCTGTTGGTCAGCACCCCGCTACTGGATGACTTTAGCTACCTCCCGCATCCCGGCACTGCACGGCGGATCACGAGTCGAAGCGCGATCCCGCCTGCTGTCCGTCACATCTCCTCGCCCGACCGGTTCAACTGACCTCACCGAGCACTTCGGTCGTACCCCTGTTCTAATCTGGCTGGCATGCGGACAGCGCGGCGTCACACGTGGGGAATCACGCTGATCCCACGCCGACGAAGACCGCGGTTGGCAGAAAGCCCCTCCAAGTTCGGGTAGGGGCGCTCGCGCCTGCTTCCGCGCCACAGGTAGGTTTCTGGCGCACCGGTGTGCGTCCCGCGGGGTGGGTTGCGGAGGAGTATGACATCCTGGTCCCCGTCATCGTTTTCGACCGTAGGAGGCGTCGTGAGCGCTCGGAACCTCTACAGCGTGGCGCCGTCTGCTGCGCGGTTGACCGACTCGCTGCGCGACATCGGTTACGACTTTCCGACCGCGGTGGCCGACGTGGTGGACAACAGCGTCGCCGCGGGCGCGAATCGCGTCGAGATCGACATTGTGTTCGACGGATCCGACTCGTGGGTAATGATCGCCGACGACGGCGACGGTATGAGCGCCAACGGTCTCTTGGAGGCGTTGCGCTACGGCAGCCGGCGCGACTACGGTCGCGGTGACCTCGGCCGGTACGGGCTGGGGTTGAAGACCGCGTCTCTGTCGCAGTGCCGGTCCTTGACAGTGGTCAGTCGCCGGAGGGCGACCACAGCCCGCACCGTGTCGCGGATGATCGATCTCGATCTCATCGCCGAGATGGATGACTGGGTCGTTGCCGAACCGGCGAACGACGAGCAGGTTGTCAGGGCCCGCGAGACGGTGACGGACACGGGGGGCACCGTGGTGCTCTGGCGCGGGCTCGACCGGGTTCTGCCCGAACGTAATCCAGACGGCGGCTGGGCGCGTCGCCGGTTGGAAGCAATGGCGGGCAGGACGGCTAACCATCTGGGTACGGTTTTCCACCGCTTCCTTGAGGGTGAGGTCGGCGGTGGCCTCGTGATCACCGTCAACGGCGAGAAGGTTCGGCCGTGGAACCCCTTCGCCCCGGACGAGCCAGCACGGGAGGTGCTTCCTCCCCTCCGTTTCGAGGTGACCGTCGGTGAGGCGACCGGCACGGTGTCATTGCAGCGGTATGTCCTACCGTCCCGAGACCAGTTCACGTCGCAGGCGGAGTTCGAGCGGCTCTCGGGCCCGCTGAACTGGAACCGTCAGCAGGGCCTGTACGTCTACCGTGCCCAGCGGCTGGTCCAGTGGGGCGGCTGGAACGGCATGCGAGGCATCGACGAACACACGAAGCTCGCACGGGCGGCGCTGGACTTCGACACGGATCTTGACGTGGTGTTCAACATCAACGTGGCGAAGATCAGGGTGGCGATGCCGCCGCAGTTGCGTCAGCTGCTCGAACGCCCGGTGCACGAGCTGTGCATGCGGGCGGACGACGCCTATCGCAAGAACTCGCGCGGTGCCTCCGAGGGCCCGAGGGTAGCCTCCGAGCAATTGGCCGCCCTGTCTCGCAACGAGGCGTCCGGAGCGACGCCGCCCATGCCGGTTGTGGGCTTGGCGCTGCGAGCCGCTGCCATGCGTGCGGGTGAGTACGCGGCCCTGCAACGCATCGGGGAGAGCTTGCGGGCCGAAGCCCCTGACGTCGCCGCCGCGCTCGGCTTCAGGGATTGACCTCCGGCTGCCGTTCGATCCGACTGCCCCGTTTGGCTGCCTCGCTGCATGCCTTGTTGAGGGGGCAGCGGGGGCAGGCAGGGTCGGTGGGGCGGCAGACGGTAGTGGCAATCTCAATCAGGCCGAGATGTGCCCGCCGCGCGTTGGTGTCATCGCCGATCATTCGGGCGATGGCCAGGCGACCTGCGGTCATCCTGTGGCTGCGTTCGACGTGCTCCCCGGTGAAGCGGGCGGCGACGCGGTGGGTGCCCTTTGTGATGAGCACGGGTTCCTCCGCGTTGTCTTCGTCACGCGTCGGGACCGCGAGGACGGCGAGGTCGATCACCGAGGCGTCGACCCCGCGGAGGATGTGGATCTTGTCGTCGTCGAGCAGGTCTGGCTGCGAGGTGAGCGCGCGCGCCAGGTCGAGCAGCCGCTCGGCGCGGTGCTCACGATTGATCCACCCCCCGATCTCGACGAGTTCGTCGCCGGCGTCAACGGTGTCCTGCGGCTGCTCCCATCGTTCGAGCAGTGACCAAAGGATTCGTACCTGCTCGGGTGCTGCCCGGTCGAGGAGCATCTCCGCGGAGATGACCTGCCACCGTGTTCGGGCGCGCAGCCACGGCAGGGCCGGCTCGCCGAGGTCGTGAAACCAGGTGGCGAGGGCCTGGGCGATGTCGCGGCTGCGGTAGGCAACTGGCGTTGGGGCGTCCAGCGCTGTCATCACGGCGCGCCCGAGCTGGGTGCCGAGCGCCGGGGGTACGGCGTTACCGATCTGACGGAACGCGGCCGAGGGAGGACCGGCGAAGCGGAACCAGTCGGGGAAGGTCTGCAGCCGCGCCGCCTCACGCACGGTCAGTGTGCGGTCCTGTCGGGGATGGATGTACCAGTAACCATCCTTGGCGATGTGCGCGGTGATGGTGCGGGAGTACGTGTCCTCACTCAGGCGCTTGTACTTGTCATCGAAGATGTCGTCGCGGTAGCGCTTGACGTCCTCCGGCAGGTCCGAATACCGGGTGTCGGCGTCCATCATATCGAAGGCGCGCTGGTCGTCCTCGCGTACGGGTCGGGTGATGTGGTCGAAGACCTTGCCCGTGTCCGCCTGTGCAACACCGCGACGCATCTGCCTCTGAAAGGCAGAAGCAGGACCGGCATAGTCTGACCAGCCGTCGGCGCCACCCTCGGGCCTCCAGCCGCCCTCGACCTCGGGTAGGTCGCCGATCGCGTTCCACACCGACACCCGGTCCGGTACCTCTGTCGGCCAGTCGAAGGCGACTCCATCTCGCAGCGCAACCAGGATCAACCGCTGGCGGAACTGGGGTACGCCGTAGCGCAGGGTGTCAACGACCCGTTCCTCGACTGCGTAACCGATCGACTCCAACTCGTGAACCATGGTGCGAAGAATGAACATCTCCCGATCGAGCGCCATGTCGGGGACGTTCTCCATGATCACGGCGGCGGGCCTGGCCAACTGAATGACCTCCAAGAACGAGCGCCAAAGGTCCCGGCGTTCGTCGTGCGCCGGGCGGAGGCCATGACGGACCTGGTGACGGATCAGTGAGCGGCCCGCCCGGGAGAAGGGTTGGCACGGAGGGCCGCCAGACAGCAGCTCGATCCCCGCTTCCTTCACCAGGGCAGCGATCCGCCGAACGTTGACGGACTCCCCGAGGTCGCAGTCGAGGGTGAGACCGGGGTAGTGGTGTCGGTGCGTCTCGACGGACTCGGGGTCCCGGTCGGCCGAAAGGACCACACGAAACCCGGCCTCGGTGAGGCCCAGACTCAGCCCACCTGCACCACTGAACAAGTCCGCCGCCAGCCGCTCACCCCGCTCACGGCAAGCTGCGGCAAAACGGAGGAACTCTTGGTCGTCCCCGCATGCCTTGGGGTGTGGCGCAAGACGGACGAACGGGCCGCGCACGAGCTTGACGCCATAGCCTGCCCGACGTCGTTCGACGGTATCGTCCGTCACCTGTGTTACCTCCCCGATCGATCAAACGCCCTGCGCAGGTTACCTCTTTGGCCCGACGCCGTACCTCGGCTGCCCCGGCGTTGCCACGACGGCTTGGCCGACGGCTTCGAGAAGACTCGTTGTGGTAAAAGGCATGAGCGGCCCGCTTGACCGGGCTGGGCCTCATCCGCAAGTTGACCTGGATTACCGGCGAGGGGTAAGCCTTGCTGGTAGTGCCGCCTTTTGCGAGGGCCCGGTGTTCGTTGAGCGTACGAATGTCGGGCATACGAAGATATCCCAATGAGCTTCGACCCCTGAAGCAGTTGTGTCCTGCTCGCCATGAATCATCGCGCACCTGCCCTTGAACATATCCGTGCGAGCACGGCTGGTCGGGCCCCGAGAAGGAGTCGTGCCGTGACGATCAGTGGCCGAGCTCAAATCCGTTCTCCTCTGCGATCCCGAGTAAGCCAAGCAATACGGCGCTTTGCTTCTCGGATGGGATCCCTCTCTTTCGCCCGGTCGCGATGTCCAAGATGCCGAGGTGGGTGGGTGACGCAAGACGCCGCGCCACGGCGAACCGCCGCACCGCCTCCCAGGCAGGCGCACCCATCTGGAGAACCGTGGTCTGAGCCATGATCCCGGAATCGATCTTCTGCACCGCGACTGCGTCGGCGCGGCGTTGGGCCACCCGCTCGCGAGACTCCAAGGACGCCAGGAAAGCTTCTGGTACGTCCACGGGCGCCTTCCGGACCGACTCCCAGCATGCTTCCCGCTTGGCCCATTCCGTCACGTTCACGATGGGACGGCGCTCATCGGTAAGTAGGTCGAAGACCTTCTCCGCCACAACGAGACTGGTCTCCTCAACCGCAGGTGACACTGACTGCCGCGCCCAGATGAGGTCGAAGTCGAACGACTTGCCTGGGGCGTGGGTCTCGACGATCACCGCCAACTTGGACATCGTGTACGTGACGATGTTCGCGAGGTAGCCGCTCTGGTACCAGCTCGCCTTGGCGACGAGTGCGCGGATGTGGTGGTAGAGAAGCGCTTTCGCCACGAGGTGCTTGAAGTAGACCTCGTTGAATTTCGCCTCCGATGTCCCCCACTGGGCGGCCACCTGATCGGCGAAGGCTAGGAAGTTGCGCTGAGCGCCGGCGCTCACCAGATGGGGCTTCTTCGCCCACGACACCTCGTACTTCGCCGCGTCGGTCTTGGTGATGACCTGCCCCCGAGGAAACAGGGCAGCGAACTTCTTGGCGTCAGCCACGCTCAGCTTGCGTTGCTCGTTGGCGTACTGGCCCCGGGTGCGCTCGTAGAACCACTTGGTCTGGAAGTTCACACCGGGCTTTGCTGGCGCGAGAATCCGGCGCGACAGGTCCTCCAGCCTCACGTGGAAGGGGCTGTTGGAGAAGAAGTCCGCCTCACTGACCTTGTTCTGGCTATTCGCGTAACGGGAGATGCGCGGGACCATCTCGACCGCTTGTTCGGGCTGCACCACCACAAGCTTGGCCTGCACGAAGACATCCTCGAAGTGCGGGATGTTTTTGTTGTCCCGGCGGACGTAGAACAGCGTAGCGGTGGTCTGGCCGCCGTTGACGATCTGGAGGTCGCGGATAGTTTTGATCGCTCGTCCGTCGGCCGTCCACTCCAAGTCGGTAGCCGTCGCTGTGATGCCGTTGTTGTAGGCGAGGAACCGTGCCGGCTCCGAGAGCACTGTCGAGCGTATTCCCTTGTTCACCTTGCCGGTCGTGCTCAGGTAAGAACGAACGTTGCCCTCCAGGAGCCGGCTTCCGTACCGTCCGTAGAGGTCCGCCAGCACACGGGCAGGAATGGCGGTGAGGTAGGTCTTGACGTCGGAGGCCGTCTCGGAGGTCCGCAGAGCATCCAGCCCGCTCGGGAGCCACTCCGAGAGGTCGATCTCCAGCTCCTCGCGACCCTGACTGGACTCATATACTTGGAGCAGCCGGCGCAGGTCCCAGATGTGGTAGTCGATCCTGATTCCATCACGTTCTGAGCTGTTGAACGCCTTCGCGCGTCCGCTCATCTCCATGTTGGTGACGAGGTACATCCGGTAGCGGGTTACATTGCGACCACGCATGCGGAGGTCCTCGGCGAGCTGGTACTCGGGCCCGCTCTCCTCTCGTCCCTCTTGGAAGACGCCGCGGACGGCCTCGTCGAGATAGGTGGCGAGTGATTGAAACGCCCTGCGGGCGTCGGCAGTGGACAGGGTCAGCGGCTCGTCGGAGTCCGCGAAGACTGACACCGCGAGCGCGACCGACCCGTCCTGGTCAGTCAGGTCAAACCCATTCACCGCGACCGCACGTTTACGCTCGCCGGTGCCGACGAAGTGCAAAACGGTGAGCTGCTCGACCTCCTCGGCTTCCGCCAAGCGGTCGGACACCTCAGCAAGGAATGCCGTTGATCGATAGTCGTTCTCAACCTCAGCCCGCGTATCCACGGCGTTCATGAGGTCCTTGTAAAAGTCCGCGAGGTCCATCAATGCCCCCTACTCCGCGGTTCTGCACCAGCGGTCGGTGATGAAGTTCTTGATCGCGCTGATCCCGACGTCGTAGGTGGCGCCCACGACTGCCTCCGGGGTGGTGGAGCGTCGTATTGCCGGGAAGTCAGGCGCCACGTTGTACTCGGTGCATTCCGTGGCGACGAACCAGTGGTCGGCGTAGCGGCGGTCGGTAGAGTCGACCTGGAGCGCGTCGAGAGCCTCGTCGAAGGCGAGCGCGGCGTCCCGGTCCGCAACCAGGTCCGCACAGATTCCATCGACCAGCATCGGGAGGTTGACGGCGTCAGCGGTTCCTTCATCGACCTCGACCAGCGTCACCGTCGCCAAGATGATCCCGTCCGCGTCGAGTTGCTCGAGTGAGGAGATCCGGATGCTCTTCCCGTCGGTCCGCCGGGACTTGACCTCGTACCTCGGGCCCAGCGGGAAGACATAGTCCTGATGACTGCCGTGCGGACCCCGCCAGGCCAGCGCGACCTTGGCTGCCTCCGCCCGCCGCCCTAGGACGTGGACGCCGAACCACAGCTCGGCGATGAGGCCTCGCAGGGCATCCTCACTGAGCGGAGGTCGGGGTCCACGAGCGAACATCCGCTTCCACTCGGCGACGACCTTGAGCAGCGTCGCCACGCCCTGTGCCTCGGTGGCCGCATCGGCAGTGCGGGACACCAGGTCGGTGGAGAACTGGAGGTAGGGCTCGAGGAAACGGCGATCGGTCAGTGACAGCGCCAGTGTCCATTTGTGGTCGCCGGTCCGCTGCCGCCGCTCCACCTCGATGATCCCGGATAGATCCGGGAGCGGCGGTTTGTCCTTGACGATGATGAAGATCATCGGATCATCGCGGTCGTTGACGCCGACTATGAACCGGAGGGGGTGGGAGGAGTCGACCTCAAATTTCCCGGAACCTGGCGACGCTATGATCTCCCGCCAGCGCAACACGAAGGCGTCAGTCATCGACCTCATCCGCAATCTCGGACTCGTCAATCTCGATGAACCACTTTCGCTGCGCGACCGTGTTGATGACGTACTCGACGTCGCCCCGTGAATCCTTGGGATCACCGGCCCTGCCGGGTATGGCCAGCTTCACGGCAACAATGATCTTGTCGATATCAACTCCCTGCGGAAGCTTGTCGTGTTGCGGCAGCAGCGGGTACAGCAGCATGGCTGGCCGGCGAAGGCGGCTGTAGAAGACCGTTTCCGGAGGATTCTTGCCTTTGCCATCGGTGCCTGCGTCGGCGACGGCGGCCTCGACGTCATCATTAGACAGGAGAACGCGGACGTCGGTGGGGCCTGCTAGTCGGCTACTCGTGCCGCTTACGCGCAGCTCCTTGTCTGCCCCCCTGTCAATCGTTCGCCGCGGGGGGTAAAACTTCACACCGGCGAACTCCTCCGGGACCTGCTCCCTACTGCCGTTGACCACTACGACGTCCCAGGTCTGGAACTCAGGTGCGGTCGCATGCCTGGCGAATGAGCTGAGCGCCGACGCGGAAAAGATCGCGTCCGACGGGTGTGCCTGGTACTGGCTGAGGAAGTCGGCGATGACGCGCTTGGGCACGCCAGACCATCGCGGCCAGCGGCCCGTCACGTTTCGGGCGGCGGTGCTCGCGGCGATCGCGTCGCCGAGCCGCTGAAACGCCGACCAGTTGTCGGAGATCACCTTCTTCTCAGGGGACAGTTTGGTGGTCTCGATGCGTTTACCGGCGAGAGAGATGGTTTTGCTTCGGGTCTCGGCGGCCTTCATCTTGTTCTTGGCGGTGATCAGCAGCGCGCCAGGGTGCTTCTTGACCGCAATGCCAAAATCCTCCGGAGTGAGCTTCTGGCGGAGCATAAGCCGAAGATCGCGGCGGAGTTCCTCCACCGAGTCCGCGACGTGCCGGTAGTCGGAGGCGGATGCCTTATCGATCCAAACTCGACAGATGTCCTTGTAGCCGTCGCGGTAGCCGAACCAGCGCGCCATCTGCATCAACGTGTCGGAGGCGACGACCCGGCGGTAGAAGTAGCTCACCGTCAGGCCCTGGAGTGTCAGCCCTCGGCTGAGCACGTCACCGCCGACGGCAATCATCCGCTGCGGCCGGTCCCAGTGCTCGTCCTCCTCGCCCAAGACGCGGTCCTTGTCCGAATTAAACAGCTGAACGCGGATGTCCGCCGCCGCGGCCGCGAGTACGTCCAAGACCTCCTCCCACGTCTCTGTGATGTCCGGGTACCGCCGCTCGAAGGTCTCCTTGACGATGTCAAGGGTCCTGTTCGGGTGGCCCATGCGGTACTGGGCTGCGTGGGCCTCGATCTCGTTACGCAGCGTGGAGACCTCGTCCTGCACCGCGTCGAACACCTGGCTCTGCACGCGCTTAAAACGGGAGACGTTCACGAGCATCGAGCGTGGCGCGCGTTGGCCTCGCAAGTCTCGGACCGCGTTGGCGACGAAGAAGGTGCGGATCGCCTCGCGGAGAGACTCGGGTACCTCTCCGATGTTCCAGTGCGCCCTGTGCCCGAGAGGGGTGAACTCCTCGGCGTCGCCCAGCTCGACGAGCATCGCGCCGGAGGGCTCCTCAAGGGATCCGAAGGTGGCCTGCGAGCCCACGTAGTTGGACGGTGACTCGAGGCCGTAGATGTAGTGGCGCGGGAACAGATCATTCTCGACCTCGTGGTCGATGAAGATGTTCGCGAACGGGGTCGCGGTAAACGCGACGTAGGAGCTTCGCGAGAACAGGTCGAGGATGCCACGAATGCCGCTGTTGATGGTCGTCGGGTTGTGGTCCTCCCGGGTGTTGACCGAGGCGTAGTCCGACTCGTCGTCGAGGAGCAGCAGGGGAAGGGTCAGCTTGCCGCCGACCTTGCGCTGCCGGCCCAGCCATTCGGTGAGCGTTTCCAGCACCGCCTTGTTCTTTTTAACCACGAAGACGTACGGCTCGGCTGAGTCGGTGCCGACCGTGATGTTGGATGCGGCGAGGCTGCTGGTCCGGAAGTCCTGGATTACCGTCGTCATGCCTTGGGCGTTCGCGAGCCGCGAGTCCAGTGCCCCGACGCCGATGTAACGGGTCTGGGCGGGGATGCCGGGCCGGGCGACACTGAGACTGGTGTCGCGACCGATGAGGCCCTCGTCGACGCGCTCCTGGGTCTGCTGGCGCAGCGATTCCGTGTTCCCCGCCAAGACGATGATCAGTCGGTAGCCGGCATCGACCGCCTTGTTGAAGAGCGCGAGGTACGTAGAGGTCTTACCGGACTGAACCTCACCGATGACGAGGCCCCGACGGGCCCACGGACCCGCGGCAGTGGGGTCGCCAGCGAAGTCAAGAATCTCGTCGGTGAGGTCGTCCATCTTGTCGATGACTCGCGGCGGCCGTCCGTCGTTCAACATCCACTGCTTGAAGTTGAGCCATCGCGACCAGTCCATCTGCCGCTTTTTGTCCTGGAGCCATGGCTTGAAGTCTTCGCCCACGATGGCGACGCCCTGCTCGACGTCGATGCTGAGCCGCTCCGTCAGGCGTCGGACCAATGCGGCGACATCCTCGTCGGTGGCGTCGGGCGCGGCCACTCGGCGGTACTGCTCCACCATCTCGGTGAGGTGTGCCTCCGAGTGGGTCCTGCCAGCGAGCAATGCGCCGACGACCTTCTCCAAGGCCGCAATCTGCTCCTGCCTGTTTCCGTTGATCAAGATGCGGCCCTTCTCAACAGTGCTTCAGGGTTCTTGGAGAGTGTGAATGGTTCGACATACCGCAGTCGGGCGACGAAGTCGTCCGCGGACTCACCGGTTTGGCTGAAGACGAACCACAGGGTGGCCGCGTAGGCGAGGAGCTCGCCCTCGTCCGAATGCTGGGGCGCGTGCACGCTGTCACCGCCTAGGCGGTTGTAGGCGTCCTCGACAGGAAAGGACGACTCGATGTTCCTCAACAGCTCACCCAGCAGCCGACGTGCGCCGTTGTCCAGTTGCTCGTCGAGGGCAGCGAGCAGCGGGTGCTCGCGATTGAGCTCATATCGGAACGAGCCGCGTTCGTCGATGAGTTTCCACGTCCTGACGACCCTGTCCGAAGCTGCCGCGGGCCGGCCCCGGTACAGCTGAGTGCGCTGACTCGGGTGGACGATTCGGTCCACCAAGCGCTTAAGCTGGTCTCTGATCTCCGTCGGCGGGACGGCCGCGGACTTCTTGATGTCAAGAGACCACAGGTGGTCGAGGGTATTCGGGATATCGACGCGGACACGCGCCAACTTGCCGAGGTCGTCCTTCGGCACCAGGCGGAACCACGTTCCCCAGATGACCAGGCGCCTGGCCCGGTAGATGTAGAAGCCCTGGCTGTCGCGCAGTCGGCCGGCGATCTGGGCGGTCTCCTTCTCGGCCTGCGTAAGCTTCGAGATGTAGGGCAGGGTGTACGGCTGAACGTCGATCCGTGCGCCTGCGACGGCAAAGGACTCGGCCGGCCCTCTCTGGGTGGCCCGGTGGGCCGTGAGGAAAGGGTCGACCACCTTCAGCCGGACGCCGTTCAGCTCCATCGTGACCTTGGGCTTGCCGTCCTCGCCCGAGAGGAAGCGATGGAAGACGAGTGAGAGGTGCGCCCGGGCGGAAAGCATCTGCTCGTTGAAGGCCTTGGCGAAGATCGTCTGGCTGGCGGAGGGGAGACGGTCGAAATGCCGCCAGACGACCAAGGTCCCGCTCGGGTTCGCTTTGATCTCACCGTAGCGGGGGAGGATCGAGGCCTCCGCCTCGGAGAGGGTGAGCAGTGCCCAGCGCCTCGAGCGGGTGAGGTAGTCGAGGTCCCAGCGCAGTGCCGTCATCACACCGTCTCGTTTGGTGACCACCGTGAGCTCGCGGCATTGGGAGAGCGACGCGGTCTTAAGTCCTAGCCCGAAGCGACCAAGGTCGTCGGGCCGCCTGCTCCCAGCGGCGCTCGTGCCCGCCAGACACATTGCAACGCGAGCCTCGTCGGCGTTCATGCCGGTTCCGTCGTCGACGATGGCTAGGTAGGGCTCGGCCTCCGCGCTGAAAAACACCTCGACACGGTTCGCCTGCGCGGTGATCGAGTTGTCGATCAGGTCGGCGACTGCCGCCTCGAGGGAGTAGCCGACGGCTCTAAGCGACTCCATCAGCTGAGGCTCCGGAGGGAGTTCCTCCTCTTTCACACTCTTTCTCCCGCTGGTCAGGCTGTTGCTAGTCGATGGTTCAAGGAGCCGAGCGGTCAGTCCGGCGAAGCCGGGAGCATCCACAGATTCGACTCGTTTGCGACATGTGCCGCGACAACACGTACATCACAACCGACCTCCCCATGACGGTCTTTGGACCCTACCGGTCGGAGTCCCGTGAGCGGGAGTCCTCGGTCGTCAGCAATTCACTGACCGAGCTGGCACGATCGCGGTCCGTTTCGACATGTGTCGGAGTCCGCTCGGACGAAGGACGGCCGAAAACGGTTTCCTGCCGCCATCGTGGCTTGCGCCCGGCTGCCACAATCCCGGTCAGGAATCTCGGGACTCGGGGGCTTGACGATGGAGCTTCGCCGGAGCCGTCTCCTCATCGCCGGTGGCATCACAATGCTGGCCTTCGGCGCGTTCATGCTGGTGTGCGTCCGCTGGAACAGCACCTTCCGTGTGGTCGGGAACCTGGCCCTCGGCGTGCCCAGCTTGCTGCTCGGCGGCTGGCTCACTTATCTGAGCCTGCGGCCGTTCCGGTTCCACATCGGCGCCGATGGACTGACCGTGCGACAGTCCGACCCGAAGATCGACCGTCTGTTGCCGTGGACGGAGATCGACTGTCTGATCCTCGACCAGCCGGCTCCGGTTCTCACCGGCGACAAGAACCCGTCCGCGGTGCTGCTGCTGATACCGGCCATCTGGTCCTCTCTCGATCTCCCGCTGACCCACCGGAGCCCGTTGGACGACCGCCCCTGCCTGGTCCTGCTCGAACTCGACGAGGTCCGGGAATCGCCGGACGTGGTGGCGGAGGCAATCGCCCGCTTCGCCGGCAACCGTTTCACCGACTACCGGCAGGTCGTCCGGCAGCGCTTCGCGTCACCGGACTTCGCGGTGGGACTGCGTGGATACGACCGGGCGGTCGTCGATGCCCTTGTCCGGAAGGGCCAGGAGGGGCTGGTCTCGACCACGATGCTGCCGCGTCTCGGCGCGATGGCGGAGATCCAGCAGGGCAGGGAGAAGCTGCCGGTTGCCGCGCGCGGATACGACCGCGCACAGGTCGACGCGTTCCTCGACGACCTGTGCGCGGCCTTGGCACGGTGGGAGGACGACCCGAAGGACGCTGGCTAGCTTCCGCTCAGACCTCGGCCGCGCTGACCGCCTCCGGCGCCGCGTGCCGTCCCCCACCATTACGCCGCTCGTCCCCGTGCCCCGGCCACCACGCCTTGTGCCCGATCAACCCGGTCAACGCCGGCACGAAGAACATCGACATCACGAACGCGGACAGCACGATCCCGATCGCCACCGCGAACCCCATCTGCTGGAGGAACGAGATCGGCGCGAGCATCAGCACCCCGAACGTGCCGGCCAGGATCAGCCCGGCCGCGGCCACCGTCGGCCCGGCGTGTTCCACCCCGATCGCGGCGGCCTGGTGCGGTTCGTGGCCCTCGCGGGCCTCCTCGCGTAGTCGGGCGATCATCAGGATGTTGTAGTCGGTGCCGATCGCCACCACGAACAGGTAGAGGATGATCGGGAGCTGGAACGTGACGCCCGGCTTGCCCTGGAGCCCCTGGAACAGGTAGACGGTGGCGCCGAGCGTGGCGGCGAAGTTGAGCAGCACGGCGATCACCAGGTAGATCGGCGCGACGAGGCTGCGCAGCAGCAGCCCCAGGATGAGCGCGATCAGGCCGGCGGCCACCGGCAGGATCACCGACAGGTCCCGGTTGTTCGCCGAGTTGATGTCGGCGAAGATCGCGGTCGGGCCGCCGACCAGTGCCTTCGTACCCTGTGGGGCCTTGGCGTGCAGCGCGTCCCGCAGGTCGTCGCGGACCAGGGTGATCGCCTCGTTGGAGACCGGGTTCTCGTCGAGCAGCAGGTTGACCCGGGCGACGCTCGGGTCGGTGCTGCTGCGTTCGGCCGGCTGCACCCGGGCCACGCCTGGTGCGCTCGCCGACGCGGCGGCGAAGTCGTTGACCTGCTGGTCGGTGAGCGCGGTGCCGTTGCCGGTGGTCAGGTAGACCTCCGTGGGCGCGAGCGCGCCGGCCGCGAAGCCGCGCTGGAGGTCCTTGGCGGCGCGCGCCGACTCGGTGTCCTGCGGGAAGCCGGCGCTGAAGTCGTAGTCGGCCTTGTAGCCGAGCACCCCGGCGGCGAGCGCGACGAGCAGCGCGCCGGAGGCCGCGGCCACCAGAGCGGGCCGGCGGCCGACGACGGCGCCGAGCCGCCGGGACAGGCTCGCCTTCGGCGTACGCTGCCACGCCTTCGACGGCCAGAACACCCACCGGCCGAGCAGCGACACGATGGCCGGGATCAGGGTCAGCGAGGTGATCAGCATGACGCCCACGGCGATGGCGAGCGCCGGGCCGAGCGAGCCGAAGAAGCCGAGCGAGGCGAGCAGCAGCACCAGGAACGCGACGATGACCGCGCCGGCGGCGGACGTGATGACCTCGCCGACCCGCTGCACCGTGACGATCATCGCGGTGCGCTTGTCGTCGCCGGCGCGCAGCCGTTCGCGGTAGCGGAACAGCAGGAACAGGATGTAGTCGGTGCCGATGCCGAACAGCACGATCAGCAGGATGGTCTGGAGGTCCTGGCTGACGTTGAGGTCGAACGCCTTGCCGGCGGCGGCGACCAGCCCGGTGGTGACGGTCATGACCACGCTGATCACCACGACCGGCAGCAGCGCGGCGATCGGGCTGCGGAAGATGATCAGGATCAGTCCGATGATGAGGATGATGGTGGCGACGCCGACGATCGCGAACGCCGAGTTGAACGTGTCCTCGTTGTCGACGAAGCTGGCCACGTCGCCGGCCACCCCGGCGGTCAGGCCGCTGCCGGCCAGGTCCGCGCCGAGGCCGGTGCGCAGGTCGCGTACGGCGTCGAGCAGTTTCGGGTCGTCCGGCGTCTCGGCGTCGAGGCCGACGGAGATGATCTGCACCGACTTGTCCGGCGCGACGGCCTGCGGGCCGGTGAGGTAGCCGGACGTCTGGGTGATGTTCCTCCCCTTGAGCGCCTGGGCGAGCTGCCCGACGCGCGCCTCGTCGGCCGGGGTGAGCGGCTTGCCGTCGCCGCGCTTGACCACGATGGTGGCGGTGGCGGTCGCCGCCTGCGGGAACGCCTTGGTGGCCAGCTCGGTGGCCTGCACCGACTCGTAGGAGTGCGGCAGGAAGCTCTCCTGGTCGGCGGAGGTGATGTCGCTCAGCGACGGGCTGGTGAACACGATGGCGACCGCGGCGAGGATCCAGCCGCCGATCACCCACCAGGCCTTGCCGACGACGAACCTGCCCAGTCGCTCGAACATCGTTTCCCCCGTGTGCTCGACTGTGTCACCGCGTATCCTACCGTCGGTGACCAATCCTTTTCGGACGGCACGCGCAGAGGTGCTGGCGACGTGGCTGCTGGCGACCGTGCCGGCCCCGCTGCTGTTCTTCGAGTGGACCCACCGCTGGGAGGAGGACCCGACGGTCGCCCCCGCGCTGCGGTGGCCCGTGCTCGCCGCGCCCCTGCTGGCCGCCGTGGTCGCGGCCGGTCAGCCCCGACGCCGAGGGCCCGCCGGCGTCGCGCTCGCGGTGGCCGCGTCCACGCTTGTCACCGCCGTGCTGCTGGGCGCGTCGCTGGCCTTCTTCCGGTGGGTGGCACCGCTGGCCGGCGAGGCCCGCTGGGGGCGGGCGCTGCTCGCCGGCCTGGCGCTCGCGGTGGTCGGTGCCCTGATCGGGTACGCCGCCGGCGCGCGCCTCGCCCACCGGGGCGGCCCGGCGTCGCGGCGCGGCTATCTGGTCGGCTGCCTCGCCGTCGTGTTCGGGGCGTTGCTGGCGCAGTCCGCGGTCCGGCTCGGCGCCGAGGGCAGCACCGTCGGGGAGAACCCCAGGGAGTACGGCGGAACGGGCCCCTACGCGACGTCGGCCGGGCGGGTCACGGTGCCGGCGCCCGGGGCGTACGCGATCTTCGGGGTGGGTGATGCCCCGGCGGCCCCGGACTGCCGGCTCAGCGGCCCCGGCGCGACGGTCCGGGCGGCCGATCCGGTCTCGGTGCCGCCCGGCGGTTACGGCGGCGACGCCGTGACGTACGCCTGGGTCGCGTCGGTGCGGTTGCCGGCCGCTGGCGGGTGGGCGTTGAGCTGCCGGTCGTCGGATCCGGAGGCGTCCTACGTGCTGGGTGACGAGCCGCGGGTGCGGGGCGCGGTGGGCGCGCTCATCCGCTGGCCGGTGGGCGTGATCTGGCTGTTCGGCGCGCTGCCCGGCCTGCTCATCGCGGTGCAGACCGCCCGGCGGCGTCGCGCTGCCCGCCGGGCGGGCGGACGGTCGGTCGCGGACGCGCCCGGGCACCTGGAGGAGGCCGGGGTCGCGGGCCGGGGCGAGGTCGACGGGCCGGGAAGTGTCACAGCCGGCTCATAGGCTGGCGCGGTCATCGGCGATCTCAGGGAGGCGACGTGCTCGACCACTTCTCCGTAGCGGTGCGTGACCTGAAGGCCAGCGGCGCCTTCTACGACACGGTGCTCGCCCCGCTGGGCGGGCGGCGGATCATGGAGCCCGGCCCGATCGGCTACGGCGTCGACGCGCCCGACTTCTGGGTCGAGCCCGCGCCGGCCGACTCCGTCCCGGCGCCGGTGCACATCGCGTTCACCGCGCCCGACCGGGCCGCCGTGCGGGCGTTCCACGACGCGGCGGTGGCGGCCGGTGCCGAGGTGCTGCACGCCCCGAAGGTGTGGCCGGAATACCACGCTGGCTACTACGGCGCGTTCGTCCGCGACCCCGACGGCAACAACGTCGAGGCGGTCTGCCACCGGCCGGAGTGACCCGCCGGCCCGGCGGGAGGCAGGATGGACGGGTGGAGATCGAGCCGGTCGAGCACGCGCCCGTCCGCGCCATCCGCCGGGCCTGGCTGGCGCAGCGTTGGCACGACCTGACGTTCCTGCACTGGGCGGTCCCGCCGGAGCGGGTCGCGCCGCTGCTGCCGGCCGGCACCCGGCCCGACACGATCGACGGGCTCACCTACGTCGGGCTGATCGGTTTTCGGATGGTCCGGCTGGGGTTCGGCCGAGGGCCGGGCATCCCGTGGTTCGGCACGTTCTGGGAGACCAACGTGCGGCTCTACTCGGTCGACCGCGCCGGCCGGCGAGCGGTGGTCTTCCGTTCGCTTGACGCGTCCCGGCTGGCGCCGGTCCTGGTCGCCCAGCTCAGCCTGCGCCTGCCCTACAAGTGGTCGGCGATGCGGCTGGACCGTGCCGGCGACACGCTCACCTACCGCTGCCGCCGACGCTGGCCCGGCCCGGCCGGCGCGAGCAGCCGGATGACCGTCCGCGTCGGCGCGCCGATCGCCGAGCCGACGCCCCTGGAGCACTTCCTCACCGCGCGCTGGGGCCTGCACACCCGGGCGTACGGGCGCACCCGGCACCTGGCGAACTGGCATCCGCGGTGGCCGCTGCACCGCGCCGAGCTGCTGCACCTGGACGACGAGCTGGTCACCGCCGCCGGCCTGCCCGCGCCGGACGGCCCACCGGTAAGCGTGCTGTACTCCCCCGGCGTCCCGGTCGTCTTCGGCGGCCCCACCCCGCTCCCCTGACCCCCACCCAGCCCAGCCCGACCCAGCCCAGCCCGACCAGCCAGGCCCAGCCCGACCCAGCCCAGCCCGACCAGCCGGCCCAACCGGCCCAACCGGCCCAACCGGCTCGACCGGCTCGACCGGCCATGATCGACACCAGCTCGCCGAAGTGGCTGGATCAACCGCACCGGGACACCGCCACCTCCCCGAGGTGGCGGAACCGACCCGGCCAGCCCGGGCGGCCGACCTGACCGGCCCAACCGGCCCGACCAGCCATGATCGACACCAGCTCGCCGAAGTGGCTGGATCAACCGCACCGGGACACCGCCACCTCCCCGAGCTGGCGGAACCGACCCGGCCAGCCCGGGCGGAGGGCGAGGCCGACCGACCGGCCAGATGGGCGGAGGCGGGGCCGACCGACCGGCCAGGTGGGCGGAGGCGGGGCCGACCCGGCCAGCCCGGGCGGAGAGCGGAGCTGGTCAAGGCAGCGGGTCGTGGGTGCCGCGCGGGACGTCGGGACGGCATCGGCGTACCCGCTCGGCGGCCATCCGGCCGCCCACCGCCAGTCCGTGACGTTCCACCGCGGCCAGCCCGTACGCGCTGCACGTCGGCGTGTAGCGGCAGGTCCCCGGCCAGCGGTGCGACAGCCAACGCCGGTAGCCGAGGATGGCGGCCCGCCCGGCCCGGTCCAGGACCGGCGTCCGCGCGATGCCGGCGGTCACCGCGCCGAGGGTGAGCAGCGTGGAGAAGAGCCCGAGGTCGCAGCAGCCCGGGCCGTCACAGTCGAACAGGTCGCAGTCGCAGTCGCACCAGTCCCGATGCTTCTTCTTTTTCTTGTGGCGCCGCTTCCAGTCGATCACGACGCCATGATGCGACATCCCCGCCAGCCGCAGCGGGGCGGCAGCCGACCGGAACGGGTCCGGTGAGGTCGGGTCGGCGCGCGGACGGCACTCTAGCGTCGAGGGCGTAATCAGGAAGGAGCATCGGGTGCTAAATCGGCTCAACCAGGCCATGGACCACCTCGAACAGCGGCTCGACCAGCCGCTCGACGTGGCCGCGCTGGCCCGGGTCGCCTGCGTGTCGGAGCACCATTTCCGGCGGCTGTTCTCGGCGCTGGCCGGGATGCCGCTGTCGGAGTACGTGCGCCGCCGCCGGCTCACCCTGGCCGCCGCCGATGTGCTCGCCGACCGGGAGTCGCTGCTCGACGTGGCGGTCCGCTGGGGGTACGGCTCGAACGAGGCGTTCGCCCGCGCGTTCCGGGCCGTGCACGGCGTCGGCCCAGCCGAGGCGCGGCGCGCCGGGTCGGTGCTGCGGTCCCAGCCCCGGATGTCCTTCCGGCTCGTCGTCGAAGGGAGCACCAGCATGGACTACCGCATCGTGACCAAGGAGGCATTCCGACTCGTCGGGCTGAAGGCCCGGGTGCCGCTGGTCCACGAGGGGATGAACCCGCACATCGTGGCGTTCCTCAAGAGCGTGGACCCGGAGTCCGTACGCCGCATCGAGGCGCTGTCCGACCAGGACCCGCACGGCATCGTCAACGTCAGCGACGACCTGGCCGGTTCCCGCGCGGAGGGCACCGAGCTGGACTACTGGCACGGCGTGGTGACCGGCGCCGAGGTGCCGGAGGGTCTGGACAGCCTGCCGGTGGAGGCCGGCGACTGGGCCGTCTTCCGCAGCTCCGGCGCGTTCCCGCAGGCGTTGCAGTACCTGTGGCGGGACGTGTTCACCCAGTGGTTCCCGTCGAACCCGTACGAGATCCGGCCCGGGCCGGAGATCTCCCAGGTGCGGATCGCCGAGGGCGGCGACACCGCCGACGCGGAGCTGTGGATCCCGGTACGCCGGGCCTAGGATCCCGCGGCGGCGGCCTGCGCCAGCGCGGCCGGCACGTCGTGTGCGTGGTAGGGGTGCTCGCTCGGCTCGATGCCGGCGAGGAACATCGCGTACACGGCGGCCAGCCGCAGCGGCGCGACCGGCCGGAGCAGGTCGACCGCCCGGCGCGGGTCGCAGCCGGGCGGGTCGGCCCGCCACCGGTCGGCCCACGCGTCGACGAACCGGGCTGCGGTGGGTGCGTCGAGGCCCTCGGTGAGGCGCAGGACGTCGAACGCGGGGTGGCCGACGAACGCGTCCGCCCAGTCGATGACCACCGGGCAGGTGCCGTCGCCGCGCACGTTGCCGGGGTGCAGGTCGCCGTGCACGAGCGTGTCGGGAAGCCCGCAGTCGCGGACCCGCCGCAGCCGCTCGTCGAGCCCGTCGAGCAGCCGGGCGGCGACCGACACGTCGTGCCCGGCCAGCCGCGCCCGGATCCACTCCGCCAGCCGCAGCCCTCGAAGATCGGGTACGCCCGCCGCGACCAGCCGATCCGCCGCCCCGAGGCCGTGCCGTTGCCGCGCATGGTGTTCCGCCATGATCACCGCTCGTTCCGCCTCCCCGGCCCCATACCGGTCCTCCCCCGGCACGTGCTCCAGCAGCATCCGCCCCTCCCCGTCCGCCGCCAGCACCACCGGCCCACCCCCGACTCCCGCCTCCGCCCCCGCACCGGCCTCGGTGATCAAGGAGTTCTGGTCACCAGAGAGATCGACGCGGACACAAACCCCTTGATCAACGAGGTGAGCGGGGACGGCGAGGTGAGCGGAGACGGCGAGGTGAGCGGAGACGGCGAGGTGAGCGGAGACGGCGGGGCGGGCGGGGACGGCCGGCGGGGTGGGGCGGGACAGCCAGGCCAGGACGGTGGGTTCGTGGTGGGCGAAGGCGGGGAGCTGCTTCAGCCAGGCGGGGCCCCGCGGGGTGTCCAGGCGCCAGATCGCGGAGAGGTTCCAGGTGCGCTGCTGCGCCACCGCGGTCACCGGGCGGCCGAGGCGGCGCAGCTCGGCGGTGGCCCAGGCCACGCTGCGGGCCGGGCCGCCCGGCTGCGCCCACGGCTGGCGCAGCGGGTGCGGCGCGAGGTCCACGGTTGCCGGTTCCAGGGGTACGCCGCCCGCGAGGCCGTCCGGCGCCCCTTGCCCGGCGGGCGCGCCGGTGAGCTGGGCCAGGTAGCGCACGTGGCCGCCGGGTGGGTGCGGGCGGTCGGCGTCGAGCAGCCGCAGCACCGCCACGTCGACGCCGTACCGGTGGCGGGCGCCGTCGACGACGGAGGCGACCTGCTGCCACCACGGATCCGGCACCTCGAACGGGGGCAGCGCGCCGAGCGGCCGGCCGGCGGCGTCGACCAGGACCAGGGTCACGGTGCGGGACACGGCCGGACGCTAGCCCCGGCGGGCGACGACGGCGAGCGATTATGCGTCGGCCGGATCGGACTCGTCGACGAACGGGTCCGGCGGAATGAGTTCGACATCCGGGACAGCCGCGTCCCGGACCTCCTCCGGGGTGTCGAAGGTGAACATCTCCACCCCGTCGGGCACGCCGACCCGCGACAGGTAGATGCCCTTCTCGCAGGCGTCGCACCAGACCACGGCGTAGCCGATCCGGGTCACCGGGTCGCCGGTCCACGACACGTGGACCCGGCCCCTGCCACAGCTCGGACACGTCACCTCGACGGACTTCGGGGCGGCGTCGCGGATCCGGTTGTACGCGGCCAGCCAGGCCTCCCAGACGCGCTGGCCCTCGGTCATCGCCGTCATCGACATCCCCTACCCGCCGAACAGGTGCTTGTGCTGTTCCCACCACTGATTCTCGTACGCATAGGCCCGCTTCTCCCACTCGTCGAGCGCCTTGCGGCTGCGGGGCACCGGCATCCCACTCCGCACCTCGTCGAGGTGGAACCTCTCATGGGCGAGCGTACGGGCGAGCTGTTCCTCGCTCCGGAAGGCGTCGCGGCAGAGGATGATCCGGCCGTCGGCGGTGGTGACCCCGTAGAACTCCTTGCCCGGCCCACCGCCGACGCGGACCTTGTCGATGGTGAGATTGACTCCGTCGATGTCGATGCCGTACTTCGCCGCGACGGCTCGTACGTTGTCCATGTTCATGAGGATCTTCCGCCCGTTGCGGGCGATGCCGTCGCCCTCGCGCAACAGCTCCGGCGGCTTGCCACGCAAGCTCTTCAGGATCCGCTTCAATTCGGTGATCAGTTCGCCGAGCCGCCGGATGACCGGCATCAGGTGACGGATGCTGTCGAGGAGCGCGCGCAGCCAGCGGGCGATCTTGGCCGCCCAGGAGGCGACAAGCGTGGTCACCTGCTCCACCACCAGTGGCGTGGCGAAGCCGAGGGAGGCGAGCTCCTCGACCGCGTAGACGACGAGCCGCGACACCAGGGTGGCGATCGCGTCACGGACCAGCAGGCGGACCGCGGCGATGAGGAAGCCGGCGCCCTCGGTGATCAGCGCCATCGTGTCGGCGGCCCGGGCGAGACCGTCGATCGCGTTCTGCTGTCGGGTCGCCCAGGCGCGGTAGGCCGGGCCGGCCGTGCCTCCCCAGTCGGCGACGTCGGCGGCCACCGCCCGGGCCAGTTCGGCGACGCTGTCCCGCAGTGAGCCCGCGACGTTGCGCCAGGTCTGCGCGTTCGCCGCGATCTGCGCCGGGTCGCCGGCAAGCCAGTCCAGGGCCTCACTCAGCGGCCGGACGTGTTCGATGATCCAGGCCACGCCGTACTGGAGGAGCACGCCGACCGGGTCGGAGATCAGTGCCAGCGCGTCGAGGCCGGCGCCGACGACACCGAGCGTCCCGTCGATCCAACTGCCGTCGGTGATGCCTCGATTGATCAGCTCGATGTCCTCGGCGATCCAGACTCCCGCCCAGGGATCCGCCGGGGTGTCGACCGCCGGGGCGACGAGCGGATTGGTGGTCACAGCCCGCGCCGGATGCCGTCGAGCCGGGCCGCCGTCAACTCCTCGTTGCGCCGGTAGCTGGCAGCGGTCTCCCGCAGCCGGTCGGCGGTTCCGTGCACGGATTCGGCCGCCGCCGCCATGCCGTCGACCACCATGCCCTGCAACTCTCCGAGCAGCACCGGCACGCTCAGGCACAGTTTCCCGTAGGCGTCGATGCCGGGCTCCGTGGCCTCGCCGGCCTGCTTCGCCGTCGTCAGCTCACCGGCGATCCGTTCGACATGGTGGGCATGGGTGGTCAGGTCCTCGGGCTCCACGTGGATTCCGTCGCCGGCCATCGGCCCTCCCCGCCGGGTGGCGGCCATCGACGACCGTCCACCCATGAACGCAGGCTAGCAGCGTTGGTCGAGCCGGGCCGTCCCCGCAGGTCACCCCCCTTGCCGGCGAACGGGCCGGCGGCCGGGTCAGCGCCCGACGCTGCGGCGCAGCCCCTGGTGACCGGCGCACACGTCGCGCTGCCCGCCGGAGCGGCTGACCGCGCCGTCGCGGCACTGCACCAGCCAGCCCCGGCCGGACCAGAACCCGGGTACGCACTCGAACCAGTCGCAGACCCCGACGGCCGGCTTGCGGATCCGGTCGCCGCCGCAGAAGTCGTACCCGAAGGGGTTCGGCGGGGCGCCGCAGCGGCGCTCGACGGTCGGCTGCGGGTCGGCGCCGCGCGGCGCGGGCCGGGTGCGGCGCGGCTCCGGGCTGGTGCCGGGCCGGACCTGGACGGCGGGGGCGACACCCGGCGGCGCGGGTGTGGCGGTGGCCGCCGGGGTGGCGGCGGCGGCACGTTCCGACCCGGCCCGGGTCGGTGGGTTGGACTCGACGAGCATCGCCGGCACGGCCAGCGCGAGCGCCGCGCCGACCGCGACGGTCCGCCGGCCTCCGGGCACGCGCGCGGAGGGCCGGGCCTGGGCCGGGGTGAGCACCGCCGGGCGTTGCGGGCGCAGCTCGGCGTGTTCGGCGAGCAGCTCGTCCAGCTCGGCGACGACGGCGGCGCGCTGCTCGATCGCGTCGGCGAAGGCCAGCGTGAGCGTGAACCGGAAGTCGGCCGCCGCGCCGGTGGGCAGCAGCAGACCCGAGGTACGCCGCCGGTCCAGCACCTGGATCAGGGTGACCGGCGCCGCCGGGTCGTGGGACAGTCCGGTCATTCTGCCGTACGTCCAGTCGCGCCGGCCGCGCCCGCCGAGCAGCACGAGGCGCCGGTTGGTGAGCACGGCGAGCCCGGCGTCGACGACCCTGACCCCTTCCGGGCGGCGCGGGCGCAGCGCCGGCGGGTCCGGGTCGACGGTCAGGTCGGGGGCCGGCAGCACCGCGGTGTGCCGCACCTCGACCAGTTGCGCGGCGGGCAGCGTCCAGAAGACCACCTCGCCGGGGGCCAGCTCCATCGGCAGGCCCACGCCGGCCCGGACCGACCCGTGGAAGGAAACCGCGAGGGTACGCAGGCGGCGCAGCTCGTCGTCGCGGCGTCGCCACGCCTCGTCGGCCGCGCGGAACGCGCGCTGCCGCCGTTCGTTCTGCCGGTGCGCCCACCGGTAACGCCATGTGGAACCCGTCGAATCAGTCATCGCCACGCCGACTCCTCCGCCGCGCGAGCCCACCAATCGGGGTGTCACCGTGAACAACGGCGGGGCAGGGGTACGAAGACACGCGAAAGTCACCAATTAGACCGATTGGCTGATTGACGGTCGCAATCGGCGGAATCTCGTGCGTCGGTTCACGTTCGGTGCTGGCCCGGTTCGGGTCGCGTCGCTTCGCCATGCGGGCCGCAGGACTCGTCGGTAACGTCAGCCCGCAGTTCGGGGCGTACGCACCCGGTGAGGAGAGCGGAGGTGCACCGGTGGGCGACCCGGCCGTGGTGGTGGGCGTGGACATCGGCACCACCAGCAGCAAGGCGGTCGCGTTCGACACCGACGGCCGGCAGCTGGCCAGCCACTCGATCGGCTACCCGATCGAGGAGCCGAACCCGGGCTGGGCGGAGCAGGACCCGGACCTCATCTACCAGGCCGTGCTCGGGGTGATCCGCGCGGTCGTCGACGAGCTGCGCAGGCCGGTCGCCGGCCTGTCCTTCAGCACCGCCATGCACAGTTTGATCGGGCTGGACGCCGACGGCAACCCGCTCACCCCGTCGATCACCTGGGCCGACTCCCGGGCCAGCGCGCAGGCCGAGCGCCTGCGGGCCGCGCCGTCCGGGCTGGCCCTGCACCGGCGCACCGGCACCCCGGTGCACCCGATGGCGCCGCTGCCCAAGCTGGTCTGGTTCGCCGAGCAGGAACCGAAGCTGCACGAGCGGGTCTCGCACTGGGTCGGCATCAAGGACCTCGTCCTGCGGCGGCTGGCCGAGGCGCTGGTCACCGACCACTCGGTCGCCTCGGCCACCGGCCTGATGAACATCCACAAGCTGGCCTGGGACACCGAGGCGCTGCGCGTCGCCGGCATCACCGAGGAGCAGCTCCCCCAGCTCGTCCCCACCACGCACGTCCTGCCCGGGCTGACCGCCGACGCGGCCCGGGCCACCGGCCTGCCGGCGGACACCCCGCTGGTGGTGGGCGCCGGCGACGGCCCGCTGGCCAACCTCGGCCTCGGCGCGGTACGCCCCGGCGTGGTCGCCTGTTCGATCGGCACCAGCGGCGCGATGCGGGTGATGGTGGAACGCCCCGGCGTGGACCCGCTGGGCGGTGTCTTCTGCTATGCGTTGACCGAGGACCGGTGGGTGGTCGGCGGCGCGATCAACAACGGCGGGATCGTGCTCCAGTGGGCCCACGACGCGCTCGCCCCGGAGCTGGGCGAGGACGCCGAGGAGGAGCTGCTCGGCCTGGCCGCGCAGGCGCCGGTCGGCTCCGGCGGGCTGATCATGCTGCCGTACCTGCTCAGCGAGCGGGCGCCGCACTGGAGCGCGTTGCCCCGCGGCGCGTACATCGGGTTGACCCACGGCCACGGCCGCGCCCACCTGGTGCGGGCCGCGCTGGAGGGGGTCTGCCAGCAGCTCGCGCTGGTCCTGGCGTCGGTCCGCGCGGCCGGCAACGAGGTACGCGAGGTCCGCGCCAGCGGTGGCTTCGCCCGCAGCCCGCTGTGGCGGCAGATCCTCGCCGACGCGCTGGGCATGCCGGTGCGCTTCCCGGCCGGGCACGAGGGGTCCGGTTTCGGCGCCGCGCTGCTCGGCATGCAGGCGCTCGGCCTGATCGAGTCGGTCGAGGTCGCCGCCGACCTGGTCCGGATCGAGGAGACGGTCCGGCCCGATCCCGCCTCCGCCGCCACCTACGCGGCCCTGCTCCCACTCTTCTCCGAGCTGTACGACGCGCTCGTGCCCACGTTCGCGTCGCTGCGACGGCTGGCCCCGAGCCTGCCGCCGGAGCCACCACCGATCGCCCCTCCCCGATGATTGACCAGAGGTCGTGATAGCCGTGGTAACACTGCTCGCCGCTCCGGCGGAACCACTCACGAACGCCGGCGACACCCAACTCGACCCGGGCACGCCGAACCCGAGCGGCGCCGCGACGCCGGGTCAGGCCCGGCTGATCGCGTTGGCGTGGATCGCCTCGTTCAGATAGGCCGCCATGCCGGGCCGGATCGTCTCGAAGTACTCGGTGAACCGTGGGTCGGCCACGTACATGTCGGCCAGCCCGGTGTGGAGTTCCACGGGGCAGTCGTACCACCACTCGGTGATGAGCTGCCGGTGCTCCTCGGCCAGCGCCATCGCCTCCGGCCCGTCGGCCGGCGCGCCCGAGTCCATCAGCGCGGCGAACCGCCGGCCCCAGTCCTCGTTCACCTCCTTGTTGCGCAGCCAGTCCTCCTTCGAGTAACGGCTGGCCCGCTCCTGCGACTGCCGGTACGCCTCGGTGCCGCCCCAGCGCTGCTCGACCTCCTCGGCGTGCTCGTCCGGGTCGAAGTCCCCGAACACCTCGAACCGCTCCTCCGGCGTCAACCGAATCCCCAACTTCCTCGCCTCCATCGCGTGCTCGATCGCCGCCACCATCTCCCGGAGCTTGCCGATCCGCCCGGACAGCAGCTCGTGCTGCCGGCTCAGGTGCGCCACCGGTTCGGCGGCCGGGTCGTCCAGGATCTCGGCGATCTCGTCCAGCGGGAACCCCAGCTCGCGGTAGTAACGGATGAGCTGCAGGCGGTCCAGGTCCGCGTCGTCGTAGCGGCGGTAGCCCGCCGGCGTGCGCCCGCTCGGCCGTAACAGCCCGATCTCGTCGTAGTGGTGAAGCGTGCGGACCGTCACCCGGGCCGCACGCGCCACCTGCCCCACCGTGTACGCCATGGTTCCCTCCCTTCCGCGACCAGGCTCCCGCCTCCCGCAGCGTGAGGGTCAAGTCAGTTGGTGATTCTCTCCTGCTCGGGAGCGGCGAAGGCCGCGTTCGCCGGGGTACGCACCGCGTGCACCAGGCCGGCGGCCGACAGCAGCAGGAGCAGCGCCGCGCCGAGGTACATGGCCAGGGCGCCCTGCTCGGCCTTGCGACCGAACTCGCTGAACCCGTACGAGGTGAGCAGCAGGCCGCGCAGCGTCTCGCCCTTGAACACGGTCTCCCGCTGGGCGCTGACGTCGGCGAGCTGCTTCTGCAGGTCGGCCAGGTTCGCGGCCTTGGCCTGCTCGGCCTGGGCCACCTGCTCGCGCAGCGCGGTCTGCGGCGCGCCCAGGTCGGCGTACGTCTTGCCGCCGCCGATGGCCTGGAGGTGCAGGCCGATGTACTCATTTGCGTAGCACTCGGCCTGCTTGCCGGTGGTGAGCGGCTGGCCGGCGTACTCGCGCAGGCAGTCCGACTTCTTCTCCCCGTCGCTCAGCTTGTCGGCGGGGGTGAAGCTGATGTGCTGGGCGGCGAGCTGGTCGTGCACGTAGTTGTTGGCGAAGTTGGCGTTCGTCGTCAGGACGACGCCGACGACGAGCAGCAGGACCGCGAGCCCCAGCCCACCGATGCTGAACAGCAGGTCGAGTGTCCGTCGCTTCATGTCAGGCTCCTGTATCAGTGGTGTCTCCGTTGTTTGCCAATATCATCATGGACGGCCGGGGCACCCGCCAGGAGGGTCGAACCCCCTGTCCTGTCCGGGGCCTTCGGCCCGGTGCCGGCCGGGCCGGTCAGCGGGCCGCGTCGACCGGGGTGAGCGCGTGGAGCAGCGCGGGCAGGGCGACCGGGCGGCCGTAGCGCCAGCCCTGGCCGTGCAGGCAGCCGATCGCGGTCACCGCCGCGTGCTGGCTGCCGGTCTCCACGCCCTCGGCCACCACGGCCAGGTCGAACGCGCCGGCCAGCCGGTTGACCATCTCCACCGTGGCGTACGCCCGCGCGTCGTCGGCGTCGAGGCGGGCCACGAAGGATCGGTCGATCTTCAGCTCGGTGGCCGGGATCCGGTGCAGGTAGCTCAACGACGAGTAGCCGGTGCCGAAGTCGTCGATGGCGATGCGGACCCCGAGGTCGCGGAGCTGGGTCAGCCGGTCGAGCACCGTCTCGCTGCCCTCGATGAGCGCCGACTCGGTGAGTTCCAGGGTGAGCGCGCGGGGCGGCAGGCCGGCCGCGCCGACCGCCCCGGTGACGGTGGCGATCAGGTCGGGCCGGCGCAGGTGGGCGGCGGCGATGTTGACCGCCACGGTGACGTCGGGGGCGTGCTCCCGCCAGGTGGCCGCCGCCCGGCACGCCTCGTGGATGACCCACCGGTCGATGCCCAGGATCAGCCCGGTCTCCTCGGCCAGCGGCAGGAACCTCGCCGGGGTGAGCACGCCGAGGCGGGGATGTCGCCAGCGGACCAGCGCCTCCGCGCTGCGTACCGTGCCGGTGGCCAGGTCGACGATGGGCTGGAACTCCATCAGCAACTGACCCTCGTCGACCGCCCGGCGCAGGTCGGCGATCAGTTCGGCCCGGCTGACCGCCGACTCGCGCAACTCCGGCGTGCAGGTGCGCCACGCGGACTTGCCGGCCGCCTTGGCCGCGTACATGGCGATGTCGGCGTCGCGGAGCAGGTCGGTGTGCGAGCTGTGCTGCGGGCCGTACTCGGCGATGCCGATGCTGGCCGACGGGTGGACGCCGAGGTCCTCCTCGCCGGGCAGCGGTTCGAGCGCGGCGAGCAGCCGGATCGCGAGCCGCTCGGGCGGCACCGGGCGGTCCCCGGCGACCAGCACCGCGAACTCGTCGCCGCCGAGCCGCGCGATCATCCCGTCCGGGCCGATCGCGTCCCGCATGCGCTCCGCGGTGGTGGTGAGCAGGCGGTCCCCGGCGGCGTGCCCGAACCGGTCGTTGACCTGCTTGAAGCCGTCCAGGTCGAGCAGCACCACGGCGACCGGCCCGCCCTCGCGCAGCGCGCGGCGCAGCCGCCGGATGAAGGTCAGCCGGTTGGGCAGGCCGGTGAGCTGGTCGGAGTAGGCGAGCCGGCGCAGCCGGGCAACCAGCCGCAGGTTCTCGTTGGCGGCCAGCCCCTGACGCAGCGCGAGCACCCCGAGCAGCGCCATCATGCCGACGAAGACCAGGTGCGGGGTCTGCCCGGTGGGCCGCCTGGACAGCATCACCGCGACGATCGCGCCGCCCACCGGCAGGTACGGCAGAGCGACCCGCCACCACGGCGGCAGCGGCGACTCACCGGAGTCGTCCTCCCCGCCCGCACCGCCCGGCGGCGGGTAGCGGGTGGCGAGACCGACCAGCAGGTAGCTCAGCGGCCAGCAGACGTCGGCCGGGTGCCCCGGGGCGTAGTTGCCGTGCGCGACGAGGGAGACGTAGACCGCGTCGGCGCCGGCCCGGATCGCCAGGCCGGCGCCGATCACGGTGAGCGCCCGCCACATCTGCCGGCCCGGCCCGGCGACCGCCACCAGGATGGTGAGCTGCATCAGGTCGAACATCGGGTAGAGCAGCCCGAGCGTGCGCAGCGGGTCGGCCAGGTCGGCGTCGGCGAGGTCGCGGAACACCACCACCCAGCCGACCGGGATCAGGGCCAGCGCGACGATCACGCCGTCGAGCAGCGTGCGGGCCTGCCCGACCAGGCTGCGCGGGCCGGCCCGGGAGCAGAGCAGCGCGGCGGTGCCGGTGACGATGCCGGCGGCGAAGAGCGCGCCGACCAGCGGCGTGTGCGGCAGGTCGATCCCGCCGAGACGCTCGACCGTCCACACCGTACGCCCGAGCGCGGCGAGGACCATGGTGATCGCGAGCAGCCCCCAGAACCGCCGCAGCACGAGCGGGTGCCGGCGGGCCGCGCCGACGCAGAGCACCGCCGCCCAACCCGACAACGCCATCGCGCCCAGATCGCTGACCAGGGCCGCCCCGGGCAGCGCGGCGACGAGCCAGACCATCTCCCCGAATACGACGACGGCGGCCGCGACGAGTCCGACACGGCCGGCGGGCGGGTGACGGGCCGGCGCCGCGACGGCGAGGCTCACGTCGTACTGGGGGACAACGATGCGCTCCGGCTCTCTTCCAGACGTGCGCCCTCGGCGACGAGGACCGGACGGCGGACGACGAACGGCGCAAGCCTAGTCAGCGCAGGGATTCGCCGCCAGACTCGTGCGCTGTCGGTCACCGGACCGCCTCGCCGGCTACTCCTCGTGCTGCTCCGGCGGGCCGCCGTGCGTCCACGGTGTCTCCTCCGGCGCCGGGAACGCGCCACCCGGCCGGAACCCGTCCGACAGGCCGGTCAGGCAGATCCGCTCCCCCACCTCCGGCACACTGCCCGCCGGCGCGGTCAACCCCCGCCCCATCCCGCCGGCCAGCTCCAGCACCACCTCGGTCTTGCCGTCGGCGCCCGGGGTCACGAACACCACAGTCGCCTTCTGCCCCGGCCGGGCCGGCGAGTACAGCGTCGCGCCCACCGGCATCGGCACCGGCTCGGTGGTCACCACCTGGATCCGGGGCCGCAGCACCGGCCGCTTCCCGGAGTCGTCCACCCGCTTCGGGTCGGCAAGTGTCACCTCGCCCACGAACGCCTCCCCGGCCAGCCGATGCTCGGCCATCACCAACGGATCGTCGTACGCCCGCTGCACCGCCCACGCGGTCAGCGCCCGCTCCAGCCGCTGCAACCGCGACGCCGCCGCCACCGCGCCGTCGCGGCGCGGCTGCGGACCGCCACCGGCGTCCACATGCTCGGCGTACCCGGTGAACGCGTCCCGGTCACCGGCCCACCGGCCGGCGACCCGCGCGCCGGGCGGCAACGCCCGCAGCAGCCCGACACCGCGCCACATCAGCTCCCAGGTCGGCGTGAGCTGGTCACGCAGCAGCCCGCAAAGCTCGTCGTACGCGACCGCGCGGGCGGCCGGGTCGCCCTCGGCGCCGGCGTACGCCTCGATCGCCGGGGCGAGCCGATGGTTGTCGAAGTCCGGGTCGGTGGCCGGACCGGCCGGCGGGACGAACGCCGGGTCCTCGGCCCGGGCCGCCGCCTCGGCCCCGGTCCACCCCGGCGGCGGGTCGAGCCAACCCAGCACCGCCGGCAGGTGCAGATCCTCCACCGCGCTCTGCCCGGTCGCCCAGTGCAGCGTCAGCGCGTCGGTGAGCGCCAGCAGCGCCGCCGAGCCGGGCTGCTCGGCGCGCTCGGCGAAGAACGTCAACCAGCGGCCCAGCAGCGGCACCGACGGGTGCACCGGATGGTCGCCGTCCGGCCGGCGGAACCGGGTGGACCGGCCGAACAGCCGCAGGAAGGTGATCCCGGCCGGGTTCGGCACCAGCAGTTGCGGCGCGTCGGTGTACCGGTGGCGGACGTCGCGGCCCCGGTCCACCGCCACCGCCTCGGTCACCCCGCGGAACGAGTCCAGGTACGGCAGCAGCACGCCGGCCAGCTCGGCGGCGAATGCGAACCGCTGGTCCCGGTTGCGCGGCTGCGGCACCACCAGCAGCCGGGCCTCGTCCGGCGCGGCGCCGACCAGGGCGGCCAGCGGGGCGTTCGCCTCACCCGCGAGGGCCAGCGGCACCAGCACCAACGGCCGGTCCGACAGGTGCAGGTGCCGGACCGTGGCCACCGGCTGGGCCCGACCGGCGGCGACCGCCTGCGCCCGGGCCAGCGCGCGCAGCGTGCTCACCGCAGCCCTCCGACCCGACGTCGAGGGCCTGGCCGGCGAACGCACACCATTCGCCCCGCGCGGGCGCAAGGACCACCGGCCGCCGGTCCGGCCGCCACGGGGCGAGCACAGCCGCCCCGGCGCGCGCTTCGGGGCGTACTCATGCGGGGCCTCCGGTGAGGGCGTCGGCGCGCAGGCGCGCGGCGGCCCGCAGCAGCGCGGCGGCCTCCGCCTGGTCCGGCTCGGGGGCGCGCCCGCCCTCGGCGAGCGCCAGCACGTCCGCCACCTCGACGATGCCGCCGAGCGCCTCCCGGACCGGCCGGCCCAGCGCTCCGGTGTGGCCGCGCGCCTCGTGCCGGCAGAAGTGGGCCAGCTCGCAGACCGCCAGGCAGTCCGGGGCGTAGCGGGCCGGCACCTGGCGCAGCGCGGCGGCCAGCGCCGCCGGATCGGCGGTCGGATCGGCGGTGAAGCCGGCCGGCACGGTCGCCAGCAGGTCGTCGACGCGGGCCATCCGGGCCAACTGGCGGCGCAGCACCAGCAACTGCTTGCGGACGTCCAGCAGGCTGGCCACCGGCCGGTTGCCGAAGTCACGCGGACAGATCAGCACCACCTCGTGCGACACCAGCTCGGGGTCGCGCCCCTCGGCGGCGAGCAGCTCGCGTAACGCCAGCACGTAGACGGCGGACTGGATCGCGGCGGCGGCCACCTTCGCCGGATCGGCCTGCCCGTCGATCACCGGGAACGACTTGATCTCCACGACGTGGAACCGGCCGGCGAGCCGGGCGGCGACCAGGTCCGGCTCCAGGTGCACCCGCCGGCCGGCCACGTCCAGCCCGAGCAGCGGATGGTCGAAGAGGGCCGGGCCGTCGCCGCGCGCGGTCAACGCCGCGCGGGACCGCTCCGGCCGGTCGTCGTCGCCACCCAGATCCGTCCAGGTCGCGCCGGCCGGCACCGGTACGCCGAGCCGCTCCGCCACCAGGCGCAGCAGCTCCACCCCGCCGTCCGCCTTGAGCTGCGCCTCGAACGCGTTGCCCCGGGTGATGGCGAACCGGGACCGGCCGAACCGGGCAGGGAAGCCCAACCGCTCGGCCAGCGCCGGCTTGTCCGCGCCGGCGCTGTCCAGCACGGCGCGCCGGGTGCAACCGGGGTTGCCGGTCAGCGCCGCGACGGTGCGGGCGTTGTGCCGCTTCGGCGGCCCCCCACCCCGAATCTCCCCCAGCCGATCTTCCACCCGTGAAGTGTAAGGAGGGGCCCCCGGTTAACGCCTCCGGTAGAGGAGGGTGCCCCGCTCAACACCCACCCGGCCGGGTCAGCGGCCGGCGGAGCGGTTCCACGGGGAGCGGGGGGACAGCGCGCCCGCCACCGGCCGGCTGCGGCGGCGGTGCCGGCGGCCGGGCGTGCACGGTGGGCGGGCGGCGGTGTGCACCGGTACGGCGGGCGGGATGACCGGCTGCCGCCCGATCAGCCAGCAGAGGAAGCGGGTCACGGTCAGCCGACCGGGAGGCGCTCGGCCTCGGTGCGGGAGATGTCGTACTGGGCGCCGCAGAACGTGCACTGCTGCGCGTAGCGGGTGCGTATCGGGATCAGCGGGACGAAGAAGAGGCTGAACTTCGTGACCCGCCGGGTGATCACCTGCGCGGCGTGGTTCCCGCAGTGGCGGCAGACCTGGTTGACGACGCCGGACCGGTCGACCTTGGTCCGCAGCCCGAAGATGAAGAACATCGCCCGCCATTACCCACCCGAGGCACGTGTTAAGCGGGGCCCCCTCCCATACCGAATGCGTTAACAGGGGGCCCCTCCTTACTTCAGCGCCAGATGGGCTGCCAGTCGGGGACCTCGTGGAAGCGGCGCAGTTCGGCCAGGCCCGCCACGGTGCCGGTCCAGGCCGCGTACGGGGGGTTGCCCTCGTCGAAACCGGACTGCACGAACGTCAGCTTCGTGCGGCCGGCGGACTCGGCCAGCTCCCAGGTGCTCACGCCGGTGGGCCCCCAGTCGACGGAGAGGGCCCGCCCCGGCGTCACGTCGAGCACCTTGGCCGCGTAGCCGGCGTCGAAGCCGCCCATCGCGTAACGGCCGCCCGCCCAGGGCTCGATCCCGATCGGGTAGCCGAACCAGGCGCTGGCCTGCTCCGAGTCGGTCAGCGAGGTCCACACCTCGTCCATCGGGGCGTCGATCAGCAGCTCGCCGCGCAGGTCGGCCGAGGTGAAGTCGGTGCGCGGCAGCAGCGGCCGCCCCTCCAGGTGGGCGTTGAGGTTGGCGACGGACAGCGCCCAGTACGTCTGGAGCACGCCCCGGATGGTGCTGCCGCTCATCGCCTCCTCGAAGGAGAAGTGGCTCTGCCGCAGCGTGAGGAGGGTGGCGTCGCCGTCGGGCGCCAACTCGAACTCGGTCGTGGTCTCCACCCCGTCGAGCGTCCAGGCGAAGCGCAGCGTCTTGTCGTCGGCGTGCAGCAGCCGCTGGTGCGGCGCGTCGCCCTCGGGCGTGAAGCGGCCCCAGAACTCGTACCGCCGGGGCAGGTCGACCTCGGCGTGTTCGGCCAGCCACACGCGCAGCTCGGCCGGGTCGGTCAGGGCTCGGCGCACGTCCGCCACTCCGGCGGCGAGGCGGGCGCGGACGATCAGCGGCTCACTCATGGTTGTCACCTTTCGGGTAGCAGGCCACGGCGAGTTTGAAGGCGTCTCCCTCGGCGCCGCCGTAGCGGGTGAACAGGTCCCGCAGCGTCGACTGCAGGTCGTGCAGGAACTCCTGGCGCCGCTCGGCGGGCACCCGGATCTCGCCGGACACCCCGATCGAGGGCAGTTCGGGGGCGGCGCGGTCCAGCGCGGCGATGTCGGCCTGGACCTCCTCCATCAGGTCGAGCAGGTAGCCCAGGCTCAGCTCGTCGCGCGCCCGGCGCCCCCCGCCGATGCGGCCGACCAGCCGCGGGGAGAGCCAGTAGGACCGGGCGACGGCCTGGTAGATGCCTTCGGTGATGCCGCGCACCCGTCGGTCGGCGACCTGCTCGGCCAGGCCGGCCGCGACCAGTTGCTTGACGTGGTAGTAGACGCGCTGCGGCGTCTGTTCCAGCCGGGCGGCGACCTCGGTGCAGGTGCGGGCCTCGGCGAGTTGCCGCAGCACCTCGATGCGCTGCGGCTTGAGCAGGGCTTCGGCCTGCTCGCGCTCTTCCAGGTACAGGACGTCTCTCATGGCAAAATCAGTTTGTACGTACAAAACTTCTTTGTCAATAGGAACGACGAGAGGCCGCGCGGACGGCGCGGCCTCTCGTCGGTACGGGTCAGGGCATCCAGTCGGGACGCAACGGGTAACCGTTGACCCCCTGCGGGCCGTTCTGCGTGGCCACCACCTGGTGCAGCTGGATGCCGTTGCGCTCGAACGCCATCCGGGAGCCGGCCATGTAGAGGCCCCACACCCGGGCGGTGCCCGCGCCGACCTCGTCGACGCAGAAATCCCAGTTGTCGACCAGGTTGCGGCACCAGCCGGCAAGCGTCAGCGCGTAGTGCTGACGCAGGTTCTCCTCGTGGTGCACCTCGAACCCGGCGTCGTGGATCTCGCTGATCAGCCGCCCCGGGCCGGTCAGCTCGCCGTCCGGGAAGACGTACCTGTCGATGAACGCGCCGGAGCGGTGCGGCGCCCGGTTGTCGGCGCGGGTGATGCAGTGGTTGAGCAGCCGTCCACCCGGCTTGAGCCGGGACCGCAGCGCGCCGAAGTAGGCCGGGTAGTTGCGCACCCCGACGTGCTCGGTCAGCCCGATCGAGGAGATCACGTCGAACTGCTCGCGCGGCGCGTCCCGGTAGTCGAGGTGCCGCACCTCGGCCAGGTCACCCAGCCCGTCCCGCTCGATCGCGGCCTGGGCCCACTCGGCCTGCGCCCGGGACAGCGTCACGCCCAGCGCCTTCACGCCGTACTCCCGGGCCGCGTGCCGGACCATGCCGCCCCAGCCGCAGCCCACGTCCAGCAGCCGCATCCCCGGCCTGAGCGCCAGCTTGCCGGCGACCAGGTCGTACTTGGCCCGCTGCGCCTCCTCCAGCGTGTCGCCGGGGCTGTGGAAGACCGCGCAGGTGTACGTCATGGACGGGCCGAGCACCTTCTCGTAGAAGGCGTTCGACACGTCGTAGTGGTGGGAGATCGCGCTGCTGTCCCGGACCTTCGAGTGGCGCAGCCCGGTCATCACCCGCCGCCAGCGCGGCGCCGCCTCCTGCGGCGGGGGCGGCGGCGGTCGCAGCCGCTCCCAGCCCAGCGCCTTGACCAGGGCCAACGCGTCGGCGACCGGCGGCATCCGCAGCGGCATCTCGTCCTTGAGCACCCGCAACGCCTCGTACGGGTCGCCCGGGTGCACGCCGTCCAGCCCGAGGTCGCCGCTGACGTAGGCCCGGGCCATGCCCAGGTCGCCCGGCGCGGTGAGCAGGTAGGACAGGCCCCGCTCGGTGTGGATCGACAAGGTGATCCCGGCGTCGGCCGGGCCCACCGCGCTGCCGTCGTATCCGGTGACCCGGACGGGCAGGTCGCCGGTGGTGACCGCGCGGATCACGTCCGCCACGGTGGGTCCGGTGCGCCGGCCGCCCGCCGGCGGACCGGCGGAGGCGCTCGCCGCCCCCGGTGTTCGGTCGGTCAGACTCATGCTCGGGATACCGCCTTCTCGTACAGTCCGGTGAGTCGGTGATCCGGGTCGTAGCGCTCCTTCACGGCACGCCAGGTCTCCCCGCCGTAGAGCCGGTCGAACGCGGCCCGGTCGTAGTACGCGTCGGAGTAGAGCGACTTGTGCCCGCCCGACTCCGACACCATGTGTTCGATCTGCCGGTTGACGTCGCCGTCGACGGTGCCGGCCGCGATCGGCACGCTCCCCCAGAAGCCGATGTTCACATACGTCTCGCCCGGTTGGAGCGGATACAGCGGCCACGCCCGGGCCGATCCCGGGCCGGCCGGCTCGCGCAGCCGCAACGGGCAGAGCCACACCGGATTCATCTTCACGCTCTCCGCGAACCAGCGGAGGAACTCGGGCGTCCGGTCCAGCGGGATCTCCACGTCCTGCACCACGCGTTCGCGCGCCGGCCGGCCCCGCCACCGGTCGACCCGGGCGGCCACCTGGTGCCGGTGCTCCAGCCGCACGATCCGGTGATAGACGTCGCTGCGCCGGTAACGCTGCGGCCAGAGCCGCCGGACGACCGGATGCTGCACCCCGAACGCGGACGAGCACCAGAACCAGTCGGTGTCCCACCGCCAGAGATAGTCGTACCCGGTCAGCACGTCACGGGTGCGGCGGCGCAGCGAGCGGTAGTAGATCTCCTGGCCGGTGTAGTCGGACGGGCGGCCCTCGGCCTCGTCGGCGAACGCGCCGAGCACCAGGTAGGACTCGCCGGGACTGAACATCACCCCGTCCATGACGTCGACCGGCTCACCCGCGAAGGCGCCCTTGTCGACCACCTCGCCGATCGCGTCGACCAGCTCCTCCAGCCGGGTGAACCGGATGTTGCGCAGCGCCACGTGCCGGCCCACCGGTTGCAGCTCGATGCGCAGCCGGGTGGCGTAGCCGAGGCTGCCCAGCGAGTTGGGGAACGCCCGGTGCAGGTCGGCGTGCTCACCCTGGGGCCGGGTGGTGACCAGCTCCCCCGCCCCGGTGAGGATGTCCATCTCGAGCACCGACTCGTGCGGCAGGCCGTTGCGGAAGGAGGTGGACTCGATGCCCAGCCCGGTCACCGCGCCACCCAGCGTGATCGTGCGCAACTGCGGCACCACAAGCGGCATCAGCCCGTGCGGCAGCGTCGCGTCGACCAGGTCCTCGTAGGTGCACATGCCCTGCACGTCGGCGGTGCGGGCCGACTCGTCCACGGCGAGCACCCCGGTCAGCCCGCTCACGTCCAGCCCCGGCGCCCGCGGCGCGGAACGGGGGCGGAAGAGGTTCGAGGTCTGCTTGGCCAGCCGCACGGTTTCGCCGGCGGGCACCGCGGCGTAGGACCGCCGGAGCGCGTCCACCGCCCGTTCATGCTCACGGACAGCTCGCATGAGATCACCTTACGCCCGGGTACGACAATTCGTGGGATGTCCACGGTGGCCTGCCGCCGACCGGCCGGCATAGCGTGGGCACATGCCGAAAGCAGTCTGGAACGATCTGATCGTCGCGGAGAGCGACGACACCGTGCTGGTCGAGGGGAACCACTACTTCCCCCGGTCCGCCCTGCGCGACGACCTGATCCGCGAGTCCGACACGCACACGGTGTGCCCGTGGAAGGGCACCGCCTCCTACTACACGCTCGAACACGGCGGCGCCACCAGCGCGGACGCGGTCTGGTACTACCCGGAGCCGAAGCCGGACGCGGAGATGGTCCGGGACCGGGTGGCGTTCTGGAAGGACGTCCAGGTCGTCGACTGAAGCGTCCGCCGCCGGGGCGGCTGGCCCTCGGGCGTCCCGGTGGGTCAGGATGCCCCCATGACCGACCCGCACACCGACCCGCCCGGCACCGTCTACGGGGCCCGCCCCGCCCGTGGCGTCCGGCTGCCCCAGGACCCGCTGATGCGGATCGCGCTGGGCGTCGCCCTGGTCGGCGTACTCCTGGGGGTCTTCTTCGCCACCGGCGTGCTGGGCGGCGGGGCCGACCGGCAGGTGGTGCCGGCGGCGGCCGTGCCGACCCCGGCGGCGAGCGAGTCGAGTGCGGCCCCGCCGACGACGGAGGCCGCGCCGCCGCCCTCGCCGAGCGCCGAGCCGACCACGCCCGCCGCGCCGGTGGCCACGCCGAAGGTGGTCCGGGGCGTGCCGTCCGGGCGCTGCGTCGGCGTCGTCGGCGACGAGCCGGAGGGCGCGCGGGCCGCACTGGCCGACTGCACCGGCGGCCCGGAGCAGCAGTGGGTCGTCACGCCGGTCTCCGCCGACACCTACCTGCTGGTCAACGCGGCCAGCGGCAAGTGCCTGGACGTCAACGCGGCGAGCGGCGACGACGGGGCCGACGTGTTGCAGTGGTCCTGCAACGGCCAGGCCAACCAGCAGTGGAAGCTCAACCCGACCGGCGCCGGCCCGGTGCTGCTGGTCGCCGTGCACAGCGGCAAGTGCGCGCAGGTCGACGACGCCGGCACCGAGGCCGGGAGGGAACTCGAACAGGCCCCGTGCACCGGCGCCGCCGAGCAGCAGTGGGCGCTCGGCTGACCGGTCAGCCCCGATAGCTCCAGGCCCGCCGGCCGGCCGCCACCGGCAGCGCGAACGCCGGCTCCCCGCCGCGCCGCCGCAGCAGCAGGGAGAGCCCGGCCGCGCCGATCGACAGCGCGCCGGCCACGTACCAGGCCGCCGCGTAGTCGCCGAGCCGGTCGCGGACCAGGCCGGCGCCGGTCGCGGCGACCGCGGCGCCCGCCTGGTGCGCGGCGAACACCCAGCCGAAGACCACCGCGCCGGACGCGCCGAACCACTCCCGGCACAACGCCACGGTCGGCGGCACCGTCGCCACCCAGTCCAGCCCGTAGAAGACGATGAAGACCAGCATGCTCGGCCGGGCCGAACCGGCGAACAGGCTCGGCAGCACCAGCAGCGACGCACCGCGCAACGCGTAGTAGGCGCCGAGCAGCAGCCGGCTGTCGACCCGGTCGGTGAGCCACCCGGAGGCCACCGAACCGGCGATGTCGAAGAGTCCGACCACGGCGAGCAGCCCGGCGGCGGTCGTCTCCGACATGCCGTGGTCGTGCGCGGCCGGCACGAAGTGCGTGCCGACCAGCCCGTTCGTGGTCGCGCCGCAGATCGCGAAGCCGCCGGCGAGCAGCCAGAACTGCCGGGTCCGGGCGGCGGCGGTCAGCGCGCCGGCCGCGCGGGCCGCCGCGCCGCCCTCCGGCCGGGCCGGCGGGACGACCTCGGTCGCCCCGTAGGCCGGCCGGCCCAGGTCCGCCGGATGCTCGCGCAGCAACCACACCACCAGGGGTACGACCGCCAGCGCGGCCCCGGCGACGACGAGTGCCGCCGTACGCCAGCCGTGGTCGCGCACCAGCACCGCGAGCAGCGGAAGGAACACGAGCTGCCCGGCCGCGCCGCCGGCGGTGAGCACGCCGGTGACCAGGCCACGACGCCGGACGAACCAGCGTCCGGTGACCGTCGCCACGAAGGCGAGCGCCATCGAGCCGGTGCCCAGCCCGACCAGCACGCCCCAGCAGAGGAGGAGCTGCCAGCTCTCGGTCATCGCCACGGTCAGGCCGCTGCCGGCCGCCACCAGCAACAGCGCGCCGGCCACCACCCGGCGGATCCCGAAGCGGTCCATCAGCGCCGCCGCGAACGGGGCGGTGAGGCCGTAGAGCAGCAGGTTGACCGAGACGGCGGCGGAAATGGTGGCGAGCGGCCAGCCGAACTCGGCGTGCAACGGGTGCAGCAGCACCCCGGGGGTGGCGCGGAAACCGGCGGCGCCGACCAGTGCCACGAAGGCGACCGCGGCGACGAGCCAGGCCGGATGCAGTCTTTTCACCAGTCGAGTCTCGGGCTGCCGGCGTGCACGGAACGAGTGGCCGGAAAGCCATCGTGCGTAATAATCGGGCCATGCCCGTCGCACCGCACCGCGTCGCCGTCCTCGCCCTCGACGGCGTGGTCGCCCTCGACCTCGGCACCCCGGCCCAGGTCCTCGGCGCCGCCCGCACCGAGGACCAACTCCCGCTGTACGCGGTGACCACCTGCACCGCCGGCGGCCGGCCGATCCGCAGCACCGGCGGCTTCCAGGTGCTCCCCGACCACGGGCTCGAGCTGCTGGAGACCGCCGACACGGTGGTCGTCCCCGGCATCCAGGCGGGTCCGCCGCTCGCCGACGGCACGGTGGCCGCCGAGGTGGCGACCGCGCTGCGCGCCGCCCACGACCGGGGCGCCCGGATCATGTCCATCTGCACGGGCGCATTCGTGCTCGCCGCCGCCGGCCTGCTCGACGGCCGGCCGGCCACCACCCACTGGGCGTACGCGTCGCGCTTCCGCCGGCTGCACCCCGGCGTACGGCTCGACCCCGAGGTGCTCTTCGTCGACGACGGCCGGGTGCTCACCTCGGCCGGGGTGGCCGCCGGCGTCGACCTCTGCCTGCACGTGATCCGGACCGACCACGGCAGCGCGGTGGCCAACCGGGCGGCCCGACGCTGCGTCGTGCCGCCGTGGCGGGAGGGCGGTCAGGCGCAGTACATCGAACGGCCGGTGCCCCGGGTCGCGGAGACCGGCACCACGGCCACCCGGGAGTGGGCCCGGCAACGGCTGCACGAACAGGTCACGCTGCGCGAGCTGGCCGCGCACGCGCGGATGAGCGTACGCACGTTCACCCGGCGCTTCCGCTCCGAAACCGGGCTCAGCCCGGCGCAGTGGCTGCTCCAGCAGCGCACCGAACACGCCCGGGTGCTGCTGGAAACCACCGACCTGAGCGTCGACCGGATCGCCCGCGACGCCGGGTTCGGCACCACCGCCGCCCTGCGCCAGCACTTCCACACCCGGGTGGGCGTGTCCCCGACGGCCTACCGCCGCACCTTCCGCGCACCCTTGCGGTCAGGCGAGGTGAGGTTGTCGGCGCAGGGCGCGTAGCTGGATCAGGTGCAGCGGGAGGTGCACCCGCATGTGCAGGTCCAGGGCCCGCCCCCAGGGAAGCGAGTCGTCGACGTCCAGGTCGAAGCCCTCCCGCAACACGGTCTCCACAGGCGTCTCCGCGGCCGGGCCGAGCCGCTCGGCCAACGAGCAGAGCTTCTGGCTGGTGGCCCGCAGCAGGGTGGCGAGCCCGTCCAGCCCGCCGCACTCGGAGACCAACGCGTCCAGCTGCGGGCGGTGGATGGTGTCCACGTCGTAGTAGGCGAACGGCGAGCCGGCCAGCACCGCCTCGGTCGCCTCGATCATCAGCTCGTCGTTGGCGGCGAGGTGCGCGACGATCTGCTCGGCGCTCAGCTCACCCTCCGGCGGCGGCCCGAACCCGCCCGCGTCCACCTCCGCGAGCAGCTCGCCGTACGCCCGCCGCAGGTCAGCGGCGTCCACCTCGTCCATGTCCGCATCCAACCCCGGCCTCCGCCGGGCGCACCACGGCTACCCGGCCCGGTTCACCCGTTCCGGGTACGCGGAGAGGCCGGCACCCGTTGTTCGGGTGCCGGCCTTCGGCGTGGTGCTTACTTGGTCCAGTGCTGGTCGACGAGGTCGGTGGCCTGCTTCTCCCACTGCGCGTACGCATCCGGGTAGGCCGACACCTGCACGGTCTGGGCGGCCTCGGTCAGCGGCATGTCCTGCCAGCCGTCGACCTGCTTCAGACCCTTCAGGAACGCAAGCGTCGAGTACTCGGGGTCGGTGATCTGCTCCGGGCTACCCCAACCCGGGCTGGGCGAGCGCTGGGGCGTTGAAAAGGGCCCCCTGTTATGCAGAATGCGTTGACCGGGGGCCCCTCCTTACACGTCAGCGGCGGCCGTGGCGGGCGCGGAGGTAGTCGGAGACGACGTACTCGCCCAGGTCGTTCAGGTCGGGGGTGAACATCCGGCCCCTCGACCGCCGGGCCACCGCGTCCACGAAACGGCGCAGCCCCGGGTCGTCGCCGAGCATGAACAGGTTGAGCGTCGCACCGTAGCGGGTCAACCGATCCACCTCCCGGATCGTCGCCTCGATCGTCTCCGGCAGCGGTGGCCAGTTGAAGTACGCCTCGCCGTCCCCCGGGTCCAGGTGGGCGGTGGGCTCGCCGTCGGTGACCACGAGCACCACCGGTTCGGCGCCGGGGTGGCGGCGCAGGTGCCGGCCGGCCAGCCGCAACGCGTGCTGGAGGTTGGTGCCCTGCTGCATGTCCGGCTCCGCCGCCGCCAGCTCCTGCTGGGTCAGCGGCATCGCCTCCCGCCCGAAGCCGATGATCTGCAGCGCGTCCTGCGGAAACCGGGTGGCCATCAGGTGCGACAGGGCCAGCGCGGTCTGCTTCATCGGACCCCAACGCCCCTGCGAGATCATCGAGTACGACAGGTCGACGCAGAGCACCACCGCCGCCGACGCCCGCCGCTCGGTCTCCACCACCTCGAAGTCCTCGGCCGCGAGCTGCACCGGCACTCCGGGGCCGGCCCGGCGCACCGCGCGGGTGAGCGTACGCACCACGTCCAGCGGCTGCTCGTCGCCGTACTCCCATTGGCGTGAGCTGCCGCTCACCTCGCCGGCCGCGCCGGCCGTGCGCAGGTCGTGCTGGCCGCGCGGGCCGGCGGTCAGGTCGGCGAAGACCCGCCGCAGCGCGGTGCCGGCGAGCCGGCGCAGCGCCTTCGGGCTGAGTGTCAGCCCGTCCGCGTCCCGGCTCACCCAGCCCTGGCGGCGCAGCTCGCGTTCCAGGTCGCGCAGGCGGCGTACCTCGTCGGCGGCGTCGCGGCCCAGGGTCCGGGCCACCGTGTCGACGTCGACGTCGTCCAGGGTGGCGCCGGCCTGGTCCTGGTCGAGGGAGTCCAGCAGCTCGTCGAGTTCGGCGATCTCGTCGAGCGCGCCGGCCGCCTCCCCGTAGCCGAGCGGCTGGTCGCCGCGCACCCGCTCGCCCCGCTGCCAGTTCAGGTCGGGGCGCAGCGACCGCAGGTGGTCGTCGAGCTGGGACAGCTCCCCGGCGAGCCGGTCGCCGAGCGACTGGCGCATCAGCCCGGCCAGCTCCTCGCGTTGCCGGTCCGACAACGACCGCATCAGCCGCTCCCCGGCCGCCGCCCGGCGGGCCAGCACGTCGATCAGCTCCTCGACGTCCCGGGGCTGTTCCGGGAAGAACCGGCCGTGCCGGCGCATGAACTCGGCGAAGGCGTCGGTGGTGTCCTCCGATCGGGCGTGCCGGGCGAGCAGATCGTTGAGGTCACGCATCATCTCGGCGAGTTGCCGCTGTGCCTCCGGGTCGGCGGCGGCGCGCGCCGCGTCCCGCAGCCCGGCGAAGCGCTGCTCCAGCACCTCGCCGCGCAGCCCGTCCAGGATCCGTTGGTAGGTCCGGCGCGCCTCGGCGCTGGCCCAGTCGTACCCCTCCAGCTCCGACACCGCCCGGGCGGTGGACCGGGGCAGGTTGTCCAGCACCGCCTCGGCGAACCGGGCGTCGTCGCCGTCGCGCCCACGCAGCTCGTCCCGTTCCGCGGCGAGCGCCTGGTCGAGCAGCGCACGGGCCCGGGTCACCGCGCCGTCGAGGTCGCCCCGGCGCAGCGCCTCCCGGCGCATCCGGCGCGCCCGGGCGGCCAGGTCGGCCAGGCCGCCGCGCCCGTCGGGCCCGCGCCGCAGCAGGTCCCGCAGCGCCTCCCGCAGGCTGCCGCCGCTGAGCACCTCCGCGCCGACCGCGTCCACCGCGGCCCGCACGTCGTACGGCGGGGCGAGCGGATCGGGTCCGCCGCGCCACTGCCCGTATCGGAACCGGTTGCCGGCCACGGTCAGCCCCGGCCGCCGTACACGGTGCGCCCGGACTCGGTGACGTCCTTGCCAAGCCGGCGGGTCAGGTGCAGCCCTTCGAGGACGAACTCGATGCCGGCGGCGGCCTCCTCCGGGCTGGGCGCGTCGCCGAGGCCGAGCCGGTCGAGCACCTTGGCCAACCCCGGCACGGTGCCGACCTGGCGCAGCAACTCCGCCGAGGAGACCAGCTCACCGGTCTCCACCACGGCGCCCTCGGCGACCAACGCGGTGAAGCCGGACAGGTCCAGCCCGGCCAGCCGGGCCCGGAACGTCTCGGCGGTGGCGGTCCGCAGCAGGTGCCCGAGGACCTCGATCTCGCGCCCCTCCTCGCCGCTCTCGAACTCCACCTTCCCGCGCAGCGTGGACGTCACCGACGCCGCGTCGCCGACCCGCGCGACCGCCGCCTCGACGGAGCCGGAGCCGGCGGCGGCGAGCAGGCCGGAGCGGCGCAGCGCGGCGGCGGCGACGGTCTCCGCGGCGGCGATGGCGAACCGGGCGGACACCCCGGAGCGCGGGTCCACCGACGGCGACTCGCGCACCTCGCGGGCGAACCGGGCGAGCACCTCCAGCACGTGCTCCGGCACTCCTGCGACCAGCTCGGCCTCCTGCCGGATCAGCGCCAGCTCCAGCTCCAGGTCGAGCGGGTAGTGGGTGCGGATCTCGGCGCCGAAGCGGTCCTTCAACGGAGTGATGATCCGGCCCCGGTTGGTGTAGTCCTCCGGGTTGGCGCTGGCCACCAGCAGCAGGTCCAGCGGCAGCCGCAGCTGGTAGCCGCGGACCTGGATGTCGCGCTCCTCCAGCACGTTGAGCAGCGCCACCTGGATCCGCTCGGCCAGGTCGGGCAGCTCGTTGACGGCGAACACGCCCCGGTTGGTGCGAGGCACCAGCCCGAAGTGGATGGTCTCCGGGTCGCCGAGGGTGCGCCCCTGGGCGAGCCGCACCGGGTCGACGTCGCCGATCAGGTCGCCGACGCTGGTGTCCGGCGTGGCGAGCTTCTCGCCGTAGCGCATCGACCGGTGCAGCCAGCCGATCGGCAGGTCGTCGCCGGCCGAGTCGACGAGCGCGCGCGACGCCGGGGTGAGCGGGTGCATCGGGTGCTCGTTGAGCACCGAGCCGGGGATCACCGGCGTCCACTCGTCGAGCAGCCCGCCCAGCGAGCGGATCAGCCGGGTCTTGCCCTGCCCGCGCTCGCCGAGCAGCACCATGTCGTGGCCGGCGAGCAGCGCCCGCTCGACCTCGGGCAGCACCGTGTCCTCGTAACCGACGATGCCGGGGAAGCGCTCCTCGCCGGCGCGCATCCGGACGAGGAGGTTGTCGCGGAGCTCCTGCTTGACCGTGCGGTAGTGATGGCCGGTCGCACGCAGCGCGCCGAGCGTGCCGGGCAGCTCGGCGGGCGGGACCGGGGAAACCTGGGTGTGAACGCTCACCCGCCCACGCTAGCTCAGTTTTTCCGCACCGCCCGGTGGTCGGTCCCGCCCCGTGACCGGGACCGACCACCGGGGGCGGTCAATGCCCGCAGCGCCGGCAGGCGCCGCGGCGGCGGAGCAGGTAGGCGTACGTGGCCGCGCCGAGCGCGACACCCCAGAGCGGCCAGAGCAGCATCGGCAGCGTGGTCAGGCTGAACCCGCCGGTCAGCTCCCAGAACCGGGGGGCGGTGACCAGCCCCAGGGAACCCGCGGTGACCGAGAGCGCGACGAGCGTGGCGGGCGCCACGGCGAGTGACACCGGCACCCGGCGGCCGGCCAGGCCGACCAGCCACCGGGGGAACCGCTCGCCCCAGGGGCGGACCAGTCCGAGCGTGAGCACCGCCCCGGCCACCGCGAACGCGCCCAGTCCGGCGCTCGCCCAGACCAGGCCGGTGTCCCGCATCTCATCGAGGAAGTCGCGGGAGATGCCGAGCGGGATGCCGACGGCCCAGGCGAGCCGGGTGAGCCCGTACAGGGTGGGGATGACGGCGGCGGTCCAGGCCGCCCAGCGGCCCCAGCGGGCCGCGGCGGCCGGGGTGGTCCAGCCCCGGTCCGCGTCGGCGCGGCCGCAGGCGGAACAGGCCCCGGCGGTACGGCGTTGCCAGCCGAGCACCGCCAGCGCGAGCAGCACCCCGCCGGCCATCGCGGCGGTCTTGCACAGCAGCGTCCAGGTGAACACGTCGGCGTAGTCGACCGGCGGCCAGCCGAACGGCGCTCCGACGAGCAGGATCGGCGCGTAGCCCAGGGTGATCAGCACCCGGGTGTCCGGCACCACCACGGCCAGCACGAACGCGACCGTCCAGCCGTAGCCGAGCAGCAGCGCGCGCAACGGCCGGGACGTACGGGCGGCCGGACCGGCCATGGCCAGCGCGACGACCGCGGCGGTGAGCAGCAGCGCCGCGAACAGTGCCGGCCCGACCGACTCCGGCACCAGCCGGAGCAGGTTGACCTGCCGGTCCCGGTCGTGGGCGCCGAACGGGTAGCCGGCGCCGGTCACGGTGGAGATCAGGGCGAGCACGCCCCAGAGCGCGAGCCAGCCGGCGGCGAGTGGCGCGGTCCGGGACCGGTGACGGGTCGGCGTGAGCGGTGTGGCGGTCATGCTTCGAGCCTCGGCTCCGGACGGCCCGGAACCCTCCCGTGGCGGGGTGAGCCGCCTCCCCCGGCCGGGGGACTCAGCCGGTCGGCACCACGAACCCCGACTCGTACGCGGCGATCACCGCCTGGGTGCGGTCCCGCACGCCGAGCTTGGCCAGCACGTTCCCGACGTGTGTCTTGACCGTCTCCACGCCGACCACCAGCCGGGCCGCGATCTCCGGGTTGGACAGTCCGGCCGCCATCAGCCGCAGCACCTCGCCCTCCCGTTCGGTGAGCCGGGCCGCGTCCAGCCGGTCCCCGCCGCGCCGCCCGTACGCGCCGACGAGCTGCCGGATGGCGGCCGGGAAGAGCAGCGACTCGCCGGCCGCCACCACCCGGATCGCCTCCACCACCTCGCCCGGGCGGGCCCGTTTGAGCAGGAAACCGCTCGCCCCGGCGCGCAGCGCCTCGTAGACGTACTCGTCGTTGGCGAACGTGGTGACCACCAGCACGCGCGGCGGGTCGGCGGAGGTGGCGACCAGCCGGCGGGTGGCCTGGATGCCGTCGATGGCCGGCATCCGCACGTCCATCAGCACCACCCGGGGGCGCAGCTTGGCCACCAGCGGCGGCACCTCCGCGCCGTCCGCCGCCTCGCCGACGACGCGCAGGTCCGGCTGGGCGTCGACGATCGCCCGCAGGCCGACCCGGATCAGCTCGTCGTCGTCGACGATCAGCACGTCGATGGTCACCCGCTCTCCTCCCTCGGCGCCGGCAGGGTGGCGCGGACCCGCCACCGTTCCCCGTCCGGGCCGGCGTCGAGCCGCCCGCCGAGCAGCAGCACCCGTTCCCGCATGCCGTCCAGCCCGCGCCCGCCGCCGGTCGCCCGGGCGCCGCCGCGCACGGTGTTCACCAGCTCGATCTCCAACCCTGCGGGGGGTACGGCGATCCGCAGCGTGACCGGCCCCCGGCCGTGTCGGGCCGCGTTGGTCAGCCCTTCCTGCACGATCCGGTAGCCCTCGCGGGACACCACCGCGGGCAGCGCGTCCAGCGGCCCGCCGACCCGGGACTCGACGACCAGCCCGGCGGCCCGGGCGGCGGCGACCAGAGCGTCCAGCCCGGCCAGCGTGGACTGCGGCGTGGTGGGCGCGGACCGCTGACCGGAGTCGGTCTCGCGGAGCAGCCCGAGCACCTGGTCGAGCTCGTCCATGGCCCGCCGGCTGGTCTCCTCGATGGCCCGCAACGCCCGCCGGCTGAACTCCGGGTCGGTGTCGAGCAGTTCCCGCGCGGCGCCGGCCTGCAGCGTCGCCACGGTCAGCGCGTGCCCCACCGAGTCGTGCAGCTCCCGGGCCAGCCGGTTGCGTTCGGCCAGCCGCACGGCGCGGGCCTCCAGCGCGGCGATCCGCTCGGCCTGTGCCGGACCGAGCAGCACCGGCGCCATCGAGGCGGCGAGCGCGCCCAGCCCGGCCACCGCGTAGCCGAGCGCGACCAGCACGGCCACCCCGGCCAGGCCGGCGGGCACCGGGCGGGCCGGGTCGAACGGGCCGAACCGTTCGTCCGACACCGCGCCGACGTCCACCCCGGCCAGTCCGGCGACGAAGACCAGCGCCATCGGGAAGGCGCTGATCGCGGCGAACAGCACGGCCGCGCCGGTGCCCAGGTGCATGGCGATCCAGAGCGCGGACCGCAGCCGGGTCTCCCGGTCGGGGCGGTGGCCCGGCAGCGGCTCCGGCAGGTCGACCGCGAGCAGCGCCCGGGCGGCGGCGATCTCCAACGCCCGGCTGCCGGCCAGGAACACCGGCACCACGGCCAGCCCGACGCCGACCAGCAGCAGCCCGAAACCGAGCGGGCGCGGCACCTCGGTGCTGGTCAGCAGCTGTGCGAACGCCACCACCAGCAGCACGTACGGCAGCGCGAGCACGCCGCCGAGGAGCAGGAACACGGCACGCCGCCAGGTGCTGCCGCGCACCAGCGGCGCGAACACCGCCCGGACCGTCATCCGGTCATTGTCCCGCCGCCGTCCGCCGCGCGACTCCCCCGCGCCGGGGAGTTCCGGTCCTCAGCGGTGGTCCCGCACGTACCGCTGCGGGTCCTTGTCGCGGAACTCCAGGTCCCGGCCGTTCTTGTGCTCGCCGTAGAAGGTGAGCCAGCGGGCCCCCAGCTCGGCCCGCAGTGCCACGCTCGCGTGCCGGCGGAAGTCGGGCAGCGCCTCGTCCTCCTCCTCGGCCAGGTGCTCGCTGTTCTCCTTGCGGGCCGTGCCCACCGCCGCCCACCAGGCGTCCGAGCCGACCTCGTGCAGCTTGGCCTCGGCGATCGCGTCGCGGATCTTGTTGTGGTCGCCGATCGCGTCGGCGGTCTCGTCCTCGCCGTCGTCGCCGTGCTTCACCAGGTGCGGATAGAGGATGGCCTCCTCCGCCTCGGCGTGGATGTCCAGGTGCAGGGCGAGCGCCTCCCAGACGGCCAGCATCTCGGCCGGGTCGCGGGCGTCGTCGAGCCGGGCGAAGCCGCGCCGGAAGGCGGCGTGGTCGTCCAGGATCAGTGCGGTGATGTCGTCCATGCGGTCACTTCCCCAGTCGGGCGCGGATCATCCGAGGCACCGCGGCCAGGCCGGTGACCGGCCGGAACGCGTGCGCGGCGGCGACCAGCGCGGCGTGCTCGTCGTCGGCCAGGTCGATCTCGGCGGCGGCCGCGTTGCGTTCCATCTGCTCCACCCCGGACGCGCCGGGGATGGCCACCACGTTCGGGTGCCGCAGCACGTAGGCGAGCGCGATCTGGCTGGGCGTGGCGTCGTGCGCGTCGGCCACCTCGCGCAGGGTGGCGATCAGCTCGGTGCCGCGGGCCAGGTTCTCCGGCAGGAAGTACGGGTTGGCCCGGCGTACCGCCCCGGCCGGCGGGTTCGCGGCGTCGTAGCGGCCGGAGAGGAACCCCTGCGCCAGCGGGCTGTACGCGATGACGATCCGGCCGGCCTGTTCCGCGTACGGGATCAGGTCCTCCTCCGGGCCGCGGTCGATCATGCTGTAGCGGACCTGGTTGCTCAGCACCCGGCGGCCCAGCGCGGCCTCGGCGAACCGCCACCGGCGCAGGTCGTAGTTGCTGACCCCCACCTCGCCGACCAGCCCGACGTCCTGCAGCGAGCGCATGCCCCGCATGGTGGTGGTGTCGGCGACCACCGGGTTGGCCTGGTGCACCTGGTAGAGGTCGATGCCGTCGACGCCGAGCCGGGCCGCGGAGGCGACCGCCCGCTGCTGCACCACCGGGGCGACCGGGAGCAGCGGGAAGACCTTGCTCGCCACCACCACCTTCGCCCGGTCGTCGCCGAGCGCCGCGCCGAGGATCCGTTCGCTGCGGCCGAAGCCGTACAGCTCGGCGGTGTCGAAGAGGGTGACCCCGAGGTCGAGCGCCCGCCGCACGATCTCGGCCGCCCGGCGCTCGTAGTCGGGGCCGTAGCCCCACTCACGGGAGCCGAACTGCCACGTGCCGAGGCCGATCTTCGAGATGGGCTTGGGGGTGTCGAGCCGCACGAAACGCATGACGCCGACGCTACCCGCGCCGGTGGCCACGCACGCCTGTTCGCCGGTCGCGGCAGAATGATCGGGTGACCTACCTCGCCAGCGACGACCGTTACCACGACATGCACTACCGGCGCAGCGGCCGCAGCGGGCTCCGGCTGCCCGCCATCTCCCTCGGCCTGTGGCACAACTTCGGGCCGGACCGGCCCTTCGAACGGCAGCGCGACATCGTCCGCCGCGCCTTCGACCTCGGCATCACCCACTTCGACCTGGCCAACAACTACGGCCCGCCGCCGGGCGCGGCGGAGGAGGCGTTCGGCCGGCTGCTCGCCGGCGACCTGAAGCCGTACCGGGACGAGCTGGTGGTGTCCAGCAAGGCCGGCTACCTGATGTGGCCCGGCCCGTACGGCGAGTGGGGTTCCCGGAAGTACCTGATCTCGTCGCTGGACCAGTCGCTGCGCCGGATGGGCCTCGACCACGTCGACATCTTCTACTCGCACCGGTTCGACCCGGACACCCCGCTCGAGGAGACGATGGGCGCACTGGACACCATCGTCCGCTCGGGTCGGGCGCTCTACGTCGGCATCTCCAACTACGACTCGGAGCAGACGCTCCGGGCCGCCGAGATCCTCCGTGACCTGGGCACACCGCTGCTGATCAACCAGCCGTCGTACTCGATGCTGAACCGCTGGACCGAGTCCGACGGGCTGCTGGACACGCTGGCGCGGGTCGGCGCCGGCTGCATCGCCTTCAGCCCGCTGGCCCAGGGGCTGCTCACCGACCGCTACCTGGGCGGCATCCCGGCCGACTCGCGCGTGCGCACCAGCGCCTTCCTCAACGAGAGCGACCTGGACGAGGCGACGATGGCGACCATCCGCGCGCTCGCCGAGGTGGCCCGGCGGCGGGGCCAGACGCTGGCCCAGCTCGCCCTGGTATGGGCGCTGCGGGACCCGCGGATGACCAGCCTGATCATCGGCGCGAGCAGCGTCGCCCAGTTGGAGGGCAACGTCGCCGCGCTGGACGGTCTGGACCTGGCCGGCGAGGACCTGGCCGAGATCGACCAGATCCTCGCCGGGGCGCGGTGACGCGCCCGGTGGTGGTCAGCGGAAGACGGTACCGGCGCCGGCGTCCCGGACCGCGCTCACCCGGTTCGGGGCGAACGTGTTGCCCGGCCCGACGATCGTCGCGTCGCAGCCCTCGGTGATGTAGAGCCCGTAGCGTTGCGTCTTGAGGGTCTGGTCGTCGACGGCCACGTCCCCGCTGATCAGCGTGTCGGCACAGGTCACCCCGGTGGCGGTGGTGACCCGGATGCCGTCCCGGTTCGGCGTGACGTTCGCGCTGTTGGTGATGTGGTTGTCGACGACCCGGTTGTCGGTGCCGCCGTTCACGTTGACGCCGTCCTGCCCGGCCTGGTCGATCACGTTGCCGCTGATGACGTTGTGGTCGGCGGTCTTGTTCGGCTGGTCGGCGGTGGACGAGGCGCGGTTGACCTGGATGCCGTGCCCGCCCACGTCGGTGATGGTGCAGCCGGTGACCGTGTCCCCGCTGGTCGCCAGCAGTTCGACGCCGTCGCTCTGGGCGCCGCTGATGACGCAGTCCCGCACGACGTTGCCCATCGAGACCCAGCTCTGGTTCTTGCCGTCGAACACGATGCCCCGCCCCCGGGAGGCGGTCACCCGCACCCGCTCCACGACCATGTTGTTGCCGTCGTCGAAGTCGAGCGCGTCGCTGGTGCTCCGGAACGCCCCCTCGGCCGAGACCGCGAGGTCCCGGACGATCACGCCGTCCCAACCCTTGGTGTTGAACGGCTCGGTGTCCCCGGCGCTCGAGTTGTCGTTGCGGATCAGCGTGTCGTACATGCCTGCCCCCAGGAAGGTCACCCGGCGGATGCCCGCCAGCTTCATGTATTCCGCGCCGAAGTCGAACGTGCCGGCGCCGAACCGGACCGTGCCGCCGCCGAGCCGGTTCAACTCGACCACGGCGCTCTCCAGAACGGTCTTGAGGCTGCCGGTGTAGGCCTCGCCGGTGACGTCGGAGGCCGCCCGGTAGGTCACCGCGTCGACCCTGGTCACCACGTACGGCGACGGGTTGGGCGGTGACGGCGTGATCAGTTGCGGCTTGTTGACGCCGTCCCGGCTGGTCACCCGGAGGCCGGTGTCGTTGGTGGTGGTGAGCGCCAGGGTCACCGGCCCGTTCCCGGTCACCAGTGCCGAGATGTTCACCGACACCCAGGTGTCCGCGCCGACCGGACCGCTGCGGAACGTCGGCCCGCCGACCGGTGGAGCGTTGGCGTCGGTGATGGTGTTCTCGTCCCAGGTGTTGTCGGTGACCGGCTGGATGTCCACCCCGGTGCTGCTGGCGGTCTCGACGTAGAGACGCAGCACCGCCGTGGGGTCCGAGTCGACGCCGGTGACGTCGAAACGCAGGTAGGCGACCTGCCGGGGTACGGCGTCGACGCGGAGCGAGGTGGCCCGCCCCGCGTTGGCCGTCGGGCGGGAGGCGTCCACCCAGGCGTCGGCCACCGGGTTGAGCGTGACGGCGTCGGTGGCCCGGGCGACCGCCGCCGCGGTGGTGGCGTGCGGCTGCGGCTGACTGCCGTGCGCCGCCGTGGGCGGGGTGACGGCGGCGCCGGCCAGGACGAGCATCGGCGCCACGAGACGGAGCAGGGATCGGGATCGAGTTGTCATTGCTCCTCCAGGACTGTGTGGAGGGTGGCCCGGGTCGGCCGCGACGTCGGTGGTGGGTCGCCCGGTCAGTGATTGGTCGGCGCCTCCTCGGACCGCGCGGCGCCACGTTGGGTCGGCGGCGTGGCGGCGGTTCGCCCACGCCGTCGACGGCGGTACATCCAGAGCGGCACCAGGACCACCGCGCCGATCGCCAGGATCAGCGCGGCCCAGGTGGGCAGGCCCCAGTCGTCACCGTCGGCGCTGCTGTCCAGCTGCGCGTCGGGGTGCGGGGCGACACCGAGCAGGTCGGCCAGCACCTCCAGGTATCTGCTGCCCCACTGTTCGCTCGGTTCCACGTAGGTGTTCTCGGTGAACTCGTTCCAGCTGATGATGCCGAGGGCATCGGGCTGGGAGAGCCGGGCGGCCGCGAACGACGCGCGCAGCGTCTCACCGTCCCGGCGGGGCACCTCCCTTCTCCCGCCGATCTGGCGGGCGTCGAAGCCGGGCGAGACCGGGGCGATCCACAGTCCGCCCCGTAGGTGGACCGCCCGGGACATCGCGGTGAGCTTGTCCCGGCTGCGGTCGGCGAGCGGGTCGGCCGACGACCAGTAGTACGCCTGCCCGTCGAGGACCGACTGGCCGTTCACCACCGAGACGCTCTTGGCGGTGCCGAGGACCTGCAGCTTCCGCTGCGCCTGGCGGACGGTGTCCGCGACCTCGGTGGCGGAGTACCTGTCGCTGCCGTTCCAGATCACCACCGGTCGGCCGAAGATGTCGAAGACGGGGTCGGCGGCGTAGCGGTCGGCGAACACGGCCAGGTCGGTCCGGACCGTGGCCAGCGGCAGCGGCTTACGGCTGAAGTCGATGCCCTGGTAGACGATGCCGAGCCGGAAGCTCTCGGCGCGGGCGACCTCGACCAGTTCGGCCAGTCGTTCGTCGAGCTGCTCGGTGTGTTTCCAGGAGACCAGGAAGCCGGTGATGCCGGCCGCCTTGGCCATCCGGACGTGCCGCCGCATGATCTCCTCGTCGTCGCTCGAGTAGCGGCCGAGCACCGGGTAGTCGCTCTTCGCCCGGTTCCACGAGGTGGGGTTGAACCAGATGTAGTAGTAGGCGAGCACCGGTACCGACGGCGGCGGCGACGCCGGGGCCGCCGTGGTCGGCGGGGCGGGCGCGGCCCGCGCCGGGCCCGCCGGCAGGCTCGCCGCGGCGGCCGTCAGCAGCACCAGCACCAGCCCGGCGGCGGCGCTCGGCCGCCAGCGGCGCCGACCGGCCCGCCGAGTGATGGAGCGCAGCGCCCGGAACGGGCGGCGCAGGTGCGGGCGGCCCAGCAGGACCAGCCCGACGGCCACCCCGAGCACACCCACCACGACCAGGCTCAGGTCGATGACGCTGATCACGGTGAGCATCACCTCCTGGTCGCGGCTGATGGTCACCGGTCGGCCGAAGGAGAGCCCGCCGCCCCGCACGGTCAGCGTGTAGGTGCCCCGGGGCAGGTCGGGGACCAGGACGGTGCCGTCCGGGCCGAACCGCAGCCGCTGCACCCGCCCGTCGGCCCGGGTGAGTTGGATCCCGGTGCCGGCCCGCCGGGGGAAGAACATGTCCGAGGCGGTGAACGACACCTTGAAGAAGAGCAGTTGCACCACCCAGCTCTGGCGGTCCCAGGGCACGAACTTCTGGCCGGCCCGGTTGACCACCGAGGTGCCGTCCACCATCACGGCGTCCACCACGTAGTAGAGGCGCTTCGAGGTGAGTCCGCGCGGTCCCTGCTGGGTGCGGCTCTCGGCGAGCCAGAGCGGCTTCGTCAACTGGTCGCCGGCCAGCTCGATGATCTCCCCGGTGTTGCTGCGCAGCCGCATCGAGGTCACCCGCTCCACCGGCACCGGCGACTCGAAGCGGTCGATGTAGCGCCAGCCGATCCGACGGATGGTGCGCAGGCCCACCTCGACGATCCGGTCGCGGACGCCGTGGTCGACGCTGCCCCGGAAACGGTCGAGCACCACCTTGCGGTCGGCGCTCACCGACGCCGAGCCGACCTTCAGCCGCTCGTCGAGGCCGATGAAGTTGCGGACCTTGATGTTCACCCGTCCCTTCGCGTCCGAGCGGCCGGTGTTGCCGTCCACCGCCACCGGAACGCCGCGGATCGGCGGCACCATCTGCAGGTGCAGCGTGCCGGGCAGGGCGGAGCGGGGTGCGGCCGTGACCGCGGCCGGGGTGAGCAGCACGCCCACGAGCACCAGGAGCAGCGGCAGCAGCAGCCGGCGGGCGGCGGTCACCTGACCCGCCGCCGTCCACGGACGGCCGCCGCGCCGACCAGCGCGGCGACGAGGATCAGCACGGTGGCGTACGAGCCGTAGACCGGGCGGGGGTCGGTCCGCTTCAGCGAGACCGGGGTACGTTCGGCGCTGAGCAGGACGCCGGGGCGGGGTGGCGCGTCGAAGTCGAACGCGTCGAGGAACGTGTTCGCCCTGGCGTCCCGGCTGGCGAGCGGTTTCAGTCGCCAGTTGACCTCGATGAACTTCAGCACCGAGGTGAAGTCGAGCGTGGTGGAGTCGACCCGGCCCCGGCGGGCGTACGGGCTGACCAGCAGCGCCGGCACCCGGAAGCCGTAGCCGTACTGGTCGACCTTCGGTGGCTCGACGTGGTCGTACCAGCCGCCCCAGTCGTCGTACGACCAGATGAAGGCCGACGAGGACCACTGGGGGGATCGCATGAGCTGCGTCAGCAGCGCCCGGACGAGGTTCTGCCCGGCGCCGATGTTGCCCGGCGGGTGCTCGCTGTTGCCGGCCGGCGCGATGAAGGAGACCGCGGGCAGGTCGCCCTTGGCCGCGTCGGCGTAGTACTCGTCGAGGTCGACGATCTTGGAAAACAGGCGCGGGTCGTCGACGTAGCGGGCGTACCCCAGCAGCGGCACCCAGATGACCTGCGCGCCCCGGTCGATGTCCTCCTCCTCGACCCGGGACCGGAACGTGATGGTCGGATCGTAGTTCTGCACGTAGAACTTCCAACTGATCCCGGCCGCCTCCAGGCGGTCGAAGATGGTCGGGATGTCCCCCCACCCGGTCGCCGGGATGGTCTCCGACCTGCCGGCCGCGCCAGGACCACCGGTGACCCGGTACATGTGGTTGCGGATGCTGCCGGAGTGCGACGAGCTGAAGAAGCGGTCGAAGAGCACGTACTCGTCGGCCAGGTTCCAGTAGTACGGCAGGTCCCGGTCGTCGTAGTAGGCCATCGCCATCCGGCCGTCCTTGCCCGCCTTGCTCACCCCCTCCACGAAGCCGTTCATCCGGCCGCCGTTGTACTGCTGGGCGAACGCGTCCGCGGAGTGGTCGAGGTCGATCGCCCCCAGCTTGCCGATGTGGAACGGCTTGACGCAGGGCTCGGGCAGGTCCGACCGGATCGGCATGCACACGTCCTTCGGTATCCCGTCCACGCCGGGCCGGGTCCCGAAGTAGTTGTCGAACGTGTGGTTCTCCTGCATGAGGAAGACCAGGTTCTCGATCGGCGTGGTGGGCCCGGCCGGCGACTTCGCCGGGGGCGCGGCCGAGGCGGCGGCCGGCGCCGCCGTCACCAGGGTCAGCAGTACGACGGCGGCCGACAGCCGTCCCACCAGAGTCCGACGGGTCATGGACGCACCTCATAGATGATGATCACGGGAACGGGGACGTCACGGCCCGAGGCGTCGACGCCGCCGACGTACTCCGTGTGCACGACGCGGCCGTGGTAGCGCCGGACGAGGGTGTTCAACCGGTCGGCGAAGAACGCGGAGCGCCGCGCGGAGAACGAGTCCCAGACGATGTAGTGCAGGTTGTTGTTGCGCAGCCACCCGTCCGGGTTGTTCAACGCCACGTAGGAGGGGTTGCGGTGCAACGGGTTCGGGCTGACCGACAAGCCGTAGCTCTGCCGCTGCCCGTAGTAGCGGATGATGTTCGACATGGACGGGCCGAGGGTGAGGATCACCGAACCGTCGGGGGTGTGGTCGGTCAGCCACCGCCCGGCCTCCCGACCGCCGGGCACCCCGCCGGAGCCGGCCAGGAAGTGCGCTCCGCCCTGCTGACTGACCGCCCGCCAGCAGGGCACCAGCAGGCTCAGCGCGACCGTGGCGACGGCTGCCAGCCGGACCACCCGGGTGACCCGGGCCCGGGGCGCCGACCGGAGGCGGCGCAGCGTGGCGAGCCGGGCCGGCACCGGCAGGACGGCCAGCGCCCGGGCGGCGAGCACCGCCAGCGGCACCACCACCGGCAGCAGGTACTGGAAACCCTTGACCGGCCAGAGCTGGAAGAAGACCACCGGGACGGCGATCCAGGACAGCAGCAGCGTCTCGCGCCAGCTCCACCGCCGGCGGGCCCACCACAGGCCGCCGAACGCGGTGAGCAGCACCAGCAGCCCGACCGCCGAGGGCACGTTCTCCAGGTAGAACGACATCGGGTGGTTGGGCCGCCGGAAGAGCTGCCAGACGAGGTAGTTGCGCCCGGTCTCGGTGCGGCCGGCCAGCGCCTGCGAGATCGGATGGGTGGCGAACACCAGCGCCAGCACCGGCAGGGCGAGCAGCGTGGCCCGCACCGGCCGGCGTACGTCTGGGGTGAGCGCCAGGAACGCGTAGATGCTGCCGGCCAGCACGACGCTTGTCTCCTTGGCCAGCATGGTGACCCCGAGCATGGCGGCGGTGGCCACGTACCAGGTCGTGTCCCGCTGCTGGACGAACCGGACCATGCAGTAGAGCGTCACCGTCGCCAGCAGCACCATCGGCCCGTCGAGCAGCACCTGACGGGTCACCACCACGTGGTACGGCATCACGGCCAGCAGCAGCGCCGCGACGAGCCCCACCCGCCGGTTGTAGAGCCGCACGCCGAGCGGATACACCGCGAGCACGGTCAGCACCCCGAGGACGACGACGACCAACCGCCCGGCCACGTCCACCTCGCCGACCCGGAAGAACGGCGAGAGCAGCGTCTGGACGAGCATCGGATGGGCGCGGAAGACCGGGAAGTACTCGGTGTAGCGGGGGTTGCCGGCGAGCGACGCGGCCTGCCCGGCGTACACCGCCTCGTCGCTGTTGAAGCCGAACGCGTCGATCTGCCAGGTCCGGACGAACAGCGCCAGCACGGCCACGCCGGTCAGCGGGCCGGCCACCCGCCACCGCGACCGTCGCCAGGACGGCGGCCAGGACGGCGCGGATCCCGGCCACCGTCTGCGCCCCTCCCGCCGCTCACCGCCCCGGCGCTGTTCGGGCAGCGTGTCGGTGACCGGATGGAGCACGCTCACGCCGGCCCTCCCGCCGACGTCAGGTCGCCGCTCCAGCGCGGCCATGCCTGCGCCGGCACCACCGGGGCACGCCGTTCGGCCCGCTCCTCGCGCAGCAGCCGGGGGATGTCGTCGGCCCAGCCGAACGTGTCCGAGACGATGACCCGGCTGCGCACGTGCGACAGGAAGCCGGCGAGGATCTCCCGCTCCCGGACCCGGAGCTGGGCGTACCCGTGGCCGTCGATCGTGATGGAGGGCGCGAGGTACCGGAACGGCGGGAAGCCGTACGCGTCGTCGGTGTTCTCGATCATCCGCTCGAGCGTGTCGGCGGCGCCCAGGTCGGTGATGTCGGGTTTGCCGCGCTCGATGACGAAGAGTTCCTCCACCCGGGTGGTGGTGCCGATCCGGCAGGGCACCAGGCGGTCGACGCTGTACTTGGGCGGCGGGATCAGCAGCTGGGTGAGGGCGTTGATCCCCATGATCGGCAGGTTGAACCGGCTGAGCGTCAACGCCAGGGACCGGCCGCCCTTGGAGTGCAGGCGGCTCTGCAGTTGCAGCCGTCGCCACTCGGCGGGGGTCAGGTCCTGCGCCTGCACCGCGCGCAGCGTGTGCGCGCTGATGGTGAGCGGCTTGGGGAAGCAGGTGGCCACCCCGTCCGGCCGGACGATCGTCATGTCGTCGGAGAGGAAGAGACCGCCGTGGTCGCGGAGCAGCCGCAGCACGGTGGCGGTCTTGCCGGTGTCGGTCAGCGCCGAGAGCATCACCCCGACGCCGTCGAGCGTGACGCAGGCGGAGTGCAGCAGCATGTGCCCCCGGGCCACCATGACGAAGCGGAGCAGCGCCTCGATGATGTTCGTGTAGACCACGTGCGGCGACCGGGCCAGCAGCGGTCCGACCTGGATCTCGATCGGTGGCCCGAGCTGGATGCGGAAGTTGGCGCCCAACCGGCCGAGCTGTTCCTCGTAGCGCAGCACCGACTGGTCGGCGTACTGGGTCATGGCCGCGCGACGCTGCGGCCCGCGACCGCCGACGTCGCTCACCCGCACCGCGATGTCCACGTCGGAGTCGGCCACCCACTGCGCCCGGAAGAACTCCAGCTCCGGCAGCATGATCTGCGAACCGATGGTCACCACGCCGGCGACGTCGTAGCGGTACTTCAGGTACTGGTAGCGCTTGCGCGACGGCGTGCTGGGCGCCTCGGAGGCGCCGGCGACCAGCAGCCGCACCGGGTCGCGCCGGGCCTTGTCGACGGCGGTGTAGATGACCCGGTCGTTGACCAGGAACCGGACCAGGAAGAGCGCCACCAGGGTGACCCCGTTGGCGACCAGCACCCCGACACCCGTCCAGACCAGCGCCTGGAGCACGGGTAGCCGCAGCAGCAGCAACGCGTTGTTGAGCAGGAAGAACCGGGCCGCCCGGGCGGCGAACGAGCCGTGCCGGTTCCGCCGGTAGATCAGGCTGTCGACAAGCAGGAAGTTCCACGTGGTGGACACCTGGGTGGCCAGCGTCGCGCCGACCAGATGGTGCATCCGGGCGGGTTCGTAGCAGAACCAGAGCGCGGCGGTGTTCACCACCAGGCCGGAGAGTCCGACCATGCCGAACGCGACCATCCGGCCCAGTTCCCGCAGGCGCTCCACCCGGGTACGCGGACTGCGGCGGATCTGCCCGACGAGGCGGCGGCCCCGCAACCTGGCCAGGTGCCGCAGGAACGTCATCCCCTCCCGCACCGACGCCTTCGACCGGCCACCGTGTCGCGGCGCCATGTCGTACGCCACCTCGGCGACCCGGGCGCCGGGATGCCGTACCAGCAACTCCAGCAGCACCTTGAAGCCCAGCGGGTTCATCCGGTCCAGGCGCACCGCGGACCGGCGGAACGCGAACAGCCCGCTCATCGGGTCGCTCACCGTCGCCAGCCGGCGCGGGAACATGCCCTTCACCAGCCGGGTCACCCAGGACGAGGTGGCCACCCGGAGGACCCCGTCGAGCCCGCCCGAGGAGCCGTTCCCGGCGTACCGGGTGCCGATGACGACGTCGACGTCGTGCCGCATGGCGATCCGCGCGAGCGTCGCCGCCGCCTCCGGCGGGTGCTGGAGGTCGGCGTCCATCACCAGCACCCACTCGCCCCGGGCATGTGCCGCGCCGGCCAGCACCGCGCCGCCGAGACCGCCGGAGCGGGCGTACGGCGGCCGGTGCAGCAGCCGTACGGTGATGGCCGCCTCCGCGGCGACCTGGGTGAGCACCCCCGGCGTGCCGTCGTCGCTGTCGTCCGCCACGAGGAGTTCGGCGTCGAGTGACGCCAGCAGCGGGCCGAGCCGCGCCAGCAGAAGCGGAATGTTCGCTGCCTCGTTGCGGGTCGGCACGATGACGGTCAGTCGGGGCGGGCGGCCCTCGTCCGCCCCGCGCAGCTCTCGGAGTCGCTCGTCCGGCTCGGCACGCCGGTCCCGGACTCCTGGTCCGACTCTGTCCATGACAACCCCCACGGTCGGCATGAGCGGCGTACACCGCTTCATCGAAAGTCACTGATTGGAACCGTCCGCCGACATGGCACCCTCGGCCCGGAGCGCAGGCAGGGGCGATCAGCCCCGACATGGGGTGGCGGCTCGGATACGCAGAGAGTACGCAGGGTTAACAGTGCGCTTCCAGGGCCTGAAAAGTCAGGACGTCGACATATCCAATAAGCGAAGTGGATCGCCATGATTCACACATAGATGACCTGCCGTGCCAGGTCAGAGGCATGATGATGAAGATCGTTCAGGTCGCCGCGCGGAATGGACAAAGCAAGAGCGCCACCGCCGCGACGAATCTCGTCACGACCGTGGCGCACTTGTGAAACGTGATTCCCCGTCGCCTGGCGGCAATGCGTTAATTGGACAGCCGGGGACACACTTTCCGGCGACGGTCAGCCGGCCGGACCCGGCAGCGGAGCGGCGTGCAGCGCGGTGATGAAGTCGGACCTGCCCGCGTCGCTCCAGTCGCAGAGCGTTCCCGCCGGCGCCGCGCCCCGGCATCCCACGGAACTCTCGATCGAGGTGCCCTCGCCCCACTCGTTGTAGGTGGTGACCAACTGCCAGAACGCGCCGGAGGCGGTCATCCGGGCCACCCCGGACCGCCAGCGGTTCAGGTTCCGGGCGAGGAACGGCGACCGCCCGTACGCCAGCCCCGCCTTCCAGAAGCCGGGCGAGACGGTGTACGCCCCGCCGGGCACCCGGCTGAAGTCGGACTCGGGAGAGGCCGGGGCGTACTGGTGCCAACCGTCCACCGTCGCGCTGCCGGCACAGCCGCGGTAACCGGAGAACACCTTCAGGTTGAGATAGATGGACTCGCTCCAGAGCTGCTGGAGCAACGTCCGGGCGCGGATCCAGCGATTGATCGTCTCGCACCCGTCGGCCATGTCCAGGTCGTGGGCGTTGTAGACGAAGACCACCATGCCCCGCCCGGGCAGCACCGCCAGGGACGAGCGGTCCCCGCCGTAGGTGCTGCGCAGGTAGTGCAGGTCGGCGGCGATCTGGTCGGGGGTCGGCCGGCCCCTCCCCTCCGGCTCGTAGTAGGGCGCCCAGGCAAACCCGGTGCCCCGGGCGCCGCCCATGATCGCCGGCCAGTGCCGGTCGGTGGTGGTGCCCTGACCGAACCAGGAGGCGATGCCGACGGTGACGCCGCCGTACTGCATGTCCGCCACCTGGTCCCGGACCACGGCCTGGTCCACCGTGTAGGCGCCCCGGCTGGGCAGGTAGTTGGTGTAGGGGTTCAGCCCGCCCTGGCGCCACGCCTCCGGGAACCACGGGTAGTAGAACGCGGCCCGGACGGCCGTCGGCGTCCGCACCGCCAGCCGCGCCGGCGCCTGGTGCCGCAGCGTCGCGGCGACACCCTCGACGACAAGCGTGAACGTGCCGGCGCGGGCGGAGACGGAGGTCTGCACCGTCACCACGGCCGAGGCGCCGCTGGTCACCGTGGTCGGCGTGACGGTGGCGAAGACCCCGGCGGGCAGGCCGGTCACCCGCAGCGCCACCGGTTGCGGCGCGCCGCTGACGGTCGCCGTGCGGACCGTCAACCGGGCCGGATACCCGGCCACCGCCGTGACCGCGGCGGGCACGACGGCGAGGGAGAAGTCGTCGACGGCGGCGGCGGCGGCGCGCGGAACCGCCGACGCCGCCGGCGCGGTCGACAGGGCGGCCACCAGCACGGCGGCCACCACGGCAAGACGTTTGAACATGGACACACTCCTCTGCGTTGCCCTACGGATTCGACATCAGGGCAACGCGGGAGCGGCGCGTCAGGTGACTCGGCGGGCGGCGCCCGGGTCCGTCGGGCGAGGGCTCACCAGATCCGGCGGCGTCCGACGCGGTGGTTGCGAACACCGCACGGCCGTCCGGGCGGCGGACCCCCGGCCCGCCGTCGGCGCAGCCCGACCACGGTCGCGAGCAGCGCGGTGACCACCACCGCCGCCGCGCCGACGACCATCGGCCGGGAGAGCGGGCCGGTCTCGGTCACCGCCGCCACCGGCACCCCCGCCGCGGGCTCGCCGCCGGCCGCCGGGGTCGAGAGGGTACGCGGGGCCGCCGCGCTCGCCGCCGGTGCGGCCGGCCGGGTCGCCCGCGCTCCGGAGCCACCCGAGGCCGCCCGGAAGACGACGTCGGAGCAGGAGTAGTAGGTGTCCTGGGTGTTCGAGTTCTGCCAGATCACGTAGATGATGTGCCGGCCCGCGCGCCCGGTCGGCAACCGCCCCGGCATCTCGTACGCGCCGTCGCGGATCGGTGGGTCGGTGACCGCCAGGAACGGCTTGGTCTCCACGTCCGCCCAGGTCAACCGCCGCTCCGGGGCGTACGAGTCGGTGGTGACGTAGAACCGGAACGTGCCCTTGTGCGGGATCGTGGTGCGGTAGCGGAAGGTGTGCCGGGCGCCGGCGGTGAGCGTGGTGGCCGGCCAGTCGGCCCGGGGCAGGTCCAGCCCCCGGTAGGCGGAGAGCCCGCCACTGCACAGCTCCCCGTCCGGGATGCGTTCCCGGTCCCGCCCGTCGATCCGCGCCACCCGGATGTTGTCCCACTCACGAACCGCCGCGCCGGCCGCGATCGCGGCCCGACAGGCGGGCGTACCGGCCCGGCCACCCTCCGGCCCGCACGCCGCTCCCCGGCTCATCGGGCTGGTCGGCGCCCCGTGTGCACTCGCCGGCACGGCGGTGAGCAGCGGCGTCACGGCGACGGCGGCGAACGCGACGAGCGCGCGACGTGTGCCCATGTGATCGACCTCCCGGGCACTGGTACGTGTGGGAGGCGGCAAAGGTTCGATCCCCATCGGTGCCACGAGCGGTCAGGTTCGGCTGGCCGAACGGACAACCGGGGCGGCGGAGCGGCCGGGGTGGGCCCTACAGTGACGACACCCTGTGATCAAGGAGCCCGTCTTGCCCGAGCCGGCACAGCCTTCCGAGCCGCCCCGCGCCGCACCGGCGGCGGGGCCCCCGACCGGTCAGATCCCGCCCGGCGCACAGCCGTACCTGCTGGTGCTGCCCACCACGGAGGGCGCGCCGCCCGCGATGCCGTGGCCCGGCGCGGAGGGGCAGCCCGCCTGGGCCATCCCGGTCACCGTGCCGCCCGGCACCCAGGGCTACGCGCTGTTCGTGCCGCTGGTCCCGCCGGCCACCCCGGCCGGCGTGCCCGCCCAGGCGGCGGCGCCTGCCGTCGAGAGCCGGCCCGGTGAGACCCCGCCGGCCGTCGGGAACCCGGCCACCGGCAGTCCGGCCGGACCCACGGAGTCGGCCTCGCCGGACCCGTCCGCCGACGGTGGGCTGGCTCCACGCCCGCCCGGGGCCGCCCCCGTCGCCGGTGCGGAAGCCACGCCTGCCACGCCTGGCACGCCTGGCACCCCGCCGGCGCAGGGTCCGGCGTCCGGCGCGCCCTCGCCCGCGCCCGGAGCCCCGGCCGCACCGGGTGCCGCCCCGGCATCGCCCGGCCCGCACGCCGCCTCGACCCCGCCCGGCGCGCCGGGGGCGTACCAGGACATGCGGCCCTGGGCCACCTACCCGCCGCCGCCGGGTTGGAGCTCCCGGCCACCGACGCCCCGCACCTCCTTCCTCGGCACCCGGTGGCCCGGGCCGAAGCCGGCCACCGGGCGAGCGGTGCCGCTCGCGGTGCTGGCCGGCGCGCTCGGCAGCGCGGTCTTCGTGCCGCTGAGCCGGGTCGGCATCGGCTGGTTCCTCGGCTGGCTCACGCTCACGCTCGGGGTGCTGCTGGCGGTCCGGACCCGGACCGCCGCGCTGCCCCGCGCCGACCGGCTGATCCGTGCCGGCTGGGCCGCGGCGGCCCTGGCCCTGCTCGCCGTGCCGGCGTTCCGCAACGCCTGGTGGCTGGTGACGTTCTGCGTGCTCGGCGCGCTCGGCTGCGCCACCCTGGCGATCGTCGGCGGCCGGCTGGTCCGCTCGATCCTGTTCGGCCTGGTCGCCACGCCGTTCGCGGCGCTGCGCGGCCTGCCCTGGGTCCGCCGGCACATCGCCACCTCGCCGGCGGCCACGACGGTCCGCAGGGTCACCGTCTCGGTGGTCGCCACGCTCGTGGTGCTGGTCGTCTTCGGCAGCCTGCTCGCCTCGGCCGACGCGGCGTTCTCCGAGGCGCTGAGCGCGCTCGTGCCCGACATCGACCTCGGCGTGGTGTTCCGTGGCCTGTTCCTGGCCGCGGTCGGTGGGCTGATCGCGGTCGCCGCGGTCTACACGCTCGCCGCCCCGCCCGACCTGTCCACCGTGGACCGGACGAACGGGCGTCGGCTCAGCCTGCTGGAGTGGGCACCGGCCATCGGGGCGCTGACCCTGCTCTTCTCCGGCTTCGTGGTGGTGCAGTTCACCACGCTCTTCGGCGGCCAGCGGCACGTGCAGCGGGTCGCCGGGCTCAGCTACGCCGAATACGCGCGCAGCGGCTTCTGGCAGCTGCTCTTCGTCACGCTGCTGACCGTGGCGGTGCTCGGCGGCGTGACCCGCTGGGCCGTCCGGGAGCGGCCCATCGAGCGCACGCTGCTGCGTGTGCTGCTCGGGCTGCTCAGTGTGCTGAGCGTGGTGATCGTGGTGTCGGCGCTGTCCCGGATGTGGACCTACCAGAAGGTCTACAGCTTCACCGGCGAGCGGATCTTCGTGATGGCGTTCGAGATGCTGCTCGGCGCGGTCTTCCTGATGATCCTGGCCGCCGGCGTGCGGTGGCAGGGCAGGTGGATCCCGGGCACCACCGTGGCGCTGACCGTGGCGATGCTGCTCGGCCTCGCGGTGCTCAACCCGGAGGACTACGCGGCCCGGCGCAACACCCTCCGGTACGAGCAGACCGGCAAGATCGACGCCTGGTACCTGCGGGCGCTCTCCGCCGACGCCACGCCCGCCCTGACCAAGCTGCCCGACCCGGTGCGCCGCTGCACGTTGAGCTGGATCGCCGACGAACTCGCCGAGCCCGACCCCTGGTACGGCTGGAACCTGGGCCGGCACCGCGCCCGCCAGGCCCTCGACCGGGTCGGCCCGGCCGCGGTCGGCGGCCCGAAGGACTGCCGCCGCGCGGACCAGTTCGACCTGCCGAAGACCCGACGCCCCCGCTGACCTCGACCGACCCGGGCCGCGCACGCCGTGGCCCGGGTCGGCGGGGACCAGCCGGCCCGCCGATCAAGGGGGGCCCGTCCACATCGGCTCTCCGGGGATGCCCCGCGAGTGCTGGCGCGGGCTCACGCCGTACCGGCGTTTGTAGGCGGCGCTCAGGGCGAACGAGCTGCCGTAGCCGACCCGGCGGGCCACCGCGCCGACGGTGGCGCCGGGCTCGCGCAGCAGGTCCGCCGCGAGCGCCAGCCGCCACCCGGTGAGGTACGACATGGGCGGCTCGCCGACCAGACCGGTGAAGCGCCGGGCCAGCGCCGCCCGGGAGAGCCCGGCCTCGGCGGCCAGCGACGCCACCGTCCACGGCCGGGCGGGATCGTGGTGCAGCATCCGCAGCGCCCGACCGACCACCGGGTCGGCGTGCGCCAGGTACCAGGCGGGCGCCGCCGCGCCGGGCCGGCCGAACCACTCCCGCAGCGCGGCGATGAGCAGCAGGTCCAGCAGCCGGTCCAGCACCGCCTCCTGACCGAGGTCGTCCTTGACGATCTCGGCGGCCAGCAGCGGGACCAGCGGGGAGTCCCAGGACGCGCGCGGAACGACCGCCAGCGTCGGCAACGCGTCCAGCAGCCGCCGCCCGACCGCGCCCCGGACCGGGTACGTGCCGGTGAGCAGCACGGTCCGGCCGTCCGGGCCGTTGCCCCAGGTGCGTACGCCCAGCCGCGTCATCTCGAACAGCTCGCGCCCGTCCGGCGTGGTGCAGCGCTGGCCCGGGTGGATGACCACCTGCGGCGGCGTGGCCGGGTCGTCCGCGACGGTGTACGGGTCGGGGCCGCGCACGATCGCCACGTCGCCGGCGGCGAGCGACGCCGCGCTGCCGCGCTCGGGCACGAGCCAGGCGTCCCCGCGCACCACCGCGACCAGGGTGAGCGGCGCCTCGTCCCGGATCAGCATCGACCAGGGCGGGGTCAGGATCGAGCGGAGCAGGAAGGCCCCCCATGCGCGGGGCCCGTCGAGCAGGCCGGCAACGGCGTCCACGGAGACGATTACACACAGGATCGCGCGTTCTGACCATGGGCCGTCTCATCGAGCGGCGGTTGGATGAGCACATGCGACTCGTGCAGCACCTGTCGTTGCTCGCGGCCACGGTCGGAGCCGGGCTGATGGCCGGGCTCTTCGCCGCCTTCTCCTACGCCGTGATGCCGGCGTTGCGGGGCGCCGACGACCGCACCTTCGTGGACGCGATGCAACGGATCAACGTGACCATCGTCAACGGCCTCTTCCTGCTGATCTTCCTGGGTACGCCGGTGCTCGCCGCGCTTTCGGCGATCCTGGCCCGGTACGGCGCGAGCCGGCCGGCGCTGCCGTGGATCGTCGCCGGGCTGCTCCTCTACCTGGTGATGTTCGCGGTCACCGCGGCGGTCAACGTGCCGCTGAACGACGCGCTCGCGGCGGCCGGCGCGGCCGACCTGGCGGCCGCTCGACAGCGCTTCGAGGCCACCTGGGTGGCCGGGAACGTGGTCCGGGCGCTGGCCAGCACGGCCGGTTTCGGCGCGCTGTGCTGGGCCCTGGTGGTCACCGGCCGTTCGGGCGGTTGACCGGTCAGCCGTCGTCACCGTGAGGCTTGGGCACCGATCCCCCTTCGTGGAGAGTATTCCGAATTAGCGGTCAAGAGCGATAAGCGTAATTTCTTCACCGGGGCGCCTCACCGAGATCGATATCGGTTAAGGTCGGCCTCCTCGGAGGCGCGGGACGGTCAAAGCTCGCCGGCCAGCCACCCTCGTCCGGCACTGAGGAAAGGAGCGACGGATGCCCCTCTCGCAGAGGACGCAGAGCGCGCTGGCGCCCGACGGCCGCAGGTGGACCATTTCCTGCGCCTGTGAATCGCTTCAGGAGGAGTGGTTCTGGCATGCGAGGCTGACAAGCAAGTCGTTCGCGATATCGGTGGCGATCGGGCACCGCGACTATGCGGCTGGCGCCGTCGAGGCGGGTGGTTACCAGGTCCGGGAGCGGCTCACCTACCGGTCGCACCCGCTGATCCTGGCCGTCTCGCCGGAGGGTGAGGGCTACCTCGTCACCTGGGAGTCCCGTCACCACAGCCTCGTGTTCGGTGGTCCGGGTGCCCCACCCCGGCTCGCCGACGTCATCCTCCTGCTCGACCAACTCAGGATGCAGGACAGCGCCGACGGCCTACGCCTCCGTCCTTCCGCCGGCAGCGACGTCGTCATGTGGGGTCTCTTCGGCGTCAAGTTCAGCGATGCGGGAATGGTGACGATGTACCCGCGGAACGAGGCGACGGGGCTGGTGCCGGACCAACCGGGTCTCGCGGTCGCGGCCGGTCAACTCTGGCGCAAGACGATATCCTCTCCCACCGGGGAACCCGGCCAGAGCAAGTTCATCCTGGCCGGCGACAACACGGTCGCGGTGGTCGACGACGACCTGGGTCGCGACCGGACGGTAACCAGGAGCGGGCAGGAGACGCTCCTGGCCACCCTCGCGGTGCGGTGGTCCTAGGTGACCTCGATCCTGGCGGCCGCCGTGGCCGTGTCCTGGGTGGCCATCGTGCTGCTCTTCCTGGGCTACACCGCGCTGCTGACGCAGATCAAGGAACTCAGGACGGTCAGCTCCACCGACGACAACTTCACCTACCCCGAGCTGGCCGCGTCGACGTCGACCAGCAGAACCGTCGTGCTGGTCGTCAGCGCCACCTGCGCCACCTGCGAGCAGGTGCTGCCGTCGTGGCTGGCCATCGCGCCGCGGCTGACCGCCGCCGGGCACAGGACGGTGCTGCTCAGCATCGACGATTCGACGGTGTGGACCGACCGAGGCGCGCCGAGCGCGATGCTCGGCTCTGAGCTGTCCGCACCGCTGCTGCTCGCGTACCAGCCGGCGTTGCTGCTGATCGACGCATCCGGGCGGATCGAATCGGCCGAACCGGTCGGCTCGGCCACCCGGCTCGAGGACATGTGCGCGTCGCTTCTCGACCTCGTCTCACCGTGACCGCCAGGCTCCGACGGAAGGAAGGTGTTCCGCATGGCTTCGTTGCTCGACCGCATCCCGACAATCGAATTCGAACCGGAGGCAGGGGGCGTCGGGACAGCCGCCACCCCCATGGCAGGTCGGCCCGGCGGCGCGACCGCTGAACGTCCGGCGCCCCGGACCGGCATCGAGCGGCGCTCCTTCCTCCGCACGTTGATCGTCGGCGGGGGCGCGTTGGCGGTGACGATGTTCACCTGGGTCGGCGAACGGGTGCCCGCCTTCGCCGCCAAAGGGGACCGGATCACGCTGCACCCGACGGCGTGCATGGGCATCGACGTCAGCGGTGACACTCCGTGCTGGGGCCGCACCTACATCAGCTCCACCTATTGCGGCACGGACGGCCGGCACCGCAATGACACGGTCAACATGGGCACCTATGACCGGCTCTACAGCTGGGAGCCCGCCTGTGGCGGCTACGCCGGCTGGTACTGGATCAACAGCAGCGATGTGCAGACCCGTTGCTGGGACGGGCGTTACTACACCATGGACCACGCAACCGGACAGAAGAACGGCCCCTACACGACCTGCTGCAAGAAGCTGGTGTAGCGCGGGATGACCGCGCAGACGCGAGTGCGGCACCAGCGCCTGCACTCACCCCTGTCGATGGCAGTGGCCGTGCTGGCCACGGCCGTCCTGATCGCGCTTCTCTCCACGTTGTCGCCGTTCGCCGTCGGCACCGTGCTCGTCGCGGCCTGCGCGGTAGGGGTGAGCGCCGGATACTCCACGTCCGGCTCCGTTTGAAGCCACAATTCAGCGGCGCTGCTGACCTCGTCGGTCTGGCGAGGAACGAAGAACGTGAACTACTTCAATTACGGCTTGGTGATCGGTGGCGCCGCGAGCGGGACGCTGATCCTTTTTCCGGCTGCCGTCGTGCAGACGCTGCCGGCGACGGCCCGCGAGATTTTTTTCCTCGTTGCGCTCGTGGTGACACTGCTGTGCGAAACACGACTGGTACCTTTTCGGCTCCCGCAGAACGCACGCCAGGTCCCCAGCGCGATCATGGTCAGATCCGAAGGCTCGGGCGCGCTGCAATTCGGCTTCGAGATGGGTACCGGGCTACGCACCTTCGTGCCCACCCAGTTGCCGTATCTGTTGGTTGCGTTGGCGATCCTCGTCAGCCCCTGGTGGGCCGCCCCGCTGCTCGGCGCCTCCTTCGGGCTCGGCCGCACCTTCATGGTCAGGTCTGCCGTCCGCTCGGGGAACGCCTCACGGTGGGACGCCCAGTTCGCCCGACGCCGGATGCTGATCGTCGGCCTCTGCTGGGCTGCCGTCCTGATCGAGCTGACCGTCATCGTGGCGGTTCGGTAGCGGCCGGACGTGCCCCGGGGAGGTGGGCACGCGTCTTCGGTCCGGCCACTCAACCTTCGAGCCGGCTGTGGCGTTATCAAGACATGGAGCCCGCATGAGCGACGACTTCGGCACCTTCGTCTCCGACAGCGGGCCCCGGTTGCTCCGCTTCGCCGTGCTCATCACCGGTCAGCGGGCGGACGCCGAGGACCTGCTCCAGGAGGTGTTGGTCCAGGCGTACCCCCGCTGGCGGGTGATTCGGGACGGTCAGCCGGAGGCGTACCTGCGCCGTGCGATGACCAATCGCCTGATCAGTCGCTGGCGATCGCCCTGGAGACAACGGCGGGCCGCCGAACTGCCGGCGGATGTGGCGCAGCCGGACGAGTTGGGTCGGGTGGACGACCGGCAGGTGTTGTTGGCGGCGCTACGGCAGCTCCCGCCCCGGATGCGGGCCATTGTCGTCCTGCGGTACTGGTTGGGCTGTACGGAAAGCGAGACCGCCGCCGAGTTGGGCTGTTCCGTCGGTGCGGTGAAGAGCCAGTCGTCGAGAGGGCTGTACCGGCTCCGCACCGGTCTCACCCGGACCGGGGCGCTGTCGTTCGACGTCGAGGAGGAGAACCATGCGTGAACGCGATGTCGCCGACCTGCTCGACCGCGCCGTGGAGACGGTGACGCTGCCGCCGGGACTCGCCACGCGGGTCGTCGCCCGCAGTCGCGCCCGCCGGCGCCGCAACCTCGCACTCTCCGTCGGGGCGTTCGCCGTCGTGCTGGCGGCGGGCGTCGCGCTGCTGCCGCTGACCCGTCCGGCCGGGACCGGCGGCGCGGACCGGGCCGGTTCGAGCATCGACCCGGCGTTGAGCGGGATCACCGGGGCCGGCGGCCGGCCGGTCACCGCGGACCAGGTCGTCGCGAGCGGCCGGACCGGCGCCGAGACACTTGTCGTGGTGCGGCGGACGGCCCGCGCCGAGGAACGCGCCCTCGGCGGGCAGGCGGCAGAGGTGTGGGCCGTGCCGGACGGCGGTGCGCCGCGCCGGTTGTCGGACTACCTGTCGTACGACCTCGGTTGCGCCGTCGGTGACGAGGTCTGCGCGGCCGTCCGGTCCGCCGGCGACGGGTTGGGCCTGACGGTGGCCCACCGCTCGGGCGGGCGGCTCTTCGTGCTGGTGTGGGCCCCGGCGAAGCGGACGGTCGAGGTGGTCGCCGGGGGCGTGCCGCACCAGGTGGGCGAGGCGTCCTCCGGCGCGGTGGTCGAGGTGGTCGCGGAGGATCCGTACGAGGACGTCCAGGTCTGGGCCACCACCACCGCGGACGGCAAGCGCTATCGGATCGTCTGGGCCCCGGGAGCCGTGCTGAACGACTGAGTGACGGACACCGCGCCGGAAGACGAATCAGCGACCCGGTCGATGATCACTCGACCAGGCCGCTGACCTGTATTTCAAGGGTGGAGCCGAGGGGACTCGAACCCCTGACCCGCACACTCGAGCTTGATTTGTGACGCCCCCTGTGAAACGCCAAAGTGTGGGGGCAGCCGTCTCGGAAGGGTGAGCACCGATGGCGCTGGCTACGGTGCGCTCGGATGCGCTCGGCGAGGTGGTTCAGGGCTCGTTGACCATCCATGAGTCGACGACTCCGCGCGGACCTGCCGCCCGACCCAGGGCCGGGGCGGCAGTCGGGTCCCGCCAGCCCGCCTAATCGTGCCGGGGGCCCGTTCTGATCAACGCGAGCGAGATCACGATTACGACGATGCCGAGGCCTGCCAGGACGGTCGGCGCCTGCAGGAGCAGATCCTCCGTCGCGTACCCGTCGGGCGTGGCAGCCCGGGTCGGATCCGTCCGGTCGACGCGTACGTCGAGTAACTCCCCGACGCGGAACTCACTCTGGTCGAGTTCGCTGGAGAACCGCTTTCGGTACCGCACGCCGTCGAACGTGTAGTCCACAGTCAACCTCGTGGCGGAGAACGACCGGCTGATCCTGAACCGTTCGACGTGGACCACTTGGCCTGTCGTCTCGGCGCCGACGCGAACCCGCTCGTCGATCGCCTCGTTCAGCCGAACGGTGAGCAGCATCCCTCCGCCAATCAGAAGGGTGCCCAGGACAACCGCGAGGACCAGCTTCAACTCTCGCCGGCCGAACGGGCTCTCCACTGCCGGCCCTCCTCGTTTCTCGGTTCTCATCGGTCAGTCGCCGGTCGGGACAAGCGAGTTGTGGAGCGTGCGACGCCGGCCACCCCGGAAAGGCGAAGCCAGATGGCTGGGCCGCAGCCGAGACGGCGTTGCAATCATGCCCATTAGGCAGGCGACCACCAGTAGTACGTGCCCCCGCCGCCACTTACGCTCTACAGGGCCGGCGGTCGCCACCATCGGCGTTTCCTCCATGAGCCCAAGTAGCCGGCGGGAGACGGTGGCGTCCCAGGCGTAGGTGGTAGGTGGCGTCGTTGTAGCTGTAGGTGAGGGTTTCGGCTGGGAGGCCGCCGGCCGTGGGCGGGATGGTCGTGGCCGCTGAGCCGTCGGGGTCACAGGTGGCTTCGGTGGTGTACGCCCGGGTGGGAGTGTGGGGCGCAGCTGTGACCGAATCCGTGACCAGAAGATCAAGAGAAGCGGCACCTCTCGATGAGAGGTGCCACTTGACCTGCATAAACACAAGGTGGTCCGGTGGATACCACCATGCGAACCACTTCGCCACGATCGCCGGCGATCCGCTCCCGCTACGCCCGCGCCGCTCGTGAGCCTGATCGACAAGTTCAAGGCCAGACGTTGGACCATCTGACGAGCAGCCCCGGGAAGCTTGTACAATTTATTGTACGTAACGTTTGGGAGGCAGCAGCATGCGCACCGTTCCCTACTCGGAAGTCCGGCAGAACCTGGCCAAGATGCTCGACCATGTCGTGGACGACGCCGAGGAGGTGGTGGTCACCCGCTCCGGCCGTGAGGCCGCGGTCATCATCTCGCTGCGCGAGTACGAGTCGTTGAAGGAGACGGCCTACCTGATGGCCAGCCCGGCCAACGCGCGCCGTCTGAACGAAGCCGTCGAAGAGCTGCGTAACGGGGGTGGGGAGATGCACGACCTGATCGACCCCGACGCCAGTTCAGGCGAGGCGTCGGCAGCGTGAAGGTGCAGTTCGCCGGCCGAGGCTGGGAAGACTATCTGACCTGGCAACGAGATCGCCAGATGCTCAAACGAGTGAACGCGTTGATCGAGGACATCCGACGCAACGGCCACGAAGGCATCGGCAAGCCGGAGCAGCTCCGCGGCAACTGGGCGGGATTCTGGTCGAGACGCATCGACCAGGAACACCGCCTCGTATACCGGATCATGGACGACACAGTGCAGATTGCGCAGTGCCGCTACCACTACGAATGAGGTAGAGGACCACTCCCTCCGTCGAGGAACGCGGCCCTACTACGGTCTGCGTGCCTGACTGTCCCCGATGATCTCGACTCCTCCGCCACGAACGGTAGGCGTCGCTCCGGTGGCGGATCGTCGATTGGATCTCAACGACTCGCTTTTTTAAACCGTCGAAAGGTTCGTCGAGAGGCTTGCCTGCCCTATACGGGTTGACAGCTATCGCCCGCTGGATGGTCTCCGTCGCCGCGATCGCCACCTCCAACGGCAGGTCCTCATGCAGGTTACGGGTCGTTCCACCCATCGCAGCGTAGCCGCTCTCGAAGCCGACGGGCGCGCATGGATCGACGCTTGGAACGCCGACCCGAAACCGTTCGTATGGACCCGCACCGCCGCCGAAATCCTCGAATCCCTCGCCGCGTACTGCAGAATGGTCGCTTGGGCGATTGGGTGAAGTGTCCTCTTAGGCGGTCTGCTATATAGGCGATGCCCAATGGAGCATCCGCCGGCCACGGGTGTTCTACAGGATCGAAACGCTGGGGCACTCGTCGACGGCTTGCTCTATGGTCTTGGCGGTTACCGGTCGCAGCGAGACGGGGATGAACTAGTGTCCCGAGTCGTTGATTCGTCTGCAGCAAGACGGGCTTCCTCGTGAGGATCGTCAAGCGCAGCCTGAAGTAGAGGCCGAACCGACGTGTCACCGACGGATCCAAGCGCAGTGGCGAGAGATATGACTCAGTCCGCCGCCACCTTTATGACTACGCCAAGATCGCTGCCGTCCGTCATGGCGTAGTTGCGGCGTTGCGGGGAGATCCAGATGCTGGCGTGCTGCACATCCTGCTGCAGACGTACCCAGAGGCTGTGCGGCCCGCAGCCCAGAGCCAAACCCTGAGCGCCGAGCTGATCTTTCCGGCAGCACGCGCTAAATCAGATCGAAATACCCTTTACCTGTGCATAGGTGGCGAAACGACGTTCGTTATATATCGGCTCAGAAAACATCTCCACTGCGTGATCATGCCCCACATTTTCGCTCTTGCAAGCCTTTGCACCACGGGCCACATAAAACACCAGGTAGGGCGCGGTCCGGAACCGGTTGCCGATCTTGTCGCCCGAGTGGGAGTGTGGGGTGTAGTTGTGACCAAAACTGTGACCAAAAGATCAAGAAAAGCGGCACCTCTCAATGAGAGGTGCCGCTTGACATGCACAAACACAAGGTGGAGCCGAGGGGACTCGAACCCCTGACCCCCACACTGCCAGTGTGGTGCGCTACCAGCTGCGCCACGGCCCCTTGCGATCGTCCCCGGTCGCCCGGGCACGGGAAGAACTATACACACGCCCTCAGGCATGGTCATCTCGCGGGGGTCCCCCGGACGGGGTCAGTTGAGCGCCACGTCGGGCGGGAAGTGGGCCACCGCCGCCATCATCCCGCCCTGCCGGCGCAGCACCATCGGCCAGAGATCATCCGGCCGGTCGACGAAGGCGTCACCGGGCAGCGCGTCCAGCACGAACCAGGACCCCTCCTCGATCTCCCGCTCCAACTGCCCGGCGCCCCAGCCGGAGTAGCCGGCGAAGACCCGGATCCCGCCGACGGCGTCGCGCAGCTTCTCCGGGTCGACCGAGAGGTCGATGGTGCCGACCGCGCCGGAGACCCGGTGGAAACCCTTCACCGGCCTGACCGGGTGGCGCATCCGGGCCAGGCAGATGGCGGAGTCGGGCTGGACCGGGCCGCCCTCGAAGAGCACCGCGGGGTCGCGGGCTAGGTCGCTCCAGTCGCCGAGGACGTCGGCCACCGGGACCTCGGTGGCCCGGTTCAGCACCACGCCGAGGGCGCCGCCGGGTTCGTGGGCGACGAGCAACACGACCGTACGGTCGAAGTTCGGGTCCTTGAGCACGGGTGTCGCGACCAGCAGTCGTCCGGTCATCGACTCCATGGCTCGGCCACCGATCGCCTGCCCCTCACCCTGCATGTCCGACACCCGTCAGTCGTGCGCCCGTGCGGGCCCGACGCCGTCGACCGTCCACCCTGTCAACGCCATGTCACGCACCATAGCTTGCGTCCCGCCCGCTGGTTAAGGTCTGACCGGCGGGTGATCGCAACGGATCGAGGGAGCATCGGATGGCGGCGGAGGCCGAACTGGCGGTGATCGGCGGGTCGGGTCTGTACGCCCTGCTCGACGGGGTGGAGCACGTCGTGGACACCCCGTACGGCGCGCCGTCGGATCCGGTCACGATCGCCGAGGTGGGCGGGCGTCGGGTGGCGTTCCTGCCCCGGCACGGACGCGACCACCGGCACCCGCCGCACCGGATCCCCTACCGGGCCAACCTCTGGGCGTTGCGCTCCCTCGGCGTACGCCAGGTGGTGGCGCCCTGTGCGGTCGGCGGCCTCCGGCCGGAGCTGGGCCCGGGCACGTTCGTGGTGCCGGACCAGCTGATCGATCGCACCAGCGGGCGCGCGCAGACCTACTACGACCGGGGCGCGGTGCACGTCTCCTTCGCCGATCCGTACTGCCCGGCGGGTCGGCGGACGCTGCTGGACGCGGCGGCCGGCCGGGGCGTGCCGGCGGTGGACGGCGGGACGGTGGTGGTCGTCGAGGGGCCGCGCTTCTCGACCCGGGCGGAGTCGCGCTGGTTCACCTCGATCGGCGGCGCGGTGGTCAACATGACCGGGCATCCGGAGGCGGTGCTCGCCCGCGAGCTGGCGCTCTGCTACACGTCGATCGCGCTGGTCACCGACCTGGACGCGGGCGTCGAGGCGGGCGATTCGGTCACCCAGGAGGAGGTGTTCCGGGTCTTCGCGGAGAACACCGACCGGCTGCGCGCGCTGCTGCTGGACGCGGTCGCCGCGCTGCCCGCCGAACGGGACTGCCCCTGCGGGGCCGCGCTGGACGGCATCGAACTCCCGTTCCCGCTGCCCTGAGCCCCGGCGAAGCGCCCGAAAAGTCGGCTTCCGCCCGCTAGATTCAGGCGATGGCGACGGTGCGCGAGGCGACCTACGACCTGCTGCGCGCGCTCGGGCTGACCACCGTCTTCGGCAACCCCGGTTCCACCGAGGAGCCGTTCCTCGCCGACTTCCCGGCCGACTTCCACTACGTGCACGCGCTCCAGGAGGCGTCGGCCGTCGCCATGGCCGACGGCTACGCCCAGGGCACCGGCCGGCCCGCGCACGTCAACCTGCACACCGCGCCGGGCACCGGCAACGGCATGGGCAACCTGGTCACCGCCTGGCACAACCGCACCCCGCTGATCGTCAGCGCCGGCCAGCAGACCCGGGAGATGCTGCTGATCGAACCCCGGCTGGCCAGCCCCCGGGCGGTCGAGCTGGCCCAGCCGTACGTCAAGTGGGCCCACGAGCCGACCCGCGCGCAGGACATCCCGGCGGCCTTCATGCGGGCGTACGCGTCGGCGGTGCAGCCCCCCGCCGGCCCGGTCTTCCTCTCCCTGCCGATGGACGACTGGGACCGGACCGCCGACCCGCCGCCGCAGGCCCGTACCGTCGCCACCCGGATCGGACCGGACCCGGACCGGCTGCGCGGCTTCGCCACCGCGCTGGCCGCCGCCCGCGCGCCGGTGCTGGTGCTCGGCGCGGCGGTGGACCGGGCCGGCGCGTGGCCGGCCGCCGTCGCGCTGGCCGAGCGGCTGGCCGCCCCGGTCTGGGCGGCCCCGGCGCCGGAGCGGGGCGTCTTCCCGGAACGCCACCCGCAGTTCCGGGGCGTGCTGCCGTACGCGATCGGGCCGCTGTCGGAGGCGTTGCGCGGCCACGACACCGTGCTGGTGGTCGGCGCCCCGGTGTTCCGCTACTACCCGCACGTGCCGGGCGACTACCTGCCCGGCGACGCCCGGCTGCTGCACGTCACCGACGACCCGGACGAGGCGGCCCGGGCCCCGGTCGGGGAGAGCCTGCTCGGCGATGCCGGGCTGACCATGGCCGCGCTACGGGAGCTGCTGCCGCCTACCGACCGGCCGGCGCCACCGCCGCGCGACCCGCCGCCACCGCCGGAGCCCTCCGAGCCGCCCGGCGCGGACGCGCTCTTCGCCGCGCTGGCCGACGCCTGGCCGGCGGACGGCGTGCTGGTGCAGGAGTCACCGTCCAACCTGTCCGCGCTGCGTCGCCGGCTCCGGATCGACCGGCCGCGCTCGTACTTCACCATGGCCAGCGGCGGCCTGGGCTTCGGACTGCCGGCGGCGGTGGGCCTGGCGCTCGCCGAGCGGGACACCGGACGCGGCCGGCCGGTGGTCGCGGTGATCGGCGACGGCTCGTTCCACTACTCCGTGCAGGCGTTGTGGACCGCCGCGCGGCTGCGGCTGCCGCTCGCCGTCGTGGTCCCGGTGAACCAGCAGTACGCGATCCTCAAGGCGTTCGCCGAGCTGAAGCACACGCCGGGCGTGCCGGGGCTGGACCTGCCGGGGCTGGACGTGGCCGCGGTGGCGCGTGGCTACGGCTGCGCGGCCGTGCCGCTGGTGTCGCCGGAAGGGCTCGGCCCGGCGCTGGCCGACGCGCTCGCCGCGGACCGGCCCACGGTGCTGCCGGCGCCGATCAGCACCGAGGTGCCCCGGATCCTGTGACTCAGCCGGCCCGGACGATCAGCGGGGCGCCGGTGCCGACGTCCAGCACGGTCCGGGCGCCGAGCGGGGCGGCGAGCGTGACGCTCACCGGTTTCATGGCGAGCTGCATGGTGCAGATGCCGGTGGACCTGACCACCGAGGCGCCGACCACCACCACGTCCGGCCGTTCCAGCAGCAGCGGCGTGGGCGCGCCGTCGCAGGCCCCGACGCCGACCACGTAGTCCAGCCGGTTGCCGTCCACCGCCCGCAGCTCCTGCGCGGCGGCCAGACCGTCCGGCAGCGGGCGGCCGTCGGCCGCGCCTCCGGGCGCCTCGCCGACCGCGCGTGGCGCGACCGCGAGCCGGGCCACGGGTACGGACAGCTCGTCCACCGTGAACAGCCACGCGGGCACCTCGACCCGGCCCCGACTGGTCCACACCGGCGCGCTGCCCAGCCGCGCCGCGGTCACGGTGAGCGGGACGCACGGGGTGGGCGCGGTCGTCGACATCGGGGCGTCCGGGCCGGGTTCGACGGTGGGGCCACCCGCCCCCGGTCGTCCGGGCCCCGACGGCGCTCCCGGCCGGCCGTCGCACGTCGGCGGGTCTCCCTGGTCCAGTTGGGCGTACGCGTCGGCGGCGCTGACCAGCGGCACCCGCAGCACGCCGTCGGGGAACCGGATCGTGCCGTCCGGTGGCACGGCGGCCGGCATCCGGATCTGGTCCCGGTACCAACCGGCGGCGAAGGCCACCTTCGTCTCGTCGGTGAAGCCCGGGTCGCCGGTGAGCACGGTGGCGTCCTGGAGCGGGACGTATCCGGCGCGCCACTGCGGCCCGGGGCGCCAGCGCCCGGCCACCTCCTCGGCCCGCTGGGTGAACGCGGGACGCCGGTCGGGGCCGGCGGGCGGCGCCGAGCCGGATCCGGCGCCGGGCGCGGCACAACCGGAGAGGACCAGCAGCGGCAGCCCGAGCAGGGCGAGAGATCGGCGCATACGGATCGGACGCCGCGCCCGCCCGATCGGTTCCCCGGCTCCTCAGTCCTCGCCGCCCAGGTCGGCCTGGTACGCCTCCCAGAGCAGGTCGGCGCCGCGCCGCCGGTGCCGGTCGAGCGCGCGCAGCAGGTTGCCGGTCTGCTCACGCAGCTCCTCGGCGGAGACCGACGGGAGCACGGCGGCGTGCTGGAGCGCGGCCAGCGCCGCGACGATCGCGGTGTGTTCGCCCACCAGCAGGCGTACGCCCCGGTGCAGCCGGGGCGCGGTGCGCAGCAGGTCGGCGTACCGTCCGGACGGCCCCTCGGTGACCCGGACGTGTTCGGTGAAGCCGCGCCGGACCGGGCCGAGCTGAACGACGAGCTGTTCCCGCCACCGCTGCCCCGGGGCGGCCAGCGCCCGGCTGAGCACCGTGGTCGGCTGCTGGATCGGATGGGTGGCCATCGGACACCTCCCGCGCTGCGCGCGAAACCGCGTACCGCGATGGTGAGCCTGCCCGCCCGCCGTGTCCAGGCATCGGCGACAACTCATCTGCCTCATTCGTCCCACCGGCCCCGAGCACCCCGCTGGCCACGCCAGAACCGGATACCGACCGCCGGAGACGGCTGTGCGCCCCGGTCCGGTGGACCGGGGCGCACAGGCCGGGTGGTGGAGGTGCCGGGAATCGAACCCGGGTCCTTCGCCGGTTTGTCAGGGCTTCTCCGAGCGCAGCTCGCTGTGCCTCTACTCGGCCCCACCGCTCACGCGAGCAAGTTGGTGTGACGGGCCCAGTCGCTGATTGATCTCGCCGCACGGACCCCGCGACCGGGTCCGATTGGCCAGCCTTCTAGCTGATGCCGGCTAACTGGGTCGAAGGCGCTCCCAGGCCGACAGACTTGCTACTCGCCTCAGGCGGCGAGAGCGAAGTCAGCGCGATTGTTCTTGGCGCTTATTGGTTTCCGACGACCGATTCTCGAGACGACGTCGGCTTCCTCGGCTCGCTTCCCCTGTCGCTGCGTACGAAGTCGAAACCAGTCACCCCCTCGACAGGCCACCGCTTGTGGTGGCACCGACTAGCGTAACGCCTGCCGCAACCGGATTCATCCCGAGGCCGGCCCGGCGAGCTGGCAACCGGACGAACCGGATGTTTCAGTCGTCCATGCCCTTGCCCCGCCGGCCCGCCGCCCGGGCGATCTCCCGGTCGGCGTCCCGCTTGGCGAGGTCCTGCCGCTTGTCGTACGACTTCTTACCCCGGGCCAGGCCGATCTCCACCTTCGCCCAGCCGTCGGAGAAGTAGACCTGCAACGGCACCAACGTCAGGCCGCTCTCCTTGAGCTTGCCCAGCAGCCGGTCGATCTCCAGCCGGTTGAGCAACAGCTTGCGGGTCCGTCGGGGCTCGTGGTTGGTCCAGGTGCCCTGCGCGTACTCCGGGATGTGCATGCCGTGCAGGTAGAGCTCGCCGTCACGCTCCTGGGCGAACGCGTCGACGAGCGACGCCCGCCCGGCCCGCAGCGACTTGACCTCGGTGCCGGTCAACGCCATGCCCGCCTCGTAGGTGTCGAGGACGGCGTAGTCGTGGCGTGCCTTCTTGTTGGAGGCGACCACCTTGCGCCCCTTCTCCCGTGGCACCGGCGCCACCCCCTTCCGATCGGCTCCCGACCGGCGGCCGGCGAGCGAAGATCATGCTACCGGAACCACAAGAGCCCTCCCGCGCCGTTTATTCCGGCACGGGAGGGCTCTCGGCGAGAGCCGTACGGTACCTAGACCCGCAGGTAGAAGCGGAGCGTGACCCAGGCGGTGATCGCGCTGACCAGGCCACCGACGGCGGCCATCAGCGGGAAGGTCAGGAAGATCTCGGACCAGGAGATCGGGGTGATCAGCCCCTCCAGTGCCGCCATCGAGCTGCCGGCCGCCAGCGTCTTCACGCCGATCAGCGCGAGCAGGCCGAGGATGGAGCCGATCAGACCGGCCACCACCGCCTCCAGCACGAACGGCGCCTGGATGAACCAGTTGGAGGCGCCGACCAGCTTCATGACCGCGACCTCACGCCGCTTGCTGTACGCGGCCACCTGGATGGTGTTCGCCACCAGCAGCAGGGCGGCGGCGGCCATCACGATCGCCAGCGCCAGCGCGCCGTTCTGGATGCCGGTCAGCACGCCGAAGACCTTGTCGAGGAGCTTGGACTGGTCGACGATCGTGTCGATGCCCTCGGCGGTCTTGTACTGGTCGTAGATCTGCTTGTACTGCTGCGGGTCGTTCAGCGTGATCCGGAACGACTCCGGCAGCTGGTCGGCCTTGACCGCGTTCACCAGGTCGGGCGCGTCGGCGTACATCTGCTGGAAGCGCTTGTACGCCTGGTCCTTGTCGACGAACTCGACGTCCTTGACCAGCGGGTCGGCCTTGAGCTTGGCGTCGAGCGCGTCGCGCTGGTCCTGTGGCGCGTCGGTCTTCAGGAAGATCGAGACCTGGACGTTCTCGTAGTAGAGATCCTTCATGTCGCCGACCTTCTGGTACAGAAGGCCGCTGCCGCCCAGCATGAACAGCGACACCGCCATGGTGATGATCATGGCAACCGTCATCGTGACGTTGCGCCACAGTCCGACCAGTACCTCGGACAGGACGTACTTCATCCGCATCGGGATATTCCTCCGGCTCTCCGGCGTGAGGTGTTCGTCGTCAGGGTCTACGAGCCGTCGTCAGGCTCAGCCGTAGACGCCGCGTGCCTGGTCGCGCACGATGCGGCCGCTCTCGATCTCGATGACCCGGCGGCGCATCTGGTTCACGATGTTGGAGTCGTGCGTGACCATCACGACGGTCGTGCCGGTGCGGTTGATCCGGTCCAGCAGGCGCATGATCTCGATCGAGGTGTCCGGGTCCAGGTTTCCGGTCGGCTCGTCGGCCAGCAGGATCAGCGGCCGGTTCACGAACGCCCGGGCCACCGCGACACGCTGCTGCTCACCACCGGAGAGCTCGTGCGGGTAACGGTGCTCCTTGCCACCGAGACCCACCAGCTCCAGCACCTCCGGCACGACCCGACGGGCGACCGCCTTCGTCTTGCCGATCACCTCCAGCGCGAACGCCACGTTCTCGTACGCGGTGCGGTTCGGCAGCAGCCGGAAGTCCTGGAAGACACAGCCGATGGAACGCCGGAAGTGGGGTCGCTTCCAGGAACGCATCGACGTGACGTCCTTGCCGTTGACCACGACGCGGCCCTTGTTGGGGGTCACCTCGTGCAGCAGCAACTTGATGATCGTGGACTTGCCGGAGCCGGATGGACCGATGAAGAAGACGAACTCGCCCTTCTCGATCGAGACGGACACGTTGTCGAGCGAAGGCCGGGACGCCTTCGGGTACGTCTTCGTCACTTGCTCAAGCTGAATCACGGGTCGAGAGTCTACGCGGTGTAACCGCAGAGCCAAGCCCTACGCCCCATAGATGCGGTGCGCGTCATCGATTTACCGGGTCAGAACGAGATCGATGACGCGCTGCGTCGGAGCGTGATCACGCACCGTCAGCGCTGAGCTGCTGCCGCTTCCGCCAGCGGATTCCCGCCTCGATGAAGCTGTCCAGCTCACCGTCGAAGACCGAGGACGGATTGCCCGTCTCCTGCTCGGTACGCAGATCCTTCACCATCTGATAAGGGTGCAGGACGTACGACCGCATCTGGTCGCCCCACGAGCCGGCGGCGTCCGTCTTCAGGCCGGCCATCTTGGCCTGCTCCTCCTGCCGCTTGCGCTCCAGCAGCCGGGCCTGGAGCACCCGCAACGCGGACGCCTTGTTCTGCAGCTGGGACTTCTCGTTCTGGCAGGTCACCACGATGCCGGTCGGGATGTGCGTGAGCCGGACCGCCGAGTCGGTCGTGTTGACGCTCTGCCCACCCGGGCCCGAGGAGCGGTAGACGTCGACCCGCATCTCGTTCTCGGGGATGTCGATGTGGTCGGTCTGCTCCACCACCGGCAGCACCTCGACGCCGGCGAAGCTGGTCTGCCGGCGACCCTGGTTGTCGAACGGGCTGATCCGCACCAGCCGGTGGGTGCCGGACTCCACACTGAGCGTGCCGAAGGCGTAGGGCACCTTCACCGTGAACGTGGCGGACTTCAGGCCCGCCTCCTCGGCGTACGACGTCTCGTAGACCTCGGTCGGGTAGCCGTGGCGCTCCGCCCAGCGCAGGTACATCCGCAGCAGCATCTCGGCGAAGTCCGCCGCGTCCACGCCGCCGGCGCCGGCCCGGATGGCGACCAGCGCCTCCCGGGAGTCGTACTCGCCGGAGAGCAGCGTGCGGACCTCCATCTCCTGGATGGCCTTGGTCAGCCCGGTGATCTCCGACTCGACCTCGGTCAGCGCGCCCGGGTCGGACTCCGCCTCGGCCAGCTCCAGCAGCACCCCGGCGTCGTCGAGCCGGGAGCGCAGGTCGCCCAGCCGGCCGATCTCGCCGTTGACGTACGACAGCTGCGACGTCACCTGCTGCGCCTTGGCCTGGTCGTCCCAGAGGTCGGGCGCGGAGGCCTCCTGCTCCAGGCGGGCCTTCTGCTCGCGCAGCTTGTCGAGGTCGAGCACGGCCTCGATGTTGCGCAGCGTGGCGTCGAGTTCCTTGAGCTGTTCGGCGTAATCGGCAGCGGTCACGGCACACAACACTACTGCCTAGGCCAGCGCCTTCGCCGCAGGTGGTCAGCCGACCGGTGCGGTCTTCAGCCAGGACAGCGCCGCCTTGTGGTAGGCGACGGCGAACTCCAGCGCGCTGGCGTCGTAGCTGTCGCCCTCCTTCTTCGCGATCTTGACCTGCTCCCGCACCGCCGCCAGCGCCTCGGTGTGGTACTCGTTCGCCGAGACGTACAGGTTCTTGAGCTGGCTCGACGAGTGCAGGTTGCCGAACGCCATCCGTAGCGCGATCGGGTTACGGATGGTGTCCCGGCCGGGATTCTCCGCCAGCCAGCGGGAGAATGTCCGTTTCCCGGCCGCCGTGAGCGCGTACGGCTGGCTCATCCGCGGCCCGGGCTTGCCGAGCCGCACCAGACCCTTCTCGGCCAGGACCGGCAGTTCCCGGTAGACCTGGCTGCGGGTCATCGACCAGTACGGCGCCAGCCGGCGCTCGGCAGCGGCCATCAACTGACCGCCAGTCATCGGGCCGTCGTGCAGCAGACCCAGCAGGGCCGCCGCCGTCGGGTTGACTCCGGATTCCGCCATGCCCTCTAAGCTGCCACTTTGTCGGCTGTGGCGTCCACGATTTGCCGTTTTCGCCACTCCTAGGCGGTCCGAAGTGCACTGTCGGGTAGGGAAGAGGCCCGCCTCCCGGTCGAGACGGGCCCCTCCGTACACCTCAGCCCATGTGCGGGTAGGTGTGGTCGGTCGGCGGGACGAACGTCTCCTTGATCGTCCGCGGCGACGTCCAGCGGACCAGGTTGTGCCAGGAACCCGCCTTGTCGTTGGTGCCGCTGGCCCGGGCACCGCCGAACGGCTGCTGCCCGACCACCGCGCCGGTCGGCTTGTCGTTGATGTAGAAGTTGCCGGCCGCGTACCGCATCTTCTCCGCCACCCGGTCGACCACCCGGCGGTCGGTCGCGAAGATCGACCCGGTCAGCGCGTACGGCGCGATCGACTCGGCCTGGGCGACCACCTCGTCGAACCGGGCGTCGTCGAAGACGTGCACGCCGAGGATCGGGCCGAAGTATTCAGTGGTGAAGGTCTCGTGCGCGGCGTCCGAGCACTCGAAGAGCGTCGGCCGGACGAAGTAGCCGACCGAGTCGTCGGCGGTGCCGCCGGCCAGGACGCGGCAGCTGTCGTCACCCTTGATCAGCTCCAGCGCGGCGGTGTGCCGGCCGAACGCCTTGTCGTCGATCACCGCGCCGCCGAAGTTGCTGAAGTCGGTCACGTCGCCGTAGGTCAGCGCGTCGGCGGAGGCGGCGAGCCGGTCCCGCAGGCCGCCCTCCCAGATCGAGCGCGGCACGTACGCCCGCGAGGCGGCCGAGCACTTCTGCCCCTGGTATTCGTAGGCCCCCCGCAGCAGCGCGGTGTGCAGCGCGTCCACGTCGGCGCTCATGTGCGCGACCACGAAGTCCTTGCCGCCGGTCTCGCCGACCAGCCGGGGGTAGCCCCGGTAGCGGCCGATGTTGTCGCCGACGGTCCGCCACAACTGCTGGAAGACCTTGGTGGAGCCGGTGAAGTGGATGCCGGCCAGGTCTGGGTCGGCGAGCACGACGTCGGAGACCTCCTCGCCGCGCCCGGTGACCATGTTGATCACGCCGGGCGGCAGGCCGGCCGCCTCGAACAGCCGCATGGTGAAGTGCGCGGCGAACTGCTGCGTCGGGCCCGGCTTCCAGACCACGGTGTTGCCGAGCATGGCCGGCGCGGACGGCAGGTTGCCGGCGATGGCGGTGAAGTTGAACGGGGTGACCGCGTAGACGAAGCCCTCCAGCGGCCGGTGGTCGAAGCGGTTCCACACGCCGGCCGAGGACATCGGCTGCTCGGCCAGGAGCCGGCGGGCGAAGTGGACGTTGAACCGGAGGAAGTCGATCAGCTCACAGGCGGCGTCGATCTCGGCCTGCACCGCGGTCTTGGACTGGCCGAGCATGGTGGCCGCGTTGAGCGTGTCGCGCCAGGGGCCGGCGAGCAGGTCGGCGGCGCGCAGGAAGATCGCGGCCCGCTCCTCGAACGGCAGCGCCCGCCACATCGGCGCGGCGGCCTTGGCCGCCTCGACCGCGGCGCGGGCGTCGTCGTGGGTGGCGTGCCCGGTGACGCCCAGCACGTGGGTGTGCTTGTGCGGCTGGACCACGTCGATCGACTCGCCGCCGGCCATCCGCTGCTCGCCGGCGATGGTCATCGGCAGCTCGATCCGCTCGGCGGCCAGCTCGGCCAGCCGCCGCTGGAGCCGCTCCCGGTCGGCGCTGCCGGGCTCGTAGGTGTGGACCGGCTCGTTGCGCGGCTCGGGGACGGAGAAGACGGCGTCCATCACAGGCTCCTGTGCGATCTCGACGGCGATGGCGAAACCGGACCCGCGGGCACCGGCCGGGCGGCCGGGTGCCGGACACCGCGCGGCGGACCGGTCGCGGCGGCGGGACCTGCGCCGATTGTTTCACGCGACCCGCTCGAAGACCCGGGCTCCCCGGGTGCGGCACCGCTCGACGCGCACAATCCGGGTCTCCGGACCCTCGGCCCAACCCCCTCGCGTCTGACGAAACGTCGGCCACAGGCTCACTAGACCAGCGATTCTTCGGACCCCGCCAGCCCGGCCGGCCCCGCCTCGCTCCCCCACGCCGGTCACCGTCCCGGACCGACCCGCGCCCGCGCCGGCCGGCCGCTTTCCGAGGTTGATCCACTCCACTCCGGCGAGGTGGCGGCATCATCGAACGACGGAAGGCGTCACCTCGGCGACGTGGTGTCGATCAAGACTGGCCCGCCCGGGCGGGCCGGGCGCGCCGCGTACGCTGGGTGGCCGGTGACCTGCCCGGCCCGGCGCGGGGAGATCCGGCGTCCGTCGAAAGGGAGACGATGAGCAACCAGCCCGGCAGCTCCACCGCCGCGGAGCCGGACCGGCCCGAGGCCGTCGAGCCGCCCGCCGCCGACCATGTCGTCGACGAGGCCACGCCGGCAGCCGGACGGCCGGAGTACGCGCCCGGCGCGCTGCCGCTGGCCCTGCTCTCACTCGCCTGGCTGACGGCCATGCTCTGGTCCACCCGGGAGGCGATCACCTCGACCGCGGCCGGGGTCACCGCGATCAGCCTCTCCGCGTACGCGCTGCCCGGCGTGATCACGGCGGCGCTGGTCACCGGCGCGGCGGTCGCGCTGGCCGCCACCAACCGACTCGGCCGCGCCTCCCTGCGCTTCCTGGCCACCGTCGGCACCGGGCTGCTGGTCGGGCTCGCCGCCGCGGTGGCGATCAACCTGACGTACGCCGACAACGCCACCACCAACACCATCGCCGGCACCACGGCCGCAGCCGCGATCATCGGCGCCGCGACGGCCGGCGCGCGCCAGGCGCGGGTGGTGGCCGGCTTCGCCGCCGCCACGCTCGCCGCGCAGATCTTCGTGGTGCTCTTCAGTCGGGCCCGGGATCCGCTCTCCGACCTGTTCGGCGCCGGGGAGACGCAGCAGTCGGTGCTCGACGCCGCCAAGTGGGTCTCCCGCACGGAGTCGCTGCTCGCCGGCCTGATCGCCGGCCTCGCGGCCTACCTCTACCTCGCCTGGTCGCGCCGGCGGGCCGAGCGCCGAGACGGCGCGGCGACGCCGCTGCGCTGGCCGGCGTACCTGGTGGCCGGCGCGGGGGCCGGGCTGCTCCTGCTGCTCACCGAGGTGATCATCCGGATCGGCGGGCGCGGGCTGCTCGACCTGGCCGCCGCGCTCAGCGAGGCCGATCAGGTGGCACAGACCGCGCTCGGCACCTCCCGGGTGGACAACGGGATCTGGGTGCTCTTCGTGGGCGCGCTCACCACGCTCATCGCCTTCGGACGCACGCTCGGCCCACGCGTCGACTCCGACGAGGAGGACGAGCCGGCCGCCTGAGCCGCTCGGCGGTCAGCCGACCTCACGCAGCAGCAGGTCCAGCTCGGTCACGTCGTACCACTCCAGCTCGTGGTCCTCGACGCCGTCGACGGTGAACCGGGCGTCCGGATCGCCGGCCTGCGCCTCCGCCGCCACGTCGACGGCGGCGGCCACGTCCTCGGCCGCCTCCGCACCGTCCACGTGGATCGCCGCGATCGACTTCACCGGCACCGGCCCGGCCGGACGGATCACGCTGGAACCCAGCTCGCCGTCGCCCCGGCCGACCGCGCGGGCGGGCAGGTCGGCCGAGACCACCACGCGCCGGCGGGGGGCGGCCGGATCGGCCCGCAACAGGAGGAGCGCGTCCTGGGCGGCCCGAGTGAAGGCCACGTACTCCAGTTCCTCCTCGTCACCCTCGGCATACCACTCGCGCAGTTCCGGGGTGACGGCGTGCGCCGCCTCCACGGTCAGGCCCTCGTCGCGCAGCCGGGCGAGCATCGGCACGGTCCCCGGCAGGTACACCCGGACAAGCTCGTCGGTCACCGGTCTCTCCCCGCACTCTCCGCCGCTCGCCGGCGGGCGCCGGCTCCGGGCGCCGATCATGCCGTACGCCGTGACCGTCATACACCCCGCACCGGCCCAGGAGAAGTTTCCCGCCGGTGTGTCCGCCGAGGCGGGCCTGGGCGGGGTCGCTGTCTGATGGCAAACTGAGGCAAACGAAGTCAATCCCGGGAGTCTGCGTGGAGTCGAGGTTCCTGCTGCTGTCCGACGTCGCCGCCGAGCTGAACGTCTCGGACTCGCAGGTCTACCACATGGTGCGCAGCGGCGAGCTGCCCGCGATCAAGATCGGCGGCCGGGGCCAGTGGCGGGTCGAGCGCGCTCGACTGGAGGAATACATCGAGCGTAAGTATGCCGAGACCGCCGAGTGGGTGCGCGGCAATCCCCTCGGCGAGCGCGACGGGGAGTGACCCCACGCTGACCGTCGGCCATTGACGCGCGCGGTTGTCGTGGCCGAAGATGAAACCTCATCACAGGCAAACGAAGGCAAACGCAAGGATTCGAGGGCTGACATGGTCGACACCCGCCGTCCCCGGTCACCGCGCCCACCGGTCCGTCTCCGGCCCGCCCCGCCGCTCGACCCGCCCTGCACCGACGAGGACCCGGCCTGGGGCCATGCCGGTCAGCTCACCCTCGACCTGCTCGACCAACGCCGCCGGGATCCCGGACGGCCCGCCGGCCGTGCCCCCGACCGCGCCCCTGGATGGCCCCGCTGGTCCGCCTCCGGCGCGACCCGTGGCAGCACCGCGAGCGCGGAGGGCGCCGGGCGGCCGGCCACCGCCGGGCCACCGCCGTCCGCCCTCGCCACCGCCGGGCCACCACCGACCGCCCTCGCCACCGCCACGCCCGAGGCCGCCCGGGCGGCCCACCGGTTCGTCCGCACGTTCCTGGAGATCGTCAACGGCTTCCGGCCACCCGGGCAGCTCCGACCGCTCTGCCTGCCCGAGGCCGCCGGCCAGGTGTCGGCCGAGCTGAGCCGGGCGGCCCGCCGGGTGACCCCGGTCCGCCGCCGCCACGCCCGGCCCGCCCTGCACCTGCGCCGCCTGCGGGTCTGCGAACCCCGGGCCGGTGCCGTCGAGGCCACCGCCGTGTTCACCGGCGCCGGCGGGGCCAGTTGGGCGGTCGCCGTGCGCCTGGAACACCGTCGAGGCAACTGGCTCTGCCTCGTGTTGGACGTCCTGTGACGCCTTGATCCACACCACTTCGGGAAACGGCGCCTTCCCCGCTGCCGGATGCCGCCACTTCGCCGAGATGGCGCCGGCTACCTGCGCCAGGAGGCGGACGGGCTCAGGCGCCGGCCGACCGGGCCGACGTGCCGCCCACAGGGCCGCGAAGGCGGCGCGCCGCATGTGCGGGACGGCGGCACGCCGACGGGCCCCGGCCGGGTTGGCCGGGGCCCGTCGGGCGATGCGCCAGAGGTCAGTTGCCGCCGTTGGGCGAGCCGTGGCAGCGCTTGTACTTCCGGCCGGAGCCACACGGGCAGGGCGCGTTCCGGGACGGACCCTCGCCGTCGACCTGGGGCGACGTGGCGCGCCGGGCGGTGCTCGCGGCGACCGCCTGACCGCTCGTGCCGGCCGGTGCCCGGCGCGGCGTCGAGCCGGCGGGACGCTCCGAGGAGGGCTGGCCGATGCCCAGCGCCGGCGCCTGCTGCTCGGCCCGCTCGATCACCGGCGCGCCGCGACCGGCCTCGCCGTCGACGGCGGGCGCGGAGTATTGCAGGCCCTGCTGCTGCGGCGTGCGGTTGAGACCCTTGGCCCGGATCTCCACCGGCTTCTCCAGCAGCTCCACCTCCTCGGCCTCCGCCTCGGCCTCCTCGACCTGCACGTCCAGGTTGTAGAGGAAGCCGACCGTCTCCTCCTTGATGCCGTCCATCATGGTGGCGAACATGTCGAAGCCCTCGCGCTGGTACTCGATGACCGGGTCGCGCTGGGCGTACGCCCGCAGGCTGATGCCCTCCTGCAGGTAGTCCATCTCGTACAGGTGCTCGCGCCACTTGCGGTCGATCACCTGGAGCAGGACCATCCGCTCGAGCTGGCGCACCGCCTCCTCGCCGAGCTGCTCCTCACGCCGGTCGTACGCGGCGTTCGCGTCCTCCTTGAGGCGGGCGAGCAGGAAGTCCTGGTCGAGGCCGGCGCGGGAGCCGACCTCCTCCTCCAGCTCCTCGACCGTGACGCCGACCGGGTAGAGCTGCTTCAGGCTGGACCAGAGCTGGTCGAGGTCCCAGTCCTCCGCGTAGCCGTCGCTGGTGGCGCCGACCACGTACGCGGCCGTCACGTCGTCGATCATGTTGCGGACCTGGTCGGAGAGGTCCTCGCCGTTGAGCACCCGGAGACGCTCGGCGTAGACCACCTGGCGCTGCTTGTTCAGCACCTCGTCGTACTTCAGGACGTTCTTCCGGATCTCGGCGTTCTGCCCCTCGATCTGGGCCTGGGCGCTCTTGATCTGCCGGGTGACCATCTTCGACTCGATGGGCACGTCCTCCGGGATGTTGAAGCGGTCCATCACGGCCTCGACCGCACCGGCCCGGAAACGCTTCATCAGCTCGTCCTGCAGCGACAGGTAGAAGCGGGACTCGCCCGGGTCGCCCTGCCGGCCGGCGCGACCGCGCAGCTGGTTGTCGATCCGGCGGGACTCGTGCCGCTCGGTGCCCAGCACGTAGAGCCCACCGACGGCGGCCACCTCCTCCGCCTCGGCGTCGCAGGCCTGCTTCCAGGTCGGCAGGATCTCCTCCAGCGCCTTGGCGTACTCCTCCGGCTGCTCGACCGGGTCGAGGCCGCGTTGGCGGAGCTCGTTGGCGGCGAGGAACTCGGGGTTGCCGCCGAGCAGGATGTCGGTGCCCCGGCCGGCCATGTTGGTGGCGACCGTGACCCCGCCCTTACGCCCGGCCTGGGCGACGATCTCCGCCTCCTTGGCGTGGAACTTCGCGTTCAACACGGAGTGCGGGATGCCGCGGCGGCGCAGCATGTGCGACAGGATCTCGGAGTTCTCCACCGAGACGGTGCCGACCAGCACCGGCTGGCCCTGCTCGTGCCGCTCGGCGATGTCCTCCACGACGGCGTTGAACTTGGCCTTCTCGGTCTTGTAGATCACGTCGGGCCGGTCCATCCGGACCATCGGCCGGTGCGTCGGGATGGTCACGACGCCGACCTTGTAGACCTTGTTGAACTCGCCCGCCTCGGTCTGGGCCGTGCCGGTCATGCCGGAGAGCTTCTCGTAGAGGCGGAAGTAGTTCTGGAGGGTGATGGTGGCCAGGGTCTGGTTCTCCTGCTTGATCTCCACCCCCTCCTTGGCCTCGATCGCCTGGTGCATGCCCTCGTTGTAGCGGCGGCCGTGCAGGATGCGGCCGGTGAACTCGTCGACGATCAGGACCTCGCCGTCGCTGACGATGTAGTCCTTGTCGCGCTTGTAGAGCTCCTTGGCCTTGATCGCGTTGTTCAGGTAGCCGACCAGCGGCGTGTTGACCGACTCGTAGAGGTTGTCGATGCCGAGCCGGTCCTCGACCCGGGCCACCCCGCGCTCGGTCACCGCGATGGTGCGCTTGGCGTAGTCGACCTCGTAGTCACCCTCGCCGTCGGTGCCCGGCTGGAGGCGGGCCACCACGGTCGCGAACTCCTGGTACCACCGGGCGGAGTGCTCGGCCGGGCCGGAGATGATCAGCGGGGTCCGGGCCTCGTCGATGAGGATCGAGTCGACCTCGTCGACCACCGCGAAGAAGTGGCCGCGCTGGACCAGCTCCTCCTTCGACCAGGCCATGTTGTCGCGCAGGTAGTCGAAGCCGAACTCGTTGTTCGTGCCGTAGGTGATGTCGCACTCGTAGGCCGCGCGGTGCTCGGTGGCGGGCCGGTTGGGCAGCACCACACCGACCTCGAGCCCGAGGAACTCGTGCACCCGGCCCATCCAGGCGGCGTCGCGCTCGGCCAGGTAGTCGTTCACGGTGATCACGTGCACGCCCTTGCCGGCGAGCGCGTTCAGGTAGACCGGCATGACCGAGGTGAGCGTCTTGCCCTCACCGGTCTTCATCTCGGCGATGTTGCCGAAGTGCAGCGCCGCGCCGCCCATCACCTGGACGTCGTAGGGCCGCTGGCCGAGCACCCGCGAGGCGGCCTCGCGGCACACCGCGAACGCCTCGGGCAGCAGGTCGTCGAGGGTCTCGCCGTCGGCGAGCCGCTCCCTGAACTGGTCGGTCATACCGCGCAGCTCGTCGTCGTCGAGGTTGACGTAGTCGTCCTCGATCGAGTTGACGGCGGCCGCGATGGCCTTCAGCCGACGCACCATGCGGCCTTCGCCGGCGCGAAGGACCTTTTCCAGAATCGACACGGATCAACGCTCCCCTAGACGGTCTCGAACCATCGTAGGCGCTCCGGCGCGGCGATGGTCACTGGTGGCGGCGGTCCGGACCCGCGAACCCGACATAACACCGCGACCGGGTGCCCGGCGGTCGCTAATCGGGTTACGCCGTCCGCGAACGATCCGGCACCATGGCTCGGATGGAGCCTGTGGAGATCGTCGAGGACGGGCTGTTGCTGCGCCCCTGGCGGGCGACGGACGCCGACGAGGTGCACCGCGCCTGCCAGGACCCGGACATTCAGCGCTGGACCACCGTACCTCGCCCGTACCTACCCGAACACGCCCTCGCGTTCGTGACCACGGTCAGCGCGGCGGCCTGGGCGCAGGGCACCGGGGCGCCGTTCGCGGTCTGCGACGCCGACACCGGCGAGCTGCTCGCCTCGTGCGGGCTGGTCTCCGTCGACCGCGCGCTGGACTCGGCCGAGGTGGGCTACTGGACCGCGCCGTGGGCCCGTGGGCGGGGCGTCGCGGTGCGCGCCACCCGAGCCGTCGCCCGCTGGGCGTTCGAGACGCTCAAGCTGCGCCGGCTGACCTGGCAGGCCGAGATCGGCAACCACGCCTCCCGGCTGGTCGCGCTGCGCGCCGGCTTCCGGGTCGAGGGTGAGCTGCGGCTGGCCCACCCCGCCGACGGGGGTCGGCCGGAAGGGTGGATCGGCTCCCTCCTCCCGACCGACCTGGCCGCACCGGGCGATCCGGTGCCGTACGGGCCGGCCACGCTCCAGGCCCGCCGGGCGGCGGTCTTCGGCCGGCCGCAACCGGTCCTGTTCGCCACCGCCGGCGACACCGAGCTGCGGCTGCGCGCGCTCGAGGAGAAGGACCTGGCCGAGGTGACCCGGACCTGCCAGGACGAGGAGACGGTGCGCTGGACCACCGTGCCGCACCCCTACCGACCCGAGCACTCCGAGGGCTACCTGCGGGACCTGGTGCAGCCGGCCTGGGCCCGGGGGACCGCCGCGATGTTCGCGGTGGCCGACCCGGAGGACCGCTACGTCGCCTCGCTCGACCTGCGGATCTTCCCCACCGACCCGCTGGTGGCCGACATCGGCTTCATGACCGCCCCGCACGCGCGGGGCCGGGGCTACCTGCCGGCCGCGCTCACCGCGGTCTGCGCCTGGGGCTTCACCACGCTCGGCCTGGCCCGCGTCGAGTGGCGGGCCCACGTCGGCAACACCGCGTCCCGCCGGGCGGCCGAGAAGGCCGGCTTCACCGTCGAGGGCACGCTGCGCGGCGGCATCCAGCACCGCGACGAGCGGCAGGACGTGTGGGTGGGCGGGCTGCTGCCGCAGGACCTGCGGTGATCCCGGAGACGGTCGAGGCGCACGGGATACGCCTGCGACCGACGCGACCGGCCGACGTGCCGGACCTGGTGGCCGGCTGCGGCGACCCGGAGACCCGGCGGTTCATCCCGGCCATGCCCGATCCGTACGACGCGGCGAGCGCCCGGTGGTGGATCACCGAGGGCGAGCCGGCCGTGTGGGCCGCCGGCGGCTGCGCGTACGCGATCGCCGACCCGGACACCGACCGGCTGCTCGGCGGCATCGGGCTGACCCGGCTCGCCGTGGCCCGGGCGGACTACGAGATCGGTTACTGGGTGGTGCCGTGGGCCCGTGGGCGGGGCGTGGCGACCGCCGCCACCCGGGCACTCGGCGAGCGCGCCTTCGCCGCCGGCGCGGCCCGGCTGGAACTCCTCACCCACCTCGAGAACGAACCGAGCCAACGGGCCGCGCTGTCCTGCGGCTACCGACGCGAGGGCGTCCGCCGGGCGGCGAGCGCGGCACGCGACGGCGTACGTCACGACCTGGTCGCCTGGGTGCGGCTGGCCGACGACCCGGCCGGGCCGACCGCCCGGCTGCTGCCGGACCTGCCCGGCGGCCGGCTCACCGACGGCGTGGTGACGCTGCGCCGGTTGGAGCCGGCGGACGCCGACGCGCTGCACCGGCTGCACACGCTGCCGGAGGTGGTGGCGAACCGGGTGCCGCCGACGCCGCCGGACCGGGAGTCGATCGCGCGCCGCTGCCGGCTCGCGGCCGGCTACTGGCTGGCCGGCGACGCCGCCGACCTGGCGATCCTGGACGCGGCCACCGGCACGCTGGTCGGCGGCTGCGCCCTGGGGTACGACGAGCCGGCCACCGGCCAGGCCACGCTTGGCTACAGCCTGCTGCCCGAGGCCCGCGGCCGAGGGCTGGCCACGCGCACGGTACGGCTCCTCGCCGGCTGGGCGTTCGACGTCGGGGTGGCCCGGCTGTGGGCCGGCGCCCGGGTGGAGAACGTGGTCTCCCAGCGGGTGCTGGAGCGGGCCGGCTTCCGGCGGGAGGGGCTGCTGCGCGGGCGGATGCCCGGCGTGGCCGGCGCCCGCACCGACTCGGTGGTCTTCGGCCGGCTGGCCTCGGACCGGGACTGATCCGGGGCCCCGCGAGCGCGTGGGGGCCCCGGATCGGCGGTCAACGGGTCAGGTGTCGAGCGAGATGATGCCGTAGTCGTAGGCGCGGCGGCGGTAGACCACACTCGGGCGGCCGGACTCCTTGTCCAGGAACAGGTAGAAGTCGTGGCCGACCAGTTCCATCTGGAACAGCGCGTCGTCGACGGTCATCGGTTCGGCGGGGTGGACCTTCTCCCGGGCGATGTGCCACGGCTGGTCGTCGGGCTCCTCGTAGCCGCTCCGGTCCGGACGTTCGGCCACCGCGGTGGCCGTGCCGTGCCCGTCGAGCGTAGCCAGCCCCGGCCCGTCGAGGTCGGCCACCGGCAGGCCGGCGGTCGCGGCGGCCACCGAGAGCGGCGCGTGCCGCCCACGGTGCACCCGGCGGCGGTCGGCCGCCCGGCGGAAACGGGTGTCCAGCTTGGCGATGGCGGCGTCGAGCGCGCTGTAGAAGTCGTTCGTGCAGGCCTCGGCCCGGATCACCGGGCCGCGCGTGACGCAGGTGATCTCCACCCGCTGGCAGTGGTCGGCCTGGCGCGGATTGCGCTCGTGGAACAACTCGACGTCCACGCGAATGAGCTTGTGGTCGTAGCGTTCGATCTTTGCGAGCTTTTCGGCTACGTGCACCCGGTAATGGTCCGGCACTTCGACGTTACGGCCCTTGACCACGATGTCCACGTGACCTCCCTTGTTCGGACGGTCGTTCGGTCCGGATCTTCCGGTCGACGCGCCTGGGAGAGCTCCGCTCGGCGTCGACCGGTGGTGTACGGCTACGCCTCCTTCCAATGCCGGGGGAAGGTTGGCATCCTCACTACCCCCGCCACCGAAACGCTAACTCGTGTCGGGCCACCAGTCACCCCCGGTTGCCGAGAGCGGTCGCGAAATTTAACACCTCATACACCTTGGGGTGAAAGGGATACACGAAGCGTCACCAACGCCGCCGTTTTTGCGTTGCGGCGAGCACCGCCGCGACCTTTGGTGTCATTCCCGCGCCGTGCAATTTCCGGCTCACCGCCGCCAGCGTCGCGCCGGTGGTGACGATGTCGTCGAGCAGCACCACGGATCCGGCCGGCCCCGCCGACGCCGGCCGGCGCAGCCGGAACGCCGACTCGGCCGCCGCGGCCCGGCCGGCGCTGTCCAGTGCCACCGAGTCCGGCCGGGGCGACGCCCGCAGCGGTCGCAGCACCCGTACCGGCCAGCCGGCGGCGCGCAGCCGGGCCGCGGCGGGACGCACCATCCGCTCCAGGTGGTCGCCGTAACGCGCCCGGGCCGCCCGGGCGGTGTCCGGCACCCACACCAGGGTCACCGGGCCGGGCTCCCCCACCGCCACCGCCACCACCTCGGCCAGCAACGCGCCCAGCGGGCGGGACAACCCGTGCCGGCCCCGTTCCTTGTACGCCAGCAGCCCCTCGCGCAGCACCCCGGCGTACGGGCCGAGGGCGACGCAGGGCGGCAGGCCGGGCGGGGCCGGAACGGGCCGGGTCGGCCCCGGACGCAGCGACTCCAACTCGGCGACGCAGCGCGGGCAGAAGCCCTGCCGCAGCCCGGGCGCACGCGTCGCACAGCCGGCACACCCGGCCGGCAGCACCAGATCGGTCAGGTCCGACCAGAGCCCGCCCAGGTCCGGCACCGGGGCCTCAGTAGACGAAGAAGGGCGCGGTCGGGTTGACCACCCGACTGCCCGCCGGCACGTCCAGCACCTGCTGGCGCTTGATGAACTCGAACGGGTTGTTCCGCCAGGCCGCGCCGTTCGTCTCGTACATGAAGGAAAACGAGGACAGCCCGCGGTCCCCACCGCCCGGATATCCCGCCAGCTGGGTCACCGCCGCGCCGACCTCGGGGTTGAGCGGGGATTCGAAGCCGCCGTCGACGCTGAGCTGGTGGATGGCCGAGCGCCGGTCCGGGTCGTTGCCGGCGAGGACCAGTTGGTCCTCCGAGATCCAGTCGGCGGCCGTCACGCCGGTGAGCAGTGTCGGCAGCCGACGCGGTTGGCCCAGGCTGACCACGCCGCCCTCGACGGTCACCGGCGCGACGTAGACCGCGCCGCCGCTCACCAGCGCGATCCGGTGGCCGTCGAGGGACCCGGCGACCGCCGCCACGTTCCCGGCCACGTTGAGCGGGACCGGGCTGAGCCCGCCCGACCCGTCGAACCGGTAGAGCTTGCCGTCGGCGGCCACCAGACCGGCCGGCCGCGCATCGCTCAGCGAACGCAGCCAGGTGGGCCGGCTCATCGCGCGGAACGTCGCGGCGCTGGGATGGAGCACCGCCACCTGTTCGGCCCCGGTTCCGGCCTTGAGCCGGAGCCGCCGCCCCGGGGCGGCCACCACCAGCGCGGCCAGCACCTGCTCGTCGGCGCGGGCGATCGACGCGGAGACCACGTTCCGGTTCTCGGCGGGCGGGAGCGGAACGGCGCCCCGCCGTTCGCTGCCGAGCGCGAGGGGATGGATGACCCCGTCGTAGACGCTGAACCGCGTCGGATCCGCGCCCGGTGGATACGCGGCATGGGTGCCGCGCTCCCGCTCCAGGTCGACGCTGAACCGCTTCTGGTTCTGGATCTTCAGGTCGAGCTGGCCGGTCAGCTCCGGCAGCGACCAGGCGAGCTGGGTGCCGAGCCGGGCCAGCCGCCCCTCGTTCGCCCCGGGCATGTCCAGGTTGACCTCCCACTGGGAGTTCCCGCCGGTGGCGTTGTTGATCGGCCGGGTGCGGTCGGGCAGCCCGGTCACCCCGGGCGCCAGCCAGTCGGACGGGCCGCCGGCCAGCCACTTCACCACCTCGGTGACGAGACGCTCGGTCGGCACCGCCGGCAGGTAGCGCAGATCGGGCACCAGGCGGGTCAGGTCCGAGTTCCAGAAGTAGACCTTGTGCTGGCGGTAGTACTCGCGCAGCGCCGAGTCGCTGGTCAGCAGCACGGTCGGCAGGCTCGTGATCAGCAGCCCGGTCCCGGCGGGCTCGGCCCGGCGCAGCTCGAAGACGTACTCGGTGTCGGTGGCCGCCGGCGGACCCAGCGTGCCGTCGGCGCGCAGCACCCCGACCTGCTGCACCTTGAGCCGGACGGTGCTGGTGCCCTGGTTGTTCGGCGGGGTGCTCTCGGGCTTCGCCCGCAGCCGGACCACGGTCAACTCGATCTCGCTGGTCTGCGGCTTGCCCGGGAGCTGGTCGCGGGCCTCGTCGGCGAGGAACGTCCGGGCCCGGGCGTACGCCTGGTCGCGCTCCCCGGCGGCCGCCGCCCTCAGGTAGTTCTCGATGAACGGCACCGGCTCGTCGCTGTCGGTCGGCGCCGGCGGCGGGGCCGGGGGGCCGTTGAGCGAACCGGGTTCGGCGACGGGCACCGAGCCGTCGACCTGGACGTCCGTCTCGGCCGGAATGCCACAGCCGGCGGGGAGCAGCAGCACGCCGGCCAGCAGCCCGACCACCAGACGTCGGGCTCGCGACGCTCGCACCCCCCGGGTGCTCCCCGTGCTCACGGCCGGGCCTCCGCCGGCTCGGCGTCCGCGGGCCCGACGGCCAGCGCCCCGGCGCCGCTGCCCGGGCCGATGGCGAGCAGGCCGCCGTCGCGCGGGCCGCCGAACGGCAGGGTGGCGTCGGCCGGCACCAGTCGCAGCGGCGAGGTGGTGAGCCGGTCGCCGGCGCGGGCCGGCAGGGTCAGCCGGAACTGGGCGCCCTGCCCCGGCGCGCCCCACGCCTCCAGCCAGCCGCCGTGCAGCCGGGCGTCCTCCACGCTGATCGACAGGCCCAGGCCGGTGCCGCCGGTCTGGCGGGCCCGGGACGGGTCGGCGCGCCAGAACCGGTTGAAGACCAGCTTCTCCTCGCCCGGCTTGAGGCCGACGCCGTGGTCCCGCACGGTGACCGCCACGGCGTTCTGGTCCATCCCCAGGGTGATCCGCACCGGCTTGGCCTCGCCGTGCTCGACCGCGTTGCCGACCAGGTTGCGCAGCACCCGCTCGACCCGGCGCGGGTCGACCTCGGCGATCACCGGCGTGCCCGGCAGGTCCAGCTCGATGGCGACCCCGACCCGCTCGGCCAGCCCGGCCAGCCGCTCGGTCACCCGGTGCACCACCGGCACCAGATCGGTCGGTTCGCTGTCCAGCACCGCGAAGCCGGCGTCGAACCGGCTGATCTCCAGCAGGTCGGTGAGCAGCTCCTCGAACCGGTCCAGCTCGGCCTGGAGCAGCTCGGCGCTGCGGGCCACCGCCGGGTCGAACTCGTCCCGCTCGGTGAAGATCAGGTCGGCCGCCATCCGGACCGTGGTCAACGGGGTCCGCAGCTCGTGCGAGACGTCCGAGGTGAACCGGCGTTGCAGGCGGGACATCTCCTCCAGCCGGAGGATCTGCCGTTGCAGGTTGGTCGCCATCTGGTTGAACGAGGCGGCGAGCAGGGCCAGGTCGTCCTCGCCGGAGACCACCATGCGCTGGTCGAGCAACCCGGCGGAGAGCCGTTGGGCGGTGCGCGCGGCGACCCGGACCGGGGTGACCACCAGGCGGGTCACCAGGGCGGCCAGCAGGCCGAGCAGGAGCACCAGGGCGACGCCGGTGGCGACCACCGTGGCGCGGGCGTCGGCCGCCGTGGCGTCCTGCCGGGCCAGGGGTACGAGGTAGTAGAGCTCGACCTGCCCGAACTTGGTCGGCACCGGCGAGCCGTAGACCAGGTATTTCGTGCGCTCACCGCCGCCGAGCGTGCCGGTGCGGATCTGGTGGGCGACCTTGCCGGACGCCACGGTGCCCCGCAGCTCGTCGCCGATCACCGACCGGACCGGCACGTCCGGAGACACCCGCGGCTCGATGAACTCGGCGAAGTTGTCGGCGGTGATCGCCACCACCACGCCGCTGGTCTGCGTCGGGTCCCCACCGGCCAGGTAGTTGACCGTGCCGTCGATGGTGTCCTGGAGCTGGGCCTCCTGCGGCTGGCTGTAGAGGTTGAACTGCTTCGCGGCGTATTCGCTGCCGTTGCTCAGCCGCAGCCGGACGTCGGTCTCGGCGTTCTCCAGCAGGATGTTGGTGATCTTGTCGGCGATCAGGTAGGCGAAACCGCCCACCAGGAGACTCGACGCCACAAGCGTGATGGTGACCACGCGGACCTGGAGCGACCGCCGCCAGGCCTGGCGCACGCCGGCGACGAACCGGGCCGACCGACCGGCCAGGTCGCGCCAGAGCGCCCGCACGGCGTGCAGCCGGCGGGACGCGTGAGTCGGCGGGTCGGGCAGCGAGGCGGTCACCACAGTGCTGCCCAGGTTATCCGGTGCCCGCCTTGTAGCCCACGCCCCGAACGGTGAGGATGATTTCGGGTCGCTCCGGATCCGGCTCGATCTTGGCGCGGAGCCGCTGCACGTGCACGTTGACCAGCCGGGTGTCGGCGGCGTGCCGGTAACCCCACACCTGCTCCAGCAGCACCTCGCGGGTGAAGACCTGGCGCGGCTTACGGGCGAGCGCGACCAGCAGGTCGAACTCGAGTGGGGTCAGCTTCACCTCCTCGGCGTCCCGGCTGACCGTGTGCGCGGGCACGTCGATGGTGATCTGGTTGCCGGGCGGGCCGATGGTGAGCAGCTCCGGCGCGACGTCCTCGCCGCGACGCAGCCGGGCCCGCATCCGGGCCACCAGCTCCTTGGGCTTGAACGGCTTGACCACGTAGTCGTCGGCGCCGGACTCCAGCCCCAGCACCACGTCGACGGTGTCGCTCTTGGCGGTCAGCATCACGATGGGCACGCCGGACTCGGCCCGGATCGCCCGGGCCACGTCGATGCCGCTCATCCCGGGCAGCATCAGGTCGAGCAGGACGATGTCGGGCCGGCTGTCGCGGAACGCGGCCAATGCCCGTTCTCCGTCGGCGACGAAGGACGGCACGAAGCCCTCGCTGCGCAGCACGATGCCGAGCATCTCGGCAAGGGCGGGGTCGTCGTCGACCACGAGTACGCGGGCTCTCATGGGGTTTATCGTTCCATCTCCGTTCGGTCGGAGGTCGGAGTCTTTCCGGCACGGTAGCGCCGAGCGCGCCCGCGCACCACAGCCCGCGGCGCGCCCGGCCAGCGTGGCGCGCCACGGCGGACGGGTCAACCGGATGCGGACCCGCCGTGCAACCATGATCCCTCGGGTGCCGCCCCGCCCGCCACCTTTACCCCGCCGCCCAGGAGTACGCGTGTCCGACGCCGGCCCGATCGCGGTGCTCCCGCGCCGCCCGCTGACCGTCGGCGAACTGCTGGACGCCGCCGTCCTGCTGCTGCGTGACCAGGCCCGGGTGCTCCTTCCGCTCGCCGTCCCGCTGGCGCTGGCCGAGCAGGCCCTGCTCCACCCGATGCGGGTGCTGGCCGGCGCCCACCCGCCGGGCTGGTGGCCGGGCGGCGAGCCACGGTTCGGCTGGTACTGGCTGCTGCTCGCGGTCGGCGCCGCCACCGAGGCCATGATCATCGCGCTGCTGGGCAATCCGGCCGCGCGCGGCGGCGGGGCGGCGCTGCTCGGCCGCCGCCTCGCGCCGTCGGAGCTGCTGCGCGCGGCCCGACCGGGCGCGACCCTGCTCGTCGCGGTCACGGTCGGGCTGGTCGTCGGCCTCGCCGGGCTGGCCGGTCCCGCCTGGTTCGTGGCGTACGGGCTGCTCGGCCTGGTGGTGCCGGTGCTGGTGCTCGACGGGGTGCCGGCACACCGGGCCCCGGGGCGGGCGATCCGGCTGGCCGGCCGGGTCGGCGGGCGCGCCGCCGCCGTCCGGCTGCTCGGCTACCTGGGCTGGTGGCTGGTCCGGCTCGGCATCGGGTTGGGGGTCCCCTACGGGCTCGGGCTGCTGGGCCTGTTCGACGTGTCGGCCTGGGCGCTGCCGGTGGCCGTCACCGCCCAGGTGGCGGTGAACACACTCGCGTACCCGGCGCTGGCCTGCCTGGACGCGGTGCTGCACCTGGAGACCCGGATCCGCACCGAGGGCTTGGACATCCGGCTCTCCCGGGCGCCGGCCGGCGTGCCGGAGCCCGTGCTGCTGGCGGCCCAGCGGTGAGCCGGTGGTGGACCGAGACGGTCGCCGCGCTCGGCGACGTGGTGCCCCTGCCGCTGGTCGCGTTGCTCCTGCTGGCCGCCACGTTGCTCGCCGCCCTGGCCTGGTACTCCTTCCCGGCCTGGGTGCCCCGCCGGCTGCCCCGGCTCACGCTGCCCCGGTTGCGGCGGCTCCGACTGCCCCGGCTCCGACTGCCCCGGCTCCGACTGCCCCGGCTCCGGCTGCCCCGGCTGCGCCGGCCCGCCCGCCGACGTCGGACGGACCTGCCGGCGGCGCGCGTGCCCGCTCCCCGGGAGGCGCCGCCCGGGCCGGCCGACGGTCCCGGGGCGGCCGACCGGCTGGCCGCCGAGGGCCGGTACGCCGAAGCCGTCCGGGAACGGCTGCGCGAGATGGTCCGGCTCCTGGTCACGCGGCAGTTGGTGGAGCCACGGGCGGGGCTCACCGTCACCGAGGTGACCGAGGCGGCGGCCCGGAACCGGCCGACGCTGCGGCCCACCCTGCACGCCGCCGGCACGATCTTCGCCGACCTCTGGTACGCCCAGCGTCCCGCCACCGCCGGTCACGACCAGCGGATGCGCGCCCTCGCCGCCGACCTGCGGCGTGAACTGACCGGCGGGGAGGAGCAGCCGTGACCGCCGCCCCGACGCCGGTCCGCCGCCGGTGGCACCGGTTCCTGGCCCCGATCGGGCTGGGCGTGCTGCTGATCGTGATCACCCTGGTCCTGCACGAGGTGGACCAGCCCGACCCGGGCGAGCGCGGCTTCCTCTCCCCCGTCGCCACCGATGACGACGGGGGCAGCCGGCTCGCCGAGGCGCTGGCCGCGCAGGGGGTGCCGGTGCGCCGGGCGACGGACACCGCCGGCGCGCTGGGCACCGCCCGCGCGGCGCCGAGCACGCTGTTCGTGCCCGCACCCGAGCTGGTGCGCCCGGACACCCTCGTCGACCTGACCGGCTTGCCGCCGGGCAGCCGGCTGGTGCTGGTCCAGCCGTCCCGCCGCGTCCTGGCGGAGCTGGGCACGCCGGTCGAGCCGACCGGCCGGCGCTGGGCCACCCGGGCCCTGCCCCCGGACGCCGACGGCGCGCCCTGCCGGCTGACCGAGGCGGTCCGCGCCGGCACCGCCGCGGTCGACCACCAGCGGTACGCCGGGCCGGACCGCGCCGATCGCTGCTACGGCGGCGCGCTCCTGCGGATCGCCGACGGCACCGAGGTGGTGCTGGTGGGCGCCAGCGACCCGTTCCGCAACGACCGGATCGACGAGTGGGGCAACCGGGCCCTCGCGACCGGCCTGCTCGGCGGCGGCCGCCCGGTGGTGTGGCTGGACCTGCCCGCGCCCGAGGCGGCGCCGACCCGCCAGAGCCCGTCGCCGACCCGCGAGGTCGACGGCGCGCCCACACCCGGCGGGAGCGCCGAGCAACGTCCCGACCGGACGGATCCGCCGCCGCGCGCCGACAACCCGCTGTGGGGCGCGTTCCCGGCCTGGTTCTGGGCGATCCTGGCGCAGCTCGCCCTGGCCGGGCTGCTGGTGGTCCTCTGGCGGGCCCGCCGGCTGGGGCCCCCGGTGGCGGAGCCGCTGCCGGTGGCCGTCCGCTCCGCCGAGACCGTTCGCGGTCGGGCCCGGCTCTACCGACGGGCGGGCGCGCGGGACACCGTCGCCGGGACGCTGCGGGACGCCGCGCTGGACCGCATCCTGCCCCGGCTCAACCTGCCTCCCGACACACCGGACGAGGAGGTGGCGGCCCGGGTCGCCGCCGGGACCGGTGGCGACCCGGAACGGGTGGCCGAGCTGCTGCACGGCCCCGCGCCGGGCAACGACCGGGAGCTGCTGGAGCTGGCCCGTGAGCTGGACACGCTGACCCGTACCCTGGCCCCGCATCCGAGCGAAGGAGAACTCCGGTGACCGGACCCGTCATCGCCGCCGCGTCGCCCACCGCCCCGTCGGACGCCCGGGCCGCCCTGCACCGGCTGCGCGCCGAGGTGGGCAAGGCCGTCGTCGGGCAGGACGCCGTGGTCACCGGGCTGGTGATCGCGCTGCTCTGCCGGGGGCACGTGCTGCTGGAGGGCGTGCCGGGGGTGGCCAAGACGCTGCTGGTGCGCGCCCTGGCCACCGCGCTCGACCTCGACTCCAAGCGCGTGCAGTTCACCCCCGACCTGATGCCCGGCGACGTCACCGGTTCGCTGATCTTCGACCCGCGCACCGCCGCGTTCACGTTCCGCGAGGGGCCGGTCTTCACCAACCTGCTCCTCGCCGACGAGATCAACCGGACCCCGCCCAAGACCCAGTCGGCGCTGCTGGAGGTGATGGAGGAACGGCAGGTGTCCGTCGAGGGCGAGCGCCGCCCGCTGCCCGAACCGTTCATCGTCGCGGCCACCCAGAACCCGGTCGAGTACGAGGGCACCTACCCGCTGCCCGAGGCGCAGCTCGACCGCTTCCTGCTCAAGCTGACGGTGCCGCTGCCCGGCCGAGACGAGGAGCTGGGGGTGCTCCGCGCGCACCACGCCGGCTTCGACCCACGCGACCTGCGCGCGGCGGGCGTACGCGCGGTGGCCGGCGCGGCCGACCTGGCCGCCGCCCGCGCGGAGGCGCACGCGGTGCACGTGGCCGAACCGGTGCTCGGCTACATGGTGGACCTCTGCCGTGCCACCCGGTCCGCGCCCGCTCTGGAGCTGGGCGCCTCGCCCCGGGGCGCCACCGCGCTGCTCGCCGCCGCGAAGGCGTGGTCCTGGCTGGCCGGCCGCGACCACGTCACGCCGGACGACGTGAAGGCGGTCGCCCGCCCCACGCTGCGACACCGGCTCCGGCCCCGGCCGGAGGTGGAGTTGGAGGGCGTCACGGTGGACGCCGTGCTGGACTCGGTGCTGGCCACCGTGCCGACGCCGCGATGACCTGGCGGGCCGGCCTGCTGCTCGCGGCGGGCGCCGCGACGCTGCCGGCCTGGCCGGCGCCGTTCCTCGGCGTCGCCGTGCTGACCGCGGCGGTGTTGCTGCTGGTGGCCCTCGACCGGGCGCTCGCGGCCCCGCCGCACGCGCTCACCGTGCACCGCGCCGGCGACCGGACGGTCCGGCTCGGCGGCACCGCCACCGTCACCCTGCACCTGGCCAACCCCACCGACCGCACGCTGCACGCCCAGGTACGGGACGCGTGGGTGCCGTCCGCCGGGGCGCACCCCGAACGGTCCGAGCACGAGGTGCTGACCGTCCCGCCCGGCGGCACGGCCACCCTGCCGGTCCGCCTCACCCCGACCCGGCGCGGCGACCGGCCGGCGGTGGCGCTCACCGTGCGCTCGCTCGGGCCGATGCGGCTGGGTTTCCGGCAGCGGGCCGGACGACCGGCCACACCGGCGTGGACGCTGCGGGTGCTGCCGCGCTTCGACTCCCGGCGGCACCTGCCGGAGAAGTTGGCGCGGCTGCGGGTGATCGACGGCGTCCAGGTGACGCGCGGGCGCGGCCACGGCACCGAGTTCGACACCCTGCGCGAGTACGCCGTCGGCGACGACGTCCGGTCGATCGACTGGCGGGCCAGCGCCCGCCGCGCCGACGTGCTGGTCCGCACCTGGCGCCCGGAGCGGGACCGGCGGCTCGTCTGCGTGCTGGACACCGGCCGCACCTCGGCGGTCCGGCTCGGCGACGAGCCGCGGCTGGACACCGCCATCGACGCGGCGTTGCTGCTCACCGCACTGGCTGCCCGGGCCGGCGACCGGGTCGACCTGCTGGCGGTGGACACCGCCGTGCGGGCGCGGGTGACCGGCAGCGGCCGGCCGGCCTTGCTCACCCGCCTGGTCGAGGCGATGGCGCCGCTCCAGCCGGCGCTGGCCGAGACCGACTTCGAGCTGATCGCCGCCGAGGTGCTGCGTCGCGAGCGACGGCGCAGCCTGGTGGTGTTCTTCACCGCCCTGGACCCGGCCGCGCTCCGGGCAGGGCTGCTGCCGGTCCTTCCCCGGCTGGCCGCCCGGCACCGGGTGGTGCTGGCGGCCACCCACGATCCGGTGCTGACCGGCCTCGCCACCGCCACGCCGACCGGCCCCGACGACCCGTACGCGGCCGCGTCGGCATGGCGGGCGCTCACCGAACGCGACCGGGTGCGCGCCGCGCTGTCCCGGCACGGGGTGACCGTGGTGGACGTGGCCGCCGACCGGCTCGCGCCCGCCGTCGCCGACACCTACCTGCGCCTGAAGGCCACCGGCCAGCTCTGACCGCCCGCCCACCCACCCCCACTTTCGCCCTGATTCACGGAAACAGTGGCTGTGGCGGGCTCAATGGCCACTGTTTCCGTGAATCAGCGGCCGGCAGGGCCGGCGGTGGAGGTGGTGCGGCGAGCGGCGTGGTGGCCCAGGAGGAGGGCGTACGCCAGGAACGCCGCCCAGACCGTGGCGCCGGCCGCCACCCGCGCGGCCACCGGCAGCGGGGCCGGGGTGACGAACGCCTCCAGCAGCGCGGACACCGCGAACAGCCCGACCAGACCGGCCGCGACCACGATGGCCGCCCGACCGGCCTCGGCCACCGCCCGGCCGCGCCCGAGATGCGCGGGCGGGGCGATCCACGCCCAGGCGGTCCGCAGGCCGGCCCCGGCGGCGATGTGGATGCCGGTCAGCTCCAGCAAGCCGTGCGGCGTGATCAGGCCGAAGAAGACGTCCGCCCGGTCGTAGGAGATCATCACCCCGCCCACCACGCCGAGGTTCAGCGCGTTCTGCCACAGCAGCCAGAACACCGGCAGCACCAGCACGCCGGCGGCCAGGCACTGGGCCGCCAGCCAGGCGTTGTGCGTCCACAGGTGGAAGGCGAAGGTCGGCGCGGCGAACTCGGTGTAGTAGCCGGCGAAGCCGGAGTCGACGAGTTGCCGGGCCGACTCGGCGCCGATGAACGCGGCGGCGGTGTCCGGGTGGCCGGCGACGAACCAGATGAGGAACGCGGTCAGCGCGCTGAATCCGGTGGCGACGCCGCACCACCACGGCCAGGCCCGGTAGAGCGCGGCCGGCAGGTCGGCCAGCAGGAACCGGCGCACCGATGCCCAGGACGGCCGGGGGCGGCCGGTGATCCGGGCGCGGGCGCCGAGGACCAGGTGGGACAGCCGCCCGACCAGCGCCGGCTCGGGGGCCCGGCTGCGCAGCGTGGAGAGGTGGGTGGCGGTCCGCTGGTAGAGCGTGACCAACTCGTCGACCTCGGCCGGGTCCAGGCGACGCCGGCCGGTCAACTGCTCCAGCCGCCGCCACTCGGCGCCATGCTCCGCCACGTACGCGTCGAGATCCACTCGTCCATGGTGTTCACTGTCGGGGTGCGCGCGCAACCTCCCCCGCCGTCCCGGTGGGCCGACGCCGGTCTGGTCAGCGGCGAGGCGGTGGAGCTGGACGTCCGGGTCGCCCGGCTGGGCTCCCGGGTGCTCGCTCTGCTGGTCGACCTGATCGTCCAGCTCGGCCTCGCGCTCGTGCTCGGCGCGGCGCTGTCGATGCTGGTGCTCGCGCTGCCCCCGGACGTGATGGACGCCGCCCTGGCCGGTGGCCTCCAGGTCGTCCTGCTGGTGCTGGTGTTCGTCGGCTATCCGGTGGTGATGGAACGGTTCGCCGGTGGTCGGACGGTGGGCAAGCTGGCGGTGGGGCTTCGGGTGGTGCGGGCCGACGGCGGGCCGGTCGGTGCCGGGCAGTCGCTCACCCGGGCGCTGGTGGGTGTCGCGGTGGAGTGGCCCGGCCTGGTGCTGCCGCTGCTGAGCTGGGCGGCGACCGTGACGGTGATGCTCACCGACAGGCGTGGCCGGCGGCTGGGCGACCTGGTCGCCGGCACGCTCGTGGTGCACACCCGGGCCGCCGCGGTGTGGCGGCCACTGCCGCCGGCCGTGCCGCCGCTGCTCGCCTGGGCGACCACGCTCGACCTGACCCGGGTGGACGACGGGCTGGCCCTGGCCGTCCGGCAGTACGTGCACCGGCTGCCGCAGCTCGCCGCGCCGGACCGGATCCGGCTGGGCCGGGAGCTGTGGGCGGAGGTGGCCGCCGTGACGTCACCGCCGCCGCCGTGGCACGCCCCGGAGTGGGCCTACCTGACGGCCGTGCTGGCCGAGCGGGGGCGCCGGGCCGCGTACCGGTCGGGTCGCACCCGCGCGGTCACCGACACGCTCTGGCCGGAGTTGGCCCCGGCGCCGGCCACGCCGATCCCGGCCCCGCTGCGGCGGGCCGCGCCGGAGCCCGCCGAGCCCGATCCGGTACGCCGCTGAGCGCGGGCGGGCCGGCTCAGGAGAACAGCGTGCGGCCCCACCAGTCGGCCGCGTCGCGCACGCCGGGCGGGCAGGCGAACAGGCCGCTGGAGACGTGCCGCAGGTATTCGTTCATCGCGTCGTTGCGGGCCAGCCGGGTCTGGATCGGCACGAACTGCTTGCGCGGGTCCCGCTGGTAGGCGATGAAGAAGAGTCCGGCGTCGAGCCGGCCCAGCCCGTCCGAGCCGTCCACGAAGTTGTAGCCGCGGCGCAGCAGGCGGGCGCCGCCGTTCTGGTCCGGGTGGGCGAGCCGCACGTGCGCGTTCTCCGCGATGACCGGTTGGCCGTCGTCGCCCTTGGCGGCGAAGTCCGGCTCGTCGAACTCGTCGCGGCGGCCCAGCGGGGCGCCGCTGCCCTTGGTCCGGCCGGTGATCGTCTCCTGCTCGGCCAGCGGGCTGCGATCCCAGGTCTCGATCAGCATCCGGATCTTGCGGGTGACCAGGTAGGAGCCGCCGGCCATCCAGTCCGGGCCGTCGCCGGGCTGCACCCACAGCTGCTCGCGGAGCAGGCCGGCGTCCTCGGCCTTGAGGTTGGCGGTGCCGTCCTTGAAGCCGAACAGGTTGCGCGGCGTGGCCTGGTCCCGCGACGTCGACGAGGTACGCCCGAAGCCGAGCTGTGACCAGCGGACGCTGACCACGCCCATGCCGATCCGGGCCAGGTTGCGGATGGCGTGCACCGCCACCTGCGGGTCGTTGGCGCAGGCCTGGACGCAGATGTCGCCGCCGGACAGCTCCGGCTTGAGCGCGTCGCCGGCGAAGTGCGGCAGCTCGGCCAGCGCGGCGGGGCGGCGGTCGGCGATGCCGAAGCGGTCCCGGCCCTGGGCGTCGCGGAACAGCGTCGGGCCGAAGCCCACGGTGACGGTGAGCTGCGACGGGGGCAGCCCGAGCGCCTCGCCGGTGTCGTCCGGCGGGGCCTCCGGCATGCCGCCGACCGCGCCGATCAGCCCGGCGTCCCTGCCGGCGGTCATCCGGGCCGCGGCCGCGGTCCACTCCTGGAGCATCGCGACCAGCCGGTCCCGGTCCTTGGTGACCACGTCGAACGCGACGAAGTGCAGCCGGTCCTGGGCGGCGGTGGTGATGCCGGCCTGGTGCTCGCCGAGGAACGGCACCGCCCCGGCGGCCGTCCCGGTGGCGGACGCCTGGTCGCCGCCGGCGAGCAGGGCGCCCGCGCCGGCCGCCACTCCGGCCACCCCGGCCACGCCGACACCGGCGAGGGTCATCGCCCGACGTCGGGAGACGCCGCGTCCGGCCTGGGAGTCGTTCGGCTCGCTCGTCGCGTCACCGCCGGCCGGATTGGTCATCGCGCGACGGCCGCCGCGATCTTGCTGACCGGCTCGGCCAGCGCGTTGATGGTGTCCGACAGCTCCTTCAGCTCCGCCTTGCTGAGCTGGGTGTGCAGCTTCCAGCCGTCGCCGGCCCGGTGCTTGCCGAGCGCGGCCTCGACGTTGGCGAACTCGGCGTCGAGCTGCTTGACCAGGTCGGGCGCGCGCTGCTCCAGGGCCGGGCGCAGCGCGGCGACGGCGGCCTTCGAGCCTTCCAGGTTGGCGTTGAAGTCCCAGAGGTCGGTGTGCGAGTACCGCTCCTCCTCGCCGGTGATCTTGCCACTGGCGACCTCGTCGAGGAGCGCCTTGGCGCCGTTGGCGAGCTGGAGCGGGGTGAGCTTCTCGGCGTCGGCCTTGGCCACGATCGCCTTGACGTCGACCAGGAGCTGGTCGGCGATCGGGCCGTCCTTGCTGATGTCCCCCGTGGTCCAGAGGTCCTTCTCGATCCGGTGGAAGCCGGTGAACTCCATGCCCTCCTCGACCACCTCCTCGCGGCCGTCGATCTTCGGGTCGAGGTCGCCGAAGCTCTCCGCGACCGGCTCGATCCGCTCCCAGTAGGTGCGGGCCACCGGGTAGAGCGCCTTGGCCTTCGCCACGTCGTCGGCCTTGACCGCGGCCACGAACTCCTCGGTCTTGGTGAGCAGGGCGGCGGTCTGGCTGCGCACGTAGCGCTGGTAGCTGGCGGTGGCCTCGGCGAGCGCGGCGTCCGGCGCGACGGTCGCGGCGGTGCCGCTGACCTTCAGCGCGCCCCGGATGCCCCGGCCGCTCATCCCCGGCTTGCAGGCGGTCTCGTACGTCCCGGCGGGCAACTCGACCCGCAGTTCGCGGCTCAGCCCGGGGGCGATGTTCTCGACCTCGCCCATCACCCGGTCGCCCGCGGCGTAGACGTAGAACTCGTTGACCTTGGAGCCGGAGTTGGTCACCTTGAAGGTCACCTGACCGGCGTCGATCGCGGTGCTGCCGACCTCGCAGGCGGTGTCGGTGGCCTTGACGGCGATCGGGCCGCCCGCCGTGGCGTCGGCGTCGTCACCGCCCCCGCAACCGGCCAGTCCGGCGACGGCGAGCAACCCGGCGGCGGCGGGCGCGACGAATCGAGTGTTACGCATCGGTGCGGGTTCTCCTCGGAGACGGGCCGGTCAGGCGCGCGGGGACGGGGCGGCGGCGGCCGGCTGCGGCCGCTCGACCGGGGCGGTTTCCTCGACCGGGGCGGCGGCCTCGGCGGGCGTCGCGACGGGCTCGGCCGGGGACGCGACGGGCTCGGCCGGGGACGCGACGGGCGCGGTCGGGGTCGTGACGGACGTCGCCGGGGAGGCGGGGGGCGCGGCGGGCGCGGCCGGCCGGGCCGGCTTGCGCAGGAAGAGCACGAGCACCGGGACCGCGTAGGCGACCCAGGCGACCAGCTCCAGCACGGTCGGCGCGGCGGTGATGTTGAACATGCCGGCGAGCAGCGCGCCGTACCAGGCGTTCGGGTCGAGCGTGGCGGAGATGTCGAACGCCTGGTTGTTCAGGCCGGGCAGCACACCGGCCTCCTGGAAGTCGTGCACGCCGTACTTGAGGATGCCGGCGGCCACCAGGATCAGCAACGCGCCGGTCCAGGTGAAGAAGCGACTCAGGTTGATCTTCAGGGCGCTGCGGTACAGCCCGAAGCCGATCACCACGGCGGTGACGATGCCGCCGATCAGGGCGAGCAGCGAGCCCGCCCCGGTGCCGCCGGCCACGCTCTCCGCGGCGGCATAGAAGATCAGCGCGGTTTCCAGACCCTCCCGGATCACCGCGAGGAAGGCCATCCCGGCGACCGCAAGCGATCCGACGGCGAGCGCCTCGGTGAGCTTGCCGCGCAGCTCGCCCGCGATCGACCGGGCCGCCTTGCGCATCCAGAAGATCATCCAGGTCACGAAGACCACGGCGGCGACCGACGTGACCGCCTCGAAGAACTCGCGCGACTCGGAGGTCCGCAGCAGCGAGGTCGAGGTGTACTGGATCAGCGAGCCGAAGACGACGGAGAGCGCCACGGCCAGGCCGACACCGGCCCAGACCTGGGGCAGTCGGTCACGCCGCTGCGACTTCACCAGGAAGGCGACCAGAATGCTGACCACCAGGGTCGCTTCCAGGCCCTCCCGCAGGCCGATCAGGTACGTGGCGAACATCAGTTACTCCGTCGTAGGTCAGGTATGCCTCAGTTAACTTAGGGCAGCCATACCTTGCTCCTGTTCCGGCGCCCACGTCAAGTCGTTCACGGCAACGTCACCGGGCCGACCGAGGGCCGACAGCCCGCGTACGCGAAAGGGACCGGGACGGCCGCGCGGCGGCCGACCCCGGTCCCCTCCGGGCGCGGAACTCAGTAGCGGTAGTGCTCGGCCTTGAACGGGCCCTCCGGCGAGACGCCCAGGTAGGAGGCCTGCTCCTTGGTCAGCGTGGTCAGCTTGGCGCCGAGCGCGGCCAGGTGCAGCCGGGCGACCTTCTCGTCCAGGTGCTTGGGCAGCACGTAGACGCCGATCGGGTACTCGTCGGTCTTGGTGAACAGCTCGATCTGCGCGATGGTCTGGTTGGCGAACGAGTTCGACATCACGAAGCTCGGGTGCCCGGTGGCGTTGCCCAGGTTCAGCAGGCGGCCCTCGGAGAGCACGATGATGGCGTGGCCGTCGTCGAAGCGCCACACGTCGACCTGCGGCTTGATGTTCTCCCGGGTGACGTCGCTCCGCTTCGCCAGACCGGCCATGTCGATCTCGTTGTCGAAGTGGCCGATGTTGCCGACGATGGCCTGGTGCTTCATCCGGGCCATGTGCTCGTTGGTGATCACGTCGAAGCAGCCGGTCGCGGTGATGAAGATGTCGGCCTGCTCGACCACGTCGTCCAGCGTGGCCACCTGGTAGCCGTCCATCGCCGCCTGGAGCGCGCAGATCGGGTCGACCTCGGTCACCACGACCCGGGCGCCCTGGCCGCGCAGCGACTCGGCGCAGCCCTTGCCGACGTCGCCGTAGCCCATGACGACGGCCATCTTGCCGCCGATCAGCACGTCGGTGGCCCGGTTGATGCCGTCGATGAGCGAGTGGCGGCAGCCGTACTTGTTGTCGAACTTGCTCTTGGTCACCGAGTCGTTGACGTTGATGGCCGGGAAGAGCAGGGTGCCGGCGCGGTGCATCTCGTAGAGTCGGTGCACGCCGGTGGTGGTTTCCTCGGTGACGCCCTTGATGCCGGCGGCGATCCGGGTCCAGCGCTGGGCGTCCTCACCGAGCGAGCGGTGCAGCAGCTCGAGGATGACCGCGTACTCCTCGGAGTCGGCGGACTCGACCGACGGCACGGCCCCGGCCTTCTCGAACTCGGCGCCCTTGTGGACGAGCAGGGTGGCGTCGCCACCGTCGTCGAGGATCATGTTCGGGCCCGCCCCGTCCGGCCAGGCGAGCGCCTGCTCGGTGCACCACCAGTATTCCGGCAGCGTCTCGCCCTTCCAGGCGTAGACCGGGACGCCGGCCGGGGCCTCGGGAGTGCCCTCGGGACCGACCACGATCGCCGCGGCGGCGTGGTCCTGGGTGGAGAAGATGTTGCAGGACGCCCAGCGGACCTGCGCGCCGAGCGCGACCAGGGTCTCGATCAGGACGGCGGTCTGGACGGTCATGTGCAGCGAGCCGGTGATGCGGGCGCCGGCGAGCGGCTGGGCGTCGGCGAACTCGCGCCGGATCGCCATCAGGCCGGGCATCTCGTGCTCCGCGAGCCGGATCTCCTTGCGGCCGAACTCGGCGAGCGACAGATCCGCCACCTTGTAGTCGCCCTCGGCGAGGGTGCTCGGCCGGGCGCCGGACGACGGGCCGCTGGTGGCCGCCGGGAGGGTGCTGGTCATGGAAGCTCCTGTCGAAGGAAGTGCTGCGCAGCCTTCCACCTTACGCGCGTGGGCCCGCTCACCCGGGGTCGGTTGGCGGACGAGGAGGCGGCCGGTCCGTGGACAGCGCACGGGGCGGTCGGTCGTGAACGGATATTCCGCCCACGGCCCGGCCGCCCCGTGCATCCCCCCGGTTTGGTTCCCCGCGCGCTCCCGGACCTTCGTCGCGACAACGCTGCGTACCCATGAAGTTACCGTAAGCGACCGGGACGTCGGGTCGGTTCGGGGAAATCAGCGGTTCAGCGCAGGCCACACGTGGCCACGAACGCCTCGCCGTCCCCGGCCAGCGCCAGCGGGCCACCGGCCGCCGTACCGACCGCGGACTGGCCCGCGCCCAACGCCACCACGCCGACGCCGTCGTCCACGGACAGCTTGCCGGCCCGGCAGAGCACCACCCGCGGACCGGGCAGCGTCAGCCGCACCGCCGGGGCCCCGGCGCCCACCACCACCCGGTGCAACGCGAAATCCTCCACCGGCACCGGCCACGTCAGCACCCCCGGCGCCACCGGCTCCGGCCGGAGGACCGGGTCGATCAGCACCTCGAACCGCAGCACCCGCAGCAGCTCGTCCACGTCGACGCGTTTCGGGGTCAGCCCGCCGCGCAACACGTTGTCACTGGCCGCCATGATCTCGACACCGGTGCCGCGCAGGTAGGCGTGCAGGTTGCCGGCCGGCATCCAGATCCCGTCACCCGGCGCCAGCCGGACGTGGTGCAGCAGCAGCGCCACCACCACGCCCGGGTCGTCCGGATAGCCGACCGCAAGCGTGCGCACCAGCGCGGCGTCCGGCGACGCCGGCCCGGCGGTCGCCGCCGCCAGCAGGGCCGCCACCAGCCCCGCACGCTCCGCCTCCGGCCAGCTCAACAGCGCGCGTACGGCCTCCCGCAGCCCCGCCGGCCCGGTGCGCAACATCGCCACCACCGGCGTCAACGCGGGTACGCCGAACCCGGCGATCACCGCCGCCGACTCGACCGGGTCACGGAAGCCGCAGAGCGCCTCGAACTCCTCCAGCGCCACCAGCAGCTCCGGCTTGTGGTACGGGTCGACGTAGTTGACCCGCCCGTCGTCGGCCGCGTGCCCGGTCCGGGCCTGCTCGGCGTCCGGATGCGCCTGCAGGCTCAGCGGCGCGTCCGCGGCGAGCACCTTCAGCAGGAACGGCAGCCGGGTGCCGAACCGGCGGACCAGCCGCTCGCCCAACCAGTGCCCCGGCTCGGCCACCAGCAGCTCGGTGAGGCTCACCGGCCGGCCGTCCCGGTCGACCGTGGCCGGGGCGCCCGGGTGGGCGCCCAGCCACAGCTCGGCCTCCGGCCCGGCGCTCGGTACCGGCCGACCCTGCAACTCGGCGATCGCGGTCCGCGAGCCCCAGGCGTAGTCCCGGATCCGGCCCTGCAGCAACTCCATCGGTCAGCTCCCGGGTCGTCCGGCCACCTCGTCGGCCATTCCGGCCTCCGGCGCGGTCGCGCCGGCGCCGTTCACCGCCGCCTCCGGCACCGCGGTGTCGGCGGCCTGGCCGGTGCCCGCCCGCTCCGCCGCCGCGCTCCAGATGTCCGGCTCCAGGTAGATCACCCGGGCGATCGGCACCTCGCGGCGGATCCGCGCCTCGACGGCGTTGATGCCCCGGGCCAGCTCCTCGGCGCTCTCGCAGGCCGGCACCGCGATCTTCGCGGCCACCATCAGCTCCTCCGGGCCGAGGTAGAGCGTCTTCATGTGGATGATCCGCTCGACCTCCGGGCCGCCGGTGACGGCTCGCTCGATCTTGGCCAGCTCGCCCCGCTCGGCGCCCTCGCCGAGCAGCAGGCTCTTCGTCTCGATCGCCAGCGTGATCGCGATGACCACCAGCAGCACACCGATCATCGCGGTGCCGGCAGCGTCCCACATGCCGTTGCCGGTGGCCAGCGTCATGCCGACGCCGAAGAGCGCGAAGACCAGACCGATCAGCGCGCCGAGGTCCTCCAGCAGCACCACCGGCAGCTCCGGGGCCTTGGCCCGGCGGATGAACCTGATCCAGGTCTGATTGCCCCGGATCAGGTTGGACTCCTTGATCGCGGTGCGGAACGAGAAGCCCTCCATCACGATCGCGGCGAGCAGCACCACCACCGGCACCCACTGCCAGCTGTCGATCCCGTGCGGGTCGGACGCCTTGTGGTAGGCCTCGTAGAGGGCGAACAGGCCGCCGAGGCTGAACAGCACGATCGACACGATGAACGCGTAGATGTAGCGCTCCCGGCCGTACCCGAACGGGTGCTGCGGCGTGGCCTCCCGCTTGGCCCGCCGGCCGCCGATCAGCAGCAGACCCTGGTTGCCGGAGTCGGCCACCGAGTGGATCGACTCCGCCAGCATCGACGACGAGCCGGTCAGCAGGAACGCGATGAACTTGGTGACGGCGATGCCGACGTTCGCCGCCAGGGCGGCGACGATCGCCTTGGTGCCCCCGTTTGCGCTCATTCCCCGCCTCGCTCGATGCCGCACGTGCTCACTGGTTTGCCAGCTCCTTCATTTCCGTGATGGCCGGAACCGCCATCGGGTCCAGCCCGTGTGCCAGGGCGAGATAGATCGAGGCGAAGTCGGGGACCGCCACCAGCGACGCGAGGCGCTCCAGGGCGGAGCCGCCCTCGGCGGTCACCACGTCGCAGCGCACCCCGCGCCGCTCGGCGAGCGTCTGCACCGCGTCCGCGCGGCGCTCCTCCACCGCCAGCGGCTCGTCGGTGTCGTCGTCGGCGTTGAGCCCGCCGTCGCGCAGCAGCACCAACCGCAGCCGGATGCCGCCGTCGTCACCGTCGTCGCGGTCGGCGAAGATGTCCCGCTCACCCTCCGCCAGGCCGCCGAAGACGCCGTCGAGCAGGCCCACCCGGCCCCGGCCGGCCTCACCCAACGCGCCGCTGACCACCGGGTAGCGGGAGTTCGCCGACAACGTGTCGCCGAACCGGCGGGCGGCCACGGTGGCCAGCGGGGACGAGCCCCAGACGATCGGGATCGACCCCGACAGGCCCAACGCGAGCGACTTCGCGGGGTTGACGAAGGACTCCGCGGTCGGCCGGCACCGGTCGGCGTCGGCGTCCAACCGGGCCGCGGTCTCGGCCAGGTCCGCCTCGTTGACCTTCACGAGGCCGAGCGTACGGGCGGCCAGCAGAACCGGCACGGTGAGCGCCCACAGGCTGGCCCGGGCCGGGGCGCGCCGGGGCACCGGGATGAACGGCGCCCGGGCCCGCTCGGCCACCGACTGGAGTTGCGAGTCCGGAGCGCCGACCGCGACCAGCCGGGCCCCGCGCCGGTGCGCCGCCTCGGCCGCGCCCAACGCCTCGGGGCTGCGGCCGGAGGCGCTCACCGCGATGACCACGTCCGCCGCGCCCACCCAGCCCGGCACGCCGGCGCTGCGGTGCGGGATGACCGGCACCGGGCAGCGCGGCCCGGCGACCGTGGCCAGCACGTCACCGGTACGCCCGGCGGTGCCGATGCCGGCGATGACCACCGCCCGCGGGCGTCCGTCGTCGCCGAGCACGGACAGGTTCGCCTCGGCCGCCAGCGCCGCGGACTCGCGCACCTGGGCGCCGGCCGAGGCGGTGAACCGGAGCATGCCGCCCGGATCGCGCTCGGCCAGCAGCGCGGGATCGTCAAGCAGTGCCTCGTCCGCGTGCCGGTGCCCGCTGACCCCGGCCGTACCGTCCATCACCGCGACGACCCGCCCCGCGCGTCGTCGGCCGCGGGTCCACCGCGCGCCTCGTCCAGGAGCAGCACCGGGACGTCGTCGCGCACCTCGAAGACGCGACCGCACTTCGTGCAGGTCAGGGTCTGCGCCTGCGGGTCGTAGTCGAGCGGGGCGTGGTGCGTGTCCGGGCAGGCGAGGATCTCGAGCAACTGCGGGTCCAGGGCCACGGCGCGGCTCCTTCCACGTATGCGGTCTCACCGGTCGGCGGTGCCGTCCGGCGCACGCGATCTTAACGGCGAACCGGGCCCGGCACCGGGGCCCGTTCGACACCCGCCGATCGGCCCGGCGGCCGGGTCATGCCGCCGCCACTCAGGGTCACCGTAACCCCGGTGACCCACCGGGTTCCGGCTCAGTCCGGCAAGCGGGGCAACACGCTGGTGGCGTCCTCGACCGGCTGGGCCGGCGGCGCCCCGTACACGTTGCCGGCCGGGCGGGGCGGCGTCGCGCCGCCGTACACCGTCGGGGCCGGCCCGGGCGTGCCCGAGCGGTAGGTGGTGCTGGTGCGGGGCAGCGGGACCGGCGGCTGGTCGGCGGCCGGGCCGCCGTCCGTCCGGTCCGTGCGGCTGCGGCGCACCAGCAGGACGATGAGTGCGGCGCCGACGAGTACCAGCGCGATGCCGAACCACATGATGAGGGAACCTCCGGAGGACGAGTCGTCGTCGGCGGCGCCGGCGGCCGGGTCGACGGCGGCGACCACCGGCGACGTGCTGGCCGTCTCGGCCGCCGTGGAGGCGGCCGCGCTGGGCGTGGGGGTCGGCGAAGGCTTGCGGGAGGGCGTCGGGCTCGGGCTCGGCGTACGCTCCGCGCCCACCAGCCGGGCCGACCGGCCGGCCCGGCCGAGCACCTGGCCGTTCGCGGCGCTCGCCTCACCCGCGAGTTCCAGCCGACCGCCGACGGCACCGGCCAGGAACGTCACCCGGTAGCGCACGGTGGCGCCCTTGCCCTTGCAGAGCGGTCGGTCGACCGGCGCCACCTGACCGGTGGTGATGACACCACCGCCACCGCCATCGGCCACCGGCACCGCCACCCAACGGCCGGCGGTCGCCACCTGCACCCGGACCTGGTCCGCGCGCAGGCCGTCCAGCCTCAGCCCGAGCACGGTGCGCAGCTGCACACACCCCTCGGTGCGCTTGCGCACCTCGATCGCCACCGCGCCCGCCGACCCGCCGGCGGTGAAGCTGCCCGCCGAGCGCAGCCCGACCCGGTCGCCCTCGGCCATCGCCGGGGACGCCGGGGCGGCCACCAGGCCACCCAGCAACGCGCCGACCGTGACCCAGCGTGCCGCGTGCCGCCTCACCGACATCTCCACCTCACCGTTTCCGCCCCGGACGGGATCCGCCGGTCAGGTTACTACCGGGCCACCCGCACCCCTGCTCATCGAACGCTCGACATGTGCGCCGCGACACGCGAACGCCGTCAGCCCGGGTCACCACCCGCCGCGAGCGCCCGCCGGCAGAGCCGGTCAGCCGTCCGGGTGGTTTCCGGCAGCCGAAAGCGAGGCGTCAGACCCAGTACCCGCTCGACCGCCTCGTCCAACCCGATGCGGTGCCCGACGCTGACGAAGACCGGACGGACCCCGTCCTGCGTACGCAGCACCCGCCCGACCTCCTCGTCCCCGTCACGCAGCGCAGCCCAGTCGCCACGCCGGGGGCCGGGCCCGGTCCACGAGCCGACCAGTGGCGTCTTGCCCACGCCGATCGCCGGCAGCCCGGTCACCAGACCCAGGTGGCAGGCCAGCCCGAACCGGCGCGGATGCGCCACCCCGTGCCCGTCGCAGACCAGCAGCTCGGGGCAGACGGTCAGCCGGTCCAGCGCCGCCAGCAACGCCGGCATCTCGCGGAACGCGAACAGCCCCGGCACGTACGGGAAGGCCGGCCGGCCCACGTGCACCGCCTCGTCCACCACGTCGAGACCGACGGCGTCCAGCACCGTGACGGCCGCCGCGAGCCGGTCACCGCTCTGCGCGTACGCGACGTCCAGCCCGGCCACCGTCGCGGGCGCGCTCGGACCGGGCCCGACCAGCTCGACCCGGGACCGCAACTCCTCCTGTACGCGTCGCGCCTCCGCCACGTCGGCCGGCGGCCGGCGGCCGGTACGGCACCGTCACGACCGCTCGGCGTCCCCGCCCGTCGCGGCGCTCGCGATGGTGGGGTCGGCACCGGGGTCACCGGCCCGCTGGAGCTGCTCCTCGAACATCACGAAGGTCCGCCGCCGAATGCCCCGGATGAGCGCCGCCTCGTCCGGTGTGTACGCGCGCCGCTCGGCGACGGCCTGCTCCTCGATCGCCCGCACGGTCTCGTAGAGCGCGAAGACCGGTCCGTCGCCTTTCAGGCTCAGACCTCGCTCTTCTTCGACTCGCTGCACGAATCGGCCAGCCGACCGGACGAAGATCTCGCCTCCCATGGCGTAGGCGATCTCGTCGATGATGTCGTTGGCCCGCTGCCAACCACCCGTCCCGCGATCCAACCGCCACGCGGCCAGGCCACCCTCCGTGGTAGGCAGGATCTTCACCGGGGTGTCGTAGTAGTCGTAGTAGCCGGCGAGGCTGAGTCCGTCCGCCGCTTCCGTCATTGCTGCCCGCCGCTCAGGGTTGATTGAAGTGCGGCCCAGAAGTGATCGCGTTGACGCCGAACGATGCCCTTCCGGATCGCTGTTTCCGCGACAGAGAGGCTACGGCCCTGACTCCGGGACACCGCCTCCAGGTCACGGGACACCTCGAACAGGGAATGCTCCCATTCCGCCACCTGATCCAGTGCGCCCAACTGCAACCGGAACTCACCGATATGGCCGGTAGAGGTTCGCACCAAGAACTGGATATCTCGATATCCACTGTCCTGAGGTTTACGGAACCGGTCCTCGAATCTCGCCACCCGGAGATGTGGATTGGTGCAGAGACTCGCGAGCCCGGCGTAGAGATCGTCCACCGCCTGGTACGAAACTCTGCCCGCAGCAAGATCACGGAGACGATCGGCCTGCCCGCCGTTGCGCGCGATCTTGTCTTCGGCTCGGGCACGATCCTTCGGCCCAGGTCGTGGCTTGTACTCGGCCCCGTTGGTCGAGAGACCAGCCAGCTCACGACCAAGCGCGTCGAGTTCGCTCTGCGCGATCACCGCATCCCGATACAACTGATCCAGGTAAGACCTCCGGTAAGCCAGGTCACCGGATCGGGCCTTGTCGAATCCGGGCTGGAGGGCCAACGGGCGATCGCCCTCGAATTGCAGGCTCACCCCGATCTGTTCTCGGGTGAGCGGGGTGGGCTCAACAGCAGGTGTGGGAGCCGAGGCGACTGCCTTCCCGCCGCGATCCCGGATCTCCTGGAGCACGTCGCCGAGTACGTCGATGGCCTCCTGGTGGCTGGCCAGGTGGTGCAGGGTCACCGGTCTGGCCGTCAGGGAGTTGGCGAGTTCCGGAGTCGCCAGGATCATCCGGACCAGGTCGGGCCGTTCCGCGAGCTGCCGCACCAGCGTCTCGGCCAGCAACTCCTCGCGCCGAGGCGGCGCCTCCCAGCTCTGGTCGAGCATCCGCTGGACGCGCGGGTCGGTGAACAGCCGCTTCAGGTCACCGGCTGCGCTCTCATCCATGCCCGGCACGAGCCGTCGCAGTGTCGGCCCGTCGGCGTGCTGCGCCAACTCGACCGGCGTCACCCCGGCGGCGAAGGCGTCGTCCAGGCTGCCGCTCGTCGCCAGCGCGTCGCGCACGTAGAGCCCGGAGGCGATCCGGGCCGCGTGCGCCTCGCGGTGCGCCCCGCGTACCTGTTCCGGTTTCGGTTCGACCGGCGGCGCGCTGCCCGGGAGTGAAGTGCCCGGCGGGCGGTGGAACGTGGTCGACTCACCGAGCAGGTGGACGCGGTTGAAGTCCGGCACGGTCCCGACGTACTGGGGTGGCGGGTCCGGGAGTCGGGGCGGCGCCGGACGGTGCAGTGGCTCGGGCAGCACGTTGAAGTTGCCGGGCGGCCGGCCCGCGAGCGGCATCGGGCGGCCGTCCGGGCCGAGGACCAGGGCGTCCACGTCCACCACGTTGCCGGCGAACGGTACCCCGCTGTGGCGGTAGAGCGGCTGGTCCGCCACCGTCCCGCTCTGCGGATCGAGGTAGAGGACCGTGCCGTTCTGGTTCAGCGCCACCCAGGCGTGCGAGCCACCACCCTCGAAGCTGGTGATGAGGAAGGCGTAACTGCCGTGGCCGCCCGACGCCAGTTGGGCGTGCAGGTCGCGGTAGCCGCGCTCGACCAGCCTCCGCCGGTCGTCGCCGTCGACCCCGGACCGATCGGGCGCGCACAGGTCCTGGAACCGCCCGCCGGTCGTCTCCTCGACCCGCAGCGGACCGTCCACCTCACCGCCGACCGGCCGGCGGACGTCGCCCGCCAGGTAGCCGTCGAAGGTACGCGGCGCGGCGACACGCGGCCGGCCGTGCATCCACGTCTCGAAGAACGACAGCGTGCAGTCGAGGCAGTTGATGCCCCGGGTGGCGTCGGCGGCCGGACCGCCGTCGTTCGCCAGCCGGAACCACCCGCCGCGCCGGGGGTCGGCGGCCCGGACCACGCTGCCGTCCGGGTTGCGGGGCATCTGCCGTTCGAGGTCGGTCTGGTGCAGCGCGAGCGGCGGCCGGAGTCCACCACGGCGACCGTAGGGGCGCGAGCGGTCGACGGGTGGTGGATGGCCGTGGCCGCTGAGCGCGGATTCGTCGGCCGTCTCCACCGCACCGAGCGCCAGGTCGGCCACGTCGTCGTTGATCCGGTAGAAGTCGAGGTCGTCCTCGACCATCACCCGTTCCGGCACGACCCTCCCGGCGAGGACGCGCCTCGCCTCGTCACGCAGCTCGGACGCCTCCAGGCCGGCCTCGTGCGCTTCGCGGTGCCACCGTTCGGCGGCCAGCGTCCGCCCCGCTCGGCGCAGCTCAGTAGCCTGCGCCGCCCAGTCACTTGCCCGTTCCTCGTGGTAGTCGGCGCGTTCGTGGAGCCAGTCCGCCCGGGTCTGTCGTCGGCGGTCCTCGAACCAGTCCCGCTGGGACCGCAGATAGCCGCGGTAGCGGCGTCGCTCGAATGCCTCCCGGTCGGCCGCCAGACGCTCGGCCCGTTCTCGAAGCGCATCGTCGTTCGGCGAGGGAGAGTGCTGCGGATGAAAGATGTTGGGCGACGGGCTCGGCGAGGTCGCGGGGGACAGTGTCTCGAGCAGCGGGAAGCGAGTATTCGGTACGGGACGCACGTCCGGATCGGGTGTTGCCGACCCTGACGCCGGTGGTGGTGGCGGATGAGCCGGGGCGACGGTCAGCGAGCCTGATCGCACAGTGCCGACCCCCGGCGATGCTCGGTCCGGCGACTGCGGCACCGTCGAGTGCCAAGCGTCCGTGACCGAGGTGCCCAGCGTCGCCGGCGCAGCCGCCGCTGGGTGCATCGGGGCCGGCTGATGTGGAACCCCGGTGTCTGGGGTGCCGGGCGCGAGGGTTGCGCCCCCTCGGAGGTCGGCCGGGACGGCCAGGGAGGTGGCGGGCGCCTCGACGGTCACCGAGGACAGGGTCGGGGTGCTCGCGACCGCAGCGGGTGCCGGGCCGGTGGTCACCGTAGTGGAACCGGCGCTCTCCGCGGTGGGCAGCGCTGAGGCGATCATCTCCGGCGTCGGTCGCGCCGGGTCCACTGGAGACGGGTGATGCGTCGCGGTCAGGGCGTCGGCCACCGGCATGGCGGCTGATGGGGCGGCGGCGAGATCCGCCCGAGTCTCACCGGCCACCGGCACACCAGTCTGGACGGGCGAGGGCGGCTCGGGCGGTCGCTGCGTCGGGACGAGCGCGGCCGGATCGGTGCCGGGCGGCACGTCCAGGCCGACCGGCGGAGCCGTGAGGCCGCCGAGCTTCCCGTCGAGCCGGTGGTGCAGCGCCGTGTCGGCCTGCCCGGTGGCGGACCCGCTCACACCTGACGCCGCGGCGCGGGCCAGGTCCTCCAGTGACGGGCCCTGGCCGGTGGCCAGCCCTGCCGCAGTCTCCGCGAGGCTCTCGCCGGCCATCTCCCGCCCGAGGTGCTCGCCGATCCGGGCGAACCGTCCGCTCGCGTGCCGGCCGAGGCCGGCGAGGGGCGCGGCCGCGCCACCGGCGAAACCACCGAGCCCCGACGCGCCCACGTCGGTCAGGTCGAGGCCGTCCCGGCGACCGGTGGAGTTCTGGTAGGCCTGGGTGGCCAGGCTGGTGCCGGCCTCCTGCCCGGCCTCCACCAGCCCGCCGAGCACCGCCTTGCGGGCGAGCCCACGGGCGCCGCTCTTGACGACCTCCTTGGCGGCCCGCTCGCCCGCCTCCTTCAGACCTTCCCGGATCGCCTTGCGGGCCAGTTGGGCCACCAACCGTTTGAAGATCTGCTGCACCGCGACCCGGGTGGCGGCGATCGCGGCCCCGGCCGCCGGTGACGCCGTGCCCAGGGTCAGCACGGTGACCACCACGAGGGACAGCAGCTCCACGACTAGGATGCCCAGCTCGATCCAGGCCTCCAGCTTCGCGCCCTCGATGTCGCAGCCGCAGGAGTCGACCAACCGCCCCAACTCGTCGGTGGCCGCCACCAGGACGTGCAGCGGGGCGTCCTCGCCCCCGGCCACCTTGTCCCACGCCGTGTCGAACGCATGCGCCACCAGGCCGACCCCGCCGTACCCGCTCTTCACCTCGCCGGCGGCGGTCACGGCGTCGTCGCGCGGGCCGACCAGGACGCCGGCCACGCCGTACCACTGGTCGGCCAGGTCCCAGACGGCGCGCTCGTTGCCCTCGGGCCATTCCACGCCGACCACCCAGTCGAGGGCCTCGTAGATCCAGCCGGGCACGTCCCAGGGGCAGTAGTCGAGCGGATGCGGGATCGGGCTGGGCAGCAAGCTCACGCGCGGATCCTCCGGTGGTCAGCGCCAGGGCCGATGCGGGTTGTGCCGTTGGTGCGGGATCTGCCCGAGGTCACGGGCATTGCCCAGGTCCGTCTCGACGGTCGCGGTGACCGAGCGGACCACGTCGGAGCCGATCCCTTCGAGCGACCGGCCGAGCAGCTCCCAGGCCCGCAGCAGCGTCTCGGCGTAGCCCTGGTAGTGCTTGTCGAACGCGGCGCCGATGTCGTCCCGCCCCCACGGCCGTTGCGCGCCGGCCGCAGCGATCGGATCACCGGTCTCCCGCCGCGCCCCGGTCACCGCCCGGCCGGTCACGGCCAGGTCGGCGCCACCGCGCCGGGCCCGGTCCGGGTCCAGCCAGATCTCGTCCCCGGCCACCGGGTCACTCGCCACGCGAGGTGACGGCGTCGGCCCGGCCCAGCAACGCGCCGAAGTCATGGGTACGCAGGAACTCGACCGACGGTGAGCCGGGCGGCAGATAGCCGGAGACCAGTTCACGGGTGGCGGTGCCCGCGGCGGCGTTGGCCCGCAACACGGTCTCGGTGATCTTCCGACTCAACGCCCGGGCGTCGCGGTCGTGGAACACGGCCGGGGTGACCTCGACGCTGATCAGCTCGCCGCGCGCACCGACCACCGCGGTGACCTGGCCGTCGTCGGAGCTTTCGGTCACCCGCAGCTCGGCCAGCCTGGTCTGGAGCTCGTCCAGCCCGGACCGCAGGCGCTGGTACTGGCCGTACACCTCGTCGAACCGCGCGCGCAGTGCACGGTTCGCATCCCGGTCCGCACTCTCAGCCACCGCCGCTCCCCTTCCGTCACCGTGGGTAGGGCCGACCATACCGGGTGCCACGAAATCCATGGGGTCCGGTAATTTCAGGTGGTGATCGAGCGACAGCAGGCCGAGCAGATCGCCTCCGTGTGGGCCCGGCGGGACTCCGACCGTCTCGGTTTCCCCTGCACCCCAGTGGTCGAGGAGTTCGACCTGGGTTACGTGATCGTGTCCACCGTGTCCACCGGGGCCCGCGCCCTGCCCGGCGACCTGCCGACCACGGTCATCGACAAGGAGACCGGCGAGGTGTCCACCTGGCCCCGGATCCCGGCGGACGCGGTCGAGCAGATGTACCGGCAACGCCGCCCGACCCAACCGCGCGCGGCCCGCACCGTCGACCCGGCCGGGCAACTGCTCCGCGAGCTGACCCGGCTGCCGACTCCCGGCGCCGCGGCCCACCTCACGCTCGACGGCCAACTGCACGTGGCGCAGGGGGCCAAGGGCGACGTCGAGCTGCGCCACCATCCGCTCGTGCGGTCCTACCTGGACGAACTACCCACCGGCCATCTGGTCCGGGGCGGTGAGCGGCACGCCGAGATGATCGTCGTCTCCGACGCGCTGCACGAGCACGACCACCGACGGGCCACCGACGGGCTCGCACCGCTGACCTTCGAGGAGGCACGCGAGCTGCTGGGGACGAGCCGCATCGAATTCTTCCGCATTCGCGAGTCCGGCGACCCGGCCGGCGGACCGGCTGAACTTCGCTGCGAGTCGTGCATCAGATTTCTCGTGCACTTCGACGTGCTCCCGTGGCCCGAACTGGCCTATGCCGAGGCGTGGCACCCGGAGCCCCAGACGCCGCCCGATCCCGACCGGTTCCCCGCCGAGGTCGCGAACGCGCTCGTGGTCGCCGGCTGGCGACCGCACTTCGGGGACGAGGTGTCGGCTGCCACCTCCGTACGGAAGGTCACCGAGGTCAGCGGCATCCAGCACGGCCACGCTTCCTTCCCGGCCGCCCTGTCGACACTCACCGCCTTCCCCGGCCTGGTCAGTGCTCGTCAAGGTCCCGGCGAAGCGGTGTGGATCTCGCGCTTCGAGGTGCGACCGCGGAAGGTCGCGCACACCGCCGACACCCTCGCCGACTTCGGCGCGGTCCTGGGCACCCGCCTCTTCCCGTTGGGCAGCGAACGCCAGGAGAGCATCCTCGCGGTCGACGAGCACGGCCGGGTCTTCGTCCTCGACCAGGCCGGCGAGTGGTTCCTCGGCGCCGACATCGACGCCGCCCTCACCACCCTGCTGCTCGGCCGCGCCCCCGCCCGGGTACGCGACGACGGCACCTGGTGACCGGCCCTACAACTCCACCCCGGTGAGCACCGTGACGCGCTGCTCGGTGTAGTCCTCCATGGCGCTGCGCAGCCCTTCCCGCCCGACGCCCGATCCCTTCACCCCGCCGTACGGCATCTGGTCGGCCCGGTAGGACGGCACGTCGCCGACGATCACGCCGCCGACCTCCAGCGTGCGGGCGGCGGCGAACGCCACGTCGAGGCGGTGGGTGAAGACGCCGGCCTGCAGCCCGTACGCGGAGTCGTTGACCGCGGCGAACGCGGCCCGGTCGTCCGCGACCGGTGCGACCACCAGCACCGGCCCGAACACCTCCTCGGCGCAGACCTTGGCGTCGGCGGGCACCCCGCTGAGCACGGTCGGTGGAAAGGTCGCGCCGTCGCGCCGGCCGCCGACCTCGATGGTGGCCCCGGCGGCGGCCGCCTCGTGCACCCAGGTCTCGACGCGTTGCGCCGCCTCGACGGAGACCATCGGGCCGACGTCTGTCGATTCGGCGCGGGGGTCGCCGGTGCGCAGTTCCTCGACCGCCGCGACGAGCCGGGGCAGGAAGCCGTCGTAGAGCCATTCGTGCACGTAGACCCGCTGCACCGCGATGCACGACTGCCCGGCCTGGTAGTTCGAGAACGTGGCGATGCGGTGCGCTGCGAACGTCAGGTCCTCGTCCGACGACCAGTCGGCGCAGATCACCGCCGCCGCGTTGCCGCCCAGTTCCAGGGTGACGTGCTTGTCCCAGGCGGCCCGGCGGACGGCGGCGCCGACCGGCCCGGAGCCGGTGAACGACACCACCGGCAGCCGCGGGTCGGCGACCAGCTCGGCGGCGCGTTCGTTGGGCAGCGGCAGCACGGAGAACATGCCCTCGGGCAGGTCGGTCTCGGCGAGGATCTCGCCGAGCAGCAGCGCGGTGAGCGGGGTGGCCGGGGCCGGCTTGACCACGACGGGGGCGCCGACGGCGAGCGCCGGGGCGACCTTGTGGGCGACCAGGTTGAGCGGGAAGTTGAACGGGGTGATGCCGAGCACCGGCCCGCGCGGCACCCGCCGGACCAGGGCGATCCGCCCGGTCGCGGCCGGGTCGGTGTCGAGGCGTTGCAGGTCGCCGGAGAAGCGGCGGGCCTCCTCGGCGGCCCAGCGGAACACCGAGGTCGCGCGCCCGACCTCGGCCTTCGCCCACTTGACCGGCTTGCCGTTCTCGGCGGTGATCAGCGCCGCGACCTCGTCGGCGCGTTCGGCGAGCCGCCGGGTGACGTGGTCCAGGGCCGCCGCGCGGACGTGCGCGGGCAGGGCCGCGGCCGCCGCGGCCACCCGGGCGGCGCCGGCGACGGCGGCCTCGACCTGCTCGGTCGTGGCGAGCGTGGTACGCCCCACCGCCTGCCCGTCGTACGGGTGGGTGACGGTCAACTCCCCCTCGCCGTGGGCGGGGCGGCCGGCGACATAGAAAGCTCTCGGCTCCACGTCCGGCAGCGTAGACCAGAGACGCCCACGCGGAAACAGTTGCCCAAACCCTTGTCTGCCTCGGATTCAGTAGCCAAGATGGCAGTCAGATTGCGAGAACCTCCGCTTACCTTCCACCCGGCCACCCTCTCGGAGACTTGACATGAGCGACCAGCAGCAGCTGCGCAACTTCGTCAACGGCGAGTACGTCGACCCGGTGGACGGCGGCTACGCCGATCTGGTCGACCCGTGCACCGGCGAGGTCTTCGCCCGGGCGCCGGTGTCCGGGCCGGCGGACGTGGACGCGGCGATGACGGCCGCCGCCAGCGCGTTCGAGAGCTGGCGGGACGCCACCCCGGCCGAGCGGCAGCGGGCGATGCTGAAGTTCGCCGACGCGGTGGAGGCGCGGGCCGCCGAGCTGGTCGACGCCGAGGTGCGCAACACCGGCAAGCCCCGGCAGCTCACCACCGACGAGGAGCTGCCGCCGGCCGTGGACGAGCTGCGGTTCTTCGCCGGCGCGGCGCGCCTGCTGGAAGGGCGTTCGGCCGGGGAGTACCTGGCCGGCCACACGTCATATGTGCGGCGGGAGCCGATCGGCGTCTGCGCGCAGGTGACCCCCTGGAACTACCCGCTGATGATGGCGGTCTGGAAGATCGCCCCGGCCCTCGCCGCCGGCAACACGGTGGTGCTGAAGCCGTCGGACACCACGCCGGTGTCGACGCTGCTGCTGGCCGAGATCGCCGCCGAGCACCTGCCGCCCGGCGTGTTCAACGTGGTCTGCGGCGACCGCGACACCGGTCGTACGCTGGTCTCCCACCCCACCCCGCAGCTGGTGTCGATCACCGGCTCGACCCGGGCGGGCATGGAGGTCGCGGCCGCGGCGGCGCCGGACCTGAAGCGGACCCACCTGGAGCTGGGCGGCAAGGCCCCGGTGGTGATCTTCGACGACGCGGACGTCGCGGCGGCGGCCGAGGCGATCGCGGTCGGCGGCTACTTCAACGCCGGTCAGGACTGCACCGCCGCCACCCGGGTGCTCACCGGCCCCGGCATCCACGACGACTTCGTCGCCGCGCTCACCGAGCAGGCCCGCAACACCCGCACCGGTGGTCCGGACGACGCGGACGTGCTCTACGGCCCGCTGAACAACGCCAACCAGCTCGCCCGGGTCAGCGGCTTCGTGGACCGCCTGCCCGACCACGCGGACGTCACCACCGGCGGCGCCCGGATCGGCGAGCGCGGCTTCTTCTACGCCCCGACCGTGGTCTCCGGCGTCCGGCAGGCCGACGAGATCATCCAGGACGAGGTGTTCGGGCCGGTGATCACGGTGCAGCGGTTCTCCGACGAGGAGGAGGCGGTGCGCTGGGCCAACGGCGTCGAGTACGGCCTCTCCGCCTCGGTCTGGACCCGCGACCACGGCCGGGCCATGCGGATGACCCGCCGTCTCGACTTCGGCTGCGTCTGGGTGAACACCCACATCCCGTTCGTCTCGGAGATGCCGCACGGCGGCTTCAAGCACTCCGGCCACGGCAAGGACCTGTCGGTCTACAGCCTGGAGGACTACACCCGGGTCAAGCACGTCATGCACCACATCGAGGCCTGGTGAGCGCGAGGAGTGAGCCGGTTTTGCGAGCCCCGCAGTCGCGAACGAAAGAAGGCTGAGATCTCATGCCTTCCAGCGAGGAGCTGCACAAGCGACGCGGGTCTGCCGTGGCCCGGGGCGTGGGCAGCGTCGTCGACGCGTACGTCGACCGGGCGAGCGGCGGCACGCTGACCGACGTGGACGGCCGGGAGTGGATCGACTTCGCCGCCGGCATCGCGGTCACCAACGTCGGCAACTCCGCCCCGAAGGTGGTCGAGGCGGTCCGCGCCCAGGTCGAGCGGTTCACCCACACCTGCTTCATGGTCGCGCCGTACGAGTCGTACGTGGCGGTCTGCGAGCAGCTCAACGCGGTGACGCCGGGCGGCTTCGAGAAGCGGTCGGCGTTGTTCAACTCCGGCGCCGAGGCGGTGGAGAACGCGATCAAGATCGCCCGGCACGCCACCGGTCGGTCCGCCGTGGTGGTGTTCGACCACGCCTACCACGGCCGGACCAACCTGACGATGGCGTTGACCGCGAAGAACATGCCGTACAAGCACCGGTTCGGGCCGTTCGCCGGTGAGATCTACCGGGTGCCGATGTCGTACCCGTTGCGCGACGGCGGGCTCGACGGGGCGACCGCCGCGGCCCGGTCGATCGAGATGGTCGAGAAGCAGGTGGGCGCGGAGAACGTGGCCGCGTTGCTGATCGAGCCGATCCAGGGTGAGGGCGGCTTCGTCGTACCCGCGGAGGGGTTCCTGCCGGCGCTGCGCGAGTGGGCGACGGCGGCCGGGGCGGTCTTCGTCGCCGACGAGATCCAGACCGGTTTCTGCCGCACCGGCGACTGGTTCGCCTGCCAGCACGAGGGCGTCGAGCCCGACCTGGTCACGCTGGCCAAGGGCATGGCCGGCGGGCTGCCGCTGGCGGCGGTGACCGGGCGGGCCGACCTGATGGACGCCGTGCACGTCGGCGGCCTCGGCGGCACGTACGGCGGCAACCCGATCGCCTGCGCCGCCGCGCTCGCGGCGATCGCCACCATGCACGAGCTGGACCTGGCCGCCGCCGCCCGGCGGATCGGCGCGGCGATGGGCGAACGGCTGCGGGTGATCGCCGCCCGCGACCCGCGGGTCGCCGAGGTACGCGGCCGGGGCGCGATGCTCGCCGTGGAGATCGTGCAGCCGGGCGGGATCGTCCCCGATCCGGTGGCCACGGCGGCGCTCTCGGCGGCCTGCCACGCGGCCGGGCTGCTCACCCTGACCTGCGGCACCTACGGTAACGTGCTGCGTTTCCTGCCCCCGCTGGTGATCTCCGACGGCGAGCTGGGCCGGGGCCTCGACATCCTTGAGGCCGCCTTCGGCCGACCCCGGTCGGCCCCCTGATCGTGGAACACCACGGGCGTAGATCCCCCCAGGTTTCGCCCGTGGTGTTCCACCCCTTCGGCCTCAGCGCAGCAGTTGGACCACGTTGCGGCGGACCAGGTTCTTGCCCGGTTCGCGGATCGCGTCCATGGCCGCGGAGTTGAGCAGCACGCAACTGCCCGACGGCCCGGTCACCGTCACGGTCACCACCCGGTTGTTGTCCAGGTTCGTCACCCGCAGCCGGGTGCCCACCGGGAACTGCCCGCTGGTGGCGGCCGGCGCCCCGCCCTCGGCGGAGAACGTGACCGGCCCGGTGCAGACGCTGCCGCCGATCGGCTGGGCGTTGCCCGGCCGGGTCTCGACGGGCTGCGCGCCCCCGGGGGCCGGGGCGGCGCCGTCGAGGCGTTCCACCACGTTGCGGCGGATGACGTTCTTGCCCGGCTCCCGGACCAGGTCCATGGCGGCGGCGTTGAGCAGCACGCAGCTGCCCGACGGCCCGACCACGGTCACCGTGGTCGCCTTGTTGTTGTCCAGGTTCGTCACCCGCAGCCGGGTGCCCGCCGGGAACCGGTCGCTGGTGGCCGCCGGCCCTCCGCCCTCGGCCGAGAAGGTCACCGACCCGGCACAGACCGACTTTCCGGCCGGCGCGGTCTCGGCGAATCCCATTCCGGTGCCCACCGAGACGACCACCGTGGCGGCCACCGCCACGGTTGCCGCCAGCACGTGCTTACGCTGCACCCTCACGTTCACTCCCGTCGTCGGTGTCCCTCGACGCCTGATACGGATGCCAGGGCCGGACCGTTCAGCCGGCCCGCGTGTCAAGCGGGGCCCCCGCCTGTACCAGATGCGTTAAGCGGGGCCCCTTCCTTGCCCCTACCATGGGTGGAAGGAGGTCGGTTGGTGGCTGACCCTTGGCTCGCTCTGGAGTTCGGCGCGGATCCGGCGGAGCGGATCGCGCAGGTCGGCGCCGCCCACGAGGCGTTCCTCACCGCGGGCGCCACCACCGGCCGGGTCCGCGACGTGGTCCGCCGGTCCTGGGAACGCTCCGCGCGGCTCGACCCGGAGGCCACCGCGCCGGTCGACCTCACCGACGACGCGCTGGACAGCTACCGTGCCGCGCACCCGCTGGCCCGGGTGCTGCCGCTCTTCCGCGACCTGCTCGGCGGCATCGCGCAGGACGGCGCGCACCTGATGGCGGTCTGCGACGCCGGCGGGCGGCTGCTCTGGGTGGAGGGCCACCCGGGCGTGCTCCGGCACGCCGAGCGGATGAACTTCGTGCCGGGCGCCAGGTGGGACGAGGCGAACGCCGGGACCAACGCGCCGGGCACCGCCCTCGCGGTCGACCACAGTGTGCAGATCTTCGCCACCGAGCACTTCGTCCGGCCGGTGCAGCGTTGGACCTGCGCCGCCGCCCCGATCCACGACCCGGCCACCGGCCTGGTGCTCGGCGCCGTCGACATCACCGGCGGCGACCACCTGGCCAGCCCGCAGAGCCTCGCCCTGGTCCGGGCCACCGCCCGCGCCGCCGAGGCGTTCCTGGCCGCCGCGACGCCCGCCGCCCCGGGGGTGCCACATGTGGCCGCACTCGGCCGCGACGAGGCGGAGCTGCGCGTCGGCGGTCGGCAGGTCCGGCTCGGCCGCCGGCACAGCGAGCTGCTGGTGCTGCTCGTCGACCACCCGGAGGGGCGCACCGGCGAGCAGCTCGGCCTCGACCTCTACGGCGACGACCGGTTGCACCCGGTCACGCTGCGCGCCGAGCTGTCCCGGCTGCGCCGCGCGCTCGGTCCGGACCTGCTCGACTCCCGCCCCTACCGGCTGCGCGGGCCGGTGCGCGCCGACTTCCGCACCGTCACCGAGCTGTTGGAGCGGGGCGACCCGGCAGCGGCGCTGCGCGCGTACCCCGGGCCCCTGCTGCCCGGGTCGGACGCGCCGGGGGTGGCGCGGCTGCGCCGGCTGGTCGACGGCCAGGTGCGCGCGGCGGTGCTGGCAAGCGCGGACCCGGGCCTGCTCGCGACCTGGACCGCGACGCCCGCCGGCGCCGACGACCTCACCGCCTGGCAGGCGCTGGCCCGGGCGTTGCCGCCGGGCGCGCCGCGCCGGCCGCTCGCCGTGGCGCGGGTTCGCCAGCTCGCCGAGGAGTACGCGCTGCCGCGCGCAACGTTGCTGCAACGTCGCGGAAACTAGCGTCCCGCCATCCACCCCTGAACGGACGGCGGAGGTACCCGTGACGCGCTACGACGCCCCCACCCACTGGCAGTACCGCTACGACCACTACATCGGCGGCGAGTACGTGAAGCCGCACGGTGGGAAGTACTTCGAGAACCCGACCCCGGTGACCGGGCAGACCTTCTGCGAGGTGGCCCGCGGCACCGCCGAGGACGTGGAGAAGGCGCTCGACGCGGCGCACGGCGCGGCGGACGCGTGGGGCCGCACCCCGGTGGCCGAGCGGTCGCTGATCCTGAACCGGATCGCCGACCGGATGCAGGACAACCTGGAGTCCCTCGCGATCGCCGAGACGTGGGAGAACGGCAAGCCGGTACGCGAGACGCTGGCCGCCGACATCCCGCTCGCGATCGACCACTTCCGCTACTTCGCCGGCGCGGTCCGGGCGCAGGAGGGCTCGCTCGGCGAGCTCGACGACGACACCGTGGCCTACCACTTCCACGAGCCGCTGGGCGTGGTCGGGCAGATCATCCCGTGGAACTTCCCGATCCTGATGGCGGTCTGGAAGCTCGCCCCGGCGCTCGCCGCCGGCAACGCGGTGGTGCTCAAGCCGGCCGAGCAGACGCCCGCCTCGATCCACTATCTGCTCTCGCTGATCGGCGACCTGCTGCCGCCGGGCGTGTTGAACGTGGTCAACGGCTTCGGGGTGGAGGCCGGCAAGCCGCTGGCGTCCTCGCCGAGGGTGGCCAAGGTGGCGTTCACCGGCGAGACCACCACCGGGCGGCTGATCATGCAGTACGCCAGCGAGAACATCAGACCGGTCACGCTGGAGCTGGGCGGCAAGAGCCCGAACCTGTTCTTCGACGACGTCAGCGCCGCCTCCGACGACTTCCTGGACAAGGCGCTCGAAGGTTTCACCATGTTCGCCCTCAACCAGGGCGAGGTGTGCACCTGCCCGTCCCGGGCGCTCATCCAGCAGGGGCACTATTCCGACTTCCTGGCCGCCGCCGTGGACCGGACCCGGCAGGTCACGCAGGGGCACCCGCTGGACACCGACACCATGATCGGCGCGCAGGCGTCCAACGACCAGCTCGAGAAGATCCTGTCCTACCTGGACATCGGGCGGCAGGAGGGCGCGAAGGTGCTCACCGGCGGCGAGCGGGCCGACCTGGGCGGCGAGCTGGCCGGCGGCTACTACGTGCAGCCGACCATCTTCGAGGGCGACAACTCGATGCGGATCTTCCAGGAGGAGATCTTCGGGCCGGTGGTGTCCGTGACCTCCTTCGCCGACCTGGACGACGCCGTGAAGATCGCCAACGACACGCTGTACGGGCTCGGCGCCGGCGTGTGGACCCGGGACATGAACACCGCGTACCGGGCCGGGCGGGCGATCCAGGCGGGCCGGGTCTGGACGAACTGCTACCACGCCTACCCGGCGCACGCCGCGTTCGGCGGTTACAAGCAGTCCGGCATCGGCCGGGAGAACCACAAGATGATGCTGGAGCACTACCAGCAGACCAAGAACCTGCTGGTCAGTTACTCCCCGAAGAAGCTGGGCTTCTTCTGATGGGTGACCCGGTGACCCTGACTCCCGCGGCGGCCGGCCTGCTCCGGTCGCTGCGGGGGCAGCACGGCCCGCTCATGTTCCACCAGTCCGGCGGCTGCTGCGACGGCAGCGCCCCGATGTGCTACCCGGCCGGCGAGTTCCGCACCGGCGGCTCGGACGTGCTGCTCGCCTCGCTGGCCGTCGACGGTGTGCCCGAGCCGGTGGAGTTCTGGATGTCGAAGGCCCAGTGGGAGCTGTGGCAGCACACCCGGCTCACCGTCGACGTGGTGCCCGGCCGGGGCAGCGGATTCTCGCTGGAGGCCCCGGAGGGCGTCCGTTTCCTCATCCGCTCCCGGCTCGCCCGCTGACCTGTCCAAGATCTTGCAGCTCACGGACATCGCGGCGGTGGGATGCTGACGCCGTCCACATCGGAGCCGCGTCCCACCACCGTCCGACAGGAGCCCGCCCATGCGCCCGGTCCGCCCGACCCTGCTCGCCGCCGGCCTCGCCACCGCCGCCACCGCCGCCACGCTCGGGCTCGCGCCGGGTGCCGCCGTCGCCGCCCCGGCGGCCTCGGCCCCGGCCATCTCGGTCGACTGGTTCGGCGCCGCCGACGTCCGCGCCCACACCGCCACCGTGCGCGGCCGGTTCGAGTGCGGCGACGAGCGCGGCCTGGCGTACATCGAGGTGCACCTCGGTCAGCGGTTGCGGCGCACCTCGGTCACGGGCTTCGGGTTCGGCGTGATCGGCGCGTGCACCGACGGGCGTACCGCCGGCACCTGGACCGCCACCGTCCCCGCCGACGCGGGCGCCTTCCGTCCCGGGCGCGCGACGACGACCGCCCGCCTGGTCGTCGAGCCCAACTCCCTCACCGAAACCACCGAGCCCGTTCGCCTGCGGTCCTACTGCCCTCGCCCCTGATCAGGCAATCTGCCGGAGGTCGTCGCCGTAGTCGAAGATGATCCGCAACCGGGCGCCGAGCGCGTTGGCGTACCGGCTCAGCGTGGCCACCTCGTTGACGTCGAGATCGCCGTTCTCGATCTGGCTCACCCGACCCGCCGTGACCCCCATGATCTCGGCCACCTGCCGCTGGGTGAGCCCCAACCGCTTGCGCTCCTCGGCCAGGTGGAAGGCGCTCACCCACGCCTCGGTCCGGGCGCGCTCCTGCTCGTACGCCTCGTCGTCACCGCCGAGCTCGGCGCGGACCTCGTCCCAGTCGTGGAACTCCGTCACGACTCCCCCCTTCGCTCACGCTCATTGTCGAGCCAGGCCTTGTAGGCAATCTCCGCCGCCGGGATGTTTCGCTGGTACCAGCGGCTCCAGTTGCCCGCCTTGTTGCCCGCGACCCGAGCGGGGCCGTAACTCCTTGAGGTTGCGGAGGTTGCTCCCGCGCAACGTATCCACGAGCGGACGCCCCAACCCCGGCCCGACCTCAGCCAGCTTGTCCACTGCCACGCGCACGCTCTCGTACGACGCCGGATCGTCGTGCCGCAGGTCGCGCAGCCAGTGCCGGACTTCGCCGGTGACCCTGACCGACCAACGCTTCCCGTCCGCACCCATGCCTCGACTATAGCTCGGACTAAACCCGACGGACCAGGTTCAGCGCGCGTCGAGGAGGGGTTGGGTGGGGTTCCACGGGGGGCCGCCGGCGGCGTCGCGGCGGCGGCGGGCGATCGCGGACAGGGCCTCCAGCACCACGCGGTTGGCCAGGTAGGCGGTGATGTCGGCGTGGTCGTAGGGCGGCGCGACCTCGACCACGTCCAGGCCGACCACCGGCAGCTCGTAGCAGACCCGGCGGACCGCGTCGAGCAGCTCGCGGGAGGTCAGCCCGCCCGGTTCGGGCGTACCGGTGCCGGGCGCCATGCCGGGGTCCACCACGTCCACGTCGACGGAGAGGAAGACGCCCTCGCACCCGTCGGTCGCGATGCCGAACGCCTCGGTGAGGCAGGTGTCCAGCCCGCGCGCCACGATCTCGGTCATCTCGTAGGAGCGCATCCGCTGCTCCGCCATCCAGGCCAGCGTGTCGGGGCCGGGCCAGTAGCCGCGCAGGCCGATCTGGAGGAAGCGGTCGCCGCGTACCGCGCCGGACTCGATGAGCCGCCGCATCGGCTGGCCGTGCCCGTGCAGCGAGCCGAACTCGAGGTCCCCGGTGTCGGCGTGCGCGTCGAAGTGCACCAACGACACGCGGCCGAGCCCGTGGTGCCGGGCCACCCCGGTGGCGTCCGGCAACGCGATCGAGTGGTCGCCGCCGAGCACCACCGGGATCGCCCCCGCGGCGGCGACCGCGTGCACGGCGGTCTCCAGGGCGGCCAGCGAACGCTCGATGTCGCCGCCGAACATCTCCACGTCCCCGGCGTCGTGGACGCACAGGTCCTTCAGCGCGTCCACGCGCAGCGCCAGGGACGGGCGGGAGCCGTCGTGCGGCAGGTAGCAGGCCTGCCGGATGGCGGACGGGCCGAACCGGGTGCCGGGCCGGTGCGAGGTGCCGCCGTCGAACGGCGCGCCGATCACCACCACGTCGGCGTCGGCGTAGGTGACCGGCTCCTCGACCGTGCACGGCGGCACGCCGAGGAACGTGACGTCCGGTCCGTACATCGGGCCGTACCGGGTCATCGCTCCTCCATCCCCCACGGCGAGCCGTAGCCGGCGAGCAGGTCGAGGAAGGGCGTCGGCGGCAACGCCTCGGGGCCGAGCACACCCGCGCCCGACCAGGCGCCGGTGGCCAGCAGCTCCAGCGCCACGACCGGGTTGACCGCGGTCTGCCAGACCACCGCCTGGTGGCCGTACTCGGCCATCGACCACTCGTTGTCGACCACGTGGTACAGGTAGACCCGGCGGGGCCGGCCGTCCGGCCCGGTGCCGGTGACCCAGGTGCCGGCGCAGGTCTTTCCGCTCATCCGGTCGCCGAGCGTGGCCGGGTCGGGCAGGGCGGCGGCCACCAGGTCGCGCGGCGACACGTCGACGCCGCGCACCCGGACCGGGGCGGTGGAGTCCAGGCCGAGCTTGTGCAGCGTGCGCAGGACCTCGATGAACTCGGCGCCGAGGCCGTACTTGAACGTGACCCGCTTCGCCGAAACCCAGCGCGGGATCAGCAGCACCTCCTCGTGCTCCACGTTGACGCACTCGACCGGGCCGATGCCGGCCGGAAAGTCGAAGACCTCCGGCTCGCTGAACGGTTCGGTGGTGAACCAGCCGCGATCGGCCTCCCAGATCACCGGCGGATTGAGGCACTCCTCGATCGTGGTCCAGATGGAGAACGAGGGGGCGAACCCGTAACCGGCGACGGTGAGGTTCGCGCCGTCGCGTACCCCGATCTCGTCGATCTCGGTGAACAGCTCGTCGGCGGCGTAGCGGGCGAACACGTCGGAGAGGCCGGGTTCGACGCCGATGCCGCAGAGCGCGAGCCGGCCGGCGTCCGCCCACCGCGCCGAGACGGCGAACTGCTCGTCGCCGAGCTTGACCCCGGGCTCGGCGTAGGGGCGCTCGGGGTGCGGTCGGGACAGCGACATGGCCATGTCGAGGTAGTCGGTCCCGGCGGCGAACGCGCCGTCGAAGATCGGCATGACGAAGCGCGGGTCGACCGCGTTGAGCACGTGGGTGATCCGGTGTTCCCGGCAGAGCGCGGTGACCGCGTCGGCGGAGGACGCGTCGACGGTGGCGGCGACGAACCGGTCGCCGTGACCGGCGACCGCCCGGGCGGCGCGCGCCGGGTCGTGGTCGGCGACCACCATGGTCTCGAAGAAGGAGCGGCGGGCGGCGATGGATACGGCGGCGGAGCCGACGCCACCGGCGCCGACGAGCAGGATACGCATCAGGAGTCGAACCCCAGTCCAGAGCGGTCGAGAGTACGGAGCCAGAGGTTGCGCCGCCCGTCCCGCGCGTCGGCACGGGCGAGCGACCAGCGGGTGAGGTTGATGCCGGCGGCCCGGAACGGCTCCGGCGGGAACGGCAGCGGCTTGCGCCGCACCAGGTCGAGGCGGGTCAGCGGGGTGTCCGCGCCGTCGAGCAGGTCGAGCGTCACGCGCGCGCCGAACCGGGTCGCCCCGACACCGAGCCCGGTGTACCCGGCCGCGTACGCCAGCCGCCCCCGGTGCGCGGTGCCGAAGAACGCGCAGAACCGGGTGCAGGTGTCGATCACGCCGCCCCAGCGGTGGCTGAAGCGCAGCCCCTCCAACTGCGGGAAGGTGTGGAAGAAGTGCGCGGCCAGGATGCGGTAGGTGGCCTCCCGCCGCTCCAGCTCGGGGGCCATCCGGTTGCCGTAGTGGTAGACCGCGTCGTAGCCGCCGAACAGGATCCGGTTGTCCGCGGTGAGCCGGTAGTAGTGGAACTGGTTGCCGGTGTCCGCCAGCCCCTGCCGGTTGTGCCAGCCGATCGCGTCCCGCTGGGCCGGGCTCAACGGCTCGGTCATCAGCGCGTAGTCGTAGACCGGCACGGTCCAGGCGCGCAGCCGGCGCAGCAGCGGCGGGAACGCGTTGGTGGCCAGCGCCACCCGGGCGGCCCGCACCGCGCCGGGCGCGGCGTCCGCGCCGCCGGCCGTGGTGGCGCGCAGCGCGGCGCCGTCGGCGGCCAGCCCGGTGACCCGGGTGTGCTCGTGGATCCGGACGCCCAGGCCGAGCGCGGCCCGGCGCAGTCCCCAGGCCAGCTTCGCCGGGTCGAGCAGCGCCGTCCGGTCCCGATCCCACATCCCGCCGAGGTACGTCGGTGAGGCCACCTCGGCGCGTACCTCGTCGCGGTCGAGCAGCCGCACGTCGCGGCCGTACCGGCGGGCCAGCTCGGCGTCGGCGGCGAGCCCGTCGAGCTGGTACGGCTCGACCGCCACCGCCAGTTCCCCGGTGCGCTCGAGGTCGCAGTCGATGCCGTGCCGCGCCACCGTGGCGGCGATCGCGTCCAGGTTCTCCCGGCCGAGCCGTTCCAGCTCGCCGATCTCACCGGGGAACCGCTCGACGCCGTTGGCCAGGCCGTGGGTGAGCGACGCCGCGCAGAACCCGCCGTTGCGCCCGGAGGCCGCCCAGCCGCAGGTGCCGGCGTCCACCAGGAGCACGTCGCGGTCCGGGTCGGCCTCCTTGGCCAGCAGCGCGGTCCACAGCCCGGCGTACCCCCCACCGATCACCAGCAGGTCGGCGGTGTGCGCGCCGGTCAACGAGGGCCGCGGGTCGGGGCGAACCGGGCGGTCCAGCCAGTAGGGGACGGGCGCGGCGTCGGCCAGCGCCCGGCCGGGATGCGGGAGGGTCACGGCTTCCCCGCCGGGGTGGCGATCACCGCGAGGGCGGCCCGACGGGCTCGCCGGCCGCGCAGCGAGCTGGCCCCGACCAGCAGCAGCGCGATCGCGAACATGGCCGTGCCGATGACGTTGACCTGCGGCGGGATGCCCCGCTGGGCGGCGCCCCAGACGTACATCGGGAAGGTGACCGTGGTGCCGGCGTTGAAGTTCGTGATGATGAAGTCGTCGAAGCTGAGCGAGAAGGCGAGCAGCGAGGCGGCCACGATGCCGGGCAGCACCAGCGGCAGCGTGATCCGGCGGAACGTCTGCCACTCGCTGGCGTAGAGGTCCATCGCGGCCTCCTCCAGCCGCCGGTCCATGCCGGCGAGCCGGGCCTTCACGGTGACCACCACGAACGAGACGCAGAACATCACGTGCGCGATGACGATGGTCCAGAAGCCCTGCGGCACCCCGGCGGCGACGAAGAGGGCGAGCAGCGAGGTGCCCATCACCAGTTCCGGGGTGGCCATCGGCAGGAAGATCAGGCCGTTGATCCCGGACCGCCCCCGGAAGCCGTGCCGGACCAGGGCGAACGCCATCAGCGTGCCGAGCACGGTGGAGACCACGGTGGCGATCAGGCCGATCTCCATGCTGCGCACCACCGCGTCGCACATGTCGGCGGTGGCGCAGGGGCGGGCCCAGTTGTCCAGCGTGAACTCGTCGAAGTCGTAGGAGAGCCGGCTGGAGGGGCGGTTGAAGGAGAGCCCGGCGACCACCACGATCGGCAGCGTGAGGTAGCCGAGGACGAGCAGGGCCACGCCCATCACCCACCGGTCGGCGAGCCAGCGCCTGACTTCCGTCACAGGACCTCCTCGGTGCCGGCCTTGCGCAGGTAGGTGAAGACGATCGCCAGGATCGCGGCCATCAGCAGGAACGACAGCGCCGCGCCCTGCGGGTAGTCGAGCCGGACCAGGAACGCCGAGTCGATGACGTTGCCGATCATGTATTCGTTCGGGGTGCCGAGCAGTTCGGCGTTGATGTAGTCGCCGGTGGCCGGGATGAAGAAGAGCAGCGTGCCGGCGATCAGGCCGGGCATCGACAGCGGGAGGGTGACCTTGCCGAACGCGCGCAGCGGGCTCGCGTAGAGGTCGCTCGCCGCCTCCAGCAGCCGGGGATCGAGCCGCTCCAGGCTCGCGTACAGCGGCAGCACCAGGAACGGCAGGAAGTTGTACGTCAGGCCGAGCACCACCGCGACCGGGGTGGCCAGCAGCCGGCCGTCCGGGCCGAGCAGGTGCACGTCACGCAGCAGCCCGACCAGCGCGCCGTTGTCCGACAGGATGGTCTTCCAGGCCAGCGTGCGTACCAGGAAGCTGGTGAACATCGGCGCGACCACGGCCACCAGCAGCAGGTTCTTCCACCGGCCGGCCTTCTGCGCGATCGCGTACGCAAGCGGGTAGCCCATCACCAGCGCGAGCACGAGCGCGATCGCCGAGTAGCGGAAGGACCTGACGAACTGCGGCCAGTACGCCTGCAACGCGTCCGGGTAGTTGCCGACCGCCCAGGTCATCGCGTAGCCGGTGGAGAGCGAGCCGGCCGGGTCGTAGAGGCTGGCCGCGGCGAGCTGGAGCAGCGGCAGCGCGAAGAAGACCAGCAGCCAGGCGGCGCCCGGCAGCAGCAGCAGGTACGGCAGGAGGCGCCGCCGTCTCCGCTCGGGTTCGGGCGCGGCAGGCGTGGTGGGCGGCGCCCCGCCGAGGTGGGCCAGCGCCGTCATGTCGCGGCTTCGAGACGCTGCGGTGGCGCGCCGACATCACCGTCCGCCGGACCGCCGGGCGCTTGGCCGCCGCCGGTGGCTCCGGCCCGGGTGGCGCTGTCCTCGGGGTCGTCGCGGGCGGAGTCGTCGCGGGGCAGGACGAAGGAGTGCCGCGGATGCCAGTGGGCGGTGACCTCGGCGCCGGGCACCAGCCGGGCGTCCGGGTCGCTGTTGGCGGTGAACACCGACATCTCCTGCCCCCAGGGGGTGCGGAGCAGGAACTCGGTGCTCACGCCGGCGTAGCAGATGTCGGTCAGCACGCCGCTGACCGCGTTGCGGCCGTCCGGGACCCGGGTGCGGTCGGCGACCAGTCGCAGCTTCTCCGGCCGTACGCCGAGCCAGACCGGGCCCTGGCGGGACCGGGCCCGGTCGAGCGGGGTGGTGAACCGGGTGCCGTGCCCGGTGACCAGCAGGTCGTCCGTGTCGTGGCCGCTGACCTCGGCCTCGATGAGGTTGGACTGGCCGAGGAAGTTGGCCACGAACGGGCTGGCCGGGTATTCGTAGATGTCGGCGGGCGCGCCGAGCTGCTCGATCCGCCCGGCGTTCATGACCGCGACCGTGTCGGCCATCCACATCGCCTCTTCCTGGTCGTGCGTGACGTGCAGGAAGGTGATGCCGACCTCGGCCTGGATCCGCTTCAGCTCGATCTGCATCTGCCGGCGCAGCTTCAGGTCGAGCGCGCCGAGCGGCTCGTCGAGCAGCAGCATCTGCGGGTGGTTGATGAGCGCCCGGGCCAGCGCCACGCGCTGCTGCTGGCCGCCGGAGAGCTGGGCCGGCCGGCGCCGGCCGTACCCTTCGAGCTGGACCAGCGCGAGCATCCGCTCGACCTGCTCGGCCACCTTGCGGATGCCGCGGCGGCGCAGCCCGAAGGCGACGTTCTCGTGGATGTCGAGGTGCGGGAAGAGCGCGTAGCTCTGGAACACGGTGTTGACCGGCCGCTTGTACGGCCGCAGCCCGGTGATGTCGCGGTCACCGAGCAGCACCCGCCCGCTGGTCGGCGCCTCCAGCCCGGCGATCATCCGCAGCGTGGTGGTCTTGCCGCAGCCGGACGCGCCGAGCAGGGCGAAGAACGAGCCCTGCGGGACGGTGAGGCTGAGGTCGTCGACGGCGGTGAAGACGCCGAACCGCTTGGTGAGGTCGGCCAGTCGCAGATCGCCGGCCGGTGCTTCCTGCGCCATCTGCCTCACGCCCCGATGACCTGCTGGAACTTGGTCTCGTACTCCTTCTCGCGCTGCTCGTCCAGCGCCATGAAGACCTTCGACTTCGCCAGGATCGCGTCGTCGGGGAAGATGAGCGGGTTCTTGGCCAGGTCCGGGTCGATCTTCTCCATCTCGGCCTGCGCGCCCTGGACCGGGCAGATGTAGTTGACGTACGCGGCGAGCTTCGCCGCCACCGCCGGCTCGTAGTAGTGGTTCATCAGCGCCTCGGCGTTGGCCCGGTGGGTGGCCTTGTTCGGCACCAGCATGTTGTCCGACCAGAGCATCACGCCGGACTCCGGCACCACGAATTTGATCTTGGCGTCCTCGAAGCCGAGCTGGATCACGTCGCCGGACCAGCCGATGCACGCGGCGATGTCGCCCTTGGCCAGGTCGGGGGCGTAGTCGTTGCCGGTGAAGCGCCGGATCTGCTTGCTGTCCACGGCCTTCCTGAGCTTGTTCAAAGCGTCGTCGAACTGGGCCGGGGTGAAGTTGGCCGGGTCGTGGCCGCCGGCCTGGAGCAGCAGGCCCATGGTGTCGCGCATCTCCGACAGCACGGTCACCTTGCCCTTGAGGTCGGCGCGGGTGAGCAGCTCGTCGACGGTGCGGATCTCCTTGGTCACCTTGGCGTTGTAGGCCAGGCCGGCCAGACCGGACTGCCAGGGGACGGCGAGCTGGGTGTCCTTGTCGAAGGAGCGACCGCGCAGCGACGGCAGCAGGTTCGCCTCGACGTTTCCGATCTTCGACTTGTCCAGCTTCTGGATCCAGCCGAGCCGGATCATCCGGGCGGCCATCCAGTCGGTGAGGATCATGATGTCCCGGCCGGTGCTCTGGCAGCCGGCGAGCTGGTTCTGCACCTTGCCGAAGAACTCGTTATTGTCGTTGACGTCCTCGGTGTAGGTCACCTGGATGCCGGAGGCGGCGACGAAGGCGTCCAGCGTGGGGCGCTTGGCCGCGTTCTTCTCGTCGGTGTCCATGTACTGCGGCCAGTTCGAGAACGCCAGCTTCTTCTCGGTGGCGGACAGGTCGTCGCTCTTGCACCCGGCCTCGGTCTGCTGGGCGCCCTTGGTACCGCAGCCGGCGAGCGTGCCCACGGTGGCGAGCAGCGCGGCCGAGCCGAGGGTCCCGGTGAGCAGACCACGCCGGGTGAGCGTCCGGAGGGGACTACGCATGTGACGACTCCTTGGGGGGCATCGTCGGCGGCGGGACGGGGGCGGCTCGCCGGCGGGAGGGTCAGTGGCGATGGGGCACTGATCCTGACATGAGAAACCCTCCCTTACAAGGGATTCCGTTGCCGAAATAGCTAAGCGCCACGAAATACGCCAGACTGCGCCGGGGCACTACGCTCAGCACAGAGAATCGGACATGGGGAGCGGCGATGGCCAACCGACAACCGGAGAACGGCAACGGCACCCGCCGGGTCACCGTGCGTGACGGCTCCAATCACGCTCTGCTCGACGACGTGGCCAAGCAGATCATCGAGCAGCTCCAGGAGGACGGTCGGCGCCCGTACGCGAGCATCGGCAAGGCGGTCGGCCTCTCCGAGGCGGCGGTCCGCCAGCGGGTGCAGCGCCTGCTCGACGCCGGCGTCATGCAGATCGTCGCGGTGACCGACCCGCTCCAGCTCGGCTTCCCCCGCCAGGCCATGATCGGACTGCGCACCGACGGTGACCTGGAGCCGGTGGCCGACCGGCTCGCCGAGTTCGAGGAGATCGACTACGTGGTGATCACCGCCGGCTCGTTCGACCTGCTGGCCGAGGTGGTCTGCCGCAACGACGCGCACCTGCTGGAGATCCTGCAGAAGCTGCGCGGGGTGCCCGGGGTGCTCTCCACCGAGGCGTTCGTCTACCTGAAGCTGCGCAAGCAGACCTACACCTGGGGCACGGCCTGAGCCTGGCCGACGAAGGTCCGCCAGGCGGCCGGGGTGAAGCTGAGCGCGCCGCCGGCCCGGTCCTTGCTGTCGCGCACCAGCACCCGACCGGGCAGGTTGTCGGCCACCTCGACACAGTCGCCGCCGCTCGCCACGATCTCGTCCACCTCGGCGGGGGCGAGCAGCGCGCCCGTGCCCAGCACCGCGCGGGCGTACCCGTCGGTCTAAAGCAGGCCCGGCACCAGCAGCGGCTGGTAGGAGCGGATCGAGACGGCGTCCTGCTCCAGCTCGGCCCACGGGCGGAACCACGGCAGGTCGCGGCGGCGCGACGGCTCCGGCCACAGCTCGGCAACCGCGCGGCCCAGCACCTCGGCGACCGCGACCCGGGGATGCGGATGCGGGATGCGGCCGGCCGCCAGCGCGCCGCCATCTTCGGGTCGACCCGCACCTTCGCGGCGAGCGACTCGACCGTCTCCCCTCGCTCCGCCATCGCCACCCGCAGCACCTCGTTCGCCATCCGCGCCTCCTGTCCGGTCACCCATGGGCGGCACCGTAACGACGCTCCGTATCGATGTCCGCACTCACCCGGCGTGTCGTGCCCGGATCTCTTGCCGACATCGGAGGTCGGCGACCGGTGCCCCGGAAAGGCCCCCGAGGTGTCCTCACCGGCCGAGGTCCACGTCCTCCCGAGCGAGCCTTTAGAGCTGATATCGCAAACGACTCAGAGCCTGTGAGCGCGAGGTGGCGGAACTTGCGATCGACGCGGCGGCCTGGAGGCCGGCTCCGGCGGCGGGCCGGACGGCGGAAGAGGCGGCGGGCAGGCGGCGGGACGGCGGACCGGACGACGGCACGGGCGAGAGCGGTGCCGCTACGTGCCGCCTGCGCGATATCACCAACGACTCAGCTCTAAAGGGAGTCCGATCCCACCTGCCCGCCCGGAAGGACCCCACCGCAAGGGCCGCGAAATCCGTCGCAGATGCAAACAGGTGTCGCTGAATCCGTCGCGTAAACACTCACTCACTTGCCATATCGGCACCGGCTGTGGGATAACCGTGGGCAGAGCGGCCGGTGTCACCCCGGACCGGCCCGCGACCCGATGGGGCTGACATGGCCAACGCCACCGACCACCTCTGGATGCACTTCACCCGGATGGCCAGCTACTCCGCCGGCGAGGTCCCGACCATCGTGCGGGGCGAGGGCGCGTACATCTGGGACGCGCAGGGCCGCCGCTACCTCGACGGACTCGCCGGGCTCTTCGTCGTCAATGCCGGCCACGGCCGGACCGAGCTGGCCGAGGCCGCCGCCAAGCAGGCCGGCGAGCTGGCCTACTTCCCACTCTGGTCGTACGCCCACCCGAGCGCGGTCGAGCTGGCCGAGCGGATCGCCGCGCTCACCCCGGGCGACCTGAACCGGGTCTTCTTCACCACCGGCGGCTCGGAGGCCGTCGAGGCGGCGTGGAAACTCGCCCGGGCCTACTACAAGCGCACCGGCCGGCCGAACAAGTACAAGGTGGTCAGCCGCTACATCGCCTACCACGGCACCTCGATGGGCGCGCTGTCGATCACCGGACTGCCCGGCATCAAGAGCGACTTCGAGCCGCTGGTGCCCGGCGGGATCAAGGTGCCGAACACCAACTTCTACCGGGCCCCGGAACACGGCGACGACCCCGAGGCGTTCGGCCGGTGGGCCGCCGACGAGATCGGCCGGGCGATCGAGCGGGAGGGGCCGGACACGGTCGCCGCGGTGTTCCTGGAGCCGGTGCAGAACTCCGGCGGCTGCTTCCCGCCACCGCCCGGCTACTTCGAGCGGGTCCGCGAGATCTGCGACGCGTACGACGTGCTGCTGGTCAGCGACGAGGTGATCTGTTCCTGGGGTCGGCTCGGCGAGTACTTCGGCGCCACCCGCTACGGCTACCAGCCGGACATCATCACCACCGCCAAGGGCATCACCTCCGGCTACGCCCCGCTCGGTGCGATGATCGCCAGCGACCGGCTGATGGAGCCGTTCCTCACCGAGACCGGCATGTTCGCCCACGGCGTGACGTTCGGCGGGCACCCGGTCTCCTGCGCGGTGGCCCTGGCCAACCTGGAGGTCTTCGCCCGCGAGGATCTGGTCGGGCACGTGCGGACCAACGAGGACGCGTTCCGGTCCACCCTGGAGAAGCTGCACGACCTGCCGATCGTCGGCGACGTGCGGGGCGACGGCTACTTCTACGGCATCGAACTGGTCAAGGACAAGACGACCCGGGAGACGTTCGACGAGGCGGAGTCCGAGCGGCTGCTGCGCGGCTTCCTGTCCACCGCGCTCTTCGCCGCCGGCCTCTACTGCCGCGCCGACGACCGCGGCGACCCGGTGATCCAGCTCGCCCCGCCGCTGATCGCCGAGCAGCAGCAGTTCGACGAGATCGAGCAGATCCTGCGCGCCGTGCTGACCGAGGCCTGGTCCCAACTCTGACCGCAGCGGCGAGAGGCCGTCAGTGGTTGGGCGGGATCACCCGGAGGTGGCCCCGGCGGCCCTGCTGGTGCGGGGGCTGGGACTGGGGGCGGGACTGGTCGTCCTCGGGCGGGCGCGGCGGGGCCGGCCGGGCGGCCTCGCGGACCGCCTCGGCCAGCGCGACCAGATCGTCCGTGGTGGGCGGCGGCGGCTCGAACTCGCCCTCGTGCCGCACCACGTCCCAGCCGCGCGGGGCGGTCAGGCTGCGGGCGTGCTGCTCACACAGGTCGTACGTGTGCGGCTCGGCGAACGCCGCGAGCGGGCCCACCACCGCCGTCGACTCGTTGTAGACATAGGTCAATGTGGCGACCGCTTGCCGGGGGCAGCCGTTACGGGAGCAGCGCCGTGGTGACCTCACGTGCGGCAGGGTATCCCCATTACCGGGTCCGGCGCACCGCTTCGCGTTACGACACGCCCGTCATGATGATCACAATTCGCCCGATCGGCGCACCGGCACGCCGGGCGACCGCGCGACGGCGGTGGGGCCCGGTCACCGGGCTACCCTGTCCGTCATGACGAGCCCGCAGAACCGCCGCCCCGGCTCCGGCCGGCGCACCCATCGCGACCGGCACGGTCGGGGGCTGCGCGGGCGGCTGGTGCCGGCCACCGTGCCGCTGGCCCGGACCAAGGCCGAGGTCTTCGACGACCTGGTGCTCGACACCGTGGAGACGCTCGAACGCCGGTTCGCCAAGGAGCTGGCCGGGGTGGAGTTCGCCGTCGAGGACGTCCCGCCGGACCTGAACGTCTACGACTCCGACGTGCTGGAGGACGGCGAGGTGCCGCTCGCCCGGCTCCTGCCGGGCCGGCCCGGCCGTCAGGAGGTGCCGCCGCGGATCGTGCTCTACCGGCGGCCGCTGGAGTTCCGCGCGATGGACCGGGAGGACCTGGCGGATCTCGTGCACGACGTGATCATCGAGCAGGTGGCGAACCTGCTCGGGGTCGACCCCGACGAACTGGCCTGAGCGCCGCACGTCGTACCCCACGGGCCGGGCGGCCCCCACCGCCCCGGCCCGTACGCGGGTCAGGCGGCGACCCGCCGCTTGAGCTTGCGCCGCTCCCGCTCGGAGAGGCCGCCCCAGATCCCGAATCGCTCGTCGTGGCCGAGCGCGTACTCCAGACATTCGGTCTTCACTTCACACCGCGAGCAGATGCGCTTCGCCTCGCGGGTCGAGCCGCCCTTCTCGGGAAAGAACGCCTCCGGGTCGGTCTGCGAGCAGAGCGCCCGCTCCTGCCACTCCGGCGCGTTCCCGAGCAGGTCGGCCACCTCGAGCTGGCCGTCCATCGATTGCCTCCTTGTCGCGCACCGGCGTCATTCGCCGCTGCAACCCCCCACGCGAAAGGCGTGCTTGTTCGTACGGGCCCAATTGGTGCGCTTCCGTGCGAACAACCCCATTCAAATTACACGCGTGTAATGCGTGCGCCGTCAAGCCAAACTTGATAATGGAGTCGCCCTCCCGACACGTCCGGGACAGCCGCCGCGGCCGCCCGTAGCCTCGCAACCTGCCCTATCGATTCAGACCCCGGACGAGTAACGCCCTCCCCGGCGAGTTGCCCCAAGTTTTCTGCCGTGGCGCGACGCCGGACGGGCCGGCCGGGCGCCCCCGCCGGCCGTCGTCCAAGATCACCAATGGTGGGGCAAAGGGTAACGCGCCCGGCGCGGTACCGCCCGTCGAGGCGGTCAACGCCGATCGCGCCCCGTCCAACATGTGGACGGGGCGCGTCGGTCGGCCGGCGTGGCCGGTCAGTCGTTTCGCGACGGTGAGCTGGTCGGCCAGACGAACTCGGTGATCGACCCGCCGGTGACGGAGATCGTGCCGGCCGGCGTGTCCTCGTCCCACCAGACGGTATACACGCCCGCTTCCAGGTCCGGGTAGACGGCACTGTGGAAGACGCCGTCCAGGACGTGCCGCTCACGTACCGCCGAGTGGGTGCGGGGGGCGTCCCGGTCCGCGCGGCTGATCTCGATCTCTCGTCCGTGCAGGTCCCGACCGGTGTGGATGATCAGCGCGCCACAGTCGCCGCCGAGGTCGAGCATGACGGTGCCGCGGTACGACGGGCCGAGGTCGTGGTGCTGGTGCTGTTGCACGCCGCGCTCCCGTCAGGACTTCTTCGCCGGCGGGTTGTTGAACCCGTCGTACGGGGTGCCGAGGAAGGGGAAGTCGGCGAGGAACGGCGCGGTCACGTCGGTGGCGTCCAGACCCGGCGTGACGGCGGCCGCCGCGGCGTCCGGCTTGAACGTCTTGTCCACCAACGGCACGGTGAGCCCGGCGATCGCGCGCAACGCGATGGTCACCACGTCGTCACCGATTCGCCGGCCGTTGGGGAAGCCGGCCAGGTCGCCGCCGAGCACCCCGAACCGGTCCGGCTTGGCGCTGGGCCGGATCGCCGTGTTCAGCCGCAGCATGTCGGCCTGGGTGTCGCCGGTGGTGTTCGCGAATCCGTCGATCAACCCGGCCGGTACGCCGGTGAGCAGGATCGCCACCAGGTCCGCGCGGGGCTTCTTCGCCTTGTTCAACGCGTCCAGAGCGGGAAAGACGCCCGGGTAGAGCACCGGCAGCAGCGCGGCCAGCTCGGGGCGCTCGACGAACCCGGCGAACCGCTTGTCCTCCGACGGCGGCAACGCGTTCCACAGGTCCTTCTTGGACATCGGCACGATCACCTCGTTGAACAACGGGTTGCCGAGCCGCGACACCTGCGTGAACGGGCCGGTGGCGACGTCCGCCGACACCCGGTCCCCGAGCACCCGCACCTGCTGGCGGGACGCGCTGGTCCAGACGCCGATGGTCGACGCGCGGTCGGCGTAGCCGTACCGGCCGGCCTTGCGGCGCACCTTGGCCAACGGCACCTGGATGGCGATGCTGTGCACGTTCAGCCGGTCCAGCGCGTTGACCGGCTCGCCCTCGGTCTTGAACAGCTTCTTCCCGGCCACGTGCAGCTGCTGGAACGGCCGCAGCGTGCCCAGGTCGAACACCGCGCCCAGGTCCACGAAGAAGCCGTCGGCCCGCTGGCCGGCGAACACCTTCTCCCCGGTGGACAGCTTGAACGTCGCCTGCTTCACCAGGTTCTGGTAGTTCGGGGTGGACAGCGGACCCACGTTGCACGGCGGGCAGGGCAGCTTCGTCGCCAGCACGTGCTCGCGACCGTCCGCCACCCGGGTCAGCCGGTAGAACTGGCGCCGGTTCCAGTTCTTGCTGTCCAGCGACTCGATCGGGCCGGTGTTGTAGAGAAAGCTGTTCTGATTCGTGATCTCGGTGGTGAATTCGAAACGATAGGTGACGTCCGGGTAACCGTCGCCGTCGTTGTCGACGTGGATCTCGTACCGGACGTCGTCGCCGAACTCGAAGAAGTTGGGGCCGCCGGACGGGAGCTGCACCGGCACGTAGTTGGCGATCAACGTGACCGTGTCGGGCCGGCTCGGGCTGACGAACGCGTACAGGTCGGAACTGTCGGCGACCGGATCCTTGGCGATCTCCGGGGCCTCGCGGTGAGAGGACATGGCGGACCACACCTTCGTCGGGAAACGTTTGACGGACCGGCGTCGGGAGCCCGCGCCGGGAGGGGCGGGGATCAGCGACGGGCGGCGCGTACCAGGCGGTCGGCCAGACCGCGGTCGCGTACCTCGACCCGGGTCGTGCCGACGAAGACGTCCATCGTGCCGGTGGCGGCGTCGCGGAGATGGACCACGATCGGCTCGTCGCGCCGGCTCGCGGACGGGGCGTTCTGCGCGGCGGACAGACCCGGCACGGTGAGTGCGGCCGCGCCGAGGGTGGCGCTCGCGGCGGCGGTCAACGTCTGCCGGCGGGTCAACCGGGGCCAGGCCCGCCGCTTCGGCGCGTCGGTGGTCTCGTCAGTGCTCATCGGCAACCTTTCCGGACCGGCGCCGCAGCGCCGCGGGAGCCGGGCACCCGGACGCCGCCGGGTCCCCGGGCTGGGGTCACCGGCGGCGGTCCTCGCCGCAACCGCCGCCGGCATCCACAGGTACGGCGCGGCGCGGGGAAAGGTTCGACGTCAGGCGCCGACGTGACCGTACGCGGTCGTCCGCTTGCGGAACGGTCGCCCGGCCGCGGCGGCGATCGCCCGCAACTGCTCCTCGGTCCGGGCCGAACCGTTGCCCGACCCGGCCATCCGGGAGATGGTCTCCTCCATCAGCGTGCCGCCGAGATCGTTGCAGCCGCCGCGCAGCATCTCCACCGTGCCCGCGTCGCCGAGCTTCACCCAGGAGCACTGGATGTTGTCGATCCGGCCGTGCAGCAGCAACCGGGCCATCGCGTGCACCACCCGGTTCTCCCGCCAGGTCGGCCCCGGCCGGGCGATGCCGGCCAGGTAGATCGGCGCGTTGGTGTGCACGAACGGCAGCGCCACGAACTCGGTGAACCCGCCGGTGCGGTCCTGCACCCCGGCCAGCACCCGGAAGTGGGCCAGCCACTGGCCGGGGTGGTCGACGTGGCCGTACATCATCGTGGAGCTGGACCGGATGCCAAGCTCGTGGGCCGTGCTGACCACGTCGACCCAGGCGGCGGCCGGCAGTTTGCCCTTGGTGAGCACCCAGCGCACGTCGTCGTCGAGGATCTCGGCGGCGGTGCCCGGGATGGTGTCCAGGCCCGCCTCGCGCAGACGGCTCAGCCACTCCCGCACCGGCACGCCGGCCTTCGCCGCCGCGGTGACGATCTCCATCGGGGAGAACGCGTGCACGTGCATCCCCGGCACCCGCGCCTTGATCGCGCGGACGATGTCGGCGTACCCGGTCACCGGCATCTTCGGGTCGATGCCGCCCTGGAGGCAGACCTCGGTGGCACCCGCCGTCCACGCCTCCTCGGCCCGGTCGGCCACCTGCTCCAGGGAGAGCCGGAACGCGTCCGCGTCGCTTTCCCGCTGGGCGAACGCGCAGAACCGGCAGCCCACGTAGCAGACGTTTGTGAAGTTGATGTTCCGGTTGACCACGTAGGTCACGTCGTCGCCGACCGCGTCGCGACGCGCGTCGTCGGCGATCCGGCACAGCTCGTCCAGCGCCGGCCCGTCCGCGCCGAACAACGCCAGCGCCTTCGCCTCGTGCGCCGGCGCCAGCAACGCGGCCGGGTCGTCCGCCGCCAGCCGCAGCCCCGCGCGCAGGTCGCCGTCCGCGACGCCGGTCCCGGGTACGCCGGCGCGCACCGCGCGCGCCTCCGCGGTCACCTTGCCGGCCACCTCGGACCAGTCGCCGTAGACGCTGTCGAAGTCGCCCCGCCGGTCCTCCGTCCGGCCGGTGACGTCGATCGTGGCGTGCAGGTCGGTCCGGCCGCCGTAGACCTCGTCCGGCTCCTGCCAGGGCCGCCCCACCGGGCGGGCCTCCTCGACCGCCAGCCCGGTGACCGGGTCGGCGAGCGCGGTGACGTGCGGCAGCAGGCGCGGGTCCAGCCACGGACCGCCGGCCCGCACGTACTCCGGGTAGACGGTCAACCGCTCGCGCAGCGTGAACCCCGCGCCCGCGGTACGGGCCGCCAGCTCGTCCAGCTGTGGCCAGGGCCGCTCCGGGTTGACGTGGTCGGGCGTCACCGGCGAGACCCCGCCCCAGTCGTCGATGCCGGCGCGCAGCAGCAGGTCGTACTCGCCGGCGATCAGGTTCGGCGGCGCCTGGATGCGGGCCCTCGGGCCGAGCAGCACCCGGGCCACCGCGACGGTGGCGGCCAGGTCGTGCAGCTCCGCGTCCGGCATGCCGCGCATCGCGGTGTCCGGCTTGGCGCGGAAGTTCTGCACGATCACCTCCTGGAGGTGGCCGTACTCCCGCATGGCGCGACGGACCGCGAAGAGCGCGTCGACCCGCTCGGCCCGGTTCTCGCCGATGCCGATCAGGATGCCGGTGGTGAACGGCACGCCGACCCGGCCGGCGTCGTCGAGCACCCGCAGCCGCACCGCGGGCTCCTTGTCCGGTGAGCCGAAGTGCGGGCCGCCCGGCTCCGACCAGAGCCGCGTCGCGGTGGTCTCCAGCATCATGCCCATGCTCGGCGCGACCGGCTTGAGCCGCTGCAACTCCGACCAGGAGAGCACGCCCGGGTTGAGGTGCGGCAGCAGGCCGGTCTCCTCCAGCACCGCCACCGCGCAGGCGCGCAGGTAGTCGAGCGTCGAGTCGTACCCCCGCTCGTCCAGCCACCGCCGGGCCGCCGGCCACCGTTCCTCGGGGCGGTCGCCGAGCGTGAAGAGCGCCTCCTTGCAGCCCTGCGCGGCACCCTCGCGGGCGATCGCCAGCACCTCGTCGCGCTCCAGGTAGGCGGCGGGCAGCCGGTGCGGCACGGTGGCGAACGTGCAGTAGTGGCAGCGGTCCCGGCAGAGCCGGGTCAGCGGGATGAAGACCTTCTTGGAGTACGTGACCACGCCGGGACGGCCGGCGTCGCGCAATCCGGCGTCGCGGATGTCGCCGGCGACCCGGAGCAGCTCGTCGAGCGCCGGGCCGCGCGCGGTGAGCAGCGTGGCCGCCTCGTCCGCGTCCAGCGCTCGACCGGTGGCGGCGCGGCCGAGCGCCCGCCGCACGCTCGCCTCGGTCGGGACGGAGTCGCTGCGATCAACCATCGGCCCAGCCTATGCGCTCCCCAGACGCAAGGCGGGGCCCCCTGTCAACGCCTCCGGTAGAGGAAGGGGCCCCGCTTGACACCGCGCCCCGGCACGGAACGCGGTGGCGGGCGGTGGTGGTGGTCCGCCGCCCGCCGACCGGGTCACCGGGGCTGGTTCGGGTCCTCGCGGTCGAAGCGCTGGGTGCGCTCCTCGTCGGCCGGAGACGCCGGCCGACCCGGCTCGGCGGGCTGGCGCGGGATCGCCTGGGTCGGGTCGGCCGACGGCGGCTGGCCGAACGGCGGCGCCGGGGACGGCGAGCCGAACTGCGGGGTGCCGGCCTGCGGGCCGCCGGCCGACGGAGCGTCGAACTGCGGGCCGCCGGGCTGCCCGCCGGCCGACGGGGCGCCGAACTGCGGGCCGGGCTGCGAACCCGGCTGCGGGGACCCGAACGGCGGGGCCGACTGCGGGGCGTGCGGCGGCGCGGTGTTGAACGGCGGGGCCGACTGCGGCTGCCCGTACGGGCCGGCCTGCGGCCAGCCGGGCTGCGGCGGCGCGCCCGCGTGCGGATAACCCGCCGGGGGCTGGCCGGGCTGCGGGGGCACACCGGCCGGCGGGTAGCCGCCCGGGGCCGGGTAGCCGCCGGGCTGACCGGGCTGCTGCGGCCAGCCGGGCTGGGCCTGGCCGTAGACGCCGGGCTGCGGCTTGGGCCTCGGCACGTAGTAGAGCGTGCGCCAGATCTTGAACACCACGTACCCGGCGACCGCGAAGATCGCCAGCCAGGCCACCCGGGTGAGCAGCCCGAGGAACGCGTCCAGCACCTCGCCGTCGGCGAGCCGGCCGACCAGCCAGGACAGGAACGTCAGCGCGCCGAAGACGGCGGAGACCGCGTACTCGACCAACGCCACCTGGGTGATCAGTTTCGCCCTCGGCAGCACCGGACGGACGTGCGTGGCGAGCAGGACGGCCAGCAGCGGCAGGACGGTCGCCTCCAGCCCGACGAAGGCGAAGAAGGCGCTCCCGGCCCGGCCGCTGAACGTGCTGTAGTCGTCGGCCGGCACCAGCAGGCGCAGCAGGGCCACGAAGAGCAGCACGGCGTTCGCGCCGAGCAGGACGAGCGCGGCCAGTTCGCGTAGCGGTTTGGTCAGTTGGCTGGCCTGCGCGGCGTCACCGGACGCGGGCTCGGCGGGGCTGGTCACGGACTCCCCCAGGGGACGAAAGCGGACAGTTGGCGAAGTGAGCCTAGTCTCTCCGGCCACCGGGCGATCGACGGCGGCACGTGCGGAAGGATGGACGGCATGCGCATCGTGGTACTGACCGGCGGCATCGGGGGCGCCCGCTTCCTGCTCGGCGTCCGGGCGTACGCCCGGGAGGTGGGCGCCGAGGTGACCGCAGTGGTCAACGTCGGCGACGACCTGTTGCTGCACGGCCTGAAGGTCTGCCCCGACCTGGACAGCGTGCTCTACACGCTCGGTGGCGGCGCCGACCCGGACCGTGGCTGGGGTCGGGTCGGCGAGACCTGGACGGTCAAGGCCGAGCTGGCCGCGTACGGGGCGGAGCCGAGCTGGTTCGGCCTCGGCGACAAGGACCTCGCCACCCATCTGGTGCGCACCACGATGATCAACGCCGGCTACCCGCTGTCCCAGGTCACCGAGGCGCTGGCCGCCCGCTGGCAGCCCGGCGTACGTCTGCTGCCGGCCACCGACGAGCGCCTGGAGACCCACGTCGTCATCTCCGACGAACAGGGGCGGCGGGCGATCCACTTCCAGGAGTGGTGGGTGCGGTACCGGGCCGACGTACCGACGCACCAGTTCGTCTTCGTCGGCGCGGACGCGGCGAAGCCCGCTCCCGGCGTGGTCGAGGCGATCACCGCCGCGGACGTGGTGCTGATCGCGCCGAGCAACCCGGTGGTCAGCATCGCCCCCGTGCTGGCCGTACCCGGCCTGCGCGACGCGGTGGCCGGCGGCCCGGCCCCGGTCGTCGGGGTGTCGCCGATCATCGGCGGCGCGCCGGTACGCGGCATGGCCGACCGCTGCCTGGCCGTGCTCGGTGTCGAGTGCAGCGCGGCCGGGGTGGGCGGCCTCTACGGCGGCCGCTCGGGCGGCGGGCTGCTCGACGGCTGGCTGGTCGCGCCGGAGGACGCGGGGACGGTGGTGCCGGACGTGGTGGTCGCTCCGGCGCCGCTGCGGATGACCGACGAGGCGGCCGCCGCCGCGATGGTGCGCGCCGCGCTGGAGTTGATGTGAGGCTGGAGATCCTGCCGGTGCCGGGCATCGGCCACGTGACCGAGGGCGACGACCTGGCGGCGCTGATCGCCGGCGCGGCTCCGTGGCTGCGCGACGGCGACGTGCTGGTGGTCACCAGCAAGATCGTGTCGAAGGCGGAGGGCCGGCTGGTCGACGTGCCGGCGGACGGCCCGGAACGCCTCGCCGAGCGGGACCGGGTGCTGGCCGGCGAGACCGCCCGGGTGGTCGCCACCCGGGGCACGACCCGGATCGTGCAGACCCACCACGGGTTCGTGATGGCGTCCGCCGGCATCGACGCGTCAAACGTGGACAAGACCCGGCTGGTGCTGCTGCCGGTGGACCCGGACGCCTCCGCCCGGGCGCTGCGGGCCGCGCTGCGCGACCGGTACGGCGTCGACGTCGCGGTCGTCGTCAGCGACACCATGGGCCGCCCGTGGCGCAACGGCCTCACCGACGTGGCGCTCGGGGTGGCGGGCATGCCGGCGATCCGCGACCACCGGGGCGAGGTCGATCCGTACGGCAACGAACTCCATCTCACCCAGATGGCCGTGGTCGACGAGCTGGCCGGCGCCGGCGAGCTGATCAAGGGCAAGTGCGACCAGGTGCCCGTCGCGGTCGTCCGCGGTTATCTCGACGCGACCCGGGACGACGACGAGGGCGCCCGGACGCTGGTACGGGACGCCTCGCTGGACCTCTTCTCGCTGGGCACCGCCGAGGCGCGCGCCGCCGGCCTGCGTGCGGCGGCCACCCTCGCCGACGGCATCGGCCCGGAGCCCGCCGACCCGGCCGCGGTGGAACGGGCGATCGCCGCGGTCGCCGAGGTGATCGCCCCCGGCACCGTCTTCACCCACGTCACCGACCAGGAGGTACGCGCCGGACTCGCCGCCAACGTGCCCGGCTGGCCCGCCACGGCCACCGATCTGGTGCTGGGCGCGGCGCCGACCCCGGTCGACCGGGCGGATCTGGTCCGGTTCGGCGCGGACCTGCAACGCCTGCGCACCGCGCTGGCCGCCGAGGGTGTCGGTTCGACCCTGCTGCCGCCTCCGGTGGGCACCACCGCCAGCGCCACCCTGGCCCTCTGACCGCACCCCGGGCCGGTCCCGGGCGGACGATCCGGCCGCTCGCCGGGCCGGCGGGTCAGGCGTCGAGGACCGCGCGGCCCAGCGGCGTCAGCGTGTGCAGCACCCGGTTGCGGTCGCGGTGGCTGACCAGCAGCCCGGCGTTGCGGAGCACGGTGGTGTGCTGGCTGGCCGCGGCGGCGGAGATGTGCAGCCGCCGGGCCATCTCGCCGGTGGTGCAGCCCTCGTCGGCGACCTGGAGCACGGCCGCGCGGGTGCGCCCGAGCAGCGCGGCGAGCGCCTCCCGCTGGGCGGCGTCGCTCTCCCGGCCGCCGCCGGTCTCGGGGGTGAGGCCGCCGAGCCGGTCGACCGGATAGACCAGCACCGGGGGCAGGCTCGGATCGAGCAGCGCCACCGGGGTGCGGGAGCAGAAGAACGACGGGACGAGCAGCAGGCCCCGGCCGTCCAGGTGCAGCTCCCGGGTATCCGGGTAGTCGAGCACCTCGAGCACCCCGTCGGCCCAGCGCATGGTGGGCTTGAGGCTGGCCAGCAACCCTTCCGCGCCGCCGTCGAGCATGGCCCGGGCACGGCGGGCCCGGTCCGCCTCGACGGCGGCCTGGACCCGGGCCCAGTACGGCGTCACCGCCAGCGACTGGTAGCGCGCCATGGTGTCGGTGAGGTCCTGCAACACCTCGGGTTCGCCCCGGGCGAGCGCCGTCGCCGACGGTGGCAGCGGGGTCTCCCCGGCGAGCACGGTCAGGTCACGGCGCAGCATGCCGAGCGGGGTGCCCCGCACCGCTTCCAGCCCGGCCTCGAACCCGTCCCGGCTGGCGGACGGGGTGAGGAAGTCGGGGAAGTAGCCGCGCGGCGGGTTGAGCGCGAGGAGCAGCCGGTAGCGCTCGGCACCGGTGTCGGTCCGCAGGCCCCGCGCGACGCCACGCCGCCAGGTGTTCGACAGCGGGTCACGGCTGCGCCCCTGGAGCAGGTGCAGGCTGAGGACCAACTCCCAGAGCGGGTCCGCGGCCGGGGCGACCCGGGTCCGCAGAATGTCCTCGCTCGAGAAAATGATCTTCAACATGGAGCGCTCCCGGGTGGACGGCGGAGGTGCCCGCCACCCCTGGCACTTTACCCGCCGGCACTAATCTCCATCTTTAAGCGTGACGTGAAAGACCTCGACGCCAGGACGGCGGTTCGGCAGACTCTGGATTGCCCGCCGACGCCGGGGCGCAGTGTCGACCCGGTTGCCGGCCGACGGGCGTGGCCGGACGGCACCACGAGGGTCTGCGGATTCGCTCCGCAGGGGTGCCGTCCGGCCCTCGCTCATCCGATCCAGAGCGCCACCCGGTGGTCCTCGTCGGTCACGTAGCACCAGCCTCCCGCCACCTCGGCCAGCCCTTCCACCTGGTGGAACGGCGCCAACTCGGCCACCAGCTCGGCGTCCACCCGGGCGCCGCCGCCGGGGACGTGGTGGAACCGCACGTGCCGCGACGTCACCTCACCGCCGTGCGGGTGGTCGTCGAGCAGCACCGAACCCTTGCCCAGCGCGTCGATCGAGCCGATCACCGCCGCGTAGCCACCGTCGCCGGTCGGGGTGATCGCGCGGAAACCGGCCAGCGCGCCGGCCGGCGTCACCCCGCTGAGCGCGTACGCCCCGAGCGCCCGCGGCCAGCCCGCCGGGCCGCTGTCGTCGAACATCTCCGCCACCCCGGCCAGCTCGACGTAGATCGGCTCACCGTCGGCGGTCACCGGGAACCGCAGGCCGAGCAGCGCGGTGCCGGCCGGGGTGAACGCCGCCGCCTCGACGTTGAGCGGCAGGTCGTCGTCCGCCAGCCGGGTCACCCAACCCTTGGCCCGGGCGGCGCCCCGGTCCCGGGTCGCCACGATGAACCGTCGCCGGACCTCCTCGCCCGGCGGCAGCAGCGGCAGCGGGGTGGCGACGAGCGCGTCGTTGACCGCCCGGTGCAGCCGGAAACGGTTGCGGACCACCCGCACGGCGAGCGGCCCGGTCGCCGCGTCGTCCTCCCGGAACCGCGCGCAGCAGGTCGCTCGCCTCGTTGCCGGCCACCAGGAACTCGACGAGTCGCAGGGTCACCGGGCCAGGGTACGGAGGCGGCGCTCGTACAGTGTCCGGGTGCCCGACACCTCCCGCACCACGTACGCCGACCTGCACGCCGACGCCGTCGCGGAGCTGAGCCGCTGGACGGCGACCAGCCCCGCCACCGCCACCAACCGCGACCGCACCCTGGCGTTGCTGGCCGCCGGGCCGGTGGCGATGAGCCGCGCGCACCGGCCCGGGCACGTCACCGCCAGCGCGCTGGTCCTCGACCCGACCGGCGACCGGGTGCTGCTCTGCCTGCACGGCAAGATGCGCCGGTGGGTGCAGTTGGGCGGGCACTGCGAGCCCGGCGACCGGAGCCTCGCTGCCGCCGCGCTGCGGGAGGCGACCGAGGAGTCCGGGATCCCCGGCCTGACCCTGGACCCGGTTCCGATCGACGTGGACATCCACCCGGTCGCCTGCCAGGGCGGCTCGCTGCACCACGACGTCCGGTACGCCGTGTTCGCGCCGACCGGGGCGACCGAGCGGGTCAGCGACGAGTCCGAGGCGTTGGGCTGGTTCCCGCCGGACCGCCTGCCGGAGCCGCTCGCCCACGCGACCGCCCAGCTGGTGGCGCCGGCGCTGGCCGCGCTGGCCCGCCGCGCCGCCGGCTGAGGACACGCCGACGGCCCGGCGGGCGCCCGGTCAGACCAGGCCCTCCTCGCCACGCTCCTTGAGCTGGTCGACGATCTTCTTGACGTCCTGCGCCCGGTCGCGGGGACAGACCAGCACCGCGTCCGGCGTGTCCACCACGATCAGGTCGTGCAGGCCGACCGTGGCGACGAGCCGACCGGAGTGCGGCACCACCACGGTGCCGGTGGTGTCGTGCAGCAGCACGCCGGGCTTCGCGTCGCCGCCGAGCACCACGTTGCCGGCGGCATCGGCCGGGAGCACCTCGCCGAGGGTGTGGAAGTCGCCGACGTCGTTCCAGCCGAAGTCGCCCGGCACGGTCGCCACCCGGCCGGCGGTCGCCGCGCCCTCCATCACCGCGTAGTCGACCGAGATCTTCGGCAGCGTCGGCCACACCCTGCCGAGCACGTCGTCCTGCTCCGAGGTGCCCCAGGCCGCCGCGATGGCGGTGATCCCGGCGTGCAACGCCGGCTGCTGGCGGGCCAGCTCGGTCAGGAAGACGTCCACCCGCCAGACGAACATGCTGGCGTTCCAGAGGTGCCGGCCGGAGCGGAGGTAACCCTCGGCCACCTCGGCCGCGGGCTTCTCCTTGAACTCGCGTACCGGTCGCAGCGGCCCGTCGCCCACCGGGTCGCCGGTCTCCAGGTAGCCGTAGCCGGTCTCCGGCCGGGTCGGGGTGATGCCCACCGTCACCAACAGCCCCTGCTCGGCGCCGCGGATCGCCTGCCGCACCACCTCGGTCAGGCGGTCCGGGTCGCCGATCAGGTGGTCGGCCGCGAACGAGCCCATCACCGCGTCGGGGGCGCGCTGGGCGATCACCGCGGCGGCCAGCGCGATGGCCGCGCAGGAGTCCCGCGGAGAGGGCTCCACCAGGACGTTCTCCTCCGGCAGGCCAGCCAGTTGCCGGGCCACCGCCGCGGCGTGCGCGGCTCCGGTGACCACGAGCGTGCGCTCCGGTGTGGTCAGCGGCGCCAACCGGTCGACCGTGGCCTGCAACAGCGAGGCGGGGGTGCCGGTCAGCGGGTGGAGGAACTTGGGATGGCCGGCGCGGGACAGCGGCCACAACCTTGTGCCGCTGCCGCCCGCCGGGATGACGGCGTAGAACATCAGCACATCATGCCCGAAGCGGGCGAGCCGCCACGGTGCGTCGGCGGCGCGCCGCGACGGACGCTCAGGAACGTGCCCGCCGCCAGGCGGCGATGTGCACCTCCGCGCTGGACTCCCAGGTGAACTCCTTGGCCCGGTCGAAGCCGGCCTTGGCCAGGGAGAGCCGCCGCTGCTCGTCGTCGAGCAGGGCGGCCAGGTCGGTGGCGATCTGGTCCGGGTCCTCGCTGGTGTACGCCACGGCGTCGCCGCCCACCTCGGGCAGGGACAGTCGCGGCGTGGTGAGCACCGGCGCCGCGCACGCCATCGCCTCCAGGATCGGCAGCCCGAAGCCCTCGCCGTAGGACGGGTAGGCGGCCACCAGCGCGCCGCCGAGGAAACCGGGCAGGTCGGCGTAGCGCAGGTAGCCGGGGCGGAGCAGCCGCAGGTGCGACGGGACCTCGGCCACCGCGCGGTCGATGTCGTCGTCGTGCCCCTGGCCGCCGGCCACCACCAGCACCGGCGGGTCGGTTCGGTCGGCCACCGCCCGGGCCCAGCCCCGGATCAGGTTGGGTACGTTCTTGCGCGGCTCCTTGGCACCCAGGAACGCGACGTAGCTGTTGTCGCCCAGCCCCAGGCGGGCCCGGACCCGGGCCTTCTCCTCGTCGCCCGGCGCGTGGAAGGCGGCCTGGTCGACGCCGTGGTAGGCCACGTCGATCCGGGTCGGGTCGGCGTCCAGCAGCCGGATCAGCTCGTCCCGGGTGGCCTTGCTCGGCACGATCACCCGGGCGGCGCGGCGCAGCGAGGTCTTGATCGCGCTGCGGAAGAACGTCCGGCGCGACTTGTCGTAGTGCTCCGGCTCGGTGAAGAACGTCGCGTCGTGCACGGTCACCGTCACCGGACACCCGGCCCGCAGCGGGCAGGTGTAGAACGGCGAGTGCAGCACCTCCGCGCCGACCTGCTGGGCCAGCAGCGGCAGGCCGGTCTGCTCCCAGGCGAGGCGCGCCGGCCGGTGCGCCACCGCCGCCGGCGCGGGGATGATCTCGGCACCGGGCAGCATCCGAGTGTAGCGCTCCAGGTCGGTGCGGAGGCTCACCACGGCCAGGTCGACGCCGTCGCCGCAGACCCGGCCGAGCGCGCCGAGCAGGCCGTCGACGTATCTACCGACGCCGCCGCGATCGGCGGGGACACTCGTGGCGTCGATGAGAACGCGGGGCGGGCGACCGGCGGTCACGGGGCAACTCCTCAGGTGGCGCGGATGTGGGGAAGAACACTGTCGGCAAGCCTACGCCGGGCGGGGTGTCCGACGCTGACTGCGACCCGACGGTACGCCGACTTGTCGTTGTCATCGAGTACGCACCCGGAGCGCGTATCGTTCGCGCCGATGGCCGACAACATTGCCCGGGTGTTCGCCGCCGCGATCGCGAGCGACCCCACCCGACCGCTGCTGACCTGGTACGACGACGCCACCGGCGAACGCACCGAACTCTCCGGCGCGACGCTGGCGAACTGGGTGGCGAAGACCGCCAACCTGCTCGTGGACGAGGTCGGCTGCGCGCCCGGCGATCCGGCCGCCGTGCTGCTGCCGCCGCACTGGCAGACCGCCGCGGTGCTGCTCGGCTGCTGGTCGGCGAAACTCACCGTGGTCGATTCCCCGGGTCCGGTGGAGGTGCTGTTCACCGCCGTCGACCGGGTCGACGAGGCGAGCCGGTGGCCGGCCGGCGAGCGGTACGCGCTGGCGCTGGACCCGTTCGCGCTGCCGATGCGTCAGGTGCCGGCCGGGTGCGCCGACTTCGTCGGTGCGGTACGCGCCCACGGCGACCACTTCACCCCGTACCCCTCCGCCGGTGAGGCGGACGCGGCGCTGCTGGCCCGCGCGGAGGCCCGCGCCGCGGAGCTGGGCCTCACCCCCGGTGACCGCCTCCTGGTCGACGTGACCCGGCACCCCGACCCGGTCGACTGGCTGCTGGCCCCGCTGACCGCCCGCGCCAGCATCGTGGCCTGCGCCAACACCGACCCGACCCGCCTCAACTCCCGCGCCGGGACCGAAAAAACCACCCACACCCTGCCCTGACCCGCCCGCTGCCCCGCGATCGTGCGCCTACGGTCCGGAGCCGGGGCATTCGCCCCTTTCGTCGGGGCGGACAGTGCACGGTCGCAGGAGCCGGAGGGCTCAGGCCGGGGTGGGGGCGTCGGGGGTGGCGCGGCGCTGGGCCAGGGTGGCGAACGCCGTGAGGGACTCGGGGTTGGCCAGGGCGCCCTTCGCCGCCGCGCGGTCGACCGGGGTGCCGGTGAGGATCTTCTTGACCGGCACCTCCAGCTTCTTCGCGCTCAGCGTGCGCGGCACGGCGCGGACCTGGTGGATCTCGTCCGGCACGTGCCGCGGCGACAGGGCGGTACGCAGCTCGCGGCAGATCTTCCTCCGCATCGCGTCGTCCAGCTCCAGACCGTCGGCGAGCACCACGAACAGCAGCAGCTCCCCCGCGCCGCCCTCGTCGTCCTCCAGGTGCACCACCACCGAGTCGACCACCTCGTCGAGCCCCTCCACCACGGAGTAGAACTCGGCCGTGCCGAGCCGTACCCCGCCCCGGTTGAGCGTGGCGTCGGACCGGCCGGTGATGACGCAGCCACCGCGCTCGTTCACGGTGATCCAGTCGCCGTGCCGCCACACCCCGGGATAGACCTCGAAGTACGCCTCCCGGTAGCGGGCGCCGTCCGGGTCGTTCCAGAACCCGACCGGCATGCTCGGCATCGGCTCGGTGATCACCAGCTCGCCGAGCTGGCCGATGACCGCGGAACCGTCGGCGGAGCGGGCCTCCACCTTCGCGCCGAGCGCCCGGCAGGCGATCTCACCGGCGTGCACCGGCAGCAGCGGCACCCCGCCGACGAAACCGGTGCAGACGTCCGTGCCGCCGGAGAGCGACTGGAGCTGAAGGCGGTCGTTGACGTTCTCGTACACCCAGGTGAAGCCCTCGGCGGGCAGCGGCGCGCCGGTCGAGCCGAGGCCGCGCAGCGCGGACAGGTCGGCGACGTCCCGCGGCACCAGCCCGGCCTTGCGGCAGGCCAGCAGGAACGGGGCCGAGGTGCCGAAGTACGTGGTGCCGGTCTCCGCCGCCGTCCGCCACAGCGCGCCCAGGTCCGGGTGGCCCGGGTTGCCGTCGAAGAGCACGATCGCCGCGCCCACCGCCGGCCCGGACACCAGGAAGTTCCACATCATCCAGCCGGTGGTGGTGAACCACAGGAACCGGTCCGCCGGGCCCAGGTCGTGGTGCAACGCCAGCATCTTCAGGTGCTCCAGCAGGATGCCGCCGTGGCCGTGCACGATCGGCTTCGGCAGGCCGGTGGTGCCGGAGGAGTAGAGCACGTAGAGCGGATGGTCGAACGGTACCGGGGTGAACGACAGTGGCTCGTCCGTCTCCGCCGCCAGCTCCGCCCAGGAGATCGCGGCCTCCGGCGCGTCACCGGCCGGATCGAGGTACGCGACGGCGACGGTGTGCCGCAGCGACGGCAGCGCGGCCCGGATGGCGGCCACCTCGGCGCGCCGGTCGACCGGCTTGTCGCCGTACCGGTAGCCGTCCACCGCGACCAGCACCGACGGCTCGATCTGCTGCCAGCGGTCGGTGACGCTGCGGGTGCCGAACTCGGGCGCGCAGGAGGAGAAGATCGCGCCCAGGCTCGCGGTGGCGAGCAGCAGGACGTAGGTCTCCGGGATGTTCGGCGCGTACGCGGCCACCCGGTCGCCGGGGCCCACGCCGAGCCGGCGCAGGCCGGCGGCCACCCGGCGGACCCGGTCGCGCAGCTCCGCCACGGTGAGCGTCTCCGGCGCGCGGGTCTGCCCGTGTGCGATCACCGCCGGGTCGTCGTCGCCGAGCCCGGGCATGCGCAGCACGTTCTCCGCGTAGTTGAGCGTCGCGCCGGGGAACCAGCGGGCGCCGGGCATGGCCCGCCCGGCGAGCGTGGCGGTCGGCGGGGTGTGCGCGAGCACCTGGAAGTAGTCCCAGATCGAGCGCCAGAACGCGTCCAGGTCGGTCACCGACCACTGCCACAGCGCGTCGTAGTCGACGAACTCCAGCCCCCGGTGCTCGGTCAGCCAGCGCAGGTAGTCACCGATCCGGGACCGTTCACGCACGTCGGCCGGCGGCGTCCAGAGCACGTCACCCACAGTTCCACCCTCCCTGGGGCCCGGCACGACACTGTGCATGGGCCGTGGCGCCATCTTGCCCTACCTCGTGCCGCCATTCTCCGCACCGGGCGCCGGCTACGGGGCGTGCCCACCCCACACCCCCCGCCCCCTCCCCATGTGGGTGTAAGGAGGGGCCCCTCCTTACACCTCAGGCGGCGCGGTGGGCCTGGATGGCACGGCGGCGGGCCAGCCGGTGGGCGCGTCGGATCTCCGCCTCCCGGAAGCGGCGCTCGTCCTCGGGCGTCTCGGGCAGCACCGGGCGCACCGCGCGGGGCGCGCCGCCGACGTCCACCCCCACGAAGACCAGGTACGCGGTGGCGACCCGCACCGGCTCGTCCTCGGCCGAGTCCCAGCGCTCGCCGACCACCCGCACGCCGACCTCCATGGAGGTGTTGCCGGTCCAGTTGACCTGGGCGTGCGCGTGCACCAGATCCCCCACCCGGACCGGCTCGGAGAAGACGATCTCGTCGATGGAGGCGGTGACCGCGGTGCCGCCGCTGTGCCGGGCCGCCGCCGCGCCCGCCACGTCGTCGACGAACTTCATCAGTACCCCACCGTGCACGGTCCCGTACAGATTGACATCGACGGCGGTCATGATGCGACTCAGCGTGACGCGGGAGTACGAGGTCGGCTTACCCGGCGGGACCGCGGGATGATCTGTCATGCCGGAAACGGTACGGTGCGCGGATGCGACATCTCTGGAGCTTCCTCGCCGGGTTGGTGGTGGCACCCGTCACCTGGGTGCTCGTCACCCTCGGTCAGGACGGATCTGGGCGGACCGTCAACCGCTGGGTGGAGATCGGTACGTACAGCACCCCGAACCTGATCGAGCCGGCCGTCTACCTCGGCGTCGCCGGCGTCCTGCTCGGCCTGCTCGGCACGCTGCGTTTCTCACCGCTCGGCCCGCTCGTGGCGGGGCTGCTGCTGGTGGTCCCCTACGTCGGGCTGTTCGTCGCGCCGTTCAGCGTGCGGGACCGGGTCCCCGGCGATCTGAAGCTGTTGGGTGATCCGCTGCCGCTGCGCCAGCCGCTGGACAACGGCACGCTGTTCCTCATCGGCATGCTGCTGCTGATGGCCGTGTTCAGCGCCGGGCGGTGGCGGCGTGGACCCGCGCCGCGGACGGACGGGGCGGAGCTGACCCCGGCCGTCACGCCGGCCGAGCAGCGGCCCGCGCCCACCGACTGGCCCCCGCCCGGCCCGCCGAAGGACCCGGACACGGCCCCGCTCACGCTCGCCTATCCGGAAACCCCCACCGAACCCCTGCCCCGCCGCACCGGCGGCGAGTCGCCGTGGTCCGCCCCGCCCCGGTACGGCTCCGACCACCCCACCGACGACCGCTGAGACGGCCGCGGGCGGGCCGGCATCGGCCCGCCCGCCCCGGTCGTCCGCGCCGGCCCGGTCGAACCCGGCTGCCGTCGCGCCGACCGGTCCGGTCAGCCGACCCCCAGATCCCCACGCCCGCGGCGGCAAGCGTGGCCTCGACCGGCTGGAAGTACGACCGCTGCGGCATGTCGCCCTTCGGTCGGCACGGTCCGCCGGACGACCGTCCGGTTGACCGCGCCGGCCGGGCGCCGGCCGGTCAGCCCTTGAGCAGCTGGCGGGCCACGACGATGCGCTGCACCTGGTTGGTGCCCTCGTAGATCTGGGTGATCTTGGCGTCCCGCATCATCCGCTCGACCGGATAGTCGCGGGTGTAGCCGTAGCCGCCGAGCAGCTGGACCGCGTCGGTGGTGATCTCCATGGCGGCGTCCGAGGCGAAGCACTTCGCGGCCGCGCCGAAGTAGGTCAGGTCCGCGTCACCCCGCTCGGACTTGCCGGCGGCGGCGTACGTGAGCTGCCGTGCCGCCTCCAGCTTCATGCCCATGTCGGCGAGCATGAACTGGATGCCCTGGAACTCGGCGACCGCCTTGCCGAACTGCTTGCGCTCCTGGACGTAGCCCTTGGCGTAGTCCAGCGCGCCCTGGGCGATGCCGATCGCCTGGGCGGCGATGGTGACCCGGGTGTGGTCCAGCGTGCGCATGGCGGTGGCGAAGCCGGTGCCCTCCGCGCCGATCATCCGGTCGGCCGGGATCCGGACGTTGTCGAGGTAGACCTCGCGGGTCGGCGAGCCCTTGATGCCGAGCTTCTTCTCCGGGGCGCCGAAGCTCACGCCCGGGTCGGACTTCTCCACCACGAAGGCCGAGATGCCCTTCGAGCGAGCTGTGGGGTCGGTCACGGCGAAGACGGTGTAGAACTCGGAGATGCCCGCGTTGGTGATCCAGCGCTTCACGCCGTTGAGCACCCAGTGGTCGCCGTCACGCACCGCCCTGGTGGTCATCGAGGCCGCGTCGCTGCCCGCCTCCGGCTCGGAGAGGCAGTAGGAGAACATCGCGTCGCCCGAGGCGACCGGGGTCAGGTATTTCCGCTTCAGCTCCTCGGAGCCGGCCAGCAGCAGCGGCATGGTGCCCAGCTTGTTCACGGCCGGGATGAGCGAGGACGAGGCGCAGGCCCGGGCCACCTCCTCGATCACGATGGCCGTGGCGAGCGCGTCCGCGCCGGCGCCGCCGTACTCCACCGGGACGTGCGGGGCGTGGAAGTCGGCCGCCCGCAGCGCGTCGTAGGACGCCTTCGGGAACTCACCTGTCTCGTCCGCCTCAGCGGCATGCGGAGCCACCTTGGCCGTACAGACCTCACGGACCGCCTCCCGGATCGCCTCGTGCTCCTCCGGCAACCGGTAGACGTCGAACGACTGCTCTGCGGCCATGTCGGCCCTCCCCTTTTCACCGCTATCATGCGCAGTCTGTGCCGCCCGGGGGCCGCCGACTGCCGCAGACTGAAGAATAGCCACCAGGCTCGGACCGAACCCTACCGGCGGGTAGGCTCGCGGCCGAGCGTCGCCCACCCGACCCACTACCCTCACACCAGAATCAGTCCCCTCGGTGCCCGGCCTAGGCGCCCCAGCAGATGCGACGCGAGGATGCGCCGCCAGCGCGAGCGGAGAAGACAGGCGTGACGATCCCGTACCCGAACTCCCAGCCGATGCCCGCCATCGCCGCGGTCACCCCGCCCTCCGGCTCGGCCCGGCCCCGGGTGACCTTCCTCGGCACCGGCTACCTCGGCGCGACGTACGCCATCTGCTACGCCGAGCTGGGTTACGAGGTGCTCGGCTTCGACGTCGACGCGGACAAGATCGCCAAGCTGAACGCCGGTGAGGTGCCGATCCACGAGCCCGGCCTCGACGAGCTGCTGCGGCGCAACCTGGCCGCCGGCCGGCTGCGGTTCAGCACCGACATCCAGGAGACCGCCGACTTCGGCGACGTGCACTTCATCTGCGTCGGCACCCCGCAGCGGGCCGACGGCATGGGCGCCGACCTGTCGTACGTCGAGGCGTCGGTGACCAGCCTGGCCCAGCACCTGACCCGCAAGGCGCTGATCGTCGGCAAGTCCACCGTGCCGGTGGGCACCGCCGAGTGGGTGGAGCAGCTGGTCGGCAAGCACACCCCGACGGACCTCGGCGTCGAGGTGGCGTGGAGCCCCGAGTTCCTGCAGGAGGGGTTCGCCGTCGACGACGTGCTGCGCCCCAACCGGATCGTGGTCGGGGTCAAGAGCGAGTGGGCCAACGGCATGCTCTTCGCCGCCCACAAGGGCGTCTTCGACCTGGCCGCCACCGAGGACCGCGAGGTGCCCCTGGTGGTCACCGACTTCGCCACCGCCGAGCTGGTCAAGGTCGCCGCGAACGCGTTCCTGGCCACCAAGATCTCCTTCATCAACGCGATGGCCGAGGTCTGCGAGGCCGCCGGCGGCGACGTCACCCAGCTCGCCCGCTCGATCGGCTACGACCCGCGGATCGGCAACCGCTTTCTGCAGGCCGGGCTCGGCTTCGGCGGCGCCTGCCTGCCCAAGGACATCCGCGCCTTCCAGGCCCGCGCCCAGGAGCTCGGCGCCGGTGAGGCGCTGCGGTTCCTGCACGAGGTCGACCTGATCAACATGCGCCGGCGTACCCGGGTGGTGCAGCTCGCCGCCGAGCTGCTCGGCCGCCGCTCCGGCCCGGCGGGCCCGGACCTCTCCGGCACCCGGGTCGCGGTGCTGGGCGCCACCTTCAAGCCCAACACCGACGACGTACGCGACGCGCCCGCCCTCGCGGTCGCCGCGCTGCTCGGCAAGGCCGGCGCCGACGTGCACGTCTTCGACCCGCAGGGGATCGAGAACGCCCGCCGCGCGGTGCCCGGCCTGGCCTACGAGGAGACCATGAACGACGCCGTCCAGGGCGCCGACCTGGTCTGCGTGCTCACCGAGTGGGCCGAGTTCCGCAACGCCGACCCGGTGGCCATGGGCGAGCTGGTCAACGGCCGCAAGGTCGTCGACGGGCGCAACTGCCTGGACTCCACACTGTGGACGCAGGCCGGCTGGGAGTACCGCGGCCTGGGCCGCCCCTGACCCGATCGACATCGGGCCGGCCGGCCGGGGACCAGCTCCCCGGCAGGCCGGCCCTTTTTGTTGTCCGGAACGCGCCGGCAACTGTCGAAATCCCGGCCCGGTCAAGGCATGCTGCCTCTGAGAGGTCCACAGTGCGGGGGCGCGGGCGGACGGGAGACTGTCGTGGAGAGCTTCAGGTGCGCCGCGTGCGGGCGGGAGATCAAACCCGCCGCCGTCTGCCCGCACTGCGGCGCGGGACAGCCACAGTGGGCCGAGCACCTGGCCGACATCGAACGCTCGATCGCCGAGATGAAGGCCCGCGACGCCGAGATCGCCCGCGAGCAGCGGCAGATCGCCGCCAAGATGCAGGCGGCCCTCTTCCAGCGCGACATCCTGGCGCACGCCGGTGAGGAGCGGATCAAGCAGGCCACCCGGCCCCGCAAGGTGCTGCGCCGGCGTCCGGGGCGTCGCCCGCCCACCGCCGCCACCGGCGCCCCGCCCCGGGTGCCCCGGCAGGGCAACCCACCACCCGCGCCCGACGATCTGCCCCCGTCGCCGCCCCGCGGTCGCCCGCAGTGGCTCGACGCGGACGACCCGGAGCACCCGCCGGAGGCGTCCTCGCGCGAGGTGCAGAACATCCCCCTCGGGCTCGGCGCGCTGCTGCTCGGCGTCGCGGCGGTGGTCTTCGCCGCCGTCGCCACCAGCTCGATGGACGCGTTGGCCCGGCTCGGCGTGCTGCTGGTCGCCACCGTGCTGATGCTGCTCGCCCCGCCGGTGCTGGCCCGCCGCGGCCTCACCTCGACCGCCGAGACCATCGCCGCGGTCGGGCTGCTGCTGGTGCCGCTGGCCGGGTACGCGGTCTGGGCCGTCGACCGGATCGGCGGCGGCACCTCGGGGGCCGCGTTCGCCGGGTCGATCTTCCTGGTCACCACCGTGGTCGCGGTCGGTTACGCGTACGGCACGGGGCTGCGCGCGCCCCGCTTCGCCACCGTGCTGGCCGCCCAGCCGGTGCTGCCGCTGCTGGCGTACGAGCGGATCACCGGGCCGGCCGGCTGGGCCCTGGTGCTCACCGCGGTGGCCGTGCTGGACCTGGCGCTGGCCCGCTCCGCGGTGGTGCTGGAGCGGCCGGTCCGGTTCGATCTGCCCACCACCGCGCCGCGGGTTCCGGCCCCGCCCCGGCCGCGCGCCGACGACGACCGGCCCGAGTCCGCGCCGGAGGAGTCCGCCGAGGTGCTCGGCGCGGAGCCGCCGGCCGGCCCGGACACCGCCGCGGCGGCCCGACCGGTGCCGTGGCTACGCGAGCTGACCTGGCTGCTGCACGGCGCGGCGGTCGCGGTCGCCCTGGCGTACGCGGTCACCGCCCTGCTGCGCTCCGCGACCGTGCCGGGCGCCGCGGCCGCCGGCACGGTGCTGCTGCTGGCCGCGCTGACCGCGTTGGCCGGCACGCTGATGCTGCGCCGGCCGCCGCTGCCCGACGTGGGCGCCGGCATCGTCACGCTCGCGGTGATCGGCGCGCTCGGCCGGGTCGCCTCGGTGGCCCTGCCCGGCCGGTCCCTGCTGCTGATCGCCGCGGTCATCGCGCTCACCGGGTTCGCCGTCCGGGCGATGCCGGAGGCGGCCCGCCGGGGCCCGCAACTCGCGTCCGCGGTGGCGCTCACGGTCAGCGGCCTGGTGGTCGCCGGCGGGGCGCTGCGGGCCGGGCTGGCCCCGGTCCGGGCGGCGTTGCCGGCCTGGTCGGCCGACCTGAGCGGATGGCACGCCGAGCTGGCCCGGGCGGTCGGCCCGACCGGTTGGCAGCTCGCCGCCAGCGCGTTGCTGCTCACCGTCGCCGCCGTGGTCGCGCTGCCGATCACGATCCGGCGCGAGTTCGCGGTGGTCGGCGCGGCGCTCACCGCGCTCGCCGTGCCGGCCTCGCTCGGTCTGGGCTGGGCGGCGGCCTGCTGGCCGATGCTGCTGACCGCGGTCGCCGTCGGGGTGCTCGGGCTCACCGCCGGCACCGAACGCGCCGCCGTGGTGCACGCGGCGACCGCGGCCGGGCTGGGGTTGGTCGGGGCCGGAGCCGCGCTCGCCCGGCCCGCGCTCACCGCCGCCGCGCTGACCCTGCTCTTCCTGGCCGGGGCGCTGGTCTCGCTCGCGCCCCGGGTCCGTATCGCCGCCGCCGCGACGGACCCGGTCTGCGCCTGGGCCGCCGGCGGCGCGGCGTTCGCCCTGCCCGGCGCGGTGGCCGCGTTCGTCGCCGCCACCGTGCCGACGCCACCGGCGCCCACCCCGGCCAACCTGCGCGAGATCACCGTCCCGATCCTCGCCGCCAGCTTCCTCGCCGTCTGCGTGACGCTTGCCTACGCCGCCCTGGTCCAGGTGGCGCAGCGGCAGCTGAGCATGCCGCACGCGCTCGGCACGGTGCTCGGCGCGGTGGCGGTCGCCGCCGCCGGGTTCGGCGCGCCCGGCGCCACCTCGGCCGACGCCTGGGTGGGTGGTCTGCTGCTGATCAGCGCCGCGCTGCTGGCGCTGGCCCCGCGGATCGACGCCGGGCGCCGCGCCGACATGTCGCTCGACGGGTCGGACCTGGCCCTCGCCGCCAGCACGGTGGCGCTGGTCGCCACGCTGGCCCGGATCGCCGCGGTGCTCGCGCCGGGTGGCCAGCTCGTGGTGGCGGCCGCGTTGGTGCTGGTGGTGGCGGTCGCGGCCCGGGCCCTGCCGGTGGAGTGGCGACGCGGGCCGATCCTCGGCATCGCGGCCGGCGGCACCCTGATCGGGCTCATCGCCGCCTGGAGCGCCCTGCGCGGCGGTGTCGGCGTGCTGGCCACTCCCGGACCGATCTGGGCCGGGGACCTGAGCGGCTGGCCGGCCGCGCCCACCGGTGGGACGACCTGGCAGGCGCCGGTGGCACTGGCGCTGCTGGCGGTGACCGCCGCCATCCTGCTCCCGCCACCGTGGAAGTACGACGTCTCGGGGGTGGCCGCGGTGCTCGCCACGGTGGGCGCGCCGGCCGCGTTCGACCTGCCCTGGTGGTCGCCGGTGCTGGTCGGCGCCATGGTGGCCACGGTCTACGGGATGGCGGCGGTGGCCGCCGCGGACCCGAGGGCCGCGCTGTCCCGGGCCACCGTGGCCGGGGTGGTGGCGCTGCACGCCACCGGCGCCGGACTGGTCCGGCCCTGGACCACCGCGCTGGCGCTGGGCAGCATCGCGTTGATCGGGGTGACGGTGGCGGCCCTGGCCCGGTCGTTCGCGCCGAACCTGGTGGAGGACGTCCGCGCCGAGGGCATGCCGCCGCATCTGGTTCAGGTGGGCGGCGCGGCCGCGGGGGCGGCCCTGCTCGCCCTGCCCGGCGCGGTGGCCGCGCTGTCCGTCGAGTTCGGCCGTCCCGCCCAGGTGGTGCTCACCGCCGCGCTGGCCGCCGCCAGCATCGGCCTGGCCGTGATCGCGGCGGTCCGCCGGCAGGTGCCGCAGTACCTTCCGTACGCCAGCGTGGCGGTCGTCGGCGCGGCCACCGTCACCGCCACCGCCGCCCTCCTGGTGCACCTGCCCGCCGGCGTGTTCGCCGCCGCCGCGGCGCTGCTCGGCGTGCTCGCCGAGCTGATCCGGGCGGCCACCGTCCCGCCGGCCGGCTCGGCCCGGCCGGTACGCCGCTGGTCGGTGCTGCTGAACGGGGCGCTGCGCCGGGACCGGGACGATCCCACCGAGCTGCGGTGGCGGGTCAGCCCGGCCGCCGGGGCGCTGGCCGCGGCGGCGTTGCCCACCGCGCTGGCACTGGTCACCCTGGCGCCGCCGCTGGTGGTGGCGCTCTTCTCGACGTTCGTCGTGCTGGGACGGGTGTGGCAGGGGCCGCCGCCGGAGTTGCTCACCCCGCCGCCGGACGCCGTGGACCCCACCCACGTGCTCACCGCGCTGCTGCTGACCGCGACCGCGGCGCTGGCCGCGACCGGGTTCAGCGGCGGTCGCCGGTCCCGGGCGGTGCCGGTGGTCCTGCCCGGGGCGGCCCTCACGCTGTTGATCACGCCGGTGGCGCTCGGTCAGGGCTGGCCGATCACCGCGCAGGCCGGGCTGGTCGTGTTCACCATCTCGATGTTGGGGCTGGCGCTGACCCCGCCGCCGGCGCCGGCCGAGCCGGGCCGCTCGATCCGGGTGGCCCGGGTGCTGGTCTTCGCCATCGGGCTCGCCGCCGGCGGCGCCGGGCTCGCCGGTGCCCTCGCCACCCGTGACCTGACCCTGATCACGCTTGGTAGCGCGGTCGCGGTGGGCCTGGTCGCCGCGTTCTTCGGCACCACCCAGCGGGCCCGCATCCTCGGCTGGCTGTTCGCCTCGCTGATGGCCCAGCTCTTCGTGCTGACGGTGGGGCTGGTGGCCGGGCTCGCGGCGGTCTGGTCCGCGTTCGGGGTGCTGGCGGTCGGCGCCGCGTTGCAGGTCTTCGCCGCCACCCTGCCCCGGTTGCGCCGGCCCGAGGCGTACCGGGAGGCGGCCACCGTCGAGTGGAGCGGTTACGGCGCGGCGCTGATCGCGCTGGCCCTGGCGTACGACTCGCCCCGGCACATCGCCGCGTTGCTGGCCGCGTGGGGCGCGGTGCTCGGGGTGGCGGCCAGCCGACCGGGGCGACGCCCGGTGGAGCGGAACCTGCTGTTCTGGGCGGTGGTGGCCTGCGAGATCAGCGCCTGGTGGATCCTGATGCGGGTGGCCGACGTGGCGCTGCCCGAGGCGTACACGCTGCCGTTCGCGGCGCTGGCCCTGCTGGTCGGGGTGCTGCAACTGCGCCACCGGCCGGACATGTCGAGCTGGGTGGCGTACGGGCCGGCGCTGGTGACCGCGTTCCTGCCCTCGCTGGCGATCGTGGTGGCCACCGACTCCAGCATGCTGCGGCAGGTGCTGCTGCTGCTCGGCGCCGTGGCGGTGCTGATCTTCGGCTCGACCAGCCGGCAGCAGGCGCCGGTGATCGTCGGCGCGACGGTGACCGCGATCGCCGCGGTGCACGCGCTGTTCAGCCTCGGCCCGTGGCTGGTGCTGATCCCGGTCGGCCTCGTCCTGCTGGTGCTCGGCGCGAGCAACGAGCGCCGCCGCCGCGCCCAGGAACGTCTGCAGACCGCGCTGCGCGGGATGCGCTGAGGCGCCGGCGGCCGACGCTGGACGACCGCCGTCCGGCGGATGGTGTCAGCAGCCGTCGTCCGCCGCGCCGGATCCGTCGCCCTGCCGGCGGCGCGTCAACCCGTGGCCCGGCTGGCACGTCAATCGGTCGCTTTGCGTAGCGGTCGGTTGGCGCGGCCCGCACCCGCCCCTCCGCCTTTGCTTTGCAGCCACGGACGCATCGGTAACCGAACGCGACCGGCGAGGGTCGGGGTGAGATGCGGCCATCGGTACCAATGACCAGCCCGGATCCGTGCTGCGTCGGTGGCTGCAGAGCAAAGGCGGCGACGGGCCACCGCCCAGCGCCACGACTTTGGTTACTGTCCGCGACCCGGCGCCTCAACACGGAGGGTGAGCGTTTCGGGTCAGCGCAGCGAGGCGCGGAGCGCGGCTTCCTTCTCGGCGACCAGGTCCTCCAGGCTCGCCTGGTAGGCGGCCATCCGGTCGCGCAACGCAGGGTCGGAGACGCCCAGGATGCGTACGGCGAGCAGCCCGGCGTTGCGGGCGTTGCCGATCGACACGGTGGCGACCGGCACGCCGGCCGGCATCTGCACGATGGACAGCAGCGAGTCCATCCCGTCCAGGTGCTTCAGCGGCACCGGCACACCGATCACCGGCAGCGGGGTGACGGAGGCGACCATGCCGGGCAGGTGAGCCGCCCCGCCCGCGCCCGCGATGATCACGCGGACGCCGCGAGCGGCGGCTTCCCGGCCGTACTCGATCATCTTGAGCGGGGTGCGGTGCGCCGAGACCACGCCGACCTCGTGCGGCACGCCGAACTCGTCCAGCGCATCGGCGGCGGCCCGCATGGTCGGCCAGTCCGAGTCGCTCCCCATGATCAGCCCAACGGTGCTCATGCACGCCCCTCCTGGAGCCAGCGGGCCGCGCGCGCGGCCCGGGCCCGTACGTCGGCCAGGTCGGTTCCGAGCACCGTGACATGCCCGATCTTGCGGCCCGGACGCACCTGCTTGCCGTACAGGTGGACCTTGGCCCCCGGCTCGGCGGCGAACAGGTGGTGCAGTCGCTCGTCGATCGAGATCCCGCCCGGCTCCCCGCCGAGCACGTTCGCCATCACCACGACCGGCGCGGTGAGCGACGTGTCCCCCATCGGATAGTCGAGCACCGCCCGCAGGTGCTGCTCGAACTGCGAGGTGCGGGCGCCCTCGATGGTCCAGTGCCCCGAGTTGTGCGGACGCATGGCCAACTCGTTGACGACCAGCCCGGCCGGCGTGTCGAACAGCTCGACCGCGAGCAGCCCGACCACGCCGAGCGAGGTGGCCAGGTCGATGGCGAGCTGCTGGGCCGCGACCGCCCGCTCCTCGGGCAGGTCGGGCGCGGGCGCCAGCACCTCCACGCAGATGCCGTCGCGCTGCACCGTCTCCACCACCGGGTACGCGGCGACCTGACCGAACGGCGACCGGGCGACCTGCACGGCCAGCTCCCGGCGCAGCGCCACCCGCTCCTCGACCAGCAGCGGCGTGCCGCCGTCGAGCAACGTCGCGGCCAGCTCGGCGGCCTGGTCGGCGTCGTCCACCATCCAGACGCCCCGGCCGTCGTAGCCGCCCCGGGCGGCCTTGAGCACCACCGGCCAGCCGGTCTCCGCGCCGAACGCGACCAGGTCGGCCGGCGACTCCACCGGACGCCAGGCCGGGCTCGGCGCGCCCAGCTCGCCGAGGCGCTCCCGCATCACCCGTTTGTCCTGCGCGTGCACCAGCGCATCGGCCGGCGGGAACAGCTTCACGCCCTCGTCGGTCAGCACCCGGATGTGCGCGTTCGGGACGTGTTCGTGGTCGAAGGTGACCACGTCGCAGCCCTTCGCGAACGTGCGTAGCGCGGTCAGGTCGGTGTGGTCGCCGTACTGGACGTCGGCGGCGACCAGCGCCGCGCCGTCGTCCGGCGAGAGCGCCAGCACGCGCAGCGACTGGCCGAGGGCGATGGCGGCCTGGTGAGTCATCCGGGCGAGCTGGCCGCCACCCACCATGCCGACGACGGGGAGTCCGGTCCGGGAGTCCATAGCGCCGCCAGCCTAGCCGGGCCGGCGACCGGCCGGACCGCGAGGGCGGGGCGTCCCACCAGCGCCGCCGGCGGCTCAGCCGAGCTGGGCGACCAGCTCGTCGACCGAGGTCACCGGCCGCTGGCAGACGAAGCCCCGGCAGACGTACGCGGTGGGCCGGCCGTCGACCAGTGGCCGGCCGGCGAGCAGCGGCACGCCGGGCTGGTCCGGGGCGCCGGCCACCACCACCGCGCCGGGCGGGGCGTGCCGGTGCGCGGCGGCCACCAGCGGGTCGCCGGCCGGGTCGTCGGTCACCACCGCGATCTCGTACGGGCCGGAGAGCAGCGCCTCGCCGACCGTGGCCGCGTAGCCGGTGAACCGGGCGTGCCGGTCGACGATCGGCGCGACGGTCGACAGCGTCCGCTCGGCCGCCTCCCGGTAGCGCGTCTCACCGGTCAACGCCGCGTACGCGACAAGCGCCGCGACGATCGCCGAGCGGCCGGACGGCGTCGCGTTGTCGGTCGGGTCGGCGGGCCGGGTGACCAGCCGCTCGGCGTCGTCGGCGGTGTCGTAGAAGCCGCCGTCCGGCGCCGCGAACCGGGCCAGCGCCACGTCGAGCAGCTCACCGGCCAGGGTCAGCCAGCGTCCCTCGCCGGTGAGCTGGTGCAGCGCGCAGAACGCCTCCGCGACGCAGCCGTAGTCCTCCAGCACCCCGGCCGGGTCGCCGACGGCCTTGTCCCGGGACACCCGGCGCAGCCGGCCGTCCACCAGGTGCACGGCGGCCAGATGCTCGGCGGCGTCGCGCATCGCGCCGTCGGCGACGATGACCACGCCCTCCATCAGGTTCGCGTCCTCGTCGTCAGGGGCCACGTGGAGCGCGGCGACCTGCTGGAACTCCGCGATCGCGGTGATCGCCAGCCCGTTCCAGGCAGCCACCACCTTGTCGTCGCGGGCCGGCTGGGGACGGGTGTCCCGGGCGGCGAGCAGCCTGCCCACCACGTCCCGCCAGCGGGCCCGGACCGCCGGGTCGGCGTCGTCGACGTCCCGGGCGAGCTTCAACACACTCGCGCCTTCTTCGAAGGTGCCGGCCTCGGTGACGGTGAACAGGTCGGCGGCGAAGCGGCCGTCCTCCTCGCCCAGCACCTCGACGAGTTGGGCGGGCGTCCAGACGTAGGTGAGCCCCTCGACGCCCTCGGTGTCCGCGTCCAACGCCGAGGCGAAGCCCTCACCGGCCCGGTGCAGCTCGTCGGCGAGGAAGCGCGCGGTGTCCCGGGCCACCCGGCGGGCCAGCCGGTCGCCGGTGAGCCGCCAGAGCTGGGTGTAGACCCGCAGCAGCAGCGCGTTGTCGTAGAGCATCTTCTCGAAGTGCGGCACGGTCCAGTGGCCGTCCACCGAGTAGCGGGCGAAGCCGCCGGCGAGCTGGTCGTTCAGGCCGCCGCGGGCCATCGCCTCGGCGGTGTGCCGGACGATCTCCAGGCTGCGCGCGGAACCGGTGCGCCGGTGGTGCCGCAGCAGGAAGAGCAGGTTCATGTGCGGCGGGAACTTCGGCGCGCCGCCGAAGCCGCCGTTCGTCTCGTCGTACTCCTGCGCGAGCTGGGCGGCGGCGGCGTCGAGCAGCTCGGCGGTGAGCGGGGCGGTCACGCCGCCGACGGCCTGGGCGCCGCCGATCGCCTCGACCACGGCGGCGCCCTGGCGCAGCACCGCCTCCCGCTGGTCCCGCCAGGCGGTGGCGACGGAGCCGAGCAGTCGGACGAAGTTGGCCCGGGGGAAGTAGGTGCCGCAGAAGAACGGGGTGCCGTCCGGCGTGGCGAAGACCGTCATCGGCCAACCGCCCTGGCCGGTCATCGCCTGGGTGGCGGTCATGTAGACGGCGTCGACGTCGGGGCGTTCCTCCCGGTCGACCTTGACGCAGACGAAGTCGTCGTTCATCAGCCGGGCCACGGCCTCGTTCTCGAAGGACTCGTGGGCCATCACGTGGCACCAGTGGCACGCCGCGTAGCCGACCGAGATGAGCACCGGCACGTCGCGCCGTCTCGCCTCGGCGAACGCCTCGTCGCACCAGGGCCACCAGTCGACCGGGTTGTCGGCGTGCTGGAGCAGGTAGGGCGAGGTGGCCTGGGCGAGTCGGTTCACCACCCGACCCTATCCGCCGGCCCGCGAGGCCGCCGCCGGACCGGCGCGAGCCACGGAACGTCCTTCCGCTATTCACCTTCTTCTATTTAGATCGGCACATGCCCGGCGCGCCCACCGCCGGTACGTCCGAAGGAGACGGTCCATGCGCAGACTCCCCGCCCTGCTCGCTCTCGCCGCCCTCGCCGGCTCCGCGTTCACCCCGGGCGCCGCGTCCGCCGCGGTGCCGCCGGAGACCCGCTGGTCCGCCACCACCGCCGTCGGGATCCACAACACGTACGAGCGCGGCACCTACGCCTACCTGGCCCAGGCGCTCGACGCCCGGCCCGGGCTGATCGAGCTGGACGTCTGGCCGGACGTGCTCACCCGCCAGTGGCGGGTCAGCCACAGCAACCCGCTCGGCAACGACAACAACTGCGTGGCCGCCACCAGCGCGGCGCAGCTCTACACCGGCACCCGGAACAAGAACCTGGAGAACTGCCTGGACGACATCCGGCTCTGGCTGGGCGCCCACCCGGACGCCGGCCCGGTCGTCCTCAAGCTGGAACTCAAGACCGGGTTCAGCAGCCGTACCGGACAGGGGCCGGCCCAGCTCGACGCGGTGCTCGCCGCGCGGCTCGGCGACCGGGTGTTCCGCCCCGCCGACCTGCTCGGCGGCCACCCCACCCTGGACGCCGCCGCCCGCGCGGACGCCTGGCCGACCCGGGCGCAGCTCGCCGGCAAGGTGGTCGTGGAGCTGATCCCCGGCACCGTCGAGGAGGGCAACCCGACCGACACGCTCTGGACCGACGTGGAGTACGCCCGCCACCTGGCCGGCCTGGCCGCGGCCGACACTCTGGGCACCGCCCGGGCGTTCCCGGCCGTGCACCGGGCCCAGGCCGGCGACCCCCGCTCCAGGTACGCGGACACCACCCTGCGGCCCTGGTTCGTGCTCTTCGACGGCGACGCCTCGGCGTACCTGACCGGCGGCATCGACACCGCCTGGTACGACACGAACCACTATCTGCTGGTGATGACCGACGCGCAGAACGTGCCGCCGGCCGTCCCCGGCGGGGACGCCGACGCGGCGGCGGCCCGGGTCGCCCAGCTGGCCCGCGCGCACGCCAGCATCGCCTCCGCCGACTGGTCCACCCTGCCCACAGTCCTCGACGACGTCCTCCCCCGAGGCTGACCCCCACCCCACCCAAATTCCGTGAATCCGCGGAGCCAGGTCAGGAGGCGCCGTCGGCGCGCAGCGGGAAGACGTTGTCGCGGGCGGTGTCGCGCAGGGAGCCGAGCACCGCGCCGATCTTGTCCGCCGGCATCGGCTTGAAGAAGTGGTAGCCCTGGGCCGCGGTGCAGCCCAGCTCGGCCAGGGCGGCGCGCTGCTCGGCCGTCTCCACACCCTCGGCCACCACCCGCAGGCCCAGCTCGTGGGCGAGCCCGACGGTGGTACGGACGATCGCCGCCGCCTCCGGCGAGTCGGCCATCCGGATCACGAAGGAGCGGTCCACCTTCAGCTCGTCCACCGCGATCCGGGTGAGGAACGTCAACGAGGAGAAGCCGGTGCCGAAGTCGTCCACGGCGAGCTGCACGCCCATCGCCCGCAGCCCGGCCAGCACCTCGTCGATCACCTCCAGCTCGCTCATCACCACCGTCTCGGTGATCTCCAGGACCAGCCGGTGCGGCGGGACCTGGTGCCGGCGCAACGCCTCCTCGATCTCGGCGGGCAGCCGCGGGTCGAGCAGGCTGCGCGCCGACAGGTTCACCGAGATGGGCACGTCCAGCCCTTCCCGCGCCCACCCGGCGGCCACCTCCAGCGCCTTGTTCAGCACGTACCGGGTGAAGCTGCCGAGCTGCTCGCTGTTCTCCACCGGGCGGATGAAGTCGGACGGGCCGAGCCAGCCCCGGCGCGGATGCCGCCACCGGATCAGCGCCTCCACCCCGGTCGGGGCGCCGGTGGCCAGGTCCACCGCCGGCTGCAACGCCAGCACCAGCTGGTCGTCGGCGGCCAGCGCCTCCCGCAGCTCCGCCAGCAACGCCAGGTGGTCGGTGCTCGCGGCGTCCCGGGAGCTGTCGTACGCGGCGACGCTGCCGCCACCCTCCTTCGCCTGGTACATCGCGATGTCGGCACGCCGCAGCAGCTCGGTCAGGTCGGCGGTGCCCGCGTCGGCCACCACCACGCCGACCGCCACCTCGACGGACATCCGCACCCCGGCCACCTCGGTCGGGGCGGCGAGCCGCTCGGCGACCTCCCGGGCCTGGCGCAGCGCGTACGCCAGCGGGGCCGTCCGGTCCTCGACCACCGGGACCGAGGTGAGCAGCAACGCGAACTCGTCGCCACCGAGCCGGCCGAGCAGGTCACCGGGGCGGGTCAGCACGGCCAGGCGGTTGGCGGTCAGCCGCAGCAACTGATCACCGGCCGCGTGCCCGAGGGTGTCGTTGACCTCCTTGAACTGGTTCACGTCCAGCAGCAGCAGGGCCACCGGGTGGTCGTGCGGGCGCTGCCGCAGCGCCTGGTCGCCGCGGGCCAGCAGGGCCGACCGGTTGAGCAGCCCGGTGAGCTGGTCGTGCACCGCCTCGTACGAGGATCGGGCGGTGACCAGTCGCAGCTCGCGGTGGGTCGCCGCGTCGTGCAGGGCAGCGGCCAGAGCGTCCCCGAAGGCGGCCACGCCGTCGCGCTCCCGGTGGCTGGGCGGGGCGGACGGGGCGAACCGCACCCGCAGCCGGCCCACCTCGACGGCGCCCACGGCGAGCCGGCGGACCAGCTCGTGCTCGACCGAGGCGGCGTACGCGGACGGCTCCACCTCACGATCGCGCACCTGCCCGCCGAGGTCGGCCCGGTAGCGGCGCCAGCGCCCGTCCCCGCGCGCCACGTCCACCTCGACCAGCTCGGCCCCGAACAGGGTCAGCGCGCGGGTCACCGCGGCGGTCGCCACCCCGCGCTCGTCGAGCTGGTTGAGCGCGGCGGTGGCCTCGGCGAAGGCCCGCCAGGTACGCCGCTCCGCATCGGCCCGGAGCCGGTGCCGGTAGGTCTGCTGGAGCAGCCACAGCGGCGGCGGCAGGAGCAGCAGCCAGCGCGGGTCCAGCTCCAGCAGCGCGACCACCACCAGGCCGACCGCGACGTTGCCGACGAACATGAGCAGCTTGCCGCGCAGCGCGGCGAGCAGCGGCGGCCCGATCGGGATGCCGTGCCGCAGGGCGATCGTGGCGGCGCCGAGCCAGCCGGTGGTGACCAGGTAGGTCACCGCGCCGGCGCTCAGCGCGAGGGCCAGTTCCGGGGTGGGCGCGGCCAGCAGCGGCCGGCCGAGCGCGTTGGCGACGGCACCGGCCAGCGCCGTGGCGGCGGTGAGCGAGCCGGTGATGCGGACCAGCTCCAGCACCGGGCGCCGGTCGGACACCAGCGACATCGTGGTCCAGGCGGCGCCGGTGCCGAGCAGCGCCGCGGCCGGGAGCCAGCCGGCGGGCACCAGCCAGAGGCAGACCACAAGCGCGGCCTCGCCCCAGGTGATGCTGACCATGCCGGCCGCGGTGCGGAAGCGCAGCCGGGCCAACTGGGCCACGGCGAAGGCGACCGCGGCGAGGCCGAAGCGGGCCGGGCCGGGCAGCGGGTCACCCGACGGCAGATGCGCCGGTACGCCGAGACCGAGCACGGCGGCCAGCAGCGCGGTGACCGCGACCGCGGCGGTCAGCAGCACGACGCTCACCGGCGTGCCGCGCAGGCCGAGCCGGTCCGGGGGACGGTCGGCCGGTTCGGAGGTCACGGCCCCGCCCGGGCGGGACGTGGATTCGGGGCACGGTGGGGACCTGCTGCTGCCTTCGACATCGGCGCCCCCCTTCCGCGCAGGGTCCGGGGCCTGACGGTCCCCCCGGCGGAAGGCTAAGCCAAAGCCGGTGGCCGCAACAGGGGTGAACGACCGGCTCGGGCGTGATTCACGCGGTGTTCAGCCGTTGCGGCGCTGCTGGGAGCCGTTGGGAGCATTCGTCGGTGAATCCTGCTCCACGGCCCCGTCTGTCGGATCGACGACTGTCGCGTCCGCCCGGCCCGGCTCCGTCGGGTGCGGGAACCGGTCCGGCAGCCGGCGCAGCCGGGCGTTCATGTTGCGGATGAGCAGGACGGTGACGGTGGCCAGCGCGACGATGAGGAAGAGGCCCATCGGGCCGGCCAGACCACCCGTGCGGGTGTCACCGAAGTTGTTCTCCGCGAGCACCTGGGCGGTGGTCAGCATGGTGTTCCTCCGATGTGCGGCTGACGACCAGGGTAGCTCCCGCGGGCGTCAGCGGGCACGGCACGTCTCGCGCACCCCGGCGAAGAGGTCGGACTCGGGGATCGGGCTGTCCACCAGCGAGCGGGCGAGTTGGAAGTCTTCCGTCGGCCAGGCGCGCTGTTGCAGGTCCATCGGCACCTGGAACCAGAACCCGTCCGGGTCGATCTGGGTGGCGTGGGCGCGCAACGCGTCGTCGCGGACCGGGAAGTAGGCGGCGCAGTCGACCCGGGTGGTGATCCGCTCCCCCTTGTCGGGCCGCTCCTCCCAACGCTTCATCCAGTCGCCGTAGGGCGACTCGTGGCCGGCGGCGAGCATCGCCTCGTGCAGGCTCATGATCTTGGCACGGGAGAAGCCCACGTCGTAGTAGAGCTTCAGCGGCTGCCACGGCTCGCCCAGCTCCCGGTGACGCTCGGGGTCACCGGCCGCCTCGAACGCCGCCACGGTGACCCGGTGGGTCATGATGTGGTCCGGGTGCGGGTAACCGCCCTCCTCGTCGTAGGTCGTGACGACGTGCGGGCGGAACTGCCGCATCAACCGCACCAGCGGCGCGGCGGCGACCTCGACCTCCTGCAGCGCGAAACAGCCCTCCGGCAGCGGCGGCAGCGGGTCGCCCTCGGGCAGCCCGGAGTCGACGAAGCCGAGCCAGGCCTGCTCGACGCCGAGGACGGCGCGGGCGGCGTCCATCTCGGCCCGGCGGATGTCGCCGATGTTGGCCCACACGTCGGGCCGGTCCATCTTGGGGTTCAGCACGCTGCCCCGCTCACCGCCGGTGCAGGTGACGACCAGGACATCCACCCCCTCGGCGACGTATTTCGCCATGGTGGCGGCGCCCTTGCTCGACTCGTCGTCGGGATGGGCGTGCACCGCCATGAGACGCAGCTGTTCTGCCACCTTCGGCGCTCCTCGTCTGTGCCGACCGGCTGACCTGCCGGAATCTCCCTCCGCGCCCGCGAAAGCCCCCGTGACGGCCGGTCGGGACCGTTGCCGGAGTGGTCGGGACCACCCCGGCCGGCCGAAGCCGACCTGCCATCCTTGACTCAGCGCCGGGCTGGGAAGATGGACCTTGCCATTCTTGCCGATGCCGCCGACAACAACGCCAGGAGATACCCGCCGGTGAGCGAGACGCACGCCACAGTCGCACCGGACGCGCCGGTCTTCCCGCCCGGCCGATACGGCCGCCGCCGGGAGCCGAGGCGCCGCCGACCGCTCCTGCTCGCCCTGGTGGTGACGGTCGTGCTGGCCGTCCTCGGGCTGGGCGCCGCGAAGCTCTACACCCAGTACGGCGATCCCGCCTACCAGGGCGAGGTGATCAGCTACACCGGGATCACCGACTCCCGGGTGGTGGTCGACTTCCGGGTCACCGTGCCGCCGGGCGGCTCCGCCACCTGCCTGCTGCGGGCCCGCTCGCACGACGGCGCCGAGGTAGGCCACGTCGAGGCCACCGTGACCGCCGAACCAGGCCAGCGACACGTCCGGTACCGACAGGAGGTGCCGACCAGCGCCCGGCCGTTCATCGGCGAGGTGTTGCGCTGCCGACCGGCCGGCTGAGCCGGACGCCCGGCGCGTTGCCGGGACACCCGCCCCCGGTCCCGCCACCGGCACCCGGGGCGATCGACCACACCTCCACCGGTGCGGCACTGGTAACTTGGTGGTTTCACCTGTCAGCCAGTCCGCACCAACCGAGGAGATCGCCTGTGTCCACACATGGAAACGAGGCGCCCGCCACCTGGCTGTCCCAGGACGCTCACGACCGCCTGCAGGCCGAGCTCGACGAGCTGATCGCCAACCGGCCGGTCATCGCTGCCGAGATCAACGCCCGGCGCGAGGAGGGCGACCTGCGGGAGAACGGTGGCTACCACGCCGCCCGCGAGGAGCAGGGCAAGGCCGAGGGGCGCATCCTCTACCTCAAGGAGCTGCTGCGCACCGCCAAGGTCGGTGAGGCGCCGGACACCGACGCGGTGTCGCCCGGCATGGTCGTCACGATCTACTTCGACGACGACGCCGACGACACCGAGACGTTCCTGCTCGGCTCCCGCGAGATCGCCTCCACCACCGACCTCACGGTCTACAGCCCCGAGTCCGCGCTCGGCAAGGCGATCCTCGGCGGGAAGCCGGGCCAGACCTGCACCTACACCGCTCCGAGCGGCGCCGACATCAAGGTGACGGTGGTCTCCTTCGAGCCCTACTCGGGCTGACCCGCCGGCGGACCCGCGCCGGCCGGCTCGGGTCCGACCCGACCGAGGCTGACAGGCTCCTCGGGCCCGAGCCACACCCCGTTCGCCCCGACCGGATCATCCGGCCGGGGCGTTCGCGGTTCCGGGCGGGCTCACCCCTCGCCCGCGAAGGCCACCTGGTAGCCGCTGGCGCGCAACGCGCTGATCAGCGTGTCCGAGTGCTCCACCCCGCGGGTCTCCACCGAGAGCGCCACCTCCACCTCGCCGAGCCCGAGGTGCGGGTTGGCGCGCTGGTGCACCACGTCCACCACGTTGGCCCGGTGCTCGGCGATCTCGCTGAGCAGCGAGGCGAGCTGGCCGGGCCGATCGGAGCAGCGCACCGTGACCCGCAGGAAACGCCCGGCCGCCGCCAGCCCGTGCTCGATCACCCGGAGCATCAGCAGCGGGTCGATGTTGCCGCCGGAGAGCACCGCGACCGCCGGCGTGGCCACCTCCACGACGCCGGCCATCAGCGCCGCCACGCCGACCGCGCCGGCCGGCTCCACCACCTGCTTGCCACGCTCCAGCAGCATCAGCAACGCCCGGGAGATGTCCTCCTCGGAGACCGTGACGACGTCGTCGACCAGCTTGCGGACATGGGTGAACGTCAGCTCGCCGGGACGGCCGACCGCGATGCCGTCGGCGATCGTCGCGAAGGAGGGCAGCCGGACCGGCTCGCCGGCCCGAAGCGAGGGCGGGAAGGCGGCGGCGCTCGCCGCCTGCACCCCGATCACCCGCACGTCGGGGCGCAGCGCCTTGGCCGCCACCGCCATCCCCGACACCAGCCCGCCGCCACCGACTCCGGTCACGATGGTGCGCACGTCCGGGCACTGTTCGAGGATCTCCAGCGCCACCGTGCCCTGACCGGCGATGACGTCCGGGTGGTCGAACGGGTGGATGAACACCGCGCCGGTCCGCTCCGCGAACGTCTGCGCCGCGATCAGCGACTCGTCCACCGTGTTGCCGACCAGCTCGATCCGGGCGCCGTACCCCTTGGTCGCGGCGACCTTCGGCAGCGGCGCGTTCACCGGCATGAAGACGGTGGCGTGCGCGCCGACCAGGCCGGCGGCGAGCGCCACCCCCTGGGCGTGGTTGCCGGCGCTCGCCGCCACCACGCCGCGGGCCCGCTCGTCGTCGGAGAGCCGGGAGATCCGCACGTACGCGCCGCGCACCTTGTACGACCCGGCGCGCTGCACGTTCTCGCACTTGAGCCAGACCGGCCCGCCGAGCGCGGCGCTGAGCGGCCGGGAGGGCTCCAGCGGGGTGGTGCGGGTGACACCGGCGAGCAGTTCCCGCGCGGCCTGTACGTCGGCGAGGCCGACCATCTCCGTCATGCCCCGATCGTGCCACTCACCCCCGGCGGAAGCTGCGGCGACGTCACGGACGATCACGCGGTGGCGGGTGACCCCGTCCCGACCCGGGGATAGCCGGGGGCGTGCCGCGTCCACGGCGCCTGCATCTCGAACTGGCCGGCCACCCCGAGCAGCAGCAGTTCGGAGCCGGGCGGGCCGACGAACTGCACCCCGACCGGCAGCCCGTCCGGGCGGCGACCCACCGGCACCACGATCGACGGCAGGCCGGCGATGTTCCACGGCGCGGCGTACGGGGCGTACCGGATGTTCGTCCTCATGTTCGCCAGCCAGGACCGGCCGGACCAGCCGGCGGCCTCCGGCGGCGGCCCGGCCAGCGCCGGGGTGAGCAGCAGGTCGACCGAGTGGTCGTCGAAGAAGTGCACCGACCGCTCCCGCCAGGCGGTCCGGTCGGCCTCCCGGACGTACCCACGGCGCTGCGCCCACTCGCCGAGCGCGACGTGCCGGCGGCTGCGCCGCTGGAGCTGGCGCGGCGCGACGCCGGCGGCGCGCACGTCGGCGGCGGCAGCCGCGAACCAGGTGGCGATGCCCTGCAGGCCGAGCCGGGTCGGATAGACCGGGTCGGTGGGGACGGTGTCGTGCCCGGCGGCGGCGAGCAGCCGGCCGGCGGCGGCGACCGCGTCCCGGTTCGCCGCGTCCGCGGAGACGCCGCGCACCGGGGAGCGCAGCGACACGCCCACCCGCAGCCGCGGTGGCGGGACCAGCTTGTCCGGCCGGCGCCCGGCCAGCACCGAGAAGCCGACCACCGCGTCGGCCACCGTGCCGGTCAGCACGCCGTGCTCGGTGAGGCCGAACCAGTCGTCCGCGCCGAGCTGGCAGGGCACCACGCCCCGGCCGGGCTTGAGCCCGACCAGGCCGCAGCAGGCCGCCGGGATGCGGATCGAGCCGAGGCCGTCGTTGCCGTGGGCCATCGGCACCAGCCCGGCGGCCACCGCGGCGGCCGCGCCGCCGGACGAGCCACCGGGGGTACGCGTCGGGTCCCAGGGGTTGCGGGTCACCCCGGTGTCGTCGTCGGTCAGGGCCCACAGGCCCAACTCCGGCATCCGGGTCACGCCGAGGATCACCGCGCCCGCGCCGCGCAGCCGGCGGACCACCTCGTGGTCGGCCTCCGCCACCGGGGTACGCATCGCGACCGACCCGTTCCAGGTGGGCAGGCCGGCCACCGGCGTGTTCTCCTTGACCGCCACCGGCACGCCGGCCAGCGGCAGGTCGGCCAACTCCTCCTGCTCGTCGACCTTCTCCGCCTCGGTGATCGCCTCGCCGCCGCGTACCGTGCGGAACGCGGCCAGCTCGGCGTCGACCCGGGACACGTGGTCGAGGTGGTCGGCCACCACCTGGGTGGCCGAGACGTCGCCACGGCGTACCGCCCGGGCGATCTGTTTCGCGGTCGCCCCGACCCAGGTCGTCGGCAAGATGTCCGGCACTGCCACCCTCCGTCGTCCAGCGGTCAGCCCAGTGCCTGCTCCAGATCGGCGAGCAGGTCGTCGACCGTCTCGATGCCGACAGACAGTCGCACGAGATCACCAGGAACTTCAAGCGGCGAGCCGGCTGCGCTCGCGTGTGTCATCCGCCCCGGGTGCTCGATCAGGGACTCGACGCCGCCGAGCGACTCGGCGAGCACGAACAGCCGGGCCCGGTTGCAGATCTCGACGGCGTGCTCCTCGCCACCGGCCGCCCGGAACGAGATCATGCCGCCGAACCGGCGCATCTGCTTGGCGGCCACCTCGTGCCCGGGGTGCGAGGACAGGCCCGGGTAGATGACCTGGGCCACCTTCGCGTTGCCGTCCAGATAGGCGGCGATCCGCTCGGCGTTGTCGCAGTGCCGGTCCATCCGTACCCCGAGGGTCTTGATGCCGCGCAGGGTGAGCCAGGCGTCGAACGGGCCGTTGATCGCGCCCATCGCGTTCTGGTGGTAGCGCAGTTCCTCGCCGAGCGCCCGGTCGGCGGCGACCAGCGCGCCACCGACCACGTCGGAGTGCCCGCCGACGTACTTGGTGGTGGAGTGCACCACCACGTCCGCGCCGAACGCGATCGGCTGCTGCAGGTACGGCGAGGCGAACGTGTTGTCGACCACCAGCAGCGCGCCGGCGTCGTGCGCCACGGCGGCCAGGGCGGCGATGTCGGCGATGCCGAGCAGCGGGTTGGTCGGGGTCTCCACCCACACGATCCGGGTGGCGCCCGGCCGGATCGCGGCGCGGACCGCGTCCGGGTCGGAGACCTTCGCCGGGGTGAAGTCGAGACCCCACCGCTCGGCCACCTTCGCGAACAGCCGGTAGGTGCCGCCGTACGCGTCGTCCGGGATCACCACGTGGTCGCCCGGCTTGCACACGGCCCGCAGCAGCGTGTCCTCGGCGGCCAGACCGCTGGCGAAGGCGAGCCCCACCGGGCCGCCCTCCAACGCCGCCAGGCACTCCTGGAGCGCGTCCCGGGTGGGGTTGCCGGAGCGGCTGTACTCGTAGCCCTCGCGGGGCGCGCCGACGGCGTCCTGGGCGTAGGTGCTGGTCTGGTAGATCGGTGGGATCACCGCGCCGGTGCGGGCCTCGGGGTCCTGACCGGCGTGGATGGCGAGCGTCTCGAAGCCGTGGTTCATGCCCGGAAGGCTAGTCCCTGCGGCCCCGGCGGGTAGGGAATGTCCCCACCACGGTGACCCGCCCCGCTCCCGCCGGCGGGGCGGGAGCGGGGCGGCACCGGTCACGCCGCCGGCACCGGCAGCACGTGCAGGGTGGCCGGCACGGTCCCGGTCCAGTCCGAGGTGATCGCGTAGAGCCGGGTGCCGTTCGGCGCCCAGGCCAGGCCGCCGTCGACCAGGAGCCCACCCAGCTCGAACCGGGCCTGCTCGATCCCGCCGAGACCGAACACGAACACGTCGGGGTCGTAGTAGCCGTCCACGCCGGCGGCGACCCGGGCGCCGTCGCGGGTCAGCTCCACCGCGACGGGGTACGGGCCGGTCGGGTACGTCGCCGACGGGGTGCTGATGTCGGCGAACGGGAACGCCAGCACCTCGTAGGGCGCCCCGGAGGCGGTGTAGACGGTGTCGCCGGCCGGGTTCAGCGCGATGTCGCCCAGGTTGCTGCCGAGCGCCGAGAACTCGTTGGTCCGCAGGAAGCTGAGCGCGCCGGCCGCACCGATGCCGTAGGCGTCGACCGACCCCGGGCTGAGGCTCTGCTGCCCGGCCAGCAGGACCGCGCGGTTCTGCGACGCGGCGGTCAGCAGCGGCGCGCCGTAGTAGGTCTGCCGGGCCAGCCCGGTGGTCAGGGCGGCCGGCTGGCGGCCCAGGTCGAGTCGACCGATGTTGCCGTTCCAACTGCTGTCGCCGCATCCGTAGCCGAACCACAGGTAGCGGCCGGTCAGCGCGAGCGAGGAGGGGTTGCAGCCGGCCGCACCGGTGCCGAAGCGGGCGAACTCGGTCAGCGTGCCGGTGTTGATCGCCGCGATCGCGTCGGCCGAGGGCAACGCCACGTAGAGCGTCTGCCGGTCGGCGCTGAGCAGCAGGTCGGTCGGGCCGGGCAGGTTGGACACGGTGCCGAGCACGTCACCGTTCGCGGCGGTCACCACCACGTCGGTCGAGTTCCGGCCGCCGCTGACGAAGACCCGGTCGCCGGCCGACACCACGTCGGCGGCGTCGGCGATCGGCAGGGGCACGGCCCGGGGCGCGGCCGCTGCCGAGGCGGGCGCGACGGGCGTGGCGGCGAGCAGGGCGCCGGTGAGCGCGGCGAGAGCCAGCGCGGAGCGTCTGTTGAGGCGCAAGGGGTGTTCCCTTCACGACGGGCGACCGTGGCGGTGGGCCACGGCCGCATGGGCGCCGGACCGCCGCGCCGGAGGTGGACCGGAACGACGCGACGTCCCAGGAAACCGACCTCCGGTCACCGTCGCTCGCCGGCACCGTCGCCCCCGAATGTGCCGATCCAGACTTGTCAATAGGTACCACATCCGCGAGCGGTCGTGGGGGCACGGAACTACGCTGCCCGGATGAGCGGGTGCGTGTTCTGCGGCATCGTGGCCGGTGGGGTGCCGGCCTTCACCGTGACCGACGAGCCGAACGGGGTGGCGTTCCTGGACACCCGGCCGGTGTTCAAGGGACACGTGCTGGTGGTGCCCCGCACCCACCTGGTGACGCTCGCCGACCTGCCGGCCGACGCGCTGCCCGGCTACTTCCGGCTGGTCCAACGGGTGGCCGTGGCGGTGGAGGCCGGTCTGGGGTCCGGTGGGACGTTCGTGGCGATGAACAACAAGGTGTCCCAGTCCGTCCCGCACCTGCACACCCACGTGGTGCCCCGGACGAAGGGCGACGGGCTGCGCGGCTTCTTCTGGCCACGTACCCGCTACGCCGACGACGCCGAGGCGGCCGGCTTCGCCGGCCGGATCTCCGCCGCGCTGGACCATTGACCGGAACCCCTCAAGACGTCCGCTCGGCGCGTCGGCCGAGGACGGCAAATTTGTTCGGTACGTTTTGATTCCTCAAACCGAACAAATTGGAGCAGGTCATGTCCGGCCCTGGGCGCCCTTCCCGCGCCGCTGTGTATCAGCGCATGGAGGAGGCGGTTCGCGAACTGCGCGACCGGCTGGGCGGGCTACCGACACCCGCCGAAGCGGAGGACATCTGGGCCGAGATCTGGCACCAGGAGGCGCACAACAGCACCGCGATCGAGGGGAACACCTTCGTTCTTCAGGAAGTCGAGACCCAGGGCTGTTGGGTGAGCTGATTGCCCGCAGCGTCACCGCGAACCTCTACCGCTTCCTCATGCCGGCCGTGGCCGGTCCGGTGAAGTTGCTGCCGCTTCCGGCGTTGGCGACGGCCGACCTGACCGAGAACGCCTTACGCGTCGCTGCGGCAAGAGGGCGGCTGAAGGCCGTCAAGGCGGACGACGGCACGTGGCGGAGCAGCCAGAAATGGGTGAACGAATACACAAAGAGCCGCTACCGGCGTGGTCGGCCCGCCTGACCATAGTTGGAACGGGTAAGGAACCGGGGACCGGCGCTGTTGCACAGGCTGGGAAAGCCACGAGAGGAGTCCCACCGTGTTCCTCCGCCGCATGAAGGCCGAGATGATCTCTCCTGACCAGGCCCTGCCGGGCCGCCCGCTCGCCATGCCGGTCGCCGACCGGCACGAGGTGCTGCCGTCGGCACTGAAGGGCCCCTTCCCCGAGGGCGCGCAGGTCGCCGTCTTCGGCATGGGCTGCTTCTGGGGCGCCGAGCGCCTGTTCTGGACCCTGCCCGGCGTGATCACCACGTCGGCCGGCTACGCGGGTGGCTTCACCACCAACCCGACGTACGAGGAGGTCTGCTCGGGCATGACCGGGCACGCCGAGGTGGTCCAGGTGGTCTACGACCCGTCGACGATCGCCTACGAGGATCTGCTCAAGGTCTTCTGGGAGAACCACGACCCGACCCAGGGCATGCGCCAGGGCAACGACGTCGGTACCCAGTACCGATCGGCGATCTACACCACCACCGACGAGCAGCGCGCCGCCGCGCAGGCCTCGCGGGACGCGTTCGCGCCGATCGTGGCGCGTGCCGGCAAGGGTGAGATCACCACCGAGATCGCCCCGCTTGGCGACTACTACTTCGCCGAGGACTACCACCAGCAGTACCTGGCCCCGACGAAAAATCCTGGCGGATATTGCAACCACGGGCCGAACGGGCTGAGCTGCCCGGTCGGTGTGGCCCGTACCGCCGGCTGAATCCTTTTGCGAAGCGGCCACCGCCATCTCGACGGTGGCCGCTTCGCAGCGGGTGCGCCGACTGGTGACCCATAAGGCGTTGTCGTGCCGAGTACCGCCGGGAGATCCTGCGGTCGTGACCAACGATGACGGCGATGTTCGTGCCAGCTTCGACCGCCGGGTCAACTCGCTGCGGCGCCGTCGAGTGCTCTCCGTTGACTACTGGGACCTGCACGGCGTCGGGCCGGAACCCGATTGGGACTTCGGCGACTGTCACCACGCCGTGATGGGCGCGCAGCTGACGACCGATGCTGGTCCCGTGACCGTGACCTGGACCGCGACCTTCTACCCGTACGGCGTGGAAGTGTTCCTGGAGCCCATCACCCGCCATCTCGACGAGGACGGAACGCAGCGTGTCGAGCCGGGAGCCGATTCGCGATGGAAGGCCTTGCTGGAGCAGCCGGTGCGTGAGGCAAGGGTCTCGTGGGACCGGTTCACGATCGGACCCACGATGCGGTTGAACGGTGAGGTGATCAGCCCGCCGTACGACGTGGTCGTACCCACCGCTCTACGACTGGACTTCGACGGAGGACCGGTGTGGTTCGTGGCCTGCACGCCGCAGTTCCAGAAGCCGGACGACGTGTTCATCCCGGGCGATGAGATCGTGGTCGTCTTCGCGGCCTCGAAGATGCGCCAGATCGGATATAGCGACCCGACCTTTACCGGGTAGCCCGGTGAGAGCACCCGCACTGTTCGCTGGGGGCCAAATCCGGGAGGGTACTGCAACCACGGACCAGCAAGCTGATGTGACCGGTTGGCAGAGGGCTGCGGCATCTAGATCTGCCAATAAGACACCGGATTTGGTTGACAGGTGCGCTGACCACACCCATGCTTCGCTCATGAGGATGACCCTGGCAGCAGCCTTCGGCGTCGCAGTAGTTTCCTCCGCATTGGCGGTGTTGATCAATATTGCGACGGACTTGAAAAATTCATGGTGGGCTTGGAGCGGAGTAGTCGTCATTACCGCGTTGTCCGCCTTAACGGCAAATCTACTTCAAGCCGGCAAGGCCAACCACGGAACAGAAGGCGCCACCTCGGAGCAAGGCAATACTATCGGCGGTGATGTAACCGGAGACGTGGTGCAGGCGAGGGAGATAAGAGGAGACATAAATTTTCGCGAGTGAGGAACCGTATCACGGCGATGAAGGACTGAAGCAGCTGCAGTTATCAACGCGATCAATGTAAACTTGTCCACTCCCGTTGCTGATCCCGTCCAGCAGTTTCTCAAGCTGCTCCATACCGTCGCTCAGGACATTCACAACGCCACGAGTCGATTGCGCGCAGAGTTTAATGTCACCGTACGGCGAGACGACGAGTCTATCGATGGCAGTGCGTGTACCACGCTTAGAATCCGGCGGGGCCCCGACCACCAAGTCGGTCGACACTGGCAGCGCGGCCCTGGCCATGTGTTTAGCGTCCTCGAACTCGTCGGCGGTTATAGAAAGATCAGCCCGCGCCAGCCCTTGGCCTGTCACGTGAAAAGAGTTCAGAACGAATCGCTTGATCCCGAGCTGCGCAGCGATCTCGGCGACGCCACCCACACCGGCGATGTTCCGACGTGTCAGCACACAACTCATCGTTACAGAAATACCCAATTCGAGCCCAAGCGAAAGCGCGCGAATTGCCCCTGACCACGACGGAGCCCCGGCCAACTCGTTGTGGACGCGGCCATGTGCCGAATGCACCGGTATGCTCATATGGGACAATCCTCGGTGCTTCAGTTCGGCGATCCGTCGGCGTGTTGCGCTGCGGCCGTTACTGGTCATTCCTATCTGATGTCCGAGCGCTGAAAGATGACCAGTCAGTTCACTCAATCCGGGATACATGAGTGGTTCTCCACCGGAGAGCGTTACCTGGGCCGGACCGAACTTGGCGGTAATTGTTGATATCACTGTCCGCAACATGGCCGCACTGATAGTGGCTTGAGTGCGCAGAGATGAGTGTTGGGGCCGCCAAGGGTTGTAGCAGAATACGCAGTTCAGATTGCAATCCTCAACCAATTCAAGCCAGATTGAGGGTACGCCCATTCGATCGCCGACACGGCAGGCAGCGTCAGCAGTGCAGTTGTCGAGAGTTGCCGAGAAGGAAGACGTCATTCGGCGGGCGTCGGCTAAAGACCGCCATCGGGCAAGGGTCGACAAATTCCTGTCGTCAGTTAATTGCCGCTGGAGGCGCTTGCAGTGTTCTCTGCAACCGCCTCCGCTACTTGTTGTCCCTGCTTGGACCATCGACGATTCGGCATCAACGCTCCTAAACTGCGGCTTTGTCAGTATCGCGTACACCGTGATCAGGGCCAAGAGGTGACTCACTACCTGAACACGCGCTGTCATGGCGCAGGGACAGGGCGGTCCAAGTCCGTCCCGGAGCCTTCGCCACTGCCGCCGAAGTGCACGTTCCGGCGCGGCTGACGAGCCGGGACAGGACGTGAACGACGGTGCCGCCTCGGATCCAGGCTTTGGGTCACATGTCTGAAGGCTCGTCCCCAACGGGGCTGAGCTGCCCGGTCGGTGGGGCCCGTACCGGAAGCTAGGCCGGGCGGAGAACCGGGCCTGCGGTGTTCGTCACACCGTGGGCCCGGTACATTTCGGGCATCCGCCACCGGGCGGGCCGGAACCGGAGGCGTGACGGACGACCACCGTCGGTGACGGCGCACTGTAGCAAGGTGTCACACGTTCGTCATCGTCCCAACAGGCGAACTGCAACAAGCTCTGGCAGCATTGGCTCGCATGTGCGGACTTGCGGGAGAGTTCCGCCGTGACGGTTCACGCGCCGACGTCTCGGCGGTGGAGCGGATGGCGGCCACGATGAGTGACCGAGGGCCCGACGACAGTGGCGTCTGGTCGCAGGGCCCGACCGCGCTGGGACACCGGCGCCTGAAGATCATCGACCTGTCCGCCGCCAGCGGCCAACCGATCGTCGATGCCGCCGCGGGCCTCACCGGAGTCTTCAACGGCTGCATCTACAACTACCGGGAGCTGCGCGCCGAGCTGCAGGCCAAGGGCCACCGCTTCTTCTCCGCCGGCGACAGCGAGGTCGTGGTCAAGGCGTACGCCGAGTGGGGGCTCGACTTCGTCGACCACCTGATCGGCATGTTCGCGGTGGCGATCAGCGAGCGGGACACCGGCCGCCTGGTGCTGGCCCGGGACCGCCTCGGCATCAAGCCGCTCTACCTGGCCGAGAGCCCCGGTGTGGTGCGCTTCGCCTCAACCCTGCCGGCGCTGCTGGCCGGCGGCGGCGTCGACACCACCATCGACCGGGTGGCGCTCGCCCACTACCTGAGCTTCCACAGCATCGTGCCGCCGCCGCGGACCATCCTGCGCGGCGTCACCAAGCTGCCGCCGGCCACGGTCAAGGTGTACGAGGCGGACGGCACCACCCGGGAGCGGGTCTACTGGGACCCCTCGTTCGGCCGGGCCGACGAGCGGGCCGGCTGGTCCGAGCGGGACTGGCAGGACGCGCTGCTCGACTCGCTGACCACCGCCGTGCGCCGGCGGATGGTGGCCGACGTGCCGGTGGGTGTGCTGCTCTCCGGCGGCCTCGACTCCAGCCTGGTGGTCGCGCTGCTGGCCGGCGAGGGGCAGGGCCGCTCCGGCCTGGCCACGTTCTCCATCGGCTTCGACGCGGTGGGCGGCCGGGAGGGCGACGAGTTCGTCTACTCCGACCTGGTGGCGAAGACGTTCGGCACCGACCACCACCAGATCCGGGTGCCCACCGGCGATTTGCTGCCGCCGCTGGAGGCCGCCGTCGCGGCCATGAGCGAACCCATGGTCAGCCACGACTGCGTGGCGTTCTGGCTGCTCAGCCAGGAGGTCGCCCGGCACGTGAAGGTGGTCCAGTCCGGCCAGGGCGCGGACGAGATCCTGGGCGGCTACCACTGGTACCCGCCGCTGGCCGGGGTGGACCGGGAGCAGGCGCTCGAGACGTACGCGAAGGCGTTCTTCGACCGCGACGCGGCCGGGCTGGCCCGGGTGCTCAACCCCGACTGGCTGGCCGACGGCGACCCGGCGCGCGAGTTCGTGGCCGCGCACCTGGGTCGGCCCGGCGCGCACACCGCGGTCGACGCCGGCCTGCGGATCGACACCCAGGTCATGCTGACCGACGACCCGGTGAAGCGGGTCGACAACATGACCATGGCGCACGGGCTGGAGGCCCGGGTGCCGTTCCTCGACCACGAGTTCGTCGAACTGGCCGCGAGCTGCCCGCCCGAGCTGAAGCTGGCCCAGGGCGGCAAGGGCGTGCTCAAGGAGATCGGCCGGCGGGTGCTGCCGCACGAGGTCATCGACCGGCCCAAGGGCTACTTCCCGGTGCCCGGCCTCACCCACCTGGAGGGCAAGCTCCTCGACCGGGTACGCGACGCGCTGAGCGCCCCGGAGGCGCGCCGTCGTGACCTGTTCCGCGCCGACTACGTCGACGCGCTGCTCGCCGACCCGAATGCCGAACTGACCCCGTTGAACGGAAACAAGCTGTGGCAACTGGGACTCCTGGAAATGTGGCTCCAGAGCCACGGAATCGACTCACCGTGACCGACACCCTCGCCACCGGCACGGCACGTACCGACCGGGAACGGGTGCTGGGCCGGCGCCGGGAACGCACCGGTCCGGGGGGTGACCCGGTCGCACCGGGCACGCCGGAGTCGGGCCTGCCGTCCACCGCCGCCGCCACCGACGCCTCCGGCGTGGTGCTGGACTGCGGCTGGGGCCGGCTGGTCTTCGGCCAGACCTTCGCCGACCAGGTGCACGTGGCCGACGTGCTGCGCTCCGAGGCGAACGGCGCCCGGGACATCTGCATCTACCTGCGCGATCCGCACGTGCTTGTCTCCCGGCTGCCGGACGAGCTGTTCATCGACCCGTCGCTGACCTACCGGCTGCCGCTGGGTGAGCGCCGGCCGGCCGCCACCGAGGGCGGCGAGGTCCCCGGGTTGACCATCCGGGCGCTGCGCGACGCCGACGACGCGGACGCGGTGAACCGGATCTACGCCCGCAACGGCATGGTCACCGCCCCGGTCGAGGTGCTGGTGGACAACGCCGGCACCGACCGGTTCCTGCACCTGGTCGCCGAGGACGTGACAGGCGAGGTGGTCGGCACCATCACCGGCGTGGACCACGTCGCGGTCTTCGACGACCCGGAGGGCGGCGCCAGCCTCTGGTGCCTCACGGTGGACTTCAACACCGCGCCGCCCGGCACCGGTCAGGCGCTGCTCACCGCGCTCGCCGACCGGCTCGACGCGCGCGGTCGGGCGTACGTGGACCTGTCCGTGCTGGCCGAGAACTCGGGCGCGATCCGGCTCTACGAGCGACTCGGCTTCCACCGCACCGGCACGCTCTGCGTGAAGCGGAAGAACCCGATCAACGAACGCCTCTTCCTGCCCGCCATGCCCGAGGGGTACGACGAGCTCAACCCGTACGCGAAGATCGTCGCGGACGAGGCGATGCGGCGCGGGATCCGGGTGGCGGTGACCGACCCGCACTGGGGTGAGCTGAAGCTGACCAGCGGCGGCCGGACCATCCACACCCGCGAGTCGCTGTCCGAGCTGACCTCGGCGGTGGCGATGAGCCGTTGCGACGACAAGCGGGTCACCCGGCGCATCCTCGCCGAGGCGGGGTTGTCCGTGCCGCGCGGGCGCACCGCCACCGGCGACGCCGACGACCTGGCGTTCCTGGCCGACGTGGGCCCGGTGGTGGTCAAGCCGGCGCGCGGCGAGCAGGGCAACGGGATCACCGTCGGCGTGCGGACGCCGGAGGCGCTGGCCGCCGCGGTCGAGCTGGCCCGGCGCTTCTGCCCGGACGTGCTGATCGAGGAGCTGCGCGCGGGCGAGGACCTGCGGGTGGTGGTGATCGACCACGAGGTGGTGGCCGCCGCGGTCCGCCGGCCGGCGCAGATCACCGGCGACGGGGTGCACGACGTCACCGAGCTGATCGACCGGCAGAGCCGCCGCCGCGCCGCCGCCACCGGCGGCGAGTCCCGGATCCCGATCGACGACATGACCCGCGAGGTGGTAGCCGAGGCCGGCTTCCGGATGCACGACGTGCTCCCGGAGGGGCAGGTGCTGGCGGTCCGGCGGACGGCGAACCTGCACACCGGCGGGACCATCCACGACGTGACCGCCGAGCTGCACCCGGCGATCGCCGAGGCGTGCGTGACGGCGAGCCGGACGCTGGACGTCCCGGTCACCGGGCTGGACCTGCTGGTGCCCGCCCCGGACGCGCCGGAACACGTCTTCATCGAGGCCAACGAACGGCCGGGCCTGGCCAACCACGAGCCGCAGCCGACCGTCGAACGGTTCGTCGACCTGCTCTTCCCGGGCACGCGGGCACCGCAGCGACTCTGGTCGCCGGCCGGTGCGGCAGGCTCAGGGGCATGACCGCACGGAAACCCGAACCGCTCAAGCTCGACCTCGAATACCTGCGCCAGGTGCTGGTGGAACTGCTGGAGATCCCCAGCCCGTCCGGGCGTACCGACCACATCCAGCAGTACGTGGGCGAACGGCTCTCCGCGCTCGGGATCAGCTCCACGCTGACCCGGCGCGGGGCGCTGAGCGCCAGCCTGCCCGGGCCCCGGTCGACCGGTGCGGACCGGGCCGTCGTGGTGCACACCGACACCATCGGCGGCATGGTGAAGCGGCTCAAGGAGAACGGCCGGCTGGAGATCAACCCGATCGGCACGCACAGCGCCCGCTTCGCCGAGGGCGCCCACGTGCGGATCTTCACCGACGACCTGGACCGGTTGGTCACCGGCCAGGTGCTGCCGCTGAAGGCGAGCGGGCACCGCTACAACGAGGCGGTCGACCTGCAGGGCGTCGGCTGGGAGCTGGTCGAGGTCCGGGTCGACGAACCGGTGACCGACGAGGCCGGCCTGCGGGCGCTCGGTATCGACGTCGGCGACTTCGTCGCGCTGCTGCCCAACCCGTCCGTCACCCCCAGCGGGTACGTCAAGTCCCGACACCTGGACGACAAGGCCGGCGTCGCCGCCGTGCTGACCGCGTTCAAGGCCATGGTCGACGCACGCGTCACCCCGGCGGTCACCGCGCACCTGCTGGTCACCGTCACCGAGGAGATCGGCCACGGCGCCAGCCACGGGCTGGACCCGGACGTGGCGGAGATCGTCTCGGTGGACGCGGCGGTGGTCGCGCCCGGCCAGCAGTCCCGGGAGAACGCCGCCACCCTGGCCATGGGCGACGGCGTCGGCCCGTTCGACTACCACCTGACCCGGAACCTGGCCTCGATCGCCGACGAGCACGGCGTCGACCTGGTCCGGGACGTGTTCGACTACTACCGCTCGGACGCGGCGTCGGCGGTCGAGGCCGGGGCGCACGCCCGGGTGGCGCTGCTCGGCTTCGGCGTGGACGCCACCCACGGCCACGAGCGGACCCACCTGGACGGCCTGCACCAGCTCACCCAGCTGCTCTGCCTCTATCTGCAGAGCCCGCTGGTATTCCCCGAGTGGGACGCCGAGCCGGAAGGCGACCTGGCCGACTTCCCGTCGCTGGCGGTGCAGCCCGCGCACGAGGACGGGCCCCGCGAGGGTCCGATCGGCGTGGAGTGAACGTCTGTGATCGAAATCCGTTGCCGCGGCCGCCGGGAAGTGGATAGCGTGGCGGTACACGGGAAAGGAGGTGGTCCAGACTTGTATAGCAATCGGACTCGTGAGGTGGCTGTCCGCTAGCCGCTGTCCTCGACAGTGAACATCGTCCGCCGCGAGGCGGGCACAGCACGATCGTCGAGACCGTGTGGCAGCGGTGCGGCGAAACCACGACAGCCACCCGACCCCCGGGGTGCCGGCCCAGTCCAGCCGGCCCGCGCGCGAGCGCGGAAGCCCCGGGGGTCGCTTCATGTCCGGCGAAGCCGGAACGGGCGTCCAGCCGGCGAAGCCGGAACGGGCGTCCAGCCGGCGAAGCCGGAACGGACGTCCAGCCAGCGGAGGATGCGGTGTCCATGCGTGAGCTGATGGTCCTGGGTACGGCCAGCCAGGCCCCGACCCGCCGGCGCAACCACAACGGGTACCTGCTGCGCTGGGACGACGAGGTGATCCTCTTCGATCCGGGCGAGGGCAGCCAGCGCCAGATGCTGCACACCGGGGTCACCGCCACCGACCTGACCCGGATCTGCGTCACCCACTTCCACGGCGACCACTGCCTCGGGCTGCCCGGCATGATCCAGCGGCTCTCCCTGGACCGGGTGCCACGCCCGGTGGCCGTGCACTTCCCCGCCGGCGGCGCCGACTACTTCGCCCGGCTGCGCCACGCGTCGAGCTTCCACGAGACCGCCGAACTGGCCGTCCAGCCGATCGACGCCGACGGGCAGCGGATCGTGCTGGGCATCGGCACGCTGGAGGCCCGCCGGCTGCGGCACCCCGTCGAGACCTACGGCTACCGCCTGGTCGAGCCGGACGGCTGCCGGCTGCTCCCGGAGCGGCTGTCCGCGTACGGCATCGCCGGTCCGGCGGTGGGGCGACTGCTCCGCGAGGGCCACCTGGACCTCGACGGGCGCCGCGTCACCCGGGACGAGGTGAGCGTCACCCGGCCGGGGCAGCGGTTCGCGTTCGTCATGGACACCGGGCTCTGCGACGGGGTGTACGCGCTGGCCGAGCACGCCGACCTGCTCGTCATCGAGTCGACGTTCCTGGCGTCGGAGGCCGCGCTCGCCGCCGAGGTCGGTCACCTCACCGCGGGCCAGGCCGCGCGGGTGGCGGCCGAGTCGGGGGTACGCACCCTCGTGCTCACCCACTTCTCCCAGCGGTACGCCGACCCGCGCCGGTTCCACGACGAGGCCCGGGAACACTTCGCCGGGGAGTTGGTGATCGCCGAGGACCTGGAGACGGTGGCGGTCCCGCCGCGACGGGTACCGTCGCCCTAGTGACCGTCTCCCTACGCCCCGCGACCGAGGCCGACCTGATGGCGGTCGGCGCCCTGCACCAGCGTTCCCGGGTGGCGGCGTACGCGTCGTTCCTGCCGCCGGAGTCCCTGGCCGACCCCACCCCCGAGGCGATGGGCCACTACTGGGTGGAACGGCTCACCTGGGAGGGCGCCGACCACCGGATGACCGTGGTCGAGCGGGACGGGCGGCTGGTGGGCTTCAGCTACCTGGGCCCGGACGACGAGGGTGACCCGGCGACCGGCCTGCTCAACGCCATCCACCTGGACCCGGACGAGCGGGGCCGGGGCACCGGGCGGGCGCTCATGGTCGATGCGTTGGACGCGATGCGGGCCCGGGGCTGGACCCGGGCCGCGCTCTGGGTGCTGCACGACAACGCCTCCGCGCGCCGCTTCTACGAGCGCGGCGGCTGGCGGCCCACCGGCCTGCGCCGCACCGACCGCATCGGCTCCGCCCTCGTTCCCCAGCTCCGCTACGCCCGTGAGGTGTGAGGAGGCGCCCCCTGTTAACGCATTCGGTATAGGCGGGCCCCTTCCTATCCGCCAGGCGTTGAGAAGGGGCCCGCCTTACACGTCAGTGGGCGCCGAGGTGGGCCAGCAGGTCCTGGCGGGTGAGCACGCCCTTCGGCTTGCCGTCGACCAGCACGAGCGCCGCGTCGGCCTTCCCCAGCAGCCCGACCGCCTCGCTGACCGGCTGCCCACCACCGATCATCGGCAGCGGCTCGCCCATGTGCCGCTCGATCGTGTCGTGCAGGTGGGCCTGGCCGGTGAAGAGCGCGTCGAGCAGGTCCCGCTCGGCGATCGAGCCGGCCACCTCGCCGGTCACCACCGGCGGCTCGGCCTTGAGCACCGGGAGCTGGGAGACGCCGTACTCGCGCATGTAGTCGATGGCGTCGCGGACCGTCTCGGTCGGGTGGACGTGCACCAGCTCGGGCAGGCCGCCCGGCTTGCCGGCGAGCGCGTCCGCCACGGTCGGCTCGGTGCCCGAGTCGTCGAGGAAGCCGTACCGGGCCATCCACCGGTCGTTGAAGATCTTCGACAGGTAGCCCCGGCCGCCGTCCGGCAGCAGCACCACGACCACGTCGTCCGGCCCGGCCTTGCGGGCCACCTCCAGCGCGCCCACCACGGCCATGCCGCAGGAGCCGCCGACCAGCAGCCCTTCCTCGCGGGCCAGCCGGCGGGTCATCTCGAAGGACTGCTTGTCCGACACCTCGACGATCTCGTCGGCGATCGAGCGGTCGTACGTCTCCGGCCAGAAGTCCTCACCGACGCCCTCGACCAGGTAGGGCCGGCCGGTGCCGCCGGAGTAGACCGAGCCCTCCGGGTCCGCGCCGACGACCTTGACCCGACCCTCGGACGCCTCCTTGAGGTAGCGGCCGATGCCGGAGATGGTGCCGCCGGTGCCGACGCCGGTGACGAAGTGGGTGATCTTCCCCTCGGTCTGCCGCCACAGCTCCGGGCCGGTGGTCTCGTAGTGCGAGCGCGGGTTGGCCGGGTTGCTGTACTGGTCGGGCTTCCACGCGCCGGGGATCTCCCGGGCCAGCCGGTCGGAGACGTTGTAGTAGGAGCGCGGGTCCTCGGGCGCGACGGCGGTCGGGCAGACCACCACCTCGGCGCCGTACGCCCGCAGCACGTCCTGCTTGTCCTGGCTGACCTTGTCCGGGCAGACGAAGACGCAGCGGTAGCCCCTGAGCTGGGCCACCAGGGCCAGGCCGACGCCGGTGTTGCCGCTGGTCGGCTCCACGATCGTGCCGCCCGGGCCGAGGATGCCCGCCTTCTCGGCGTCCTCCACCATCCGCAGCGCGATCCGGTCCTTGACCGAGCCGCCGGGGTTGACGTATTCCACCTTCGCCAGCACGGTCGCCTGGATGCCCTCGGTGACGTTGCGCAGGCGGACCAGCGGGGTGTTGCCGATCAGCTCGACGACGTTGTCGTAGTACTGCACCTCGTTGTGCCCTTCGTCGCGCCGCCGGCACCTCCGGCGGCCGGTCAGCCGGTATCGCCGCCCAGCGTACGTGCCGTCAGGGCGCCACATGCCCCGGGATGACGGAGCTGCGGCGTGCCTCCCACTCCAGGAACCGTTCGGTCTCGGCGAGCACGCTGCCGGCCAGCCAGGTGACCATGACCGCGTCGTCGGCCAGTCCGAAGATCGCCAGCGGGATCTCCGGCAGCAGGTCGATCGGGGAGACGACGTACGCCGCCGCCCCGGCCATGAGCGCCAGTCGCAGCCCGCCGTCGTACTCCCCGCGGCCGGTGGCCCGGATCATCCGGGGCAGCGCGGCCAACCGGGCGCCGAGCGACGGCCCGCTGCGTGCCCCGGCCGCCAGTGCCCGGGCCAGCGCGGCGAACGCGGCGCTTCGCTTCAACGTCTTCCCCATGATTCCGCCCTTCTCCGCCCGACCAGGGTGCGCCACCGGGGCAAGCCCGCGTCCGCATCCCCACAGGTACCCAGAACGGCCGTCGCCCAGCCACCCGATCACGGCGGGCGGGGGTCGTACCGGCGCGATACTGTCGGCTCATGGGGGACGCTGGTTCCGTCGCGCCGGCCCGCCGGCAGCGCGCCTGGCGGATCGCCCGCCTCGCGGCGATCGGCACGGGCGCCACGGTGGCGGCCACGGCCGCCACCGGCGGGGTGCTGCTCGGCCAGGCCCGGCAGGCCCGCCGCACCATCCCGATGGCCGAGGCGCCGCCGCCCCGCTGCGACGGCGTCTACGGCGCGCGGTTCCCCGGCCCGCCGGTCACCGTGGTCATCCTGGGTGACTCCTCGGCCGCCGGCTACGGCGTGCATCGGCGCCGCGAGACGCCCGGCTCGCTGCTGGCCACCGGGCTGTCCCGGCGACTGCACCGGCCGGTCCGGCTGCACCGGTTCGCCGTGGTGGGCGCCCTGTCGGCCGGTCTGAAGCCGCAGGTCGAGTCCGCGTTGGAGGTCACGCCGGACGTCGCCGTGGTGCTGGTGGGCGGCAACGACGTCACCAACCGCACCCCGCCGGCGGTGGCCGTGCGCTATCTGGTCGACGCGGTCCGCACGCTGCGCGCCGCCGGCTGCGAGGTGGTCGTCGGCACCTGCCCCGACCTGGGCACGATCCGGCCGATCCAGCCGCCGCTGCGGTGGCTGGCCCGGCGCTGGAGCCGCCAGTTGGCCGCCGCCCAGACGGTGGCCGTGGTGGAGGCGGGCGGCCGGACGGTCTCCCTGGGCGACCTGCTGGGGCCGCGGTTCGCCGCCGAGCCGGGCCGGATGTTCGCCTGGGACCGTTTCCACCCCTCCGGGGAGGGTTACGCCATGGCCGCCGCGGCGCTGCTGCCCACCGTGCTCTCCGCGCTGGGGGCGGTGCCCGAACGCGGGCCTTCGCTCGCCGGGCTGGAAGGCGTACGGTCGCTCCCGGAGGCCGCCCACGCGGCGGCCCGGCACGCCGGCACGGAGGTCAGCGGCGCCCAGCTCCGGGGGCGCGACCGCGGGCCCGGCGGACGGTGGGCCCAGCTGCGCCGGCGGGCCTTCTTCGGCGTCGGCGCGGTGCCCCCGACCGGCACCGCCGCCGACTCGGCCACGCTGGAGGGAACGGCATGAGCGAGCGCAGCGTCGGACACCGGGAGGTGATGGCATGAGCGGGCAGCACGAGGCGGCGCGGTGGGGCCGGGCCGCGGCCCTGTCGCTGCTGGCCGGCACGGTGGGTGGCGCGGCGGTCCTCGCCGGCCAGGCCATCGCCGCCCGCAGCCGCGAGTACGCGCAGCCCGAGCTGGGGCTCGTGCTGCGGGCCACGGTCGGCCGGGCCGACGCGCCGCCGCTGCGGCTGGTGCTGCTCGGCGACTCGTCGGCGCTCGGGGTGGGCGTGGACCGCTTCGAGGAGACCATCGGCGGACAGCTCGCCCACCTGCTCGCCGAGGGGCCGACCGGCCGGCGGGTGCACCTGTCCAGCGTCGGCGTCTCCGGGTCCCGCGCCACCGATTTGGCCACCCAGGTGGCCCGGGCGCTGCTCGGCGAGCGGCCCGACGTGGCGGTGATCCTGATCGGGGCGAACGACGCCACCGCGCTGAGCCGGCCGGCCGACGCGGCGGCCTATCTCGGCTCGGCGATCCGCCGGCTGCGTGAAGCCCATGTCGAGGTCGTCGTGGGCACCTGTCCCGACCTCGGCGCGGTACGCGCGGTCGCCGCCCCGCTGCGCCAGGTGCTCGGCTGGTCCGGGCGGCGGATGGCGCGGGCCCAGACGGTGGCCGTGCTCGACGCCGGGGGCACCGTGGTCGACCTGGGCACCGAGACCGGCCCGGTGTTCCGGGCCGACGCCGGCACGCTCTGCCATGACGGTTTCCACCCGTCCGCCGACGGCTACCGGGTCTGGGCGCACGCCCTGCTCCCGGCGGTCGAGGCGGCCGCCGCGGTCGCGTTCCGGCACCACCGCCGGCCGCCGGCGGGGTGACATTTCCCGCCCGGCGCGTGACTTCACGGGATGTTACCCGCGGGTTAACGTTGGTTCATGCCGATTGAGTCGCCCCGCGACGCCGTCATCGTCGCCACCGCCCGGTCCCCCATCGGCCGCGCGTTCAAGGGTTCCCTGCGCGAGGTACGCCCGGACGACCTCGCCGCCACCATCGTCCAGGCCGCCCTCGACAAGGTCCCGGCGCTCGATCCGACCACCATCGACGACCTCTACCTCGGGTGCGGCCTGCCCGGTGGCGAGCAGGGCTTCAACATGGCCCGGGTGGTCGCCACCCTGCTGGGCCTGGACGGGCTGCCCGGCGCCACGCTGACCCGCTACTGCGCCTCCTCGCTGCAGACCACCCGGATGGCGATGCACGCGATCCGGGCCGGCGAGGGCGACGTGTTCGTCTCCGCCGGCGTGGAGATGGTCTCCCGGTACGCCCGGGGTAACTCGGACACCCTGCCGCCGGAGGCGCAGGCGCTGGTCGGCGGCGGCTGGGAGAACCCGCGCTTCGCCGAGGCGCGCGAACGGTCGAAGGCCCGCGCGCAGGCCGGCGCCGAGGTGTGGACCGACCCGCGGGAGTCCGGCGAGCTGCCGGACGTCTACCTCGCCATGGGTCAGACCGCGGAGAACCTGGCCCAGGTGCACGACGTCACCCGCGAGGACATGGACGCGTTCGGCGTCCGCAGCCAGAACCTGGCCGAGAAGGCGATCGCGGACGGCTTCTGGGCCCGCGAGATCACCCCGGTCACCACGCCGGACGGCACGGTGGTCGGCACCGATGACGGCCCGCGTCCCGGGGTGACCCTGGAGGCGGTGTCCGGGCTCAAGCCGGTGTTCCGTCCGGACGGCCGGATCACCGCCGGCAACTGCTGCCCGTTGAACGACGGCGCCGCGGCCGTGGTGATCATGAGCGCGGAACGGGCTTCCGAGCTGGGGCTCACCCCGCTGGCCCGGATCGTCTCCACCGGCGTCACCGCGCTCTCCCCGGAGATCATGGGCCTGGGCCCGGTCGAGGCGTCGAAGCAGGCGCTGAAGCGGGCCGGCATGACCATCGACGACGTCGACCTGGTGGAGATCAACGAGGCGTTCGCCGCCCAGGTGATCCCCTCGTACCGGCAGCTCGGCATCCCGGAGGAGAAGCTGAACGTGATGGGCGGCGCGATCGCGGTCGGCCACCCGTTCGGCATGACCGGCGCCCGGATCACCGGCACCCTGCTCAACGCGCTGGAGTGGCACGACCGGACCATCGGTCTGGAGACCATGTGCGTCGGCGGCGGCCAGGGCATGGCCATGGTGCTCGAACGGCTCAGCTGAGGTCGATTCACCCCCCGGGGAACCGGGTATCGGCAGCGGCATGGGGACCGTCGTGGAACGCGAGCGCAAGTACGCCGGCGACGAGGGTTTCCGGCTGCCCGACCTGACCGGGTGCGGTGGCGTCGTGACCATGTCCGACGCCACCGCCTCGGATCTCGACGCCGTCTACTGGGACACCGAGGACCTACGCCTGCTGCGGAGCGGGCACGCGTTGCGGCGGCGTACCGGCGGGCACGACGCGGGCTGGCACCTGAAGGTGGGCGCGGTCGGCGGGGCCCGGGTCGAGCACCAGTTCCCGGCCGGGGCCGCCGAGGCCGGTCCACCGCCGGAGCTGGTCGCGTTGATCCGCGGCGCGTCCCGGGGCCGGCCCGTGGCCCCGGCGGCCCGGATCGTCAACCACCGCCGGGAGCGGCGACTGCTGGACGCGGACGGCCGGGTGCTGGCCGAGGTAGCCGAGGACGACGTGCGCTCCGAGGACCTGGTCGACGGCGCCGCGCGGACCTGGCACGAGGTCGAGGTCGAGCTGGTCGACGGCGACGAGGAGCTGCTCGACGCGGTGACCGACCGGCTGGCCGGGGCCGGCGCCCGGGAGGTGCCGGTCAGCAAGTCCCACCGCGCGGTCGCGGAGCGCCTGGCCGGATTCGACGACGGCCCGCCGGCCGGGCCGGCCGTCGGGTACGCCCGGGAGCAGCGGGACGCGATCGTCGGCAACCACGCCGCGGCGTACCAGGGAAACGAGGACGCGGTCCACGACATGCGCGTCGCGCTCCGCCGACTGCGGGCCACCCTGCGCACGTTCCGCGGCCTGTGGGACCGGCGGGAGAGCGAGGCGGTCCGCGCCGAGCTGCGGTGGCTCGGCGGCGAACTGGGCCGGGTACGCGACATCCAGGTGATGGCCGCCCGGCTCGACACGGCGGTGCATGAACTCCCGGCCGAGCTGGTGCTCGGCCCGGTCCCCGCGCGGCTCGGCGAGCGATTCGCCGCCGACCTGGCCCGGTCGACGGCCGCGCTGCGGGCGGCCCTGGACGCCGACCGCTACCCCGACCTGTTGATCCGCCTGGACCGGCTGGTCGACGCCCCGACCGGAGAGGTCGACCGCCGCTGGGTGGACCGCCGGATCCGGCGTGCGGTGCGCCGGGCCGACGACCGGCTGGACGCGGCGCTCGCCGTCGGCGGGCCGGCCGGGGACGTCGCGCTGCACGAGGCGCGCAAGAAGTACAAGGCGGCCCGGTACGCGGTCGAGGTCCGCGAACCGGCCGTGGGCCGGCCGGCCGCCCGGCTGGTCAAGCGACTCAAGACGCTCCAGGACCTGCTCGGCACCCACCAGGACTCGGTGGTGACCCGGGAGGTGCTGCGCCGGCAGGCCCTCCAGGCGTACGCCGAGGGCGAGAACGCGTTCACCTACGGCGTGCTGCACGCCCGCCAGGCCGAGGCCGCCGGTCACGACCTGCCGGCGGTCATCCGGGCGCGGGACCGGGCCCGGCGCCGCAAGGTACGCCGCTGGCTGAGGCGCTGACCGCCCGACCGTCGTCGGCTTCTCCCTCGCCAGCACCGGCGACCGCGACGCCGCTGAGGGATGCCCCGACACGCAGGCCGCCGGAACCGCGACCGCGGAGCGGGCATCGGAGCGGGCACCACGGAAGCGGGCACCGCAGGGACGGGCGTCTGGTCGAGAGCCGTGGTCAGAGGGCGGAGCGGGTGCGGGTCACCGCCTCGACGACGCCGGCCAGCACGGGCTCCGGCGGGGCGGCCAGGGTCAGGTCGGCGGCGACCACCCGGAGCTGGTCGGGCAGCGCCAGGTCGCTGGGGAGCCGGGGCACCTCCCGGCGCGGCTCACCGGCCACGTCGGCGGCCAGGTTGGCGATCTCCTGAACCAGCTTGTGCACCAGGTCCGCCCGGGACACGTTGCTTCCCTCGGCCGGCGCGGACCAGCGTGGCTGCTGCCAGTGCCCGACCTGCCGCACCAGCAGGGTCACCGCCCGGTCCAGTTCCGCTGCGCTCATCACCGCCGAGTCTACGGGGGAAACGGCGACGCCCGCCGCCGCGGATGCGGCAGGCGGGCGTCGGCGGCGGAGCGGGTCAGTCGTCGCCCTGGAAGTAGCTGAGCAGCCGCAGGATCTCCAGGTAGAGCCAGACCAGGCCGACCACGATGCCGAACGCGGCCGTCCAGGCGTAGCGCTGCGGGAGCCCCATCCGGACCCCCTCCTCGATCTGCGCGAAGTTGAGCACGAAGCTCAGCGACGCCACCACGATGCAGACCAGGCTGAAGCCGATCGCGAGCGGGCTGCCGTCGCGCAGGTGCGTGTTCACGCCGAACAGCGACAGCACCAGGTTGACCAGCATGACGCCGAACAGGCCGGCGATGATCGCCACCATGATCCGGGCGAACTTCGGGGTGGCCCGGATGATCCGCGCCTTGTAGATCATCGCCATCAGGAAGAAGACGCCGAAGCTGGCGGCCACCGCCTGGAGCACGATGCCGTCGTAGAGCGACTCGAACGCCTTGCTGACCATGCCGACGAAGACGCCCTCGACGATCGAGTACGCCACCACGAGCGCCGGGTTGGCCATCCGGGAGAACGAGATGATCAGGCCGAGCGCCAGGCCGACCACCGCGGCGCCGATCCAGGCGACGCCGACCAGGGAGTCCGGCACGAGCACCCAGGCCGCCGCGGCCGAGACGCCGAGCAGGCCGAGCATGAGGACCGTCTTGACGACCACGTCGTCGATGGTCATCGGGGTCACCGCGGGCGGGGCCGCCGGCTGGCCGTAAGCGCCCGGGTAGGGCTGCTGCGGCGGGTACTGCTGGGGGTATCCGGGCTGACCGTACGGCCCGGGCTGGGCGTACCCGGTCGCCCGCTCACGCTCGGCCGCCTGGCCGAGCCGGGCGAGCACCGGGTTCGTGGACTTCACTTCTCAGGCCTCCCTCAGGGGGTCGTTCGCACGTAGACGTGCGTCTCCAGGGTAGACGGGGCGAACAGACCGCGTGCGGCGCGAAGCTGTGGGAAAGCTGAGAGTTCAGGTGCCCGGGGCGGGGGTCGAACCCGCACGCCTTTCGGCAGCCGCTTTTAAGGCGGCCGTGTCTGCCGTTCCACCACCCGGGCGGGTGACACCGGCGCGTCGACACGCGGCGGTGCAGATCTCACCGTAGCGGCTGCGCCGCGCTCCGGCGTACCCCGTCGGGTGCGGCCGATAGGGTCGAGGCCGTGACCAGCGCCGCCCGCGCGGACCCCGGGCCCGACCGTGACCAGGCGGTCCGCCCCGCGCCGGTGGTCGCCACCGCGCGGGCGGCCCGGCTGTGGGCCGCCGTCCGCCGGCACCGCGCGGACCTGCTGGTCGGGTTGCTGTTCGTGGCGTTCGCCGGCTGGCTCACCCGCGGGCTGTGGCCGACGCCGGGCACCAGGATGCTCGCCCTCAACCCCGCCGACCAGACGCTCTACGAGTGGTTCCTGGCGCTCGACGCACGGGCGTTGCGCGGCGAACTCGGCCTGGTCACCGACCGGCTCAACGCGCCCGACGGGGTCAACCTGATGGCCAACACCTCGGTCCTCGCGCTCGGTGTGCTGCTCGCGCCGGTCACCCTGACGTTCGGGGCCCCGGTCACGTTCGCCCTGCTGGTCGCCGGCAACCTGGCCGGCACCGCGGTCGCCTGGTACCTGCTGTTCACCCGGACGCTGCGCGCCCACCGGCTGGCCGCCGGACTCGGCGCGGCGCTCTGCGGCTTCGGGCCGGGCATGGTCTCGCAGAGCAACGGCCACCTGCACATGACCGCGCAGTGGCTGGTCCCGGCGCTGGTCTGGCTGGTGGTCCGGCTGCTGCGCGCGGCCGACCCGGCCGGCCGGGCGGCCGGCCCGGACCGCCGCCGGATGGCATCCTCGGCGGTCGGGCTGGCCGCCACCGTCACCGTCGGCGTCTTCGTCGGCGAGGAGGTGCTCTTCCTCACCGCGCTCACCCTGGCGGTGATGGCCGTCGGGTACGGGCTGGCCGAACGCGACCTGGCCCGCCGGGCGCTGCCCGGCTTCGCCGGCGGGCTGCTCGGTGCCGCCGGGCTGGCGCTGCTGGTGCTGGCGTACCCGCTCTGGGTCCAGTTCGCCGGGCCGCAGGGCGTCGCGGACGGGATGTTCCCGGCGGCCTACTTCTCCGCCGACCTGGCCGGCTGGGTTCGGCTCTCCGCGCTGACGGTGTTCGGCAGCCCGGACTCGGTCCGGCTGACCACCGGCCCGGCCGAGTTCACCACGTTCCTGGGCTGGCCGCTGCTGCTGGTGGCGGCCGGCTGCGCGGTCCGGTCGGGGCGACGTCCGCTGGTGCTCGCCACCGTGGCCGGGGCGCTCGTCATGGCCGCGCTCGCGCTCGGCCCCGAGGTCGTGGCCGGCGGGGAGCGCACCGGCGTACCCGGCCCGTACGCGCTGCTGGACGGCCTGCCGGTGGTGGACGGCGCGCTGCCGACCCGCTTCGCCCTGGCGGTGCTGCCGCTGGTGGGCACCGTGCTCACGCTCGCCGTGCACCGGGCGCTGCGCGAGCCGGGTCCGGCCCGCCGGCTGGTGCCGTTCACGGTCGGCGCCGCACTGCTCAGCGTCTTCCCCACGCCGCTGCCCACCATCGACCGGCCACCGCTGCCCGACTTCGTCACCGGTGGTCAATGGCGGCAGTGCGTACGCCCAGGCGGGGTGCTGGTGCCGGTGCCCACGGCCACCCCGCAGCAGCCCGGACCGATGCGCTGGGCCACCGCCACCGGGGTCGAGTTCGGCATGCCGGAGGGCTTCTTCATCGGCCCGTACGGCCGCGCCGGCTCGGCCACCATGGGCACCTGGCAGCGCCCCACCTCGGTCCTGCTCGCCGACGTGGCCCGGCGGGGTGTGGCGCCGGCGGTCGGCGACCGGCAGCGCCGCCAGGCCGCCCGGGACGTCGACGCCTGGGGCGCGTCCTGCGTCGCGCTGACCGACGACGCCCCGCACGCGCAACCGCTGCGACGCACCCTGGAGGCGCTCTTCGGGCCGGGAACCCGGATCGCCGACGCGTGGACCTGGCGCTTCTGACCCCGGGCAGGGCTCAGACGCGCGTCGCGCCGACCGGCGGGGCGGATGCCTCGGAGAACTCCTCACGCGGGTCGTGCAGCTGGCCCAGGGCGACCACCTCACGCTTGAGGAAGAACGCCAGCGACCAGTCGACCACCACCCGGACCTTGCGGTTGAACGAGGGGATCCGCGACATGTGGTACGTCCGGTGCATGAACCACGCCGGCCAGCCGGTCATCTTGATGCCGTAGACCTGCGCCACGCCCTTGTGCAGGCCGAGGCTGGCCACGCTGCCCGCGTGCTTGTGCTTGTAGTCGACCGGCTCACGCCCGCGGACCACGTTGACGATGTTGTCGGCCATCCGGGCCGCCTGCCGCACCGCGTGCTGGGCGCTCGGCGAGCAGAAGTTGCCCGGCTCCTTGGTCAGGTCCGGCACGGCCGCGCAGTCACCGGCGCTCCAGGCGCCCTCGACCACCCGGTCGCCGTCCACGACCTGCAACGTCGGCCGGCAGGTGACCCGGCGCCGCTCGTCGCGCGGGAGGTCGGTCGCGTCCAGCATCGGCGACGGCTTCACGCCGGCGGTCCAGACGATGGTGTCGGAGGGGAAGCTGTCGCCGTCGGAGAGCTTCACCACCCCGTCGACGCAGGACTCCAGCCGGGTGTCCAACCGGATGTCCATGTTCCGCTTCATCAGCTGCTGCACGGTGTAGGCGCCCATGTCCCGGTCGACCTCGGGCAGCACCCGCTGGGTCGCCTCGACCAGCACCCAGCGCATCTCCTCCGGCTTCAGCTCGGGGTAGTAGCGAAGCGCGTCGTGGGCCATGTCCTCCATCTCCGCGAGCGCCTCGATGCCGGCGTAGCCACCACCGACGAAGGTGAACGTCAGCGCGCGGCTTCGGACCTCCGGGTCGGTCGTGGCGGCCGCCACGTCGAGCCGGTCCAGCACGTGGTTGCGCAGGAAGATGGCCTCGCCGATGGTCTTGAACCCGATGCCGTTCTCGTGCAGGCCGGGGATCGGCAGGGTGCGGGAGACCGAGCCGGGGGCGACCACCACGTGGTCGTACGGGATCTCCCGGGCCGGGCCGCTGATCGGCTGCACCACGGCGGTCTTCCGCCCGTGTTCGATCCGGGTGACCGTGCCGGCCACCACGGTGCACTTCCGCAACTCCCGCCGCAGCGGCACCACAGCGTGCCGGGGGGAGATGTTGCCGGCCGCAGCCTCCGGGAGGAACGGCTGGTACGTCATGTGCGGCTGCGGGTCGACGACGACCACCTCGGCCTCACGGGAGTTCAGCTTCTTGGACAGGCGCAGAGCGGCGTACAGGCCGACGTGCCCGGCACCCACGACAAGGATCCGTTTCGGATTCACATCGTCCATCTTTCCCCGGGCGGCTCCGGTAATACCGCGCGAGACCCCCTTCTGTGACGGAGCACAACCCGTGTGACCTGCGCAACGCCCCGCCACGTCCCGTCATCTGCGACGCAGCAGCCACCCGAGGAGCGCGCTCAGGCCCACCGCGACCAACAGCCCTACCACGGTCGCCGCCTGCGAACCGTCGGTGCCGCCGATCCCGCCGAGCCAGGCCAGCACGATGCCGAGCACGGCGCTGGCCAGCACCACCCCGCCGGCGCGGGCCAGCCACCGCAGCACCAGGTCCGGGTCGATCAGCCCGTCGTACGGCAGCAGCGCGGCGAGCGCGCAGAGCGTGTGCGCCAGGTAGAGCAGCGTGGCCACGGCGAGCAGCCGCCACAGCGCCGGCGGCCGGTCGTAGCCGAGCGTGGCCAGCAGCCAGCCGGCGACCGTCACCAGCGCGGCGAAGGTCGGCCAGATCCGGCGCGGCCCGACCGCCGGCAGCACCGCGACCACCGTCAGGGCCAGCAGCGCCCGCGGGGCCAGGAACTGCACCGGGTACGCGAGCAGCAGGCCGGCCAGCACGACCAGGAAGATGCCGCCGCGCACCAGCAGCGGCAGCGCGCTGACCCGCGCGGCCCGGAACCGCAGCCCCCGAACCCGCTCGACCACGGCGTTCATCGGGCCCCCACCCTGGGCGCCGTGGCCAGGCGGGACACGTCCCGCAGCACCTCGTCCAGGCTGCCCGCGCCGTCCCAGCGCACCACCGGCACCCCGTGCTCCCGGAGCTGGCCGATCATCGTGTCCCGGTCCAGCCGCCACAGCCGGTACGCCACCTCGGCCCAACCCCGGTCCTTCGGCACCGGCAGCTCGGCCGGCAGCGTGTCCACCGCCACCACGAACCGCCCACCGCGGGCCAGCCGGGCCAACATCTGCGCCGAACGCTCGTCCAGCAACGGGGTGAGCACCACCACCAGCGCGTCCGAGGAGAGCACCTGCGGGCCGAACACCTGGTCGTACGGCTCGTGCGGGGAGGCGTCGGCGTGCACGTCCAGCAGCCACTCCAGCACGGTGAGGTACTGGCGGCGACCGGTGGCCGGGCGCAGCCGTCGGGCGGCCGGACCGTACTCCAGCAGCGCCACCCGGTCACCCCGGTGCAGGTAGTGCTCGGCGATCGCGGCGGCGGCCCGGACCGTGGTGTCGAGCACGGACGCCGGCCCGCGTACGCCGCCGGAGCGGCCCGCCTCGGCCAGCACGTCCAGCAGCACCACGACCTCGGCGTCCCGGTCGGAGAGGGTGGCCGCGACGTGCAGTTGGCGGGCCCGCAACGACACCCGCCAGTCGATCCGGCGCAGCCGGTCCCCGGGCGCGAAGACGCGTACCCCGGCCAGCTCGCCGCCCTCCCCCGGGCGCCGCGACCGGTGGCCGCCGACCAGCCCGGCGGCCCGGGGCATCGCCTCGACCGCGTCGAACGGCTCGGTGCGCGGGTAGACCCGGGCCCGGATCGAATCGGTGATCACGGCCCGGGACACCAGCAGCCCGTCGGCGGCGGCGACCCGGACGCCGGCCGGGCCGAACGGGTGCCGGCCCCAGCGCAACGCGGTGCCGGTCAGCTCCAGGTCGACGGCGGCGCCCGGGGGCACCGAGGTGACGAACGGCCGGTCCGCGCCGCCGGAGCGGCTCACGTCCAGCCCGGCGCCGCCGAAACCGACCTGCTCCACCCGCAGCCAGTGCGACATCCGGGTCCGCACCACCGCCAGGTCGTACCCGATCTGGTCCGGGTTGGCCACCGCCACCGCGGCGGCCATCGGCGACCCCTCGACCAGGTGGGTGTCGGTGACGCTCAACTCCAGCTCGGGCTGCGCGGCCGGGCGGCGGCGCAGCCCGTACGCGGTGCCCAGCGCGAACGGCGTGGCCAGCACCACCAGATCGATCCGGCCGAGCAGCACGGCCGCGACGACCAGCACGCCGGTGAGCAGCACGGCCCGGCCGAGCGCCCAGGTGGGCGTCCAGCCGCCCGCCGGCTCGGCCCGCGCGTCCATCAGCGCCCGGCGGCGTAGCTGGGCAGCGCGCCGCTGGCCGGCGCGGGCGTCGACTCGAGCACCTCGCCGACCACGAACGACGGGTCCACCCGGCGCAGCCACATCTCCGGCCGCAGGGTGACCCGGTGCGCCAGCGCGGGCGCCGCCACCGCCTTCACGTCCTCCGGCACCACGTAGTCCCGGTTGGCGAGCACCGCCCGCACCCGGGACAGCAGCAGCAGCGCCAGCGAACCGCGCGGCGACGCGCCGACCAGCACGGACGGGTGTTCCCGGGTGGCCGCGGTGAGCGCCACGATGTAGCGGCCGATCGAGTCCTCGACGACCACGTCCTCCAGCGCGGCCTGCATGGCGCGCACCGTGCCGGCGTCCACCACCGGCTTGATCTCGGCCTCCTCACGGCGGCGGGCGATGCGCCGGCGCAGCACCTCCCACTCCTCGTCGTGGTCGGGATAGCCGAAGGAGACGCGCAGCAGGAACCGGTCGAGCTGCGCCTCGGGCAGCGGGTAGGTGCCCTCGTACTCGATCGGGTTGGCGGTGGCCAGCACGTGGAACGGCTCGTCCAGCCGGTAGGTCACGCCCTCCACCGAGACCTGCTTCTCCTGCATCGCCTCCAGCAACGCCGACTGGGTCTTCGGCGGCGTCCGGTTGATCTCGTCGGCGAGCAGCAGGTTGGTGAAGAGCGGGCCGGCGCGGAAGGAGAAGTCGCCGCTGCTCTGGTCGTAGAGGAAGGAGCCGGTGACGTCGGCGGGCAACAGGTCCGGGGTGAACTGGAGCCGGCGGAAGTCCAGCCCGAGCGCCTGCGCGAAGCAGCGCGCGGTGAGCGTCTTGCCCAGGCCGGGCAGGTCCTCCAGCAGCACGTGACCGCCGGCGAGGATGCCGGCCAGCACGAGTTCCAGCGCCTCCCGCTTGCCGACCACGACGGTGCCGACCGCGTCCAGGACGGCCCGGGCGAGCCGGCCCACCTCGGCGGGGGGCATGCTCCGGTCCACGTCGTTCATCAGAGTTTCTCCAGTTCGGCGACGATCGCCGCGAGGTCGCGCGGCGTCGGAGGGCGGCGGACGGGGGTGCCGAGGAACGTCCAGAGCGGCTCGCCCAGCAGGGCGCGGGCGCGCGCCGGGTCGGACTCGCGGGTCACGCCGTGCCGCTGGCGCAGCCGCTCGTCGGCCAGCTCGCCCAGGCGGGGCAGCACCCGCGAGGTGAACCGCTCCCGGTTGTCGGCGCACCAGTCGAGCGGCCGTTCCCAGCCGTTGATCGCGGTCCGCAGCGCGTCCCGCGCGGACCAGTTCCAGGTGCCGGGCTCCTCCCCGGCGGGGGCCCGGGCGCCGGCGCGGGGCGGCGGCGGGGGCGAGAGCGCGGCGGTGACCCGGCGTACGGCGAGCACGGCGAGCACGCCCGCCACGATGATCCAGATCGGCACCCGCAGGCCGACGGCGCGCAGGCCGACCAGGATCACCGCCACGACGGCGGCGGTGACCAGCACGGTACGCAGCAGCGCCCGGGCCCGACCGCCGGACGGCCGTTCGGCTCCGCCGGTGGGCTCCTCGCCGGAGGTGAGCAGATCGTCGATGCTGGTGCTCATGTGGGGTTGGCCTCCCCCGCCGCCACGCTGGTCAGCTCGCCGCGCAGCCGGCGCAGCGCCGCCCGGGCCTGGTCGCGGGTGCGTTCGTCGACGTCCCGGGTGGCGTAGCGGGCCTCCCGGTAGACGTGCGCGAACCCGTCCAGCACGTCGGCGCTGGCGATCGCCGGGATGCCGGCCTCGGGGTCGCCGCGCAGCAGTCGACCGACCAGGTCGGTGGGGGTGTCACCGGTCTGCCGAGGGACACCGGCGTCCTCCGCGGCCTCCTCCAGCCGGACCCAGCAGGCGATCACCGCGGTCCGCGGGTCGGTGGCGCGGTCGTCCAGCTCCTCCAGCCCGGCGTCCAGGGCGGCCACCACCTCGCGGGCGGTGCCCTCGGCGGTACGCCGGGTGCGCCGGGCGGGCACCGCGCGGGTGGTCCGGCGCAGCGCGCCGCGTACCACGTTGAACATCACGTAGCCGACGGCGCCCAGCACGACCGCGAAGAGCAGCGCCACGGCGGCGGTGGCCAGCCAGTCGGGCACACCACCCGAAGTGGACTCGGCGGCCCCCCGTGGTTCGGCCGGGATCGAGGGCGGCGCCTCGGACGGATAGTCCGGCACGTACGGGATGGTGTCCGCCGCGGGTGGGATCCGGCTGGCCCCGATGGCGGAGTGACCGGCGGCGAGCGCGGCGACCGCGAGCAGCGCCGCCACCGCTACGACCGGCCACCACCTGCGCAGTACGCCGAAAACCATCCCACCGCCTCAGGTGTTGCTCAGTCCACCCCGGCCAGCTGTTTCGCCCGGGTGAACACGTCGTCCAGCATCGAGGGCGTGAGCCGGCCGGTGAAGGTGTTCTGCTGGCTGACGTGATAGCAGCCGAGCAACGCCGGCACGGACTCGCCGGACCAGTGTGCCCCATGACCGAACACCGGTCGCGGTGTGGGCGGGCGCTGTCCGTACACCTGCCGTAGCACCGGCCACCACGCGGCCCAGGCGAACGCGCCCAGCGCGACCACCACGCGCAGCGTGGGGCGTACCAGTTCGACCTCGCGGTGCACCCACGGCGCGCAGGTGTCCCGCTCGGCCGGGGTGGGTTTGTTGTCCGGCGGCGCACAGCGCACGGCGGCGAAGATCCGGGTGTCCCGCAGCGTGAGGCCGTCGTCGGCGGCGACGCTGGTGGGCTGGTTGGCCAGCCCGGCCCGGTGCAACGCGGCGAAGAGCACGTCGCCGGAGCGGTCCCCGGTGAAGATCCGGCCGGTGCGGTTGCCGCCGTGCGCGGCCGGCGCCAGGCCGAGGATCGCGATCCGCGCGTCCGGCGGGCCGAGGCCCGGCACCGGCCGTCCCCAGTAGTGCTGGTCGCGGAACGCGGCCCGCTTGACCCGGGCCACCTCCTCCCGCCAGGCGACCAGGCGCGGGCACGCGAAGCAGTCGCTGACCGCGCCGTCGAGGTCGGCCAGGTCGGTCGCCCGCGCCGCGCGGGCGACCACCTCCGCCGGGGTACGTGACTCAGCCAAGCTTGGCCCGGAACAGTTCAAGCGTGCGGGCCCACGCGGTGGCGGCGGCACGCTGGTCGAAGTGCTCCGGCCGGTCCTCGTTGAAGAACGCGTGCGCGGTGCCCGGGTAGTCGAACGTCTGGCAGATGCCGCCGGCGGCCTCGATGGACCGGCAGACGCTCTGCACCCCGTCGGCGGCGGAGAGGCCGTCCGCCTCGGAGCAGTGGATGAGCGACGCCTTCCCGGCGTAGCCGGCCCAGCCGTTGGCCATGCCCTCCCAGGGCAGGCGCGGGTAGAAGGCGGCGGTGGCGACGATCCGCTCGGAGAACGTGCCGGACCACAGGGCCAGGCTGGCGCCCGCGCAGAACCCGGCGCAGCCCACCTTGCCGGCTACCTCGGGCCGGTTCGCCAGGTATTCGGCGGCGGCCGCGATGTCGCTGGCCGCCTCGTCCATCTGGGCGCTGTTCAACATCTGCCGGGGCTCGGTCGGCTTGACGGCCGGCCCGCCGTGGCGGAAGTCGGGCGCGAGGGCGACGAAGCCGGCCTCGGCGAAGCGGTCGACCACGGCCCGCACGTGGGGCACCAGACCCCACCAGTCCTGGATGACGATGACCGCCGGGCTGGCCACACCGCCGGAGGGTATCGCGAGATACCCCTCGCTCGTCCCCCCGTTGCCGGTGAAGCTCACCATCTCGCCCATGGGCCGTCCTCCTAGCGGTCAGTCAACGTTGGCTGGTCGCACAGTTGGCTGTTACGTGCCGGTAGCGTGCCATGCGGTCACCGGCCCGGGGAAGACGGAAGAACAGTGGCATTCACCTCCTGTGGATCCACCCGGGTGGGAGGGCCTTCCGCGACTACGCGGCGGCTGTTCGTCGAGACGCCTGTCGAGCTGATGTCGTTGACGACTCAACTCGACAGGCGTGGCTCGTGGACGTGCCGACCCGGGCCGACCGGCGGGGGCGGCTCAGCGCGTCGGGGTCGGCACCGGCGTTTCGGGCCCGGCGGTCGCCGTCGGCGCGGGTGCGCCGCTCGACGCGGGTGCGCCGCTCGGCGTCGGCGCCGGCGGTGCGGTCGGGTCTGCCGGCGGCCCGAACGGGGCCCGCATGGCGCAGTACGGGTAGGCGTTGCGCGGCGCGGGCACGTTGCCGGAGGCGTCCACGCAGTTGGGCCAGCCGAGCCGGATCGGCACGCCGTTCTGGTCGAAGAGCTGGGCGTCGCGGATCAACCGCCCCTGCTGGTCGTAGACGAAGACGTCCTCGATCCGGTCGAGCCGCCGGTCCACCGAGGTCTGCTGGTAGTCGGCGTACATGTCCGAGCTGGCGTGCCGGTCCACGTCGGCCAGGACCACGAGGGAGAAGAGCACCAGCACGGCGGTGCCGAGCAGGTGCAGTCGTCGCGGCCAGCCGGTGAGGCCGCCGGAGCGGCGGCCGAGCCACAGCGACGCGAGGACCGCGCTGGCCAGCAGCAGCAGACCGGCCAGCGCGCTGTCGTCGAGGCGGGGCAGCAGGCCGGACCGGCCGCCACCGATCACCTCGCTCACCAGCAGTGCGGCCAGCCAGCCGCGCAGCAGCCACCAGGCCGGGCGCAGCGAGCGCAGGAAGTCCGCCACCCGGGCGTGCCCGAACAGCGGGCCCAGCTGGCGGTCGAGCAGGCGTAGCTGGGTGACCGCCCGCTCTCGCGCGGCGTTCACCCGGCGCAGGCGGACCGGCCGCCCGCCGGGCTCCGCGCCGGCCGCGGTCCGCAACTCCGTCGCGTACGCCTCCGGCGGGCCGAGCCGGTCGACGAGCGCGCCGTCGCCCTCGGCGGCCACCTCGGCGAGGTGCTCCGGAAGGTCCTCGGTCAACTCGTCGCGGAGAGCCGGCGGGAGGTCGGCGAGCGCGGCCCGCACCCGGTCGACGTAGTCCGTGATCTCCTGCCCAGTGACGGTCATGCCGCCATCCCCCGATCGTCGAGCAGTGCGTCCATGGTGGTGGCGAACGAGCGCCAGGTCTTGCCGGAGCGGGTGAGCTGGTCCCGCCCGGAGGCGTTCAACGCGTAGTACTTGCGGTGCGGCCCGGACTCGCTGGGCACCACGTAGGTGGTGAGCAGGCCGGCGGCGAAGAGCCGGCGCAGTGTGCCGTAGACCGAGGCGTCGCCGACCTCGGTCAGGCCGGCCTCGCGCAGCCGGCGCAGGATGTCGTAGCCGTAGCCGTCCTCGTCCTTGAGCACGGCGAGCACGGCCAGGTCGAGGACACCCTTGAGGAGCTGCGTCGTATCCACACTCGGCACACTAGTCCGCATTACGTAGTACCGTCAAGAACGCCATACCAGGACCCCACCACCGGAAGATCAAGGAGTTTGTGTCGGCGGCCGAAAGCGATTCGGACGCGAACTCCTTGATCACCGGAGCGGAGGGCGGGCGGTCCAGCGGACGAAGCGGTCGAACAGTTCCTGGGGATCCGGGTTCTGCTTCAACAGGTCGGCGGTGGCGTCGAACAGGCAGGCCGCCATGTAGATCGACAGGGCGACCCGGTCGCGCCGGTAGTCCATCAGCAGCAAAAGGCGGGCCGGTTGGCACGGCCAGGGGCCCGCGCAGACCCGACAGAGCCAGCGCGGCCGCATCGGTGCGTGCGGTCGTATGGCCCGGCGACCGCGATCGGGCACGGGAGAGGCATTGGACGCACTCATCCCCCGATCGTGTCGGCTCCTGTTGACGCAGTCAATAGCCTCCGCAGTTGTCGCCGTATACGGACTGCGCCGCTGCGATCGTCAACGTGTGGAGTTGGTGGGCGTGTCGGAGATCCGGGCGATGCTCGGCAACGTATCGCGCCAGCGTGCGTCGGTGATCGCCAATCAGCGCAACTTCCCGGAGCCGATCGCCGTGCTGGCCATGGGCAAGGTCTGGCGGAAGTCGGACGTTGAGAAGTGGGTGCGGGAGCACCGACCGGACCTGTCGACCGGCTGAGCCGTCGACCATGGAGTTGTGGCATCTCCGATATCGGCCACAACCCGACATACCGTGGCGCCACACCTCCTAGATCGACGCCGCCGCCCGAGATCTTGGAGCGAAATGGCCCCTAGAGGGGCACTCGCCTTCCAAGATCTCCCGGCTTCCTGGCAGGTGGGACGATCGAGCCTCTCGTCGGGCAGATCGACCATGGCTACGCGAGGCTCCAGGCGATGCCGTCGAGGATGTCGTGCTCGGAGGCGACCACCGACGGCATTCCGGCCCGCTCCATGATCACGCGCAGCACCAGCGCGCCGGCGCCGATCACGTCGGCCCGGCCCGGGTGCATCACCGGCTCGGCCAGCCGCTGCTCCCGAGTGGCCCCGAGCAGGTAGGCGGTCACCGAAGCCACCCGCTCGTACGGCACCCGGGCGTGGTGGATGCGGCTCGGGTCGTACTCCCGGAGCCCTTCGGCCAGGGCCACCACGGTGGTGACCGAACCGGCGAGCCCGACCAGTGTGGCGGCCTCCCGGCCGGGCACGGCGGCCAACGCCCGGTCCACCGCCGCCGCGATGTCCGCCTCGGCGGCGGCGATCTCCGCCGGGCCGGGCGGATCGCCGTGCAGGTGCCGCTCGGTCATCCGGACGCAGCCGATGTCCACCGAGATCGCCCCGCGCACGCCGTCCTCGCGGGTGCCGACCACGAACTCGGTGGAGCCGCCGCCGATGTCGACCACCAGGTACGGCGGCTCGGCGTCGGCGGGCAGGCCGCGCACCGCGCCGGTGAACGAGAGCCGGGCCTCCTCGTCGCCGGTCACCACCTCCGGCGACACGCCGAGGGTCCGCTCGACCATGGCCCGGAAGTCAGCGGCGTTGGACGCGTCGCGGGAGGCCGAGGTGGCGCACATCCGCACCCGGTCGACGCCGGCCTTCTCGATCTCCGCCGCGTAGTCGGCGAGCGCCACCCGGGTCCGCTCGATCGCCTCGGGCGCGAGCATGCCGGTCCGGTCGACGCCCTGCCCCAGCCGCACGATCTCCATCCGCCGGCTGACGTCCACCAGCGGCGCGGCGTCTCCCGCGGCCGGATCCGGCAGGTCGGCGATCAGCAGTCGGATCGAGTTGGTCCCGCAGTCGATGGCCCCCACGCGCGCAGTCACGGCTGTCACCCTACGACAGCCACCGGCACCGTCAGAGGCGCAGCAGCATGCGGGTGTTGCCGAGGGTGTTGGGCTTCACCCGCTCCAGGTCGAGGAACTCGGCGACACCCTCGTCGTAGGAGCGGAGGAGCTGCTCGTAGACCGGCTGCGGCACCGGGGCGCCGTCGATCTCGCGGAAGCCGAACGCGCCGAAGAAGCCGGTCTCGAACGTCAGCACGAAGATCCGGGCGACGCCCAGCTCGCGCGCCGCGTCGATCAGCTCGCCGACGATCCGGTGCCCGAGCCGGTGCCCCCGGCGGGACGGGTCCACCGCCACCGTACGGATCTCGGCCAGGTCCTCCCACATCACGTGCAGCGCGCCGCAGCCGACCACCGTGCCGTCCGGCGTCACCGCGACCCGGAACTCCTGCACGTCCTCGTAGAGCGTCACGGTCGCCTTGCTGAGCAGCCGCCGGTCGTCGGTGTAGGTGTCCACCAGCCGGCGGATGCCGCGCACGTCGGCGGTCCGGGCGCGGCGGACCACGACCTCGTCGGAGGTGCTCATCTCACTCCGCCGCGGGCACGTCCACGCAGGGGCCGGCGGCCCACCACTTCTCCACCAGGGCCAGCGTCTCGTCGCCGAACGGGTTCACCCCCGGGCCGGCGGCCAGCGCGTGGCCGAGATGCACGTGCAGGCACTTCACCCGGCCGGGCATTCCGCCGGCGGAGATGCCGGCGATCTCCGGCACCTCGCCGATCGCGTCGCGGCGGGCCAGGTAGTCATCGTGCGCGGCCCGGTAGCGGGCGGCCAGCTCCGGGTCCTCGGCGAGCCGCTCGGCCATCTCCTTCATCAGCCCGGCCGACTCCAGCCGGCTGCACGCCGCGGTGGCCCGGGGGCAGGTCAGGTAGAACAGCGTCGGGAAGGGCGTGCCGTCGGCCAGCCGGGGCGTCGTCTCCACCACGTCGGGCAGGCCGCAGGGGCACCGGTGGGCCACCGCCCGGGTGCCGCGCGGTGTGCGTCCGAGCTGGGCGGCCACCGCGGCCAGGTCGGCCTCGGTGGCCGGCCGGCGCTCCGGCGGGGGTACGGAGTCCGCCGCCGGATCCTGCGGTGGTACGACGTTCACGGACGTTGCCTCTCGAAATCGTTCACTTGTCGGGGCGTTCGGCGTTGGCCCCCTGCACGCTCGACCACAGGGTGTCGTACCAGGGCTCGGGCGCGCTCGGCGCCCCCGGCTTCGCGCCCTTGCCGGCGTCCTTGGCCGCGCCTTCCGGGTCCCGCAGCACCACGAGCGCCGTCTCGCCCGGACGGACCATGAAGAAGCGCTCGCGCGCCTTGGTCTCGACGTAGGCGTCGTCCTTCCACTTGGCCGCCTCGGCGGTCAGGCTCTCGATCAGCCGCCGCTGCTCGGCCTGGGAGGCCTCCATCCGCTCGATGTTCGCCTGCTGGTCCAGGTAGACCCGGACCGGGTAGGTGTACGCCAGGGCGAGCGCGATCAGCACCGCGAACAGCACGGTGGCGCGCCCGGTGAAGCGCCGGGGTTGGGGTGCGGTGAGCCGCTTGACCGGGCCGCCGGCCGCGGTGCGCCGGGCCGCGCCCGGACGGTTCGCGGCGCGTACGCCCTCGGTGACGCGGGACGCGCCGGGTGACCGCCCGGCGGCGCGCGTCTCCGCGCGGACGCCGCCGTCGCGGGCCGTGGACCGGACCCGGGCACCGCCCGCCCGGCCGGCCTGACCCGGCCGGCGGGCGGGCCGCTGGCCACCCGGTGTGCGGCGCTGCTGCATCGTCACACCCCTCCCCGGAGCGCTGACCTCAGGCCGAACGGTAACGCGGGAACGCGCCGGCGCCGGCGTACCGCGCCGCGTCGGCCAGCTCCTCCTCGATCCGCAGGAGCTGGTTGTACTTGGCCACCCGGTCCGAGCGGGCCGGGGCGCCGGTCTTGATCTGGCCGCAGCCGGTGGCGACCGCCAGGTCGGCGATGGTGGTGTCCTCGGTCTCGCCGGAACGGTGGCTCATCATGCACTTGAAGCCGGCCCGGTGGGCCAGGTCCACGGCGTCCAGCGTCTCGGTGAGCGAGCCGATCTGGTTGACCTTGACCAGCACCGCGTTGGCGGCCCGCTCGGCGATGCCCCGGGCGATGCGCTGCGGGTTGGTCACGAACAGGTCGTCGCCGACGATCTGGATCCGGTCGCCCAGCGCGGCGGTCAGCGTGGCCCAGCCGCTCCAGTCGTCCTCGGCCAGCGGGTCCTCGATGGACACGATCGGGTAGTCGCCGGCGAGCTTGGTGTAGTAGTTGCTCATCTCCTCGGCACTCTTCGCGCTGCCCTCGAACGTGTAGGCGCCGTTGTCGAAGAACTCGGTGGCGGCCACGTCGAGCGCGAAGACGATGTCGGTGCCGAGCCGGTAGCCGGCCTTCTCCACCGCCTCGGCGATCAGGTCCAGCGCGGCGGCGTTGGTGGGCAGGTTCGGGGCGAAGCCGCCCTCGTCGCCCAGGCCGGTGGACAGGTCCTTCTTCTTCAGCACCGACTTCAGCGCGTGGTAGACCTCGGCGCCGGAGCGGACCGCGTCCCGGAACGTCGGCGCGCCGATCGGCGCGATCATGAACTCCTGGATGTCGACGTTCGAGTCGGCGTGCGCGCCACCGTTGAGGATGTTCATCATCGGCACCGGGAGCAGGTGCGCGTTGGGGCCGCCCAGGTAGCGGAACAGGCTCAGCTCGGCGCTGCCCGCGGCGGCCTTCGCCACGGCCAGCGAGACGCCGAGGATGGCGTTGGCGCCCAGCTCGCCCTTGTTGTCCGAGCCGTCGATGTCGATCATCTTCTGGTCGATCAGCCGCTGCTCGCTGGCCTCGTAGCCGATGAGCTGGTCGACGATCCGGTCCTCGATGTTGGCGACCGCCTTCTCGACACCCTTGCCCAGGTAGCGGTCCTTGTCGCCGTCGCGCAGCTCGACCGCCTCGAAGGCGCCGGTGGAGGCGCCGGACGGCACCGCGGCGCGGGCGATCGTGCCGTCGTCGAGCCCGACCTCGACCTCGACCGTCGGGTTGCCCCGCGAGTCCAGGATCTCCCGGGCGACAATTCCCTCGATGGTTGCCACTGAGTCGCTCCTCGTTTGTGTGTGCCGGTCCGGTTCGGGCCGCGACGGTGCGGCTGGGGCAGGTGTTGAACGCAGCGTATCGGTCCCCGCCTTCCGGCATGCTGGTCGGGGCGGCCCTCACCGTGACGAATGAGACGGACATTCCCGGTTTACCGGTCGTCAACCGGCAACCGGTTTGCGAGAGGTTGCGTCGATCGACAAGGCTGGGCATCATGCCTGCCGCCACGACCACTCTCCGCGTGCTCGCCGCCTCGGTCATCGCGTCGCTCTCGGTCACCGGCTGCCAGACCCTGGACGACGCGGGCGTCGCGCTCGGGCGGGCCGACCTGGTCAACGACCTCGCCGCGCGGATGGACCGGGCGCTGGAGCAGACCTGGGCCGCCGACTACCAACTCGCCGGCGGCCGGACCGCCTCGATCGCGCAGACCGCCAAGCCGCTCCGCTCCGCCTACACCTGGCCGGGTGGCAAGATCACGGTGACCCAGGAGGCGGTGACCCGGTGCGCGAGCACCTCCGCCCGCACCTCCTGCACGGTGTCGCCGCCGGTGCTCACCGCCGGCAAGCCGTCGGTGATCGTCTACGACGAGGCCCGCAAGCAGGGCCTGGTCACCCCGCCGGCGGTGATCCGGCTGCTCACCGACGCGGCGCTGGAGCCCGACGCGGTCATCAAGCAGAGCGACACCACCCTCGCCGGGCACCACGCCACCTGCGTGGACGTCGCCAACGCCGGGGAACGCTTCGCCACCTGCGTGACGAACGAGGGAGTGCTGGGCAGCTTCACCGGAACGCTCGACGGCAAGGCCGCCGAGGTCACGCTGAGTCGCTACACCGAGACGGTGGAGGCCGCCACGTTCGACCCGCCGGCCGGCGCCGGCGTGGTGGACCGCCGCACGAAGACGTCCTGACCTCTACACCCCCAGCAGCGTGCGCAGGTGGCGCGGCGGCGGGCAGTCGTGCGCCAGCATCGCGTCGTGCCAGTCGCGCACCGCCACGCCGTCCGGCCGGGCCGCGGCGATCCCGGCCATCTCGCTGTAGCCGACGAAGTAGGTGGAGAGCTGGGTGGAGGTGAGCAACGCGCGCCGCCACTTCCCGCTCGCCTCACCCTCCTCCTGGAAGCCACGCCCGGTCATCAGCGCCATCGCCTCCGCCTCGGGCAGGTCGTCGCAGTGCACGAGCTGGTCGAGCAGCGCGTTGATGGTCATCCGGAGCTGCATCTTGAGCTGCTGCAACCGCACCGGCAGCCCACCGAAGCCCAGCCCGGCCATCAGCTCCTCGGTGTAGACCGCCCAGCCCTCGATGAACACGCCGGACTCGGTGAGCGCGCGCACCCGGGTCGGGCCGGCGTAGCGGCGGGCGTGGGCGAGCTGGAGGAAGTGACCGGGCATCGCCTCATGCACGGTCAGATTGCGGATCATGTGGTCGTTGTATTCCCGGTAGAACGACTCCACCCGCTCCGCCGGCCAGTCCGACGGGGTGGGCGCGATGCAGTAGAACGTCGGCACGTCGGCGGTCTCCAGCGGCCCCGGCGAGTCGCAGTAGGCCACCGCCACGCCCCGGGCGAACTCCGGCATCTCCTGGATCACGCACGGGTCGTCGACCGTGCTCACCAGGTCGTGGTGGCGGACGAAGTCGGCGGCCTCGTCGAGCGTCACCGAGGCGAGGTCCACGATGGTCGCGTCGTCCGGGTGCTCCGCGGCGAGCAGGCCCAGCGCGCGGCGTACCGTCTCGTCGTCGGCCGGACCGCCGACCAGCTCGACCGCCGCCGCCCGGATCTCGTCGGTCACCCGGTCCAGGTTGGCCCACGCACGGCGCTGCACCTCGGCGGCGCCCAGCTCGGTGTCGAGCGTGTGCCACAGCCGCGCCTCCCAGCGCCGCCGGCCCAGCCGCGGGTCACGCCCCGGCCCGGCGTCCGCCGCCAGCCCCGCCCGCAGCCACGCCACGAACTCGTCCAGCGCGGCGATCGCGGCGGTGGCCGCCGGCTCCACCCGGTCACGCAGCGCCGGCGCCTGCGCGAGCAGCGCCGGCACCTCGTCGCGGACCAGCGCCGCCGCGCCGGCGAACTGCCCGACCGCCGTCTCGGCGTGGACCCGCGGCATGTCCCGCAGCGTCGCGCGGGCGGTCGCCAACGCATCGGGTACGGCATCGAGGCGCCCGGCAAGGTGGCCGAGTCGCTCCTCGACCGGCGCGTAGGGGCGGGCCAGCAACGCGTGCAGCAGCGGACCCGGGTTGTGCCGCAGCGGGTCCCACTCGTGGCTGCGGATCTCGGTGGCCTCGAACAGCGCCCGGTCGACCAGGCTGCTGAGCAGCGCGTGGTCGACGCCCTCGTCGACGTCGAGCACATCCGGGTCGATCTCGGAGAGCGCGTCGGCCGCGTCCTTCAGCATCGCCTGGTCGGCGGCGAGCGCGTCCGCGGAGAGGTCGGGCAGGCGGTCGTCGTAACGGTGGTCCCCGGCGGAGGTGGCCAACCCGGGCCGGCTCTCCAGCAACGCCTCCACGATCCGCTCCGCCAGCGGCACGAACGCTTCCATCCCCGAACCCTACCGACCGCCCCCGACGCGCCCCCCAACCGAACCCGGCTCGGCTCGGCTCGGCTGCGAGATCTTGGTACGAAACGGCCCTTCCAGGGGCTGCCCTTCCAGGGGCACTTTCCTTCCAAGATCTTCAGAACTCCCGAGGTGCGGATACCAGATCTCGCACTTCAGGAAGCAGATCGAATACAGCGCAGGCTCCGAGCTCCGGGCTCAGAACCGCGATCTTGCAGTTGCGGCCCCACCTTTATCCGATTCACCCGATTCCCGAGGGCCGTAACTCCAAGATCGACGGTCGTTCCCGCGTCAGAAGGCCCGGGCGCGCGGGGGCCGAGGGCCGGGGGCGAGTGTGGGTCAGGTGGGCTGGTCGGGGGTGGCGCGCTCGGCGGCGCGGACCGCCTCGGCGTACGCCAGGGTGGCGCGACGGAGCGCCGCCTCCGGGTCGATGCCGGCCTGCCGGGCCGCGGCCACGGTGGCCAGCAGGCTCGCGCCCAGCCGCGCCTCCGGGTCGACCTGCGACTCGGCGAGCGGCGGTGGCACGGCCAACCCCACCCGGCCGGCGCGGTCCAGGATCTTCGCGGCCAGGGCGAGCGCGGGCTGGCTCAGCGCGATGCCGTCGAGCACCGAGTCACGGGTCTTCTCGGCCCGCTTGATCCGCTCCCAGTTGGCCTCGATCTCTTCGATCGTGCCGGCCTGTTCGCCGGAGAACACGTGCGGGTTGCGCCGCACCATCTTCTCGACCAGGCCGCCGGCCACGTCGTCGACGGTCCAGCTCTTTCCCTCCGGCAGGTCTTCCGCCAACCGGGCGTGCAGCAGCACCTGGAGCAGCACGTCGCCCAGCTCCTCGCGCAGCGCGTCGGTGTCGTCGGCGCCGATCGCGTCGTACGCCTCGTAGCACTCCTCGAGCAGGAACGCGGCCAGGCTGCGGTGGGTCTGCGCCCGCTTCCACGGATCGCCGCCCGGGGACGCCAGCCGGTCCATCACCTCGACCGCGTCGAGCAGCCGGGCGCCCGGCGGGTCCCAGGAGCCGTACATCAGCTCCAGCTCGGCCAGGCCCGGTTGGCGGGCCAGCCGCAACCCCAGCTCTCGGGCGAGCGCCTCGTCGCCGGCCGGGCCGGCCAGCCAGACCGCGCCGCCGTGCGTCGCGGCGGCGTCCAGCAGCGCCTGCGTCGCGCCCTCGGTCACCACGCGCACCTCGGCGCCGGCCGTCCGGACCGCCCGGGTCAGCTCGCCGTCGACGCCGGTGAGAACGGGCGCGGAGCGTACGGCGTCCCAGGCGGCCGAGGTCAGCAGGCCGGCCGGGAGCCGGGGCGAGGTGACCAGCAGGACGATGCGCGCGGTCATGCGCCGGGCGCCGCCGACGGCTCGACCACCGGCACCGACTGGCCGGTCTCCGGCTCCGGGGTGGAGATGTCGGTGACCGACGAGCCCGCCTCGCCCAGCGGCACGGAGACCGCCGGCACGTCGCCCTTGAAGGTGAGCACCGGGAAAGCCAGCGGCCGGTAGCGCGGGTTGACCGAGACGTCGTACCCGTCGATCGCGTCGGCGAGCGCCTTGCGGGTGGCCAGCGCGGAGCGGAGCTGATCGCCGTCGAGCTGGCCGGCGGCGTCGGCGTCGGAGACGTCCGGCGGGATGGCGCCCGCGGCCCGGCCGGCGGCGACCACCGCGGCCAGGTCCTCCTTCGAGGGGGCGGTCGACTCGCCCACCGGCACGCCGGAGACACAGGTGTAGAACTCGGCGACCCGCTTCGGGTACGCCGCGTCGGCGGGCAACCCGGTCTGCTGGGCCACCTGCTCGGCGGTCACCTGGGTCTTCGGCTGGTAGCCCTTGTCGGCGGAGAGTTCCTTGCACACGTCCGACAGCACCAGGGTCGCGACCACCTGGTCGCGGGGCGGCAGCAGCGCGTCGGACTGCGGGGCGGTGGCCGGCTGGCTGGCCAGACCGCCCCGGACCTCGTCGAGGATCGAGGTGACCTGGTCCTCGGTGACGCGGTGGTCACCGATGTAGGCGGCGACCCCCGGCTCGGTACGGCAACCGGAGAGGGCGACGAGGCCGACCGCCACGCTGGCGACGGCGACAAGACGGCGAGCACGCATGACGGTCACTCTCTCACGCCCCGCAGTCGCTTGTGACGCCGCCCACCTCACCGCGCCCCCGCCGGCTCCGCCGCGACCGGATTCCCCAGCACATCCTTCAGGAGCTGGGCGCACCACTCCAGCAGCGCCTGGTCGCGCAGCGGCTCGCCGCCGACCCGGCGGGTGCTCGGCCGGGGCACGCTGACCTGGTCGGCCGCCTGCTTGTAGACCGAGTCCGGGTGGTAGCGCTTGAGCCGCATCTGCTTGGAGTCGGGCAGCGGCAGCGGCCCGAACCGGATGTGCTTGCCCTGCATCGTGACGTCGGTGAGCCCGTAGCGGCGGGCCAACAGCCGGAAGTTCGCCACCGCCACCAGGTTCTGCACCGGCGCGGGCGGCTCGCCGTAGCGGTCCGTCATCTCGGCCACCACCTCGCGCAGCCGCTCGGCGTCGCGGGCCTCGGCGAGCTTGCGGTACATCTCCAGCCGCAGCCGCTCCACCCCGACGTAGTCGTGCGGCAGGTGCGCGTCGATCGGCAGGTCGATCTTGACGTCCACCTCCTCCTCGGTGCTCTCGCCTTTGAAGGCCGACACCGCCTCGCCGACCATCCGCACGTACAGGTCGAAGCCGACACCCTCGATGTGGCCGGACTGCTCGCCGCCGAGCAGGTTGCCCGCGCCGCGGATCTCCAGGTCCTTCATCGCCACGTACATGCCGGCGCCCAGCTCGGTGTGCTGGGCGATGGTGGCCAGCCGCTCGTGCGCGTTCTCGGTGAGCGGCTTGTCCGGCGGGTAGAGGAAGTAGGCGTACGCGCGCTCCCGGCCCCGGCCGACCCGGCCCCGGATCTGGTGCAGCTGGGCCAGGCCGAGCAGGTCCGCGCGCTCGACGATCAGCGTATTGGCGTTCGGGATGTCGATGCCGGACTCGACGATCGTGGTGCAGACCAGGACGTCGAACTCCTTCTCCCAGAAGCCGACCATCACCTTCTCCAGCGCTTCCTCGCCCATCTGGCCGTGCGCCACCGCGACCCGGGCCTCGGGCACCAGCTCCCGCAGCCGGCGGGCCGTCCGGTCGATCGACTCGACCCGGTTGTGCAGGTAGAAGACCTGCCCGTCGCGGAGCAGCTCGCGGTGGACGGACGCGGCCACCTGCCGGTCGTCGTACGCCCCGACGAAGGTGAGCACCGGGTGCCGCTCCTCCGGCGGGGTGGCGATGGTGGACATCTCGCGGATGCCGGTGATCGCCATCTCCAGCGTCCGCGGGATCGGGGTGGCCGACATGGCGAGCACGTCGACCGAGGCGCGCAGCGTCTTCAGGTGCTCCTTGTGCTCGACGCCGAAGCGCTGCTCCTCGTCGATGACGACCAGCCCGAGCTGCTTGAACCGGGTGGCCGCCTGGAGCAGCCGGTGGGTGCCGATGACGATGTCGACGCTGCCGTCGGCGACCATCTCCAGCGTCCGCTCGGACTCCTTCGGGGTCTGGAACCGGGAGAGCTGCCGGATGTTCACCGGGAACTGGCTCATCCGCTCGGCGAACGTGTTGTAGTGCTGCTGCACCAGCAGGGTGGTGGGCACCAGCACGGCCACCTGCTTGCCGTCCTGCACCGCCTTGAACGCCGCCCGTACCGCGATCTCGGTCTTGCCGTAGCCGACGTCGCCGCAGATCAGCCGGTCCATCGGGACGGTCTGTTCCATGTCCCGCTTGACCTCCTCGATGGCGGCCATCTGGTCCGGCGTCTCCTGCCAGGGGAACGCGTCCTCCAGCTCCCGCTGCCACGGGGTGTCCGGGCCGAAGTTGTGCCCCTTGGACGCCTTGCGGGCCGCGTAGAGCTGGATGAGTTGGGCGGCGATCTCCCGGACCGCCTTGCGGGCCCGGGCCTTGGACTTCTGCCAGTCCGAGCCACCCATCTTGTGCAGCGTCGGCTGCTCGCCGCCGACGTAGCGGGAGAGCTGGTCGAGCTGGTCGGTGGGGACGAAGAGCCGGTCGCCGGGCTGGCCGCGCTTGCTCGCCGCGTACTCGATCACCAGGTATTCGCGGCTGGCGCCGTTGACCGTGCGCTGCACCAGCTCGACGTAGCGGCCGATGCCGTGCTGCTCGTGCACGACGAAGTCGCCGGCCTTCAGCTCCAGCGGGTCGATGGTGTTGCGCCGCCGGCTGGGCATCTTGCGCATGTCGCGGGTCGAGGTGCCCCGGCCGCCGGTGACGTCGTTGCCGGTCAGCAGCACGAACCTCGACGCCTCGTCGACGAAGCCGGCGGTCAGGCAGCCGCAGGAGACAAGCAGCTCGCCGGGGGCGGGCGCGGTGGGCACCTCCTCGGTGAGCCGGGCGCCGAGGCCGGCGTCGCGGAGCACCTCGACGGCCCGCTGGGCGGGGCCGTGCCCCTCGAAGACCAGCGCGATCGACCAGCCCTCACCGGCCCAGCGCTTCAGGTCGTCGACCACCCGGGCGGTCTCGCCGTGGTAGAGCGGGGCGGGCTGGGCGGCCAGGCTCACCGCGATGGCGTCGTCGGGGGTGACGTCGACCTCGGCGGGCGCGTCCTCCCAGGGCTGCCGGGCCGGCACCGGGGCGGCCTCCACCAGGCCGAACGGGGCGAGCGTCCACCAGGGCTGGCGCAGGGCGCGGGCTGACGTGCGTACCTCGGCCAGGGTCTTGAAGGCGGCGGCGCCGAGGTCGACCGGGGCCTGGCCGCCGACGGCGGCCGCGGCCCAACTGGCCTGGAGGAACTCCTCCGAGGTACGGACCAGGTCGTGCGCCCGGGTACGGATCCGCTCCGGGTCGCAGAGCAGCACGTGGGTGCCGGCCGGCATGCAGTCGACGAGCAGCTCCAGCGCGTCGGCGCCGATCAGCGCCGGCGCGAGGGACTCCATCCCCTCGACCGGGATGCCCTCGGCCAGCTTGTCGAGGATCTCGGCCAGCTCGGGGTGCTCGGCGGCGAGCGCGGCGGCCCGCTGCCGCACCGACGGGGTGAGCAGCAGCTCACGGCAGGGCGGCGCCCAGAGCTGCGGCACGCCTTCGATGGTGCGCTGGTCGGCGACGGCGAAGGTGCGGATCTCCTCCACCTCGTCGCCCCAGAACTCGACCCGGGACGGGTGCTCGTCGGTGGGCGGGAAGACGTCCAGGATGCCGCCCCGCACGGCGAATTCGCCGCGCTTGGTGACCAGGTCGACCCGGGCGTACGCCATGTCGGTGAGCCGGCGGGCGACCTCCTCCAGGTCGGCCTCCTCACCGGCGGCGAGCTGCACCGGTTCGAGGTCGCCGAGGCCCTTGAGCTGCGGCTGGAGCAGCGACCGGACCGGCGCGACGACCACCCGCAGCGGCCCGGTGCGCCCGTGCGCGTCGGCCGAGTCGGGGTGGGCCAGCCGGCGCAGCACGGCGAGGCGCCGCCCGACCGTGTCGGAGCGGGGCGAGAGCCGCTCGTGCGGCAGCGTCTCCCAGGACGGGAAGACCGCCACCTGCTCCGGCGGCAGCAGGCTGCCCAGCGCGGAGACCAGGTCGTCGGCCTCGCGGGTGGTGGCGGTGACCGCGAGCACCGGGCGACCCGCGCCACCGGCCGGCTCGTCGGCGGCGACGGCGGCCACGGCGAACGGGCGCAGCGCGGCGGGGGCGGTGAGGTCGAGCCCGTCGACCTGCGCAGCACCGGAGCGCGCCAGGTCACGCGCCCGGGCCAGCCCGGGGTCGGCCAGGGCGGCGGCGAAGAGTCCGGTGAGCATCAGTGATCACTTCCAGCGCTTGACACGACGACGACCCCGCGTCCAGCCGGACGGGGGGTGCACCCGTAAACCCTATCCCCTCCCGCCCTTCCCACCCCCCACCCCCAGATGCGCGCTGTTGCACGGGAGTAGTTCCATCTTGTTTGGGCTGGTGGGGTGGGGTTGACGGTGGGGTGTCTGGTAGTTGGTGGGCTGGTCGGGGGGTGGTTGATCTTCGGTT